>JBEBXH010000059.1:0-40856 GCA_040391785.1 Victivallis vadensis
TGAACACAGTCGACACCATCTGCGCCATCTGTACCGGTACCGGCGGCGCCATTTCCATCATCCGGATTTCCGGGGCAGATGCCCTGGCCGTCGGCCGGGCTATCTGGCAGGGCCACTCCGAATTGAGCCCGGCCAACCGGCGGCGGATGCTTTACGGCACCAGTCAGGGCGACCCGGCGCTGGCCGTTTACATGCCCCTGCCCCACAGTTACACCGGCGACGATGTGGTGGAAATCCATTGTCATGGCGGCGCACTGGCGGCCCGCCGGGTACTCGATGCCGCCGTCAAAGCCGGAGCGCGCCTCGCCGAACCCGGTGAATTCACCTTCCGCGCTTTCGTCAATGACAAACTCGACCTCGTCCAGGCCGAAGCCGTCGGCGACATCATCAACGCCCACAGCCAGATGGCCCTGAACCTCGCCGAGCGCCAGATCGCCGGCCGCCTCAGCATCAAAATCTCATCCCTGCGCGACGAACTGGTTCATCTGCTGGCCGAAACCGAATCGCGCCTTGATTTCGGCGACGACAATCTCGACTGGCTCCCCCCCGCCGAAGTCACCGCCCAGCTCTCCGCCATTCTCTCCGGCTGCCGCACACTTGTCGACACCTTCAGCACCGGCATGATCCTGCGCGAGGGCATCCGGGTGGTCCTGGCCGGCCGCCCGAACGCCGGCAAATCGAGCCTCCTGAACCTGCTCCTCGGCCGCGACCGTGCCATCGTCTCGCAAATCCCCGGCACCACCCGCGACACCATCGAGGAAAGCGCCAATTTACGCAACATCCCCGTCCGCCTGACCGACACCGCCGGCATCCGCCAGGCCGACGATTATTTGGAAAAACTCGGCATCGACCGCTCCCGCGACACCATCGAAAGCGCCCAGATCATCATCTGGCTCCTCGACGCCTCCGAAGCTAATCCCGACGCCGAAATCCGCGAAATGAACACCGCCTGCCGCAACCTCGACCGCGTCATCGCCGTCTGGAACAAAACCGATCTCGTCCCCGACCGCCCCCTGCCACATCTTGAACTGCCGACCGCCGCCATTTCCGTCACCGAAAACACCGGCATCGACGATCTGCTCGACATCTTCGAAAAAATGGTCTGGGGCAAGGCCCACGCCGAAGAACCCGAAGTTGCCGTCAACGCCCGTCATCAGGCGTTGTTGAGCGAGGCCATTGCCACCCTGCCCGAAGCCATGGAGCTGATCGAAGCCGAACAATGGGAACTCGCAGCCACGGCCATGCGCCAGGCGGTAAGCGCCCTCGGCGGCATCACCGGCGAAACCGTCGACCCCGACATCCTCGAAAACATCTTCTCCAAGTTCTGCATCGGCAAGTAAACTCAAATCATGCAATCCCTGATTTGAAGAATAATTTTTCTAAATAGTTTATTTTCAATTATTTTTGCAATCCGGCTTGTAATCGTGAATTAACACGGTAATGTAAAAATATGAACTTCTGAAAATAGTACGACATGTTGACTCATTGGAGTTGCGTTTAAAACAGTACATTCAGAAGTAAGATAAGAGTTTACGTTTTTTGGTTTGATTTTTAGATTTTTACATTCTGATTTCTTCGCACATTCCTTCCTGGTGGTTTCTGAACATTCAGCTTTCTCCATTTTCTGTCGGGCAGCAATTACGTCGTTATCCAAAACTCAGTCAATTTTTGTCCCGGGGAAGCAATAAACCGCGGAATAACCGCAAAAGGAAATCTCTATGAGGATTTACGTAGGAAACATGCCGTTCTCGACCAACG
The DNA here is from genome assembly GCA_040391785.1 of Victivallis vadensis. GTDB lineage: Bacteria > Verrucomicrobiota > Lentisphaeria > Victivallales > Victivallaceae > UBA5239. The sequence goes on from JBEBXH010000059.1 coordinate 1,759, forward strand.
AGGCCCAGCTCACCAACATGTTCAACAATCATGGTACTGTCGACTCCGTCAGCGTCGTCATGGATCGTGACACCGGCCGTGCCAAAGGGTTCGCCTTTGTCGAAATGAACAATCAAGGCGAGGCCAATGCGGCAATCCAGGCCCTGAACGGTACTGATTGCGATGGCCGTACCATCGTGGTGAATGAAGCCAAACCCCGTGAAGAGCGCTCCTCCCGCAGCGGCGGACATCGCAGCTTCAACGGCGGCGGCAACCGCTGGTAAAACCGGCAGCCGCGAGGAGGCCGGAAACGGCTTCCTCTGCTCTCTCTTTTGGAGATTTTATATGAAGCTGCAATTTCCCGGAAGCAGGCCGGTAGCGAAGTAAGCGCATGGCTGTTGCAAATATTCCAATTCATTTCTACTCGCACCGCGAAGAAATCGCCAATACGTTGACCCATGCCGCCGGCATCCTGATCGTACTCGGCGGAGTAGCCGCGCTGATTGTATCGATATTGCCCACCGGGCTGCTCAACCTGACAGCCATGGGTATTTACGGAGCCTCCCTGCTGTCGATGTACACGGCCTCAACCATGTATCACGGCGTGCGCAGCGATTCGAAAAAGATCCTCTTTCGCAAGTTTGATCATTGCGCCATTTATATCCTGATCGCCGGGACCTATACGCCGCTGATGTTGATTGCGGTCAGGAGTTTGACCGGCTTCATTTTGCTGGCGATTATCTGGGGGCTGGCAATTGCCGGAATTATCCTGAAAAGCTTTACGTTGCGGAGTTTCTACGGACTGTCGCTGATCCTGTACTGCACCATGGGCTGGTTGGTATTGTGCTGCATTAAATCCCTGATTAACAGTATGACTCCACTTGCTCTCGGCTTCCTGGTCGCCGGCGGCGTTATCTATACGCTCGGAATTATATTCTACTTGATCAATCGCCCTTATGCTCATACCGTTTGGCACATTTTCGTGCTGCTGGGCAGTTCATTGCATTATCTTGCCATTTACAATTTGTTATAATAACGTGATTTGAGCTCCCACTTATAATAAGTCATGAAATCCGCCAGGTCCGCAAGATTATATTTTCATCGAATTTAGACTTCCGGATGGGATTTTTTGTCGAAATCATGCTATATTCTTTTGTTTTAATTTTTTCATATTCAAGGAGCATACTATGATTAAGAGCGGTCTGGTGTCGATATCGTTCCGTAAAATTCCGGCAGCCGAACTGATCGGCATTGCCGCCGAAAATAACCTGCGTTTTATTGAATGGGGCGGCGATGTGCACGTGCCTCACGGCGACCTCGACACCGCCACGGCGGTCCGTCGACTGATGGATGAGAAAAAGGTGCAGTGCGCCGCTTACGGCAGCTACTACCGCGCCGGAGCGGAGGACCAGCCCGATTTCAGCAGTGTCGTCGAAACCGCCGCCGTGCTCGGCGCTCCCACGATCCGCGTCTGGGCCGGTGTGGCCGGCAGTGCCGACTGCACGCCGGAACAACGCTCGGAGGTCATTTGCGACCTGCGCCGTTGCTGTGCTATCGCCTCCGCCCGCGGCATCACGGTCAGCACCGAATACCACGGCGGCACCATTACCGATACCAACGAATCCGCCGCCGCCATGCTCGCGGAAATCACTTCCAACAATTTCCATACCTACTGGCAACCCCCGGTCGCGACCTCGATTGAATATCGCCTGGCCGGCTTGAAAATGACCTTGCCGCGCCTCACCAATATCCATGTTTTTCAGTGGACCAAAGAAAATAACGAAATCATCCGTCATCCTCTCGCCGACGGCATCAATGAGTGGAAACAATATTTCGAGCTTGCCCACAGCACCGGACGCGACCATGTCGCCATGCTGGAATTTATCAAAGACGATTCGCTCGAACAGTTGAAAGCCGATGCGGCCACGTTGAACGCCATGCTGGAACGTTATCAGTAATCTGACACCAATTCGCACCAAAAAAAAAAATCACCGCCGGTTGAAGGCGGTGATTTGAGGGATAATCCACTTATCCGCGGCAGCACATCTCTCTGGTGATTTTCGAGAGATCGGCGGCGGAGGCGGCATCCAGATAGGTCACGCAATCCGGATGGAAGCGGATGACCGATGCGGGATGGTTCGGGCAAAGTTCGCCTTCGATGGTGATCTTTACCGCGTTGGCCTTGCGGGCGTCCGGGACGGTGTTGATGATGGCTTTGCTCTTCAGAATCTGGCGGACGGCCATCGAAATGGCCTGTTTCGGCACATCGTTGAGGGTCGGGAACCAGCCTTCGCCGAGTTGCTGCTTGCGGCAGGGTTCGTCGAGGTTCACCACCAGGTAGGCGGCTTCGGTGTCGAAGTCGGCCGGCGGGTCATTGAAGGCGATGTGGCCGTTTTCGCCGATGCCGATGAAGCAGACGTCGATCGGGTGCTGGGCGATGATTTTGCCGAGTTCATCACAGGCTTTCTGCGCATCCGGGTTGCTGCCGTCGACATAATGGGCGGCTTTCAGCGGAGCGGGCAGGTTGGCGACGAAGCGTTCCTTGATGTATTTGCGGAAGCTGGCCGGATGGCTTTCCGGCAGGCCCACGTATTCATCGAGGTGGAACATGACAACCTTGCTCCAGTCGATGCCGCTGGCCTTGATCAGGTTCTGCAGCATGGAGAACTGGCTGGCGCCGGTGGCGATGATGATATTGGCCTGGCCGCGGGCAGCGATGGCTTCACGGATTTTGTCCGCGCCGCGAGCGGCAGCTGCGGCACCCATCTTTTCGACTGTCGAGTAGATTTGTACGGTCATTTGTTTTCCTTTTTTTAGGTTAATGGAATTTATGCGAAATTATTCTTACGGGAGGTAGCCGCGGGCGATCTTGGCATCGCAAACGGTCTTTACAGCTTGCAGCATGGCGGCCTGGCGCATATTGATTTTGCGCTCGCGCGAGCATTCGTAGACCTGGCAGAATTTGGTTTTCATGCGCTTGCTGAGGCGGTCGTAAACTTCTTCTTCGGTCATCTGTTCCTGCTGGGTTTCCTGGGTATATTCGAGGTAGGACACGAATACGCCGCCGGCGTTGCAGAGGATATCGGGAATGATGAAAACGCCTTTTTCTTCGAGGATGGCGTCGGCTTCATTGGTGGTCGGGCCGTTGGCGCCTTCGGCGATGATGGTGGCTTTGACACGGGCGGCGTTTTCGGAGGTGATCTGGTTGCCGGAGGCGGCGGGGACGAGGACGTCGCAGTTGACTTCCAGCAGTTCGGCACCGGTGATTTCGGTGGAGCTGTCGAAGCCCTGCAGCTTGCCGTTGGCCTGGAAGTACAGCATGAGTTCTTCCACGTTGATGCCGTCTTTCTTGTAAATGGCGCCGTTGACGTCGGAAATGGCGACGACTTTGCAGCCCTTGCGGAAGAGTTCGAGCGCGGCGACGGCGCCCACGTTGCCGAAGCCCTGTACGGCTACGGAAACTTTTTCCGGGTTCTTGCCCATGATACGGAGGGCTTCGAGCACGGTCAGCATCACGCCGCGTCCAGTGGCTTCGCGCCGGCCGGGGATACCGCCGAGGATGACCGGCTTGCCGGTGACATAGCAGCCATGGGTGGTGGCCTGGCCGCCCGAACGCCCGATGGTGTCTTTAATATATCCCATGTCGGTTTCGTTGGTGCCCATGTCGGGAGCCGGTACGTAGACCAGCGGGCTGATATGGTTATGGGCGCTGCGGGCGAAACTGCGTACGACGGCTTCTTTGTCGAATTTGGAGAGCGCGAAAGGATCGCAGACGATACCGCTCTTGCCGCCGCCGAAGGGCACGCCGATCAGCGCGCATTTCCAGGTCATTTCCATGGCCAGCGCGGAGACGTCTTCAATCGTCACGTTCGGGGCCATGCGGATACCGCCCTTGCAGGGGCCGATGGCGTCGCTGTGCTTGACGATAAAAGCCTTGACGGTATGGAGTTTGCCATCGGTAATGAGCAGCGGGGAGAGCTGGAGCTCGGTACGTTCATCGGGATAGCGCAGGGAATCGAGCAATTCCTTGGCATACTCGTTTTCCAACATGACGGCGGCCTTGTTGAAATTTTCGATTGCATTGTCCAACATGTTTCTTGAACTCATCGTCTTCTTTCCTTTATATTAGAGTTTGAGTTTGGTAATATCATCTTTATTTGCCCGGTCCGATACAGGATTCGCGTTCGACCAGCTCGGGGGCGAGTTTCCTGACCTGGCGTGTTTTCGGGTCGTTCTTGGAAATCAGGTCAAAGGCCGTGGAGACCATCCGCCGGACCGGAACCCGGATGGTGGTCAGGGCCGGAATCATCAACTCGGCCGAGGGAATATCGTCGAAACCCGTCAGCGACATGTCGCGGGGGGCCGAGAGACCTTGTTCAAAGAGGGCGCGTATGCCGCCCTGGGCGGTGAAATCGTCGGCGGCCAGCACCACGGTCGGGCGGCTCTTCTGGGTTTTCTGCAGCAGTTTGTTCATGGCGCGGAGACCGACATTGTCGCCATGCGTCACCGAAACGAGTTCGGCCATGATCTGTTTGCTCTGCAGGACTTCCTCCAGCAGACGGCGGCGGCGCAGGTGCGGACCACTGGAGCCCCCGATAAAGCCGAGGTGGCGGTGTCCCTGCTGCATCACATATTCGACCAGTATCCGGATTCCGGCCAGTTCATCGACCTCCACCCGGGCCACGCCGGGATAATCCCGGTCGACGCCGAGCTGGGCCACCGGAATACCGCGTGAGGTGAATTCATCCACCCACTTGGCACAGATGTCGCTGCCGCAGATGATCAGCGCGTCGAGGCGGTAACGCAGCAGCGAGGAACTGTCCGAAGGGCAGCGGTTTTCGAGGTCGAAGCCGGTCAGGTTCAGCGAACAGCCGCTTTTCCGGGCTTTTTCCTGAATCGCACCGGTGATGCGCCCCAGGAAGGGGTCGTCGAAATCTTTGATGATCACTCCAATGGTCCTGGACATGATGCCGCGCAGCGTCAATGCCGCGGCGTTCGGCATATAGCCGAGCTCGGCCGCGGTCTCGCGAATGCGGCGGACCGTTTCCTCGGACGCGCCAATGTTGCCCGCCGTGCCGGAAAGGGCGCGCGAGACCAGAGACGGCGAAATGCCCAGTTTTTCTGCGATTGTTTTTTGAGTAATCATAAATCTTAAAGAATTTTGTATCTCACACGTATGAGATGTGTATTCTGATAAAATACAGCTGTTTTGGAGCCTTGTCAATCTCATACGTGTGAGAAATTACAAAAAAAAGTACATTTACAGAGACTGTTGAGAGAAAATATAGGACACATAGGACGTATAGGACATAATAGGAAAGGAAAAGGCGTATTTTCCTATTTGTCTTATTTGTCCTATAAGTCCTATTCCTGTAATCTCTTATCGGTACTGATTTTCCGGAAAAACCTTTTCGGCACTGGTTTTTTCTATTTTGCAGGAGTATATTCATTGGCTATAACTTTTTTATCGGGAGGTAATTTAGATGCGATATATGTGGATTGCGGCCGGTATGGCCGTGTTGGCTATGCTTGGCGCCTGTAAGAAAGAAAAACCGGTTCCGCCGCCGACGGTGGTGACCGTGAGCCCGGTGATTTCCGGAGTGATCGCGGACAGTTTGCAGTTGATCGGACAGGTCAAGGCCTGCGAAACCGTGAACATCGTGGCCCGCGTCAAGGGGTTCCTGACCAAACAGAATTTCCAGGAAGGCGATTATGTCAAGAAGGGGACGCTGCTTTATGAGATCGAACCTTATCAGTATGAAGCGGATCTGCAGACGGCCATAGCAAGCCATGAGAAGGCGCTGGCCGACAAGAAAAATGCCGATTCCGATTATGCCCGCCAGGAAGCGCTGTACAAAGGCGACGCCGTTTCGGAGCGCGTCCGCGACGAAGCCCTGGCCCGCAAGATGGAAGCCGACGCCGAGGTCAAAGCCACCGCCGCCGCCATCGACAATGCCAAACTCCAGCTCAGTTATACCAAGATTTACGCCCCCTTTGACGGCCGGGTCGGCCTCGTCACTTACAGCGTGGGCAACGTGGTGAGCGCGGAGAGCGGTACGCTGGTGACCATGGTGACCACGGACCCGATCGACGTCTCGTTCTCCATCAATGAAGTTTCACTGCTGAAGGTCATGAAGGCCGTCGGCGAGGATGAAATCGACGGAGACGCCGGGGCCCGGGTCCGGCTGTTTCTGCAGGACGGCATGGAGTACAATCTGGAAGGGAAGATCACCAAATGGGACAACCGGGTCAATCCGATGACCGGTATGCTGATGATGCAGGCGCAGTTCAGCAATCCGAACCGGATCCTGATCGACGGCATGTATATGCGGGTCCGCGTGGAGCCGAAGGTCAATCCGAAATCGCTGCTCATCCCCCGGCAGGCTATTCAGGAAAGCCAGGACGCCAAATATGTAATGGTGGTTGACAAGGACAATGTCGTGGCCCGGAAATCGATCAAAATGGGCACCAACGACGAATTATTCGTTGTGATCGAAGGATTGGCGGAGGGCGAAAACGTGATCATCGAAGGGATCCAGAAAGTTCGCCCGAAAATGAAGGTGGCCCCGAAGGTGGATGAGCGCTATGTATCGCAAGCCGCCGCCGCTGAACTTTACAAAATCAAAAAACCGGAAGTGATTTCCTTTGCGAATACGAAAAAGCCGCGGACCAGCGGGAAGGAAACCAAACCGGCGGAAGCGGCCAAGCCCGCAACCGAGGCGAAACCTGCGGAAGCAGCCAAGCCCGCGCCCCCCGCAGTTCCGGCCGCTCCGGCCCCGGCTAAGCCCGTGACTGAAACCAAACCGGCGGAACAGGTTAAGAAATGATCAGCAGCTTTTTTATTCATCGTCCGCGTTTTGCTTTTGTGATTTCGATCGTTATGACAATTGCCGGGTTGATCGCCGTCAAGGCGCTGCCGATTGCGCAGTACCCGAATATCACGCCGTCGCAGGTGGCGGTATCCGCGACCTATCCGGGGGCGGACGCCATGACGGTACAGGAAACGGTGGTGGAGCCGATCGAGGCGCAGGTGAACGGGGTGAAGCGGATGATTTACATGTCGTCCACCAGCGCGGACTCGGGCACGGCCACGATCACGGTTACGTTCGGTATCGGTACCGACGGCGACATGAACACGGTGAACGTGCAGAACCGGGTAAACTGGGCCTCGGCGCGTTTGCCGGAGGAAGTGAGCCGGCAGGGGATCATCGTCAAGGAAAAATCCAGTAACATGCTGCTGGTGTTGTCGCTGTACTCGCCGAATGATACTTACAATTCGCTGTGGCTGAATAACTATATATCGCTGAATATCAAAGACGAAATCGCCCGTATCCCGGGTGTGGGCGACGTGCAGCTGCTGGGCGGCGCCGATTACTCCATGCGCATCTGGGTGGACCCCGACCGGATGGCGAGCTTGAATATGACGGTGGACGAGATCATCAACGCCGTCAAGCAGCAGAACGTGCAGGTTTCGGCCGGGGCCCTCGGCGATGCGCCGATCGACAAGAGCCAAATGTTCCGCTACAACATTCTGACCAAAGGGCGCCTGACCGACGTCGAGGATTTCGAGGAAATCGTGATCCGTGCGGAGTCGAGCGGCCAGCAGGTCAAAATCAAGGACGTGGCCAAGGTCGAGATGGGCGCGGAAAGCTATACCTCGGACGGCCAGTTCAACGGCAAGGACGCCGCGCTGATGGCAATTTACCAGCTGAACGACGCCAACGGAATGGCCATCGCCAAGCTCTGCCGCGAAAAATTGCTTGAGCTCAAGGAGCGTTTCCCGGAAGACCTCGAATATGACTTCAACTACGATACCACCGAATTCATCCAGTCGTCGATCGACGAAGTAGTGAAAACACTGTTTGAAGCGGTGTTTCTGGTGATTCTGGTAACTTTTATTTTCCTGCAGGACTGGCGCTCGACGCTGGTGCCGACGATCGCGATCCCGGTGTCGCTGATCGGTACCTTCGCGGTGATGCTGGTGATCGGGTTTTCGATCAATTTGATCACGCTGTTCGGGCTGATCCTGGCGATCGGGATCGTGGTGGACGATGCGATTCTGGTGATCGAAAACGTCAACCGCCTGATGGAAGAGGAAGGGCTCGAGCCCCGCGAAGCCGCGCTCAAGTCAATGGAACAGGTGACGGGGCCGATTATCGCGACCACGGCAGTGCTGCTGGCGATGTTTATCCCGGTCTGCTTCCTCGGGGGGATTACCGGGGAAATGTACCGTCAGTTCGGGATCACGATTTCAGTGGCGGTGGCTTTCTCGGCGGTAAACGCGCTGACGCTGAGCCCGGCGCTATGCTCGATCCTGCTGAAAAAGGTCGACCCGAACCGGAAAAAGTCCATTATTGTCCGGATGCTGGACAAGTTTATTTTCAACTGGTTCAATAAATTTTTCGAGAAGCTGACCCATGCTTATTCGGCCGTGGTCATGCGCATTGTGAAGCGCGTGCTGATGGTGCTGGTTTTCTACGGCATCCTGATATTGGTGATCGTGCAGATTTACAAGATCCTGCCGACCGGGTTCATCCCCGAGGAGGACCAGGGGGCGTTCTTCGTCAACGTGCAGCTGCCGGACGCCTCGGCAATTCCGCGTACGCAGTCCGTGATCGACAAAGTCGTCAAGTCGCTGGAAGACATTCCCGGCATGCGGAGCGTGGCCTCGAACACCGGGTACAGTATCCTGACCGGGACCACCGCCAGCAACACCGGATTTATCATCTGTTCGCTGAAGCCGTGGGCGGAGCGTAAGAGCGAGGAAACGAGCCTGCCGGCGATTATCGAAGAAGTCCGCCGCCGGATTGCGCCGTTCCCCGAAGCGATCATCATGCCGTTTACGCCGCCGGCGATCCCGGGTATCGGCTCCACGGGCGGGTTCTCGTTTGTGCTGCAGGATACCTCCGGCACGCACCCGGAACAGATGGGCGAGGAGATCAATAACCTGCTGCAGTCGGCCACTCAGAATCCGGCCATCGGCGAGGCGTTTGCCACGTTCCGCGCCTCCGTGCCGCAGACGTATCTGGAAATCGACCGCGAAAAGGTCCTGAAAATGGGCGTGCTCCTGAGCGATATCAACCTGGCGCTACAGAGTCTGGCCGGTTACAATTATATCAACGACTTCAACAAATTCGGCAAGGTCTACAAGGTCGAAATCCAGGCGCAGACGCCGTACCGCTCCACGATCGAAGCCGTGACCAATCTGCATGTCAAAAACAGCAACGGCGACATGGTTCCCCTGAGCACCATGGTCGACGTCAAGCAGAAGTTCGCGCCGCAGTACCTGAACCGCTACAACATGTATTCCTCGGCCACGATCAACGGCAATCCTGCCGAGGGCTACAGCTCCGGACAGGCCATGGCCGCCATGGAGGAGGAAGCGCGCAAGATCCTGCCGCCGAATATGACGTTTGACTGGACCGACATGTCGTACCAGGAGCGTCTGGCCAGCGGGCAGATGGGGTTGATCATGGCCATTGCGCTGCTGTTCATGTACCTCTTTCTGGTGGCGCAGTACGAGAGCTGGATGATTCCGGTGGCGGTGCTGCTTTCGGTGCCGGTGGCGTTCTTCGGGGCGCTGATCTCGCTTTGGGCGCTGGGGCTGGACAACAATATTTATACGCAGGTCGGGTTTATCCTGCTCTTCGGGGTGGCGTGCAAAACCGCGATCCTGATTGTGGAATTCGCCAAGGTACAGCACGAGGAAGGCGGCATGGATATTGTGGAAGCGGCCGCGTTCGCGGCCAAGCTGCGGTTCCGGGCGGTGCTGATGACGGGGATTTCGTTCATCTTCGGGGTGTTCCCGCTGGTCGTGGCAGAGGGGGCCGGGGCGATCAGCCGCCGGGCGCTCGGCACGGCGATCTGCGGGGGCATGATTGCCGCGGTGATCGTGGGCACGCTGCTGATTCCGGGATTCTACGTGGTCGTACAGAAATTAATCGAGCTTTCGAACCGCAAAGATAAAAAAGCCCCCGAGGTCAAAGAAGGAGCGTAAGATGTTTATCGACGTCCACTCCCATGCTTATCTGTACCCGTGCCCGCCGCAAGACGGGCACACACAATTCTGCACCCCTGAGGAAGTGATCAAACGCTACGACGAGCTCGGAATCGACAAAGGCATCCTGTTGCCGCTGATCGGTCCCGAGACTTACCTGCCGCAGTCCAATGAGGAAATCATGGAAATCTGCCGGCGCTACCCGGACCGCTTCCTCGCGTACTGCAACATCGACCCGCGGGGAATCGGCAACTCGGAGTTCACCGACTTCTCCGTCTGGCTCAAATGGTACAAGGAACACGGTTACCTCGGTGTCGGCGAGTTCATGCCGAACCTGCCGTTCCGGCATCCGCTGGTGCAGAATTTCCTGCGTCAGGTGGAGGCATTCAGCCTGCCGCTGGTGTTCGACGTCACGGTATACGTGGGACGCTCCTACGGGCTGGTCGACGAACCGGGGTTGCCGCAGCTCGAATACTGCCTGCAGCAGTTCCCGAAACTGGTCATATTCGGGCATGGTCCCGCCTACTGGAGCGAAATCGGCGTACTCGAAACCGTGGCCGACCGCGGAGGCTACCCGAAGTACCCGGTCAGAGCCGAAGGCGCGGTACCCAAGCTGATGCGCCGTTATCCGAATTTGTGGGGCGACCTCTCCGCCGGCAGCGGTTACAACGCGTTAGCGCGCGACCCGGATTACGCGGCTCACTTCCTCAACGAATTTCAGGACCGTCTCTGTTTCGGTACCGACATCTGTTATGCGGCGCAGCCCCTGCCGCTGGCACAGTTCCTGATCGACCTCAAATTGAGCGGCAAAATCTCCGGCGATACCTTCGACAAAATCGCCCGCAAAAATATCATCCGGCTCCTGAATCTAGCGATCAGTTAGTCGTCTATCCTGGTCAGGGAGATATCGCGCATTTCCAGAATGGCATCGGGCAGCCCCGTGCTGTTGGCGATGATGCAGAGCCGGGCGAGCTTCGTGCCGGGGCGCCACTGGGTGGTGCTGAGTTTCTCCAGGCTCATGCCGCTGATTTCGGCGCTGAATTCCTGCCATTGCGGCGTGGCTTCCTTCCAGGCTGCGACATAGAGGTGGTTCGGGCCGTCCTGATGCTGGCGAACATGGGTGCCGGCGGGGTAAAATTTACCGGAAGCATTTTCCAGCTTGACCGTATATTTTCCGTCCTCCTTTGAAACTTCCGTCACGGCGGCGACTGCCAGCTTGTCGTTCGGCAGGTCGGCAAACTTGCCGGACGGGTCCGTTTCAAAGGCGACCTTGTAGAGTTTGCCGCTTTTCCAGCGCGAGGCATCCTTTACGGAAAGCTGCCAGTCCGTCGGCAGACAGTCCGCGGTCAGCACGGTATCGGAACCAGGGACCGCCAGAAACTGGCTTGGCAGGATGGGCTTGCGCTGGGCATCCAGGCATGTCGCGCCGAAATAAAAACGTATATTGGCGGAACCGCCGCTACGGAAGGAACCGGCAATCCGGTAATGGGCGGCAGGGTCGATCGTCAACGATTTCTGCGAGAGAAATAGCCCGGTGCCGCCGACCGCGATAATGTTTCCATCCTGAGCCGTCAGTTTCAGCCCGCCGCCAAAGCTCCAGTCTTTCGGTTGACTTGGGGTAATATTTTCCGCTCCGTGGAGCAGAGTTGCCACAGTCAGAACTGCCAGAATAGTGAGCATACGCATGGGGTTCAATCCTTTCGTTGCAGAATTTTGGTCGAGGGATTTTCGAGTTTGATCTGGAAAGTCTTGCTGTGTTCCGCAATGATCTTGCCGCTTTGCGTATCGACAATGGTTTGCGGAGCCGGCAGCGAAATCGTCATTGTCTGCGGCGCATCCGTGCCGCAGTGCAGGATCAGGAAGCGGTTGTCCGCCATCATCAGCGCCGGTTTGTCCGTGTAGAGATGCACCCCGGCGTCCTGCGCCAGACTACGCAGCATTTCCACCGGCAGGAACGGTGACGCGGAGTAAACCGAGTTCCATTGTCCCTGCTGTTTTCGTACCAGATTCGGGCGTTTTTTGTGGTCGCGCCCGATCACGGTAGCGGTCGGGTCGTTGACGGCAAAAAGCGGGCTGATCGCAGCCGGATGCACTTTTGCCCCGTCACCGCCGTAGGTCTCCGCGTGGAACGTTTTGCCGGATTGTTCGAGAGTGGTCGACAACGGCCCGCGTTCCTCCGTCAGCGTCTCGATCTGAATACCGGTGAGTTGGCGCATCCGTTCCGCTCCGGTCCGTCCGTATTCGTCCATCCAGCCCGGGGCATAGAACCACATCAGCGTGGTGTGGTTCCGCTTCAATTGCTCGATGGCGGCGCGTTCCTTTTCCTTCAGGGAAAATGCGTTCAGGAAGATATGGAGCTTGTATTGCCCGGCTTTTTCGCCGATTCTGGTCAGGTCGTCCGCCAGATAAATGTCATAGGGCGCGCCGAGGCGGTTGAGCTCGGTGTCCAGAGTGCGGCGGATCAGGTTGCGGTAGATGACCGCTGCATTGAGGGTATCTTCGAATTTCACGGAATCCAGCCCGACCCAGACGGCGACTTCCGCCACGGAGCGCTTCTCGACGGTTTGCGCGGCCGGGTCGAAGGTATTCAGCACGCGCCGGGTCACGGCGGTGATTTCCGGCGCGGCAAACCAGTGATTCGAGTCACGATTGAAGTTCCGCTCGCTGCTTTGCGCCATATCCGAGAGCCATGCCCCGGCGTTTTTGAGCAGCAGAAAACTGAAATCGCGCGCCAGCACCGCCTCGGTTTCGACAATGCTGCGGTGACGCCCATAGTTGAGCCAGCCGACGGAAAACGTCCGGGCGTCGTAATCGGAGAGATACATCTTGCCGTGGAGGTTGATCGAGTCGATCAGCTGATAGCAGGACATCGGGTCCCCCGCGTGACGGTATTGATAGGAGAAAGACTGCACGAACATATCGATATTCGGATCTTCGAGAAGCCGCCGGAAATCGTTGTTGTTGCTCTGATGGCGGCTGCCGCCGGGCTGGGTGTTGGTCAACGTGGAGAGAACCGCACCGTAGTGCATGAATACCAGGGCGTTGCCGCCGGTTTGCTGTTTGAGGTAGGCAGCGATTTCGCGCATGGTATCACCGAGCAGGGTCGGAAAAAATTCCCAGTAGTCGAATACCGCCTGATTGCCTTCCGCACGGCGGAAAACTGCGCCCGGTGCATCCTCCGCGACCAGATTGTCCGGAATCATGGCACCGGCAAAGGTCGCGCCGGGGTTGTTCCAGGCTTGGCGCAGGGCGTCTTCGGTTTGATATTTGTCCCGCAGGAAATCGCGAAACCGGGTAATGGCCTGCGGATTATAGTCACCGACCTTAAGCTTGGGACGCTCGGACACGAAGGAGTTGCCGCGGATGCCGCCGATAAAGGCGTCGTTGGCGCTGTTGAGCCACGGCTGATAGCCGATGATCCGGTTGGCATACGGCTGACGCTTCAGGAACCCCAGCAATTCGTCGATGAAACGTTTGGTTTCCGCCAGAAAACCGGTGGAGCCGAAACTGATCAAGCCATATGGATTGCCGTTTTCGATGATGACTTTGCCGTCGCGGTCATGCATCAGTTCGGCGGGATGCGAAGTCAGATAGCGCTTGTCGGGGCGCAGGTCCATGCCGATCAGAAACAGTGCCTCGGGTTGGAGTTTCAGCGTGGCACGGATCTGCTGGTCCAGCCGTTGGAAATAAAGCGGATACTCCTCCGGTACGCCGACGCAACTGTAATAAAGCATGAAATATTGCATCTCGATTCCATTGGCCCTGGCGAGATGAATTCGTTCATAGTCCACGAGCCGCATGTAACGCATGAAGAACGGCAACCGGAACGTCCCGTTGATCACAAACCCGCGCTGACCGTTGCGGTCGCCGAGTTCGGTGTGCTGGACCGGGATGGAGGAAATCGCCGGCTCCGGGCCATTCGACAGCTGAGGCTGGGCGGTTTGAACTTGAAATTGCCGCAGCGGTTCGCCGCCGTAGCATTCGATGAAGTATGCCACATTGCCGGGCGGCGCCCACGCCGGAAGCCGGAACGTAGCTGCGCCGGACCGCAACGGCACCGCGAAATCGGCAATGCGGATATCACCGGCCCATTTGCGGAATTTCTCCGGGGCGCGGTCGCCGAGCCGGATCAGCAAGTAGAGGTTTTCCGGCAGATCCTTGGTCTCCGGAGTCCAGGTGAGATGCACGGTCCCATCCTGAATATTTCCCTGCATATTGAGCAATTGTACTGTCGGGGCGTCCGCCGCCAACGGGGGCAGGATTTCCGGCACGACCGGCTGCTCCGGACCGAATAATTCCAGTTCGAAAATCCGGATCACGCCCGCCGCTTCGCCGAATGCCAGTTTGAAACTGTGACTTTTGACTTCCGGGAAGGTAAGTTCACCGCGGTCTGCGGTGATTTTCCCCAGCTCGCGCCAGGTTCCGCTTTCGTCCTCCGCCAGCAATGCTCCGTCCTGCAGGCGGTCGCCGTGCCAGCGGAAACGGTCCGCCCGGATTGGAGCCCGGAATTTCCAGTTGAGCTCATGCGGTCCCTTGCGGTCAAACGGCAGCCAGAAGGTTTCCGCCTTGCCGTCCGCCGCTTTGTCGAAATAATAATCCCCGGTGACCTGGATCGACTGCGGCACTCCGCTGAAAGAGGAGCCGCCGAAAACAGCGCCGTGGCGAAGTAGATTGATGTCATTGGCGGAGAGTATCGCCGCGCTCAAAAATAATGTCAGGAGGAGTGTTTTCATGCGGCTCACTTGGCGTCGAAATGATTGTCGATATCCCCGTCGGTGGCGCCTTTGGTGAAGGGCACGTGCAGATACGGATTATCCGACGCGGTGAAGTTGAGCGGCAATGAAGCACTGACCGGAACGTTCTGGGCAGTGACATTGCCCCCGACCCAGAGCACGTTGGCGACTTTGCCGTGGCGCGGGTCGATGAAGCCGTTCCAGAGCCCGCCGGTATTGAAATAATAAAACAACTCCGATTGTCCGTAGCGCTTGCCGTCGCTGGCGAAATAACTGGAACCGGCGGGCGAATTATCGGCGCTCAGGATGGTTGCGCTCGGGTGTTTGATGTTTCCGCGCTTGGTGGCATAGGTGGTGTAACCGAGCCGGATGTTGTAGCCGTAGTCGGATTTCGCATCGGACGCCCCGGCGAACCTGGCGCGTTTGATATGCGACTCCCCGTATCCGTTCTGGGTGCCGGGGCAAAGCAGGATTGCGGCGGTTCTGGCGTATTGCTGGCAGAGGGGGTTGCCCAGGGCATCGGTGGTTTCGCCGAAGAAAATCGCCGGCCAGTAGGTGGTGCGCGTGTTCCAGGTCTGGCGGGACATCGGCAGATAATCGTCGGAGTCATCGCCATACAAATTGAAGAAGGTTCCCAGCTGTTTCAGGTTCGAGGTACAGGAAATGGCCTGCGCTTTTTTCCGTGCCTGGTTCAATGCCGGCATCAGCATTGCCGCCAGAATTGCAATAATCGCAATCACAACCAGGAGCTCAATCAATGTGAAATATGACTTCTTCGAGCCATTTTCACGCCCATTGCCGATAAATTTCATTTTCATTCTCCTATGATTTCATTTTGCGGGCGCTTTCGCCCAGGATCAATTTATGGGGACTCAGGAATACGGGATTTTTGTCTTTTTTGCCGTCAGGGCTGCACATCCAGTCGGCCACGGTCCGGCCGATACCGGCATACTGCATGTCGATGGTTGTGAGCGCCGGCGAGAGCAGCGCCGCACCCGGATAACCGCAGATTCCCATGACCGCGAGGTCCTGCGGAATACGGATTTTCTTCCGGCGGCAATAATGATAAACCTTCAGCGCGATGAAGTCGGAATAACAAAGCAGCACTTCAATATACGGGTACTGCTTCAAATACTCGTCGAGCATCCGGTCAAATTCTTCCACATCGTCGAACTCCGGGGCGGCCGGAGGAATCGGCGGCAAACCGAGCGCGGCCAGCATCTGTTCGTGTTCTTCCACGGTACCGCTGCGCCAGAGGGTTTTGCGGTTTCGCAGCAGTCCGAGCGCGCCGATGTGACGGAAGCCCTCTGACTTCAAATGCTGCAGCGCTTCGAACCAGATCCTGCGCGTATCAGAGTAAAATACCGTAAAACCCGTGCGCGTAAAATCCTCCGCGTCGCCGTGCGGAATCACCGTCGGCAACCCCAGGCGCTGGAAAAAGCGGATTTCCGCTTCATCGCCTTGAAATGCCGCGCCACAAAGCAATACACTGTGGAGGTTTTTTTTCGACAAAATACGAAAAAGCTTGTCATTACTGTCCAGGCCGATGAAATCGATGTCCAGCCGCTCCACCTGAAAACCATGTTCCAGACATGCCGCCTCGAATTCCGGGAGAATATACGGGGTGGGCGAATCCTGTCCGGCCGGAGAATATACGGCCAGAATGGTTCGTTTCGCCTCGGCAGGATCGGCGATCAAAACCCCTTGCCGCGGCAGCCGCTTCACCAGCCCCCGTTCTTCCAGAATATCCAGCGCCGAATTGATGACCATGGTGCTGACCCCGAACTGAGTGGCCAGCTCGCGCATGCTCTGCAGCCGCTCGCCGGGCTTGAGATGCCCGAGGCGAATCTCGTTTTCGAGGAATTCCTGGGCTTGAATCGTTTTCGTATGTATTTTCAAAATCGGAGCCATTACCATCAATCTCGTTCTGTTATGTCCTGTTATATTATACAACAGAGAATGACAGAAAGCAATACCCTGAAATGAAAAAAGTCGGGCTTTTTTAATCACCCAACAGGGAAGGAAAAAAAATAAGGCGATAACCCGTTGATGGATTATCGCCTTCGACGTTTGGTTCAGGATCGTGTTATTTGACCAGAACCCGCAAACGCTTGAATTTGTATTTGCCGGAATTGTTGCTGAACGTATAGTCGGGATTTCCCTGCGGCTGGTTGCCGATGCCGAGGTCCATCTTGTCGGGGCCACCTGCACGCCAGTTATTGAGCGCGAAAAGGACCTGCTTTTCAGCCGGGTTATGAAGTTGCATGCTGCCGTAACCGGCACCGAGAACGGCGGACGGCATGTCGCCCCAATCAAACGTCTTGTCGCTGGCGTTCGGCACTTTTTTGGAATTCATCTGAGTATAGTTGCTGGGCCAGAACTCGATCCAGCCGGTGAAACCGCTGCCGCTCGTGATCGACTCCACATTGCTCTGGACGGTCATATTTTTGAGATCCTGATGGAACAACGTGCCCAGCAGGTGCGACGGAACCCCGATCATGGCGGCGTCTTTGGTAAAAGCGTCCATCGATACCCAGATCCACTGCGTGGGGGTTTCGCCTTCGCCGAGTTCCAGGAAATAGGCCACCCGGGAAAATTCGCCGGCGTCGCGGCTGACGTTCGTGGTGTAAGCGATGTTGTTGCCCTTGAGTTTATTGAGGTCGAGGTCATAGATCAGGCGGTATTCCGCAGCTTCGGGCACGGCGGAGATGTCCGACTTGACGATGACCGGCTCACCGGTGACGGCGCTGACGGTGATCGTGTGGTCGACGGGCTGGAAGGCCTCCTGCACGGCTTTGTTCTTGATGGCCCAGTCCTTTTCCAGCAGTGTGCTCCAGAAATTATGGATGTCGTCTTTGATGTCGCTGCTGCTCCAAAGCCCGCCGCGCATACTGGCGCGGACGTTCTTGATCATGAAGGTTTCGAGTTCCTGCTTTCTGAAAACTGCGCTGTCGAGTTTGACCCAAGCGGACTGGAACGGAGTGACCCCGGCGAAAACTTCGGCCAGGTTGATCCCTTTTTCCAGTTCTTCCCTGGTGAAACGCTTCTGGTTCCCGCCCCAGGATACATCGGCGAAAGGAGTCTTGAGGCCTTTGACGGTCAGCGTGAAACGGTTGAGTGTTTCGTTGAACGGCAAATAGTGGCTCATGGCAAGAGTGGTCCAATCCTTGGCTCCGCCGGTGAAGCAGAAGGGCCAGCGGCGGCTGGAGATCTTCAGCGAACCGTCTTCCGCCACTTTGGCGCTGTGTTCACCGGTCACGGCCACGCGGTCATTGCCGCTCGCCGCGAGGTTCAGCGTGATATTGCCGATATTGCCGTCGAAACCCATTTCCTTGAGGAAGGCGAAAGCCATCGCCAGCTGGCCGTTCTCGCCGGGGTGCACACCGTCGCGTCCCATCACCGGATAGGCGTCGCCGAGCTCGGCCTTGGCTTTGGTCATGGCGTCCATACAGGTTTTATGCACGTCGGTAAACGGCATATTGTTCTGTCTGGCAATCTCCTGCGCGACTTCCGAGAGCTTTGCAAGGGTATCGTTGTACATTTTGGCCGTATCGGCATTGCGGAAAGTCTTCGCATCGACCGCGCCGGGACCGCCCACCAGGACGGTGACTTTGGCGTCGACCGCCTGCTTGACCAACTTCGTCATGCCTTCGGTATAGGCTTTGCGGGTGGCATCGTCAAGCGCACGGTAGTTGCCGTCATTCATACCATAACAGGTCGTCATCAGCGTCGGCTTGAAAAACGACAGGCAGTCGTGACCCATGCGTCCGGCAAACCCGGGCGCCCGGTCCCCGCTCCAGCCGAACTGGAAAATCGCTTCCGGCTGTTGCGGTGCGCAAGCCGTGAGATAAAGTTCGATGAAACGGCTGTACATTTTCTGCTCGGTGATACTGTCGCCGGTGATGGCCAGCCGTGTTTTCGCGTCCACAATCGGGTCCGCCTGTGCGGAGATCATGCCGAGGCTCAGCACGAATACCGCCATTGCCAGATACTTACTTAGTTTCCTGCTCATTGATCGACTCCTTTATTTTAAGTCATTTTTGTTCTTTTAAAGACTGAAGTTTCATGATTTCCTGCGCTATGGCCCAGCGGTAAACATCCATGGTATTTCCTTCCCAGGTGAGTTCACGGTACATGTATGGATGATATGGGATAGCGTTATTGATTCCGTTCAAAACTTTACGGGCATGATCGGCCCCGGCTTTATATCCCGCGGCCTCCGCTTCGGAAATCAGTTTCTGCAAGGTGTAAATATAGCGCCCGTCATCAATTCCTTCACGCATTCCGATCCAGTTCGGAGAGGCGATCGGCGTACCGTCCTGGGCGGTTTTATTCAAGGTATCCGAGGCCGGACCGTCCAGATGGTTCCACTGGTCCCCTTCAACGTGCCGGTAGACCCACGGCATCAATCCCGTGAATTCCGATTTCCAGAGTGAGAACCCGAAGGTCATGCGGGCCGAAACCGATACCACATGGTCATTGGCGCCGGTCGTATTGTTCGGATATACCCAGCAGTGCATATGCGGATACTGCTTTTTGAGCTCCCTCATTTGTTCCGGAGTTCTGGAGAACTCATGAGTGATCCAGACATCGACATAAGGATACAATGGAACCAAAGTACTTTTCGCTAAATCCGCCGCAATGGAAGTTTTGCCGCCTTCTTCCCTGGCAATCTTCAATAGCCGCATCATGAATTCAATCGCCACTTCCCCGCCGTCGGGTTCATCCGCAATATAGAACAACAGTTCCGGCCAGTTTTCACCTTCCGCGTTTTTGACTACTTTCCGGATGTATTCGCGGAATTCGGCAAAATATTCTTCAGGCGGCATAATGATATTATTTAAATGAGTAGTGATTTCTTTGCCCATATATTTTTTGTACAGGGCCCTGGCCGGGGCAACGACCGGCGCTTCCCGGTTGATTCCATGCTCGGCCAGTTTGCTGACCGTTCTTTTGGCGTGGGCCTTATTGAGGCCGATGCCGTTCATCAGCATATTGAAACCGGTGTCGCGCATATCGTTCAGTTCCGCATCATAGCGGTTTTTCCACCAGTTCAGGGAATACGAATCCACCTCGGTACTGAAGAAATTGGCGGCGGGCCGGTAATATAAACCGAATACGTATCTCGGATCCTTGTGCAATTTGATCGGCAGGACTTTCAGACTGACAGGAATCTTTATCACTTTGCCGTCAAGGTTAACCTCTGCATTTCCCTGATAGTTGCCGGGAACAGCATTTTCCGGTACCTGAGCCGTCAGCCAGATGCGGAGGTTGCGCCCTTTGTCCAACGATTGGGGCTCCCATGGCATAACCACATCAGGCCCTTCAAAATAGTTGCCTTTGATATTATAAAAAGAACGGATCAGCATGTAGCGGATATAATGTACCTTGAGTTCCGGCAAGGTATTTCCGGATTTATCCGTCAGGCTGCTGACTGTCAGGCTGATTTCCTTAAAGTTCTTTAACGCATGAATGGTGAAACTGGTTGTTTCGAACTCATCCGGCGAAGCGAACATCCGTACGGGAGCATTCAGTTCGCTCTGGCGGGGAAATTCTTCCGGCCAGACCGGCTCGCACCAGTTACGGGCAAAAACCGCGAAACCGTCATCCAGATTTTCCCGGCTCCATTGGGGCTCGGGATGATGCATCAGGATAGGCGGTTTGATTCTTGTCCAGTTTTTGGCTTCCGCCGGCGGGAAGGTCATGATTTCATTCCAGAGAGGAGCGATAACGCTTTGGTTAATCTCGTCAAATTCCTGTTCAGGAACGGCAATCAGGGCATTGACCAGCCAGCGGCTTTTGGTGGAGATGTTCAGTTTCAGTCCTTCCTCTCCGGCTTCGGCGGCAATCGTGAATGCTTCCATGCCCCACGTGCTGGCTACCGTCGCTTCCTTCTGTTCAAGCGAACTGGTGACAATCGTATTCCAGACTTGCGATATATGGCCATTGGGATGCCCCATGGCAATCCAGACCCGGTATTTGCCGGGCGGAACACTTAATGTGAGATCGGTAGATTTCGTGCCGGAAATATAATCACAGGTCAATTCATTCAGGAAAACCTGCGGCGTTCCTTTGCCCGGCACCGGTATTTTCTGGTCATGAGCGGTCAATACAGCATCTTTCTGCCAGGCGGCGCCCTGCCCCCCGGAAGGGGTCAGGCGCTGGAATCCCGGCATCAGCGGAGAGGTCCCGGAGCCGAAGTCGTAGCGGAAATCCGCTCCCGCGACTCCGAATGCCGCCATCATTATCAATATTGTAATAGATCTATGCATATTTCCTACTTATTATTAACCAGTTTTTCCAGTTTCATAATCCGCTGGGCCATCTGCCAGCGTACGACGTCGGTCGATTCGGCGCTCCATACGTCCGGGTTGTGATACCGGGGCAGGATCGGCTCGGAGTCTTTAAGGCCCTTCAAAAACGCTTCGGCTTCAGCCGCGTCATCATTGAAGCCCGCGCGTTTGGCCGTATTGATCCAGCATTCCAGCGTATAGATGTAACGTCCGTCATCCATACCTTCGCGGAGACCAAACCAGTTCGGTGAGGGAATCACCGAGCCGTCGTTGGCGGAGCGATTCATGGTATCGGCCTCGTGACCATCCAGCGAGTTCCAAGGGTCGCCGTCCGGGTACGAGAAATGCCAGAGGAACAGACCCTGATAACCGGATTTCCAGAAGCCGAAACCATAAGTAAACCTGGCGCATTGGGCGGTGACATGATCATACCCCGCGATCCAGCCCGGGTAGCACCAGTATTGGCCGTTCGGGTATTTTTCCCTCAGTTCCGCGATTTCTGCCGCGGTATTGGAAAATTTGGGGCCGCACCAGATATCCAGATAGGGCCTGAGCACATGGGTCGGGGTATCTTCCGACTCCGTGGTCACAAAGCTTTTGCCGCCACCCGCCTTGATTGCCTGAAGGCACCGGGTGAGAAACTGCATCTGCAAGGTACTTGGACTCGGCTCATCAACCGGATAAAACAGCAGTTCGGGCCAGTTACGGTTTCTGGCTTCGGTCGACATTTCGCGAATCATCGAAGTCAGTTCCGCGAAAAACTCTTCGGGGGGCATCTTTTTCAGATTATTCAGATGCTCACCCTGAGATTCTTTCATATATTTCGTATAGAGCAAACGGAAGGGAAATCCGCAGACAATCGGTCCCTGAAAACCGTATTTTCGCCCGATTTCAACCATCTGGCCGAAGGTGTCATATTCGAATACCCAGCGGTCCTTTTGCCAGGTACCGAGCAGGTGCATCTGCGGATAGTTGGTAATACCGACACTCCGGAGCTCCGAAAGCTCGGAATCCATCTTTTTCAGGAACCAGTTCCGCGAGAAATCATCCGTCGCTTCCGCCGCCTTCTGAAATGGATTGCGCAAATAAAGGGCCTGATGTTTGTGGGTGTCTTGTATCAGGTTTATCGGCAGAACTTTCAACGAAACGGGAATACGTTTGATTTTACCGTCAAGGTTGAGTTCCGCGGTTCCTTTATACTCTCCGGGAGGGGTCAGCGGCTGAATGTTGGCGGTCAGCCAGATCGTCAGGTTTTTGCCTTTCTCCAGGCTCTGGGACTTCCAGGGTATGACAGCGTCCGGACCGATGAAATAATTCGGGGTCGTGTTAAAGAATTCCCTTGTATACATGTAATGGATATAATCTTTGCGAAATTCGCCGGGCAGACGGTGTCCTTCCGCGGAAACCATGTCGCTGACTTTTAAGCTGATGTTCCGAAATTTCTGCAGCGCGTGAATGGAAAAACTGAGTGTTTCATATTCATTCTGTGCCGCGAAAGCGCGAACCGGCGCATCAATCTCCCAACTCGCGGGAAATTCAGTGGGCCATACCGTGGTTATCATCGACCGCGAAAAAATCACGAAACCGTCTTTCAGCTGCTGTTCGGTCCATTTGGGCTCCGGATACTTCTGCAGGATCGGCTGCTTAACCTCTTTCCAGACGGACTGCAAGTCTTTAGGGACGAATTCGTACTCCTTCCACAGCGGAGCAATCACCGTTTCCGCCAGAGTGTCCCAGTCCGCGGCCGGGATAACGACCATGCCGTTTATCATCCATGAATTGGCGGTATCGAAGCGGACCGTCAGGCCGCTTTTGTCCGCGGTCGCATTCAACACCGCGTAACGCATCCCGCAATTCCCGGGAATATTGATTTCAGCGGAGTCTGAATTCGTTGAAATCCGGCTGTTCCAGACTTTGCTGTCTCCGCCTGCCGGATTGCCCAGCAGAACCCATACCTTATAGTTGCCGGCAAGGACGGAAAGTTTCAGCTCGGCGGCTCCGCTGCCATAGACATAATCGCAGTTGAGGCTGGTATAATAGACATCGTCGAAGTTCGCTTTTTTCCAGCGCTTGATTTTGTTTTCGATTTCCTTCAGTTCTGTTTTGGTTTCCCATTTCACGTTGTCGCCTCCCTCGCGGGTAACTCTGGTGAAACCTTCATAAAGCGGCGATGTCGCGCTGCCGAAATCCAGCATCATCGCCGGTTCTGCGGCATTGCATATGCCGATTACGGTAAAAATTAATGTTAGCAGATAGTATTTCATAAATGATGTCCTCTCCCGGTTATTGCCACGGTGATGTTACGACGGTGAAAGAAGCTTCCTTCCTGATCGCTTCCGCTTGAGGGGAAAATATCAGTTTGTAGGTGCCTGGCTGCAGTTTGGCCGCGGCAATGTCAAGATCATAACGTTCCATTCCTTTTTCCACCGAAAGAGAGGTCCCCCAGACTTTTTTGTTGTTCGAATCAAGGATTTCCACCGGTATTCCGGCCTTGAGTTCTTTCTCGTTTCCGACAGCAAACAGTTCCACCGGCATGATTGGCGCATTGGCATAGATCGCCGGAGCGAGCATTTTCAGATTCTTGATCCGGGAAACGGTTTCCCGCACCAGTTGGAATTTCGCGATCTGGATTTCCAGTTGATCATCCTGCCGGTATTGGGCTCCGTCCAGGGCAAACTTGATTTCCTTGATTTTCACGGGTTCAGTGATCTTGGCAAATTCATTGATTTTGGCGATCGGAATGGAAAGAGTGACCCATTTGCCGCGGACCATTCGGAAAAGCCCGACTCCGTTAATGTTGTTGGTGGTATCTGTCCGGGTCCCTTTTTCAGGGACGAAAGCGACCAGAAGCGGCAGGTTTTCTTCATCGATCCGGTTGATTGTCCCGTAAACCGATATTTCGACACTGTCATATTCGTTCCAGTCCCTCACATCGGCCGGGATCGAACGAAATTGGGCATAGGGCCAGGGCGCGCTCGAACTGCCGTCCGGCTGGATATGGTTGATTACAAAAGACAGCTTCAGCGCCGGAACTTTTTCACCGTCGATGGTCGCGGTTGCGTCCACTGCTTTGACGTATTTCCTTTCCACGTTCCAGTTACCGGCTTTCAGTAATGGCGATAAATCCCGGATGGCTTGAGTTGAAGTCGATTTATTCTGTGCGGCCACACAGATTGCGGAACAGGAAAGTAGTATGACGAATAAATTTTTAATTTTCATTGCAATTATTGCTCCTGGTAGTTTTAAGATAATATTTATGCAATTGACAATATAGGACTATATTGTACAAACTTGTTTTATGCAGATGAAAAGCGGGAAAAGAGTATCCGTCAGGGAAGAGACAAAATACTCCTTTCCCCCTATGAATTATTGGGTCAGTTGCAACTTGGCGATTTCAACGGTCACAACATCTTCATGGTTGTATTTGGCACTGTTCAGGAAAAATTTGATTTCTTTGATGCTTTGAGGATTATCGAATTTAGAAAGCGGGAGGGTGCAGTCGATCCATTTGCCGGCAACCAGTTTCTCGGTGATATCGACCCGTTTGCCTTCGGTCGGAATTACCGCGATGTGAAACGGAATTTCCGCATCGGCGCGGGAGAATTGAGCACGGATTTTCATTTTCAGGTTCTGGAATGGACTCCAGTCGTTGAGCTCCGCGGGCAGTTTGGGATACTGGGCATAGGGCCAACTGGTGGCTTTCAGTGAACCGTCTTTCTGCTTGTAATCGATCAGGTAGGTCAGTTTCAGGGTTTGAGCCGCTGTGCCGTCGATTTCGACCGTTTCATTGGCGACCTGGACGGCATTTCGTTCCCGGTTCCATTTGTTGGCCTGCAGCAGCGGCTGCAGATCTTTGGTTGTTTCCTGCGCCATGGTGCAGATTGCCAGAGAGGACAGTACAGTTGCGGCTAGTACTTTGAATTTCATTTTGGGTACTCCTTGTTATTTTTTAAGTTAAATAAGCGGATGTGAGGATCTTCCGGATTAAAACCAGCCGCTTGTGCCGTCCGCAAAGAAATTTTTCACACTGTCATTAGTGGCATTGGCATACAGTGGCACTTCGTGGGAGAAGCGGCTTGCCACGTGCCCGTCGACAAAAGCGAAATTTGCCGTTCTATTATGCCGAAAAGCTACTGCATCCCGGTAGATTAAACTGCAGGAGTTCATGACAGCTATGGTTGAGGAAATGCCGGGAACTACTCCGAGGTCTCCCGCAAACATTCTGCCGGATGGATTTTTGACTGATCCAATGACATATTGATTCCGGGTATCTGTGATCTGCTTCATAAAAGCGCCGTTGAATGTGTAGCTGAAATTCGGGTTGCCGGGTGCTGCTGTGCCGGTATTGTCGTAACGTTTTCCCATGGGGCAAATCAATATCTTCGGTACGACCAAAGTGAAAGCCGGATCCGGATTGCATCCCACATATTCTCCCATACATCCTCTGGTATAAGAAGAAGTCAGGGTAAATACATAATTCATCACATTGGTACCCGTACAAAGCCAACCGGCATTATCCTCAATATAAGCAAATCCCGCCATCGAAAGTTGTTTGAGGTTATTGACACACGTTGCATTCTTGGCCGCATCTCTGGCTTTGCTCAATGCAGGCAGCAGCATGGCCGCCAGAATCGCGATGATCGCGATCACAACGAGGAGTTCAATCAAAGTAAATTTCAATATTTTACTTGTTTCCCGGCGGCACCTGATTTTTCTCATTTTCCTCTCCTTTCAGCTTTTAGGGTTTCTCTCATTAAAAATCTTACTTTATATATTAATACCTTAAGCAATGTGAATTTCAAGATCTTTATTAGAAAAACCGGGGTCGACTTCCGATGCCAATACTTCGAACATTTCATCGGTCATCTGCTGGATTTCGTCCAGCCCCAGCACCGCCGCGGTCAGCGGATCGGCCGCGATCGCATGAAAAATATCGCGCTTGCTGCAGTTCAGCGCGCCCTGCGCCGCCTGAATCTGCACGTTGATCATGCCGCGGTTCAGCGCTGCCAGCTGCTCCGGGTAGTTCTCCACCCGCCCCGGAAACACGCCGCCGCCGCTGACGAGGCAGGGGACTTCCACGCAGGCGGCGGGCGGCAGGTTCGGGATCAAACCGTCGTTCATGACATTCAGGTTTGCCGAAAACGGCACATTCTTCTCCATCGCCTGAATGATCTGGACGCCGTATTCGAGGCTCGGTTTCGGGTCGATCTTTTCTTCGCCGGCCAGCAGCCGCTGCAGCTTCTGTTCATTGAGCACCTGCAGCTTCGAGCAGACGGTGAGCGACGCCCCGGAGACGCCGGCGCACATCAGATAAGCATGACAGGAGTCTTTCAGGTCGATGGGCGTGGTGACGGAGCAGAATTTTTCCAGCAGGTCTTCGCGCTTGCGGAAATAGGGGTTGTACTCGCTGCCGTGGCCGCTGCTTTCGGTGGGGAAAAAGTCGAAATGGCGCATCAGTTCGAACCGTACCTTGTCGCCATTGTAGATTTCCGGCTTATCGAGGCATTTACGCAGTTCCGGGTAGAGGTCGCGTCCTTCGGTTTCCAGCTTCATCATGAACGCCTGGTGATTGATTCCGGCGGCGTAATAATGCAGTTTTTCGAGGGGAACGTTCAGCCATTTGGACATATCGGCGGCCGTGCACTGGACGCTGTGGCAGAGGCCCAGCACCTTGACGGTCCGCGCCCGCTTGCTCAGCGCGATGGTGTTCATCGACATCGGGTTCACGTAGTTCAGCAGGTAAGCGCCGGGACACTCGATTTCCATGGCTTCGAGCACTTCAAAGAGCGGCTTCAGCGTGCGCAGCCCGCGAAACACCCCGCCCGGCCCCAGCGTGTCGCCCACGACCTGTTTCACGCCGTACTTCGCCGGAATCTCGTATTCCAGTTTCTGATGCTCCAGCGTGCCGGCGCGGAAAATCGTAATCACATAATTGGCGCCGCGAACCGCTGCCCGCAGGTCGGTGGTGAGTTCCGGTTTGAAGTCCACACCGAGCTGTTTCGAGGTGATCTCGGCCATTTTGCCGGCATTGTCGAGCCGTCCGCGGTCGATGTCCATCAGGGTCACCTGGCTCCGGCGCAGTTCCTCGTCCAGCAAAATATCTTTGATGAAGTTCTGGGCGAAGATTACCCCGCCCGCTCCGATGATTGCTATTTTTGCCATTTTTTCCTCCAAAAATACTGGTAGCTACCAGTTATTATTTTGCACTTAAATTTATTATAGCACTAAATTCAATAAAAATAAATAGGATTTTAGTGGCAAATACTGGATTATGGATGCATTAACAGAAAAAAAGCACCGCCAAGTACTCCTCCGGGTGATGGTAGGCTTCACTGTTTGGTCGGACAGGGCGGACGAATTTTGAGCTTATCAATCGCGTCCTATACGTCCTATTTGTCCTATGCGTCCTATCGAAATTGCCTTTAGCGGCCTCATCCCCCCGGACGAATGCCAAAAACGTATGGATGGGGGCTTGACATTCCGCAAAAGAGGGTTATTATATAGCTACTGGTAACTACCAGTTTTAAGGAATTTGAGATATGAACCAGGAAAAAAATAACAACCAATTGCTGCATTTGCGGGTACGCAGTTATCTGCGGGGCGTGATTGCCGACGAACGGCCGGATTATCTGGAGTCGGAGCGCTCGCTGCAGGAGAAACTCGGGGTTTCGCGCACCACGCTCCGCCGGGCTTTGCGCGAGTTGGAGGTCGAAAAACTGATATTGCCGATGCACGGCAAGGGCTACAAAGTGATGTATCCGACCAGTCCCGGCCAGCCTGTGACCGGCAACATCGGCTTGATATTTCATCCCCGGGTCGGAGAGTATGAAAATCAGGTCCAGACCGCCATGATCGATTATCTGTACCGGGCCGGATTGCGGCCGCTGGTATCGGTTTGCAACCCTCAGTATGAGTCGCCGACAGAAAAAATATCGCGGATGCTGGCCGAATGTGAAGGCGTCATCATCGGCTGCAGCGTGGGTCCGCTTGAGGAATCGGCGTTCCTGGCCAGAAACCTTCACCGGCTGGTAGGGACTCCGTATCGGGTGAAAAATCTCGGTTGCGCGAGCGTGACCTCTGATCTGGAAAACGGTTTTTACGACATTACCAACCATCTGATCAAACAGGGACATCGCCGGATTGCCGTCATCACCAGTGATCCGCGCCGTTACCAGGGATATGCGCGGGCTTTGAAAAAGCACCAGATACCGGTGGACCCGGCCCTGGCCGTGGAATTTGCCGGACATCGTCATTGGGGGTATGAAGGAATGGGGCGGCTGCTGGCCTCGGATGCGGAATTTACCGCCGTGGTCTGCCAGAACGATCAATGCGCGCTCGGTGCCATGGAGCGCTGTTTCAAAGAGGGCGTCCGGGTACCGGATGATATTTCCATCGCCGGCGCGGACAACGTGATGAACTCGGAACTGTATCCGGTTCCGTTGACTACAGTCGGCATTGATGTCGAAGAACTTTGCCGGAACGCTCTCGACGTTCTGCTGGACGGCATTCGGACCGGTAAGCCGCCCGCGGACAGGTTATTGAGAACCGTTCTGGTTATCAGGGAATCTATAAAAGGAATTCAGTTATGCTAAAGCTCAGGATCGTAAGTTCGCTGGAAAAGATTTTCAACGATGAGGAATTACTTGCAAGTGAAGTCGGCGGCAGCACGGCTCTGCGGGAAGAAGTCGCCGCTTTTCAGGTAGCGGTGTGGTCGGCCGACCGCCAATGGATCAAGCTCGATATTCAGAGCAAACTGCCGCATTCCGTCCGGACCGTGGAACTCATGCCGTCCAACTGTGCCGCGGTCGAAAACGATGGAAATTATCTGCGGACCACACCCGGCCTGTATCCCGACTGCCTGAAACCGCTTGCCGCCAGTATGTCCTGGTTATTGCCGCGCCGCCAGTGGCGTGCTTTCTGGATCTCGGTCCCGGTGGGCAAGGATTGCGCTCCGGGCAAATACGAGTTCAATATCTCGGTAACCACCATCGATTATCTGGGCGCTCCAATTCCGGAAGCGGAAGTGTTGACCAAATCTTACACCCTGGAAGTCATCGACGCGGCCTTGCCGGAACAGAAATTGATCCGCAGCGAATGGCTCCACACCGACTGCATCCACAAATATTACAAGGTCCCGTGCTGGAGCGAAGAACACTGGGTATTGATGGAAAAATATTTCACCAACGCCGCTTCCCACGGTATCAATATGCTGTTGACTCCGATCTGGACCGCGCCGCTGGATACTGGGGTCGGCGGTGAGCGCCCCACCACCCAGCTGTTGGATATCGAGAAAAGCGGCGACCGTTACACGTTCGATTTCGCCAAACTCGACCGCTGGTTCAAACTGGGGTTGAAGTGCGGATTCAAGTACTTTGAATTCGCCCATCCGTTCACCCAGTGGGGCGCCAAGTATACCCCGAAAATCATGGTCCGCGAAAACGGCGTGGAAAAGAAGCTTTTCGGCTGGCATGTTCCGTCGAATTCCCCCGAATACGCCAATTTCCTCAAACAACTGATTCCGCAAATGCTGGAAGTAGCCGCGGCCAACGGTCTTTCGAAGAATATATTTTTTCATATCTCCGACGAACCGCACCCGGACCAGCTCGAACAATACCGTTACTGCGCCGAACTGCTCCGTCCGCTGATCGGCGACATCCCGATCATCGACGCCCTGTCCGATATCGATTTCTACGACCGTGGCGGCGTCGGCATTCCGATCCCGTGCAACGACCATATCGAACCGTTCTACGAACGCCGCATTCCGAATCTCTTCACCTATTACTGTGTCTGCCAGTGGGAAGACGTGTCGAACCGCTTTTTCGCCATGCCTTCGGCCCGTACCAGGATCATGGGACTGCAGCTCTATATTTACGATTTGGCCGGCTTCCTGCAGTGGGGATATAACTTCTGGTACACGCAATACTCGCTCGACCAGGATATCAATCCGTTCCTGACCACCGACGCCGGCGGAGTATTCGTGTCCGGGGACTCCTTCGCGGTTTATCCGGGAAAAGACGGCCCGGTCGACTCGATCCGCCACGAGGTATTTACCGAGGGCCTGCAGGATCTGCGCGCCTTGCGGCTGCTGGAAGAGAAAATCGGCCGTCAAGCCGTGCTGGATATGATTCACGAGGGGCTGTATTACAAGATCACCATGAAACGTTATCCGCATGACGCCGCCTGGCTGCTGGATCTCCGCCGCCGGGTCAATGCCGCAATTGCCGAATGTTGAATTTGCGGCCGTCAAATATGAGTTCTTTCCAGTCGGCGTAATCGGTTGCTTTGGCTGGAATGAACTTTTTAAATGTAAATTCCGCATTGTATGCACAAGTCTGATTTTCACTTATTTATCTTCTCGCTGATTTGAAAACAAGGCGTTCCGGCTGTATCTTACTGTGAATTATTTTTAACTTGTAAACAGCCAGGATTTCTTATGGATAAAGCAAACGTCAAAGTATTGGTCATTACCGGATTCGGTTTGAATTGCGAAAACGAAACCGCTGCCGCATTCAAGTTGTGCGGAGCCACCGCGGAAAAGGTTCATCTGAACGATATCCTGGCCGGCAAACGCAACCTGGCGGAATTTCATATTCTGGCCTTCATCGGCGGATTTTCCTTCGGCGACCACCTCGGCTCCGGCTCGGTTTTCGCTAACCGCGTCAAGTACAACCTGCGCGAACAGCTCGAAAAATTCATCGCCGACGGCAAGCTCGTCATCGGCATCTGCAATGGTTTCCAGACCCTGACCCGCCTCGGCATGGTCCCCGCCATCAACGGCGAATACTTCACCCAGCAGGCCGCCCTGGCGCACAATGATTCGGGCACCTTCCGCGACGACTGGTGCTATCTGAAAGCCAACCCGGCTTCCCCCTGTGTTTTCACCAAAGGCATCGACCAGGTCCGCCTGCCGATCCGCCACGGCGAAGGCAAATTCGTAGCCGACGACGCCACCATGGAAACCATCGAAAAGAACAATCTCGTCGCCGTGCGTTACGCCAATGCCGACGGCTCCATCGCCAACGAATTCCCCGCCAATCCCAACGGCTCCATCAATGCCATCGCCGGCATTTGTGATGCCACCGGCAGGGTCTTCGGCCTGATGCCGCACCCGGAAGCCTTCCTCTCGCCCTTCAACTCACCGAGCTGGACCACGGACAAGATCCAGGGCAAGCTCCCGGCCGAAGGCGAAGGCGTTATCTTCTTCCGCAACGCCGTCAACTACGTGGCCGAAACCTTCTGATATACGTCGATCGGATTTGACATTTTCCTCCTCCCGGTGTATGATACACATGCACCAAAGGAGGAATCATGAGTATATTATCCGATTTCCGGGAAAAACTGTTTCCGTCTAAATTGGAAAAATTATTTTCCTCTTTGAAGCGGTATTGCTGTGATGAGAAATATCGAAAGAAGTTTGATCCGGAAATCGAATCGTGGCCTGACAAAACCAACATTCCCCCATTCTACAAACTGCTAAAGGAATTCCCCGACTGGTCAACTGTTCGTCTCCCCGGGGTTGGTCAGAGCCTGATTATGGAAGTCATGAGCAACTGCAAGACTCCTACCATCGGCAAAAAACTAATTCGCTTTTTTCATGCCGCCGGTGTTCCCCTTGCAGCCAAAAATGATAGAGGGAATACTGCCTTGCATGAAGTGAATTATTTCAATGCTGAATTCGATCCATGGATTCTTGAATATGCTCAACTTCTTCTGGATCTTGGCGCTGACATTAATATTACAGACAATACTGGTGGGACTCCGTTGCATTTTGCAGCCTCGAGATCCATTTTACAGGTAAAGTTTTTTATCGAACATGGAGCCAATCCATTCATCAAGGATTCGAAAGGACGTTTGCCTCTCGATAATACCCGATATGCTGTTTATGATGCGGCAAAAAACCGGAATTATCTGAAACAAGCAATGGAAATCAACAATCAGCTCCCTCTCAATCTATCCTTCGAAGTGAAGATTCTCAATGAAGAAGATTATCGAAAAATCTCGGAAGAAAGTTACGCCCCGGTTAAATTTGACACCCAGTTTACCGAAGAAATGCTCGATGCCGAATACGAACAGTTATCGGAAGCTCTTGATACGGAATTGTTCAAGCAGCCCGGTAACTATAACATCGACGATGATTTTGGTGGAGAATTTCTTGCTTGCGGCCAAATCTATTCCAATGACGCTGCAGCCCCGGAATATATCTCCGCCGTCATGCGGGCAATTTCGCAAATGCCGCATGCCACAAATTGGTATTATCTGACGGTTTGCTTACTGGCAGAGAACGAAACTGAACCGGTTATAGCAGACAATGGTCAATTTCTGATTCACAGCGGCGTCGTCTATGCCCCGGACGATGGAAATGATTATATTCGTTTTTTAAGTCCAAAGTAGTAAATATGATAATCGAAGGAAGGACATTATGAATAAATGGATTTTTGTATTTGCGTTGTTCGGTATTTTGTCCTCGGGAATTGCCGCGGAAAAGGTGATTGAACTCCCCGAGCCCGACAAGACCGGCGGCAAGCCCCTCATGCAGGCCCTGACCGACCGCAAAACCATTCGCAACTTCTCCACGCAGCCGCTGACGCTCCCGGAGCTCTCCAATCTGCTCTATGCCGCCACCGGTGTGAACCGCTCCGACGGCCGCCGCACCAATCCATCCGCGCTTAATTCGCAGGACATCACCCTCTACGCCGCCATGAAGGACGGCCTTTACCGCTACGACCAGACCAAACACGAATTGATTCTGGAACAGGAACGCGATCTCCGGCCATTCTGCGGCATGCGCAAGGAATTCTACACCACCGCTCCGCTGACCCTGATCCCGGTATCCGACCTCGCCAAAATGAAGGCGAAAAACATTCCCGAAGAACAGGCCCGCATCTACGCCCCGCTGCACATCGGCTGCGTGGTCCAAAACATCTACCTGTATGCTGCCTCGGCCGGCTTCGCCACCGTCTCCACCGCCAGCGTCGATACCAAAAAACTCGCCGAAGAAATGAAGCTCAGCAAAGACTGCGTCATCGCCGTCACCATGCCCTTCGGCAAGGAGCAGCGTTGACCGACCCGCTTGCCCCGCCATAGCCTTGGCGAAGGCGGGTCTTATTTTCCCTTTGACAATCTTTTGACAATTCTTTTTCAATCTTTTGACAACTTCGCCTTGAACCGTGCTATAGTGTCTTTACAGAAACAATTTTGAGGTAACATATGAAAATCGTCGCATCCCTCGTCGGACTGGCCGTCCTTACCGGCGGCATCTTTGTCGGAGCCAACATCGTCACCCCGGAAAAACTCGGCGGCGCGAAACGCATCCTTGCCTACCTATCCGTCGACAAACCCATCTACCGCAGCGGCGAAAACGTCTATCTGCGCACCGTGGTCCTGACTGCGGACGGCAACCTCCCGATGCGCGACCCTGCCTCCGGCAACCTCACCATTACCGGCCCGCGCGGCGAAAAAGTCTTCAATCAATACGTTCAAATTCAGGACTCGACCGGCGGCGTCGCCTGGACCATTCCCCCCGGCCTCGCGGGCGGTGTCTACAAAGCCGAAATCACCGTCAACGGCTCCGCCCCGGCCGAGCGAAAATTCGAAATCCGCAGCTACACCCCGCCCCGCCTCCGCAGCCAGATCGAATTCTTCCGCAAAGGCTACTCTCCCGGCGAAGAAGTCACCGCCACCGTGCAGGTGACCCGCGCCGAGGGCGGCATCCCCGCCGGTGCCAAAGTCAGCGCCACCGCCACCGTCGACGGCAAGGAATTCTTCCGCACCGATGACCTCACCGTCAACAAAAACGGCCTCTGCGAAGTCAAATTCAAACTCCCCGCCAAGCTCGAATCCGCCGACGGCTCCCTCGTGTTCTCCATCGCCGACGGCGGCGTGGTCGAAAACGCCGGCAAAACCATCCCGATCCTGCTGAACAACTTCACTATCGACTTCTATCCCGAAGGCGGCGAACTGATCGCCGGTGTCGAAAACCGCGTCTACTTCCAGGCCCGCCGCGCCGACGGCAAACCCGCCGACATCACCGGCCGAATTTCCGAAGCACGCCTTCCCCAAGGGCGCCGAATCGACAATCAGCCGCCCACTTTCAAAACGGACACTACTGTAAAAACGACTCATGAAGGGCGTGGCGTTTTTACGATCACTCCAACGATTGGAACAAATATTCTGGAGATAACTGAACCCGCGAATGTTTCAAAAGTGTACAACCTGCCCCAGGCCAAACTCCACGGCGCGGTCATCAGCACTACCCAGAAAGTCTACAAATTCGCTGACCCCGTCACCGTCAAAATCAACGCCACCGCGAACTCGAACGCCGCCACCGTCAAGCTCTTCAAGCGCGAAGCCGAACTCGCCTCCGCCCCCCTCGAATCCGGCAGCAACACCGTCACCCTTGACGCCAAAGATGCCGAAGGCGTCCTGATCGTGACCGTATTCGACAGCCAGAACACCCCCATCGCCGAGCGCCTTATTTACCGCGCCCCGAAGTTCGCCGTCAAGATCAAAGTCACACCTCAATCCGAAGCCTTCATCCCCGGCGGCAAAGTCAAACTCAAAATCGAAACCACCGACGAAAAAGACACCCCCGTCGAAGCCGTGGTCGGCCTCCAGGTCGTCGACGACACCGTCCTTCAGATGATCGACCGCCGCGAACAGGCCCCCTCCCTCCCCGTCATGGTCTATCTCGAAAACGAAACCCTCGACCTCGCTGACGCTCACGTCTACCTCGACCCGCAAAACCCGCTCGCCGACACCGCCGTCGACCTCCTTCTCGGCACCCAGGGCTGGCGCCGCTTCATCCTCGTCGACTTCGACAAACTCCTCGAAAAAACCGACATAGTCGCCGCCGCCAAGCGCGCCCTCGCCTTCATGCAGCCGCTTCGCTCCTCCATTACGACCGTGCGGTTCAATAGAGTAGATGTCCGCGCTGAAGCCGTCGAAGATATGGCCGTTATGGAAAACGCCGTCCCGGCTGCAATGCCAGCACCTGCCGCCCCGGTTCAAGCCGAAGCCAAGCTCAAAAATGATGCCAAATACGGCAATATACTGTTTCATGATGGCCATGCCAGTGGATTTCCGGGTAATCAATGGTATCGACCTGTACAAAAAGGATTTGCCGGCGATCAATTGAATCGTCCGATGCAAAAAGCAAAAATCGCCGTCATCCGCGAATACGCCCACAAAGTCCGCGCCGAACGCAAACCAAACGAACGCACCGACTTCGCTGAAACCCTCTACTGGAACGCCGGCATCCGCACCAATCCGCGCAGCGGCTCCGCCGAAGTCGAATTTGATCTTTCGGATAGCATCACCACCTTCGTGGTTCAGGCCGACGCCTTCGCCGGTAACGGCGCGCTCGGCGCTTCCATCACCGAAATCAAATCCGTCGAACCCTTCTATATCGCCCCGAAAATGCCCGTCACGATTACCGCCGGCGACCGCGTCGAGCTCCCCGTGGCACTGGTCAATTCCACCGACAAGGAACTGACCGCCACGCTGCTCGTCCGCTCCGAGCCCCCCCTCGGCCCCGCCATTCCGTCCGGCAAATACACGCTCAAGCCCGGCGAACGCGGCCGCGCCATCATCGAACTCGCCGCCGCCCAGGCCGGTAAATACCGCCTCACCTTCTCCGCCTCCGCCGACGGTTATACCGACAAAGTCGAGCGCGACCTGATCGTCAATCCCCGCGGCTTCCCGATGGCCATCAATGCCGGCGGCCTCATCGGCCCCGCCAAAGATTACAGCCTCTCCGTGAAAATCCCGGCTAACGTCGAGCCCAATTCCCTGAAAGCCGAGGCCAAAGCCTACCCCTCCCCCCTCGCCAACATGGAAGAAGCCCTGAACGCCCTCATCCGCAAACCCTACGGTTGTTTCGAGCAAACCAGCTCCACCAGTTATCCGCTGGTCATGGCCCAGCAGTATTTCCTGAGTCACCAGGGCGTCTCGCCCGACAAAGTCAAAAAATCCGCCGAACTCCTCGACGAAGGCTACAAAAAACTGATCGGTTTCGAAACCAAAACCCTCGGCTACGAATGGTTCGGCGGCGACCCCGGCCACGAAGCCCTCACCGCCTACGGCCTGATGCAGTTCACCGAAATGACCCAGGTTATGAACATCGACAAAGCCATGGTCGAGCGCACCCGCAACTGGCTCCTCGACCGCCGCGACGGCAACGGCTCCTTCAAACGCAACGAACGCGCCCTTGACTCCTTCGGCCGCGCTCCCCAGCCCATTACCGATGCTTACATCGTTTGGACGCTCCTCGAATCCGGCACCGATCCCGCCACACTGAGCAAGGAAATCGCCGCCGTCAAGGAAAACGCCATGAAGGCCACCGACAGCTACCAGATCGCCCTCGGCGCCAACGTCCTCTACCTCGCCAAGGACCTCCCCGCTGCCAATCAGCTCGCCGCCAAACTCCGCGCCAAAATCGACAAAAACGGCATGGTCGCCGACGGCAAAAACACCATCACCAATTCCGGCGGCTCCGCCCTGAACATCGAAACCACCTCCTTCGCGATCATCGCCTGGCTGCGCCTCGGCGAACAATATGCCGACTGCGTGGAAACCACCATGAAATGGCTCTTCGAAAGCTGCAAATCCGGCGGCTTCGGCTCCACCCAGTCCACCATCCTCGCCCTGAAGGCCATTAACGCCTACGACAAGGCCCGCAGCAAGCCCAAGGCCCCCGGCTCCGTCCAGCTGGTCATCGACGGCAAGCCCTTCGGCCATCCCGTCAAATTCGACAAAGACACCCAGGGTGCCATCGCCCTGCCCGATTTCGCCGCCGCCCTCACCGCCGGCGAACACACCATCACCCTGCAAATGACCGATGGCTCCGAAATGCCCTTCGCCCTCGAGATCGCCTACTCCACCCCGCAGCCGAACAACGCCCCGGAGTGCGAACTGACCCTGGCGACCAAACTCGACAAATCCACCTACCGCGAAGGCGATGCCGCCGTCATGACCGTCACCGTTACCGCTAAATCCAATATTTCCATGCCCCTGGCGATCATCGGCATCCCGGCCGGCTTCGAAATCCGTCACGACCAGCTCAAGGAATTGACCAAAGAAAACCGCATTTCCGCCTACGAAACCCACGATAACACCGTAGTTCTATACTGGCGCGAAATGAAAGCGAACACCCAAACGGATATTCCGCTGAGCCTGATCGCGACCTATCCCGGCGAAACCACCGGTTCCGCCTCAAGCGCCTATCTGTTCTACACCGACGAATACCAATACTACGCGCCACAGCAAACCGCCGGAATCAACGCTAAATAACATCCCACACAATCCTGGACACTATGGACAAAGAGCCCAAAAAACTCCATCCATAGTGTCCAGGGTATCCCCAAAGCCCTTCCATTCACCATACTGCATTCACTACAAACACAATACCCAACAATCCCCTCCTCCCCTTGAACTCAGATTTCCCCAACCTGGTTCCAGCCCCCCTGACATTAAATTAAGAAAAACAGAAAAAAACCACAACCCAGCCCTATTCACTCTACTCTTCTGAATACCAATACCATGCATCACCTGCGTCTCTTCAATCCGGCATCAAAATAAAAAAAAGACAGAAAAAAATCACAAATCCAGCTTGAAAAGCATCAAATAAGTATTATATTTATAACTCAATCAAACGATATTGCGGGGTGGAGCAGTGGTAGCTCGCCAGGCTCATAACCTGAAGGCCGTAGGTTCGATTCCTACCCCCGCTACCAATTTTCTCCTCAATTTTCTCCAAAAGGTGGCTGGCTGGCACCATTTTCGTTTTCAAAAGCCGATTTCCGTCGTATATTAGTCAAAGCAGCTATTTGGAGGATTCGGTTATGGCGGATCAAAAAAAGAAAAACGAAGAAGTGGTTCAAGACAGCAAAGAAAAGAAGAATGTCAAACTTCAAGCCGGGCACCTTTACAAAAAAGGCGAGGTCTATTACTTCCGTTATCAGGTGAATGGCCAACGAAAGTGCGTCAGCCTAAAAACCAAGAACCAAAAGGAAGCGATCAAGCGCGCCGAAGCGTTAATCCCGGTAGTCAAGGCCACTTCGCAGGAAGTTATTTCCGCACATGTGCGAGAAGCTCGTGGGCTGGCCGAAAAGAAAATGCTGCTGTATCTGGACGACGCTTGGAAGGAATACAGCAAACACCCTGACCGTGCCATGCCGGCAACTGTCAATGAGCAGCAATCATACGAAGCAACCTTAGCCGAGTTCGTGCGGTTTGCCGATGACCCGCAGATGACTATTCGTGACGTCGATGCAGTTCTGACCAGCCGTTTTGCTGATTACCTCCGCAAAACTGATATATCGGTAGAAACACACAACCGAAAGCTGAGGCGGCTTAACAGAATATTTGCTACCCTGAAAGAGTATTGCAACGAAAATCCTTTTACCGCAAAATCTCT
The DNA here is from genome assembly GCA_040391785.1 of Victivallis vadensis. Taxonomy (GTDB): domain Bacteria; phylum Verrucomicrobiota; class Lentisphaeria; order Victivallales; family Victivallaceae; genus UBA5239. The sequence continues at coordinate 40,174 of JBEBXH010000059.1, forward strand.
GCGTCGCAAGCCTCGCGAAGAGCAAGAGCAAAATGCGCGCAGACTTTCATTCACTCGCGAACAAGTGCAAAAAATTCGTGAGGTCTTAGACGATCCCAACTACAAAGTAATGCACAAGCCCGAGATCAAGGTGATCTACTATCTCGGCATGTATACCGGCCAACGCCTGAAAGACTGCGTCCTGCTCCGCTGGGATAAGCTGGATTTCAAGTTGCGGAAAATATGGGTCACGCAATTCAAGACCGGTAAAGACGTAACCATCCCAATGGCCGAGCCACTGATTCCCGTGCTCCAGGAAGCTGCGAAGTGGAAGACGAATGAATATGTCTGTCCCAACGTCGCCGAACGTTATAAGAAAACCGACAAGACCGGCAAAAGCATCGGCGATAATCATGTCAATCATGATGTCATGAGAATAATTCGTTGGAGCGGTCTGGAACCCAATGTCACCGTCCCCGGTCGCAAACGCAAAGTCACGGTTTACGGCTTTCACTCACTGCGCCACAGCTTCGCCAGTCACTGTGCCGAAGCCGGTATTCCCAAAGCCGTTTTACTATCGATCCTCGGTACTGATTCAGAGATCGCCGACAAGTATTACGCCTCTTCTCCGGTTTGCGCCATAGCTCACAGCTCCTTTTGAGTACGAAGGGATGGTAGCTGAAAGATCTTTAATTTGAGATAGA
>JBEBXH010000060.1:0-39701 GCA_040391785.1 Victivallis vadensis
CGCGCGGCGCATTCACCACCCGGTCCATGCCGTTTTTGACAATGTCGAGCTGTTCTTTGCCGGCCGACAACTGCCGGACTTCATGCGGGCGCGACTGATAAAGCAACTCGCCCTGTTTGCCGCGAATTTCATGCAACAGCCTCGGCTGCATGATCTTCCCACCATTGGCCAGCGCGGCAATGTAAACCACCGCCTGCATGGGGGTCACATTCATCGGCCCCTGCCCGATCGCGATCAAGGCGCTGTTGAACGACGTCCAACGCGGTCCGCCCGGCAGAATACCCCGTACTTCCGAGAGTTCGATGCCGGTCGGCTTGCCGAACCCGGCTTCTTCCATCACCGCCCGCATTTTGTCCAGTCCCAGTTCCATACCGCGAACGTTGAAATAAACGTTGCAGGAGCGTTCGATTCCCAGTTCCAGGTCGACTTCGCCGTGAACGCCGGTACAACGGATCGAGGCATTGCCGATCATGGTGCGCCCGGTACATTCCACTGTATCCTTGGGCGAAATACCGCTCTGCATGATCGCCAGCCCGATCAGGGGCTTGACGATCGAGCCGGGCATGTAGTGTTCCTGCAAAACACGGTTCAACTCCGGCTGGTCCGGGTCATTCCTGCTGGCCCTGATGGCCTGATTGTTGCGCACCGGCGAGTAGTCGGAAAGGTTCAAAGAAGGCGACGACGCCAGGGCCAGCACCGCCCCGGTATCGGCGTCCATCAGCACAAACGCGCCCCGGTGCCCCCGCAGGATTCCCTCGCCCAGGTTCTGAGCGTCGAAATCCAGCGTGGTGATGATGCTGTTGCCATTGAACGGCGGCTCGCCCCCCGGCAAAACCGAGTCGACGAATCCGCGATTGTCCACCCGGATCACGTCATAGCCGGGCAGGCCGCGCAGCCCCCGAACGCTTTGCAGCCCGATGCTCGACGGCAGCTGGTCGAAAACCCGTTCCAGTCCGCTCACCCCGATCTGGTCGGGGATGTAATAAAAGTAGTCGCGGCGGTCCGCCGCCTTGGCCGGGTCGCGCAGCTGGGTATAACCGATCACGTGCGCCGCCAGCGAGTCAAACGGATAAATCCGGGCGGTTTCCGGGGTGATCGCCACGCCGTCGGTGCTTGTGGCGATGGCGCTGGCGCGGGCGATTTCCACCTCGTCGAGGTTTTTGAAGGCCACAAACGGCAGCCCCGGTTCGTAGTTGATGTGGCGGATGATGTCGTCGCGCTTGATGTCATTTTCGCGTCCGATGGCATCCGCCAGCTTTCCGATGACCAGTTCGATATAATCGAGGTTCCGGCGCATGCTCCCCGGCTGCCGCATTTCCGCCAGATACAGATACACGTTGTAAACCGGGTAATTATCCGCCAGAATCTGCAGATCGGAGGTATAGATGCGCCCGCGCAACGCCGGACGGCGGATCATGCGGATGGACTGGCGCGAAATACGGATATTGTGCGACTGCGTGCGGCGGATCTGCTCCAGAAACAATTTCGACGCCAAGGCCAGCAGCCCCGCGCTGAAGATGACGCCCAGCAGGATCAGCCGGACCGATTGCGTGGAGAACTTCACTTCTGCCACCTCATGGTTTCACTGTCCAGCTTTTTGCGGGCGTCCTGGTAACGCGGCAGTTTCATGCGCCCGGCGAAGTAATCCAATATCACGATCGCCAGCGGCAGGAACAACGCCCCGAAAATCAGCCCGCCCACGAAAACCGGCAGCCACGTCCCCAGCAAATAGCGCCACGACACCCCGACCCCGACTTTGACCACCAGCACAAACACCAGTTGGATCGCCGCCGCAATCAGTCCGGGCAGGAAATTGACCATGACCGGGCGCAGCATCTGGCGCTCGCACCAGATCCGTGCAAACACCGCCACCGTCAGAAATGCAAACGTGTTCCACGGCGCGCCCCACCCGGCGAAAACGTCGGTCGCCAGCCCCCCCAGCACCGCGTAGACCAGTCCGCGGACCAGCCCGCCGGACACCGCCGTGTAGAGGATCAGCACCGCCACCAGCGGCAGGTAAATCCCGAGGCTGCCGGAAATCAGCTGCGCCAGCGTGCCGATAAAAAGAAACAGACAAATGTAGAGATCAATCATACGACCCCGGTTATTGGCGAGTCAGCACCACCAGGAAACGGATCTTCTCGAAATCCGCGGCCGGAGTGATCAGCGCATTTACATACAAACGGTTATCATAAACAGTGTTGCTGCCGATAATTTCAGCGATATGGCCGATCAGGATGCCTGCCGGGATATTGTCCTCAAAACCGGCGGTGACTACCGGTTCACCGGTCATGTACTCGCGGTTGGTGGGCAGGAAATTCAGCCGCGTCAGCGACTTGGGGGACACAGGGGCCTCGGGGTCGGCGTTGATGAAGCCGATGGCGTCGGAGAGGTTCAGCCGGGCGGCCACCCGCGCCTCGCTGCCGATCAGCGTCAGCACCTCGGCGGTATGGCGCGACACATGGCGGACCACGCCGCAGAACACCATTTCGCTGCCGGCGTCGTTTTCGGTGACGCGGCTGGCGGTCAGCACCAGCGAGCCGGTTTTGATGCCGTCCTCGGAGCCGCGGTTGATGGTGAAGCGCTCGCGCCATTCCAGCGGGTCGCGCGTCAATACCGAGGCGAAAACATAGCCGAACGAGGGACGCCGCTCGAGTTCGAGGAGCTGGCGCAGTTTGGTATTTTCGATCCCGGCCTCGGCGCCGACAGTGAAGCGGGCCATCAGCAGCTGGTTTTCGCGCTGGAGACGCTCGATTTCCAACGCCAGTTCACGCTTGGAACGCAGCTCCAGCGTCCGGTCCGACAGCGCCCTTCCGGTCTGCATCGGCACCGATAAATAGGGATAGAAGAAATCGTGGTAAAAACGGTAAAAGAAGGTCTGGAAGCCATGAAACAATGCCGCCAGCAAAAGCACCGAAACACCGGTCACCGTCAGGATTACGACCGTTTTCCGGTATCTTTTGCGTGGCTTGGGCATGATTTCATCTTATTGGTTAGTCGGCGAAATACGCTTTCATTTTCATCAGTTCGGCATCGGCCTCGGTGACGAGTTCGTCGATTAGTTCGCGAATCGTCATGATCTTGTCGAGCAGCCCGACGCTCTGGCCGGCCATCAGCGAGCCGCCTTCCACGTCGCCTTCGATGGCGGCGCGGCGGAGCGCTCCGATCCAGTACTTTTCCACTTCCATCTGGGCCTGTTCGCGATGGATCTTGCCTTCCTGCATTTCCATGAGCAGACGCAGCTGCAGTTCGCCGAACTTGGCCATGCCCTTGTTCTTGAGGGCGCGCACCGCCACGACCGGCAACTTCGAGTCATACTGCGGAGTGGACACCGCGTCGCGGGCATTGGCACGCATGAAAACGTCTTTGAACGCCGGGTGCACGTTGCTCTCTTCGGTCATCACGAAACGGGTTCCGAGCTGAGCGCCGGCCGCGCCCATCAGCATGACGTGGGCGATCATTTTGCCGGTGCCCATGCCGCCGGCCACGAATACCGGGAGCTGGTCGCCGAATTTGAACAGCACCTGCTGCAGCAGAATGGTGGTGGAGACGTGGCCGATATGGCCGCCCGCCTCGCTGCCTTCCAGGATCAGCGCGTCGGCGCCGTAACGGATCATGCGCTCGGCAATGGACTGGGTGGAGGCGAAACAGAGCACTTTGGCGCCGCTGGCCTTGGCGATTTCGATTTCCTTGTCACGCGGGAAGCTGCCGGCGAAAATCACGTAGGGCAGCCGTATATCCTTCAGCATGGCGAGGTGCTCCCGGTATGCCGGGGCGATGGTGATCAGGTTCACGCCAAACGGTTTATCGGTCAGCGAACGGGTTTCTTCGATGCTCTTGAGCAAAATATCGGTGGGGGCATTGCCGCCGGCGAGACAGCCGAAGCCGCCGTTGTTGGATACCGCGGAGACCAGTTTCGGTTCCGAGATCCAGGTCATGGCACCGCACATGATCGGATATTCGCAGTTCAGGAACTCGCTGCCGCGTTTGATTAATTTCTTGAATGATTTACTTGTTTCCATATTTTTCCTTTCGTTAGCAATCGGTAATATACACCCCGTCAATGGATTTTTCAATGAAAATCCCGCAACTCTTTTTCGTATTTGTCGAGAAGCTGCTCGACTTCGGGGAACGGTTTCGGGATGGATTGAAGCTCGGAGAATTCGCGGCTGTAATAGTCGGCCGGCTTCACATGAGCGCGCTCCAATGCCTTCAGCCGCTCCTCGATCTTGTACTGCCGCTCCAGCGCCAGGTTCATATTGTTCAGACTGCGGCGTATCCGCTCACTGAGCGTGCGCGGGCTGGCCACCGTGCCGAGGCCGGCGTCCTTGAGCACCTGAACGAGATTTTTCGTCTCGTCGCTGACCTGATAAAACGACTTGTTGCCCAGCTCCGTCATGCGGTCGGTCAGCGTTTTGATCACTTCCTCCCGGTCGGCCATCGTTTCCAGCAAAAAGGGCAATTGTTCCAGCGCCGCCTGGCGCTCGACCAGCTGGCCGCCCTGGCTGATCTTGTACTTGAATGTGGCGATCTCGCGCACATACTTCTGGGACTGCACGGAATTCAGCGGCATGAACACGCTGACCAGACTCCGGGAGCTGTTTTCCAGGTAGGACTGCATTTTCTCCGCATCGGTCTGCCCCGTGTCGCCGACTTTTCCGGCAATGGTTTTGCGCACGGTCTGCGCCATGATCTCCGCCTGCGTTTTGCCGCCCGCCACGCACAGCTCGGCCATCCGGTAAAAATCCCCGGCCTCCGCCGAAGGGCTGTCCACCGTATCGAGCACCAGCACGCAGATTTCCTCATAAAAGAAATAGGCGGCGGGACCGTCGCGGGTGAAAATCATCGGCGTCAGCAGCGTCGTTTCGAAATCGGGCGATTCGCCGGCCACCGCCAGCGCGTACAGCCCGGGGCGCCGGGTCAACGGCATGATATGCCCCTGCGAAGGATGAAGTTTGCCGTAAAGCGCGGTCAGCACCCAACGCGGATACGGCTCCTTTAACTGGTCCGGACGGTAGCCGCAGCGCGCCAGCAGCATCACTTCGATCATTTTGATATTGAGGTCATAGTCGTAATAAAGACGCTCGAGATTGTCGCTCAGCAAATAACTGTCGGGGTTCTTGTCCGCCTTGAAGCCCTCCGGGAAATCGGCGACCACCCGGAATTTCAGGTTCAGCGGCTCGCCGGACGAACGGATCATCCGCGCGGCGCGGCGCTCGATGCTGCGCAGGTAATCGCCGTACTTGACCTGGATATGGTTGCCGGACGAATATCTCACCTCCAGAAATTGCCGCGCCGCCTGCGCAAAAACCGGGGCGAAAAACAGCGACAGAAATAGAATTGAAAAAAGTTTTATCATATTGTCTTTCATCTGCTTTTCCGGTTTGTTTTTTCCATTTATTGATGTAATTTACAACTTCAGAACAATGAAATCAAGAAAAGAACATGGATCCATCGAAAAAACCCTATTTTCCAGCAGTTTTGACCATAGCCGGCAGCGACAGCGGCGGCGGCGCGGGCATTCAGGCCGATCTGCGGACGTTTAACGCGTTCGAGACTTTCGGCTGCTCGGCCATCTGCGCCATTACCTCGCAGAATCCCAATGAAGTCAGCCGCATCGATCTGCTTCCCCCGGAGGCGGTCAAGGCCCAGATCGACACCGTGCGCCGCGCCATCCGTCTCGGCGCGGCCAAAACCGGCATGCTCGGCTCCGCCCCGATCATCGAAGCGGTGGCGGACGCCATGCGCGATTTCAAGCAGCCGCTGGTCGTCGACCCGGTCATGATTTCCACCAGCGGCGCCGAACTGCTGGAGCCGGACGCCGCCGGGGTGCTGATCTCCAAGCTCCTGCCGCTGGCCGCCTGGATCACGCCCAATCTGCCCGAAGCCGAGAAACTCGCCGGCATCAAAATCGAATCCCATGCCGATATGGTCCGCGCCGCGAAGTTCTGCAGCGACAGTTGGGGCTGCGGCTGCATCCTGAAAGGCGGTCACATGCAAGGCACCGACCGCGCCGTCGACATCGTCTGCCACGGCTCGGAACTTTATGAAATCTCGACCCCGCTGCTGGTTTTCGAGAAAAATACCGCCCACGGCACCGGCTGCACGCTGAGCGCCGCCTTCGCCGCCGCGCTGGCCCTCGAATACTCGTATCTGGAAGCGTTCCGGCTGGCCAAGGCATTCGTCTACGGCTCGCTGGCGGAGGCCGTCCGGATCGGCGGCAACCTGCTGGCCATGTACCCGCCGCGCCAGTCGTGGGCGGAGAGCATTACCATTGACACAGTGAGGGCCGATTCGTGATTTTCCGGAAACCCTGCTTCACTCTCGCAGTTCTGTTTTTTCTCCTGGGCACCGCCCTGCAGCTCGGCGCGGCCGACGTCCAGATCCGCTACACCTGGCTGCAGCAGCGCCGTTACATCTATTTACGCGACATAGCCACTTATTACAACCTCAACTGCTACGTGACCAAGGAAAAAACCATCCTGACCAGCAAGGACAAGAAACGCCAGCTCGTTTTCACCCATCAGAAAAATACTTCATCCTATAACGACGTCAATTTTTACCTGCTTTATCCGGCGCAGGTCAATGGCATCCAGTCCTTTATCGCGGAGGATGATTTCACGCTGACCGTCGACCCGCTGCTGCGGGCGAACAGCCTGACCGCGCACCCCATGAAGCTGATCGTCATCGACCCCGGCCACGGCGGCCGCGACCTCGGCGGCAACACCCGCAGCGCCCGCGAGAAAGACATCACGCTCAATACCGCCCGCCGCACCGTCCAGATGCTCCGCAGCAAAGGCTACAATGTAGCCATGACCCGTACCGCCGACACCGATCTCTCGCTCAAGGCCCGTACCGACTACGCCCGCAGTATGGGCGCCTCGCTGTTCATCTCCATCCACACCAACATGGCCGCCCCCTACGTGGACGGTCTCGAAACCTTTTGCATGACCCCCGCCGGAGCGGCCTCCACCCACGGCGGCACCAAAAACGAAAAAGAGCCCGGCAATGCCTACGACAAAAACAACATGGCGCTGGCTTTCGAAGTTCACCGCAGCATTCTCCGGCGCATCAAAAGTGCCGACCGCGGGGTCAAGCGCGCCCGTTTTTATGTGGTGCGCCAAGTCACCTGTCCGGCGATCCTGATCGAGACGGGCTTCCTCTCCAACCCCGCCGAGGGACAGAAGCTTCAGACCGCCGCCTACCAGCAAATGATCGCCGAGGGCATCACCGAAGGCGTGCTCCGCTACCACTCCGCCCTCGTCAAGGCCGACAAGAAATAGGACACATAGGACGCAGAGGACTCATAGGAGGGGATTCCTATATGTCTTATAGGTCCTATAAGTCCTATTTTTTCTTGAAATTATATGCCGGCGTGTGTATATTATCCTGTTAATCATAATCCGTATAGGGAGGTTTGCATGCAGGACAAGTTGTCAATCAGAAGTTTACCATATGACTCCATCACGGTGGCGCCCTCACTGCTGGCGGCGGATTTTTCGCGCCTGGCCGAGGAGCTGAAAGCCATCGAAGACGGCGGCGCCGAAGTGCTCCACCTCGATATCATGGACGGTCACCTGGTGCCGAATATCTCCTTCGGCCCCCCGGTCGTCAAGGCCATTCGCAAATACAGCAATCTGCCGTTCGATACCCATCTGATGATCACCGATCCGCTGAAATACATCAAGGCTTTCGCCGACAGCGGCTCGAACAACATCACCTTTCACATCGAATGCGCCGACGATCCGAATGATGTCATTTCCGCCATCCACGATCTCGGCATGACCGCCGGGATCACGCTCAAACCGGGCACCCCGGCTGCGGCCATCATCCCGTTCCTCGACCGCATCGACCTGGTGCTGGTGATGAGCGTGGAACCCGGCTTCGGCGGACAGAGCTTCATGGCCGACATGATGCCGAAAGTTACCGAAATCCGCAGCGCCATCCGCGCCTGCGGCCGCCCGGTACACCTCGAAATCGACGGCGGCATCGACGAAAAGACCGTTTACACCGCCGCCGCCGCGGGGGCCGCCATGATGGTGGCCGGTACCGCCGTGTTCCGTCATGCGGAGGGTCACGCCGAAGCGATCAAGCGCCTCCACGCCGCCACGTCCGCGCTGAAGGTGTAAATATGGAAAAGCCCGCCTGGGAATGGAATGAATTCAACCAAGTCGGCACGGATTACGAATCCGCCGCCGAAGTCGCCGCTTACGACGAACGCATGCGGCAGTTCCGCAATGTCGACCTCGAAACCGCCGAGCTGCTGCGCCTGGCCGCCATGCCGCCGGGCGGACATCTGCTCGAAATCGGTACCGGCACCGGGGCGCTCGCCCGTCGCGCCGCGTCCGATGGTTTCCGCGTCACCGCCATCGATATTTCGCCCGCCATGCTGGAATACGCCACGGGCAAGGCCCGCGAGGAAAACCTCGCCAACATCGAATTCGTCAAGGCCGGTTTCCTGACTTACGACACCGCGCCGGATACATTCGACGCCGCCATCACCGGCATGGCCATGCACCACCTCCCCGACCTGTGGAAAATGGCCGCGCTGCTCCGCATCAACAAATGGCTCAAGATCGACGGCAGCTTCTGCCTGCACGACGTGGTATTTGCTCCGCCGCCGGAGCAGTTCAACGCTTATTTCGAACACGCCACCCAACAGCGCCTCGGCGCTTCGCAGTCGAATTTCCTCCGCCACGTGCGGCAGGAATACAGCACGCTGGACTGGATCATGACCGGGCTCCTCGAGCGCGCCGGCTTCAAGATCCTGGATGTGATTCCCCATGCCGAAATGGACTGGGTCACCGTTTACAATTGCCGGTTAGTCAGGAAAATATATACTCAATAGGATAAAAATGTCCGAAAACACTGCCGAAGCTCCGCGCAAAAAAAATCCACTGCTGGTCCTGCTGGACGGCTTCACACTGGTATTGTGGAAGATCGTCGAATTCCCGTTTCTGCTCCTGTACCTGATCCTGCGCGGCATCGGCAACATGTTCAGCGGTATCTGGAAAGCCATCGGCGAGCTCGACGGCGCAGCCTGGTACTGGAAACCCATGAACCGCTTCTTTATGGTTCTCGGCAAATTCTTCGGCATTCTTTTCTATATCCCTTATGAACTGATCCGGATCATCGTCAAAGGCATGGACAAAAGCGTCGGGCTCCGCCGCTTCCTGTTACTGCTCCTGATCGCTGTGGCAGGATTCTGGGCATATTTGTGGGGTCCGCAGCCCACCTGGGGCACCTGGCACCCGTATTATGACGCCACCGCGAACCGCTACCCCGGCAAATTGAAGCTGCGCAAAACCGCCAGCGGCGAATGGATCGTGCCGCAGCTGGTTTTCACCGCCGCCCATCCCGACCTGCCGCTCGGCTCCCGGGTCCTGCTGGAAAACCCCGACAACGACCGCAAAATAGCCGTCCGCATCAACGACCGGCGCGACCAGCTCTACCTGAGTGAAGCGGCGGCGCGGAAGCTCGGCATTTTCGTCGACGGCGTGACCATTGTCAAAGTTTCCACCCGCGCCAAACTTCTTGATGACCCCGAACCGGTCAAGGCCCCCGACTCCACCCAGGTTCCGACCGGCTGGGTCGACGAGCTCCAACCGAAGCCCTTCACCCCGAACGTGAAAGAAACCGAGCCAGAGGAAGAACCGGAACCCGCACCCGCCCCGGCTCCCGCGGTCAAAAAAGAGACCCCGCCGCCCCCGGCGCTGGTCAAAGTAGTTCCGCCCCCGGCCGTGAAAAAAGAAACCCCGGCCCCGGCACCTCCTGCAGTCAAGAAAGAGCCCGCCGCCCCCGCGCCCCCGGTCGTCAAAAAAGAGCCCCCGGCTCCCGTCGTCAAGAAAGAAACTCCGAAGCCGGCTCCGGCCCCCAAAAAGGAAAAAATTGTCCAGCCGCCCCCCTCCCCGGCCTCCGACGATCACCTCGATCTGAGCGACCCCGTCCTGGTCCCCGACCGCCGCCGCTGACCTCCGTCAATCCGGAAATCCTCCATCATTACTGAAAAACCCTTTCATGTATAGTGGAAAATATTGACAAACCCTTTTCCCTGTTGTATATTCTCATTGTAATTAACAGGAGAGCCCGGCCCATGCACAAGGAACGCGGTTCCACCATTGTCGAAACCATGCTGGCGATTGCCGTATTGATGTTTATCTTTTTCGGCATGTTCCGTATTTTCGATTTTACGGTGGCGAACATGATCTGCGAGTATTCGTCGTTCTACACGGCCAAGTCCTGGTCACTGGGCTACCGCCCCTCGACCACGCAGCGGGCGGCCCGGGTCGCGGCCATGCCCGCCAGCGGCCGGGATTTCTCCGGCATCCGCGCCACCAGGATCGTCAGTCACATGCAGAGCAATTCGGCGCAACGCGCCCAGGACTACATGCAATATGAACGCGGCGGCGTTTACAAGGTCAATTACGAATACTGGACGCAACAGGACGTTTCCCGCAACTACCAGTCGCAGGATTCCTCCCGCAAGGCGCCATATCTCCGCATTTATGGCATCCCCGGCACCGACAAAGTCACCGGCACGGTCGAAATACGCAACAAACCCCTGTGGCCCTTCAATATCAAAGGAGGCACGCCCACCACCAATCTCGCCGGGGGCAACACCGCCATGATCAATTATTCGAGCAATTATCTGGTCAGCGACAACGATTACCCACGCCGGCAGGATGAGGATGACCAATGAAAAATGAACGCGGACAGGTCCTGCTTTTAAGCGTCGTCATCATGGTCATGCTGCTCCTGATGATCCTGTTCATTTTCGACCTGCAGCTGGCAATCCGCGCCAAGATGAAGACCGAAACCGCCGAACAGGCCGCCGCCCTCACCGCCGCCGAATGGCAGCGCAATTCGCTGAACCTGATCGGCGAGCTCAATCTGGTCAAGGCCGGCGAATCCATGCTCTGGGACTACAGCCCCAGTTTCGGTTTGAACACGGACGAAGTCAAAGTTGAGAAAATGGGTCATATCGCCGTTTCCTGCCGCGCTATCACCGAAATGCAGTCGCGCGTCGCCTTCATCGGCCCCCTGATCGCGTTCGGCGCGGCCCAGCAGGCAGCAAAATACAACGGCATCAACATCTACGACCGCTACAAATCCACCGACAAGGTCGCTTACGACATCACCGACGACAACGCCCTCACCGGCGGGCGCTTCTACTATGACGCCGAGTACGGTCAGGATTCCGATAAGAAATATATTTACGACGACCTCCGCAACTACCGTTACAAGCTGGATAACAACTACCGCAGCATCCCCGAAGTCTGCAATTATTACCTCTGGCGCGAACCTTATCTCAATATGATCGCCGACATCCGCGACCGCGGGCTGGCCGTTCGCGGCTCCGGCATCGACATGATGAACAACATCACCCCCGCCTGGATGGCCCGCGAAGGCATTTACCAGACGATCCTCGCCCTCGACAAATACGGCACCGACACTATCCGCGCCCGCGAGCTGAAAACACTGCTGCAGAAGCCCGATTCCTACTGGGATGAAACCGACTGGTGGAAAGTGTCGTACAAGATGGCCGGCTTCCCGGAACAAAGCGAAATTTACCCGCTGTTCGTGTATTTCTCCTCCAACGACCCCGGCAACAACGACACCATGGAGCAGGTTTACGAGCATTTCGTTTCGGATGGAACGAAGATGCTGGATGCGGAACTGCTGGGGGCAGTCACCTGGTGTATTTTCGGCAGTGAGTGGAGCTTCAACCTCGATGAATACAATTCCGTCTGGTACGACGGCTCATACCTGCGCGATAAAGTGAAAACGTCCGCTCAATACGAGGGCCCCGTAGCCATGGCGCAGACCTATGAGCGCATCAAAACCATCAGCAAACACCGGGTCGACACCAACCCCCTTACCGCTGATAAAAACGTGAACGCGGCGGCGCTGAGCGCTTTCAAGCGCACCTCCGGCAGCGGCGGCATCGTCACCGAAACCGGCGAAATGACTTTCCGCGTGGGTACCGATTCCCGCTACGACCTCTACGGCGGCGTGGCCGCCAAAGTGATGGGGCAGCTCAACGACAGCACCCCGCCCAATTCGGCATCGTCGCTGGTGCTGCCGTTTTTTCACAGTGTTTCGATGGTTCCGAGCACGATGTTCGAAAACACCTCGCTGTTCCGTTCGGAATACACCAACCTCGAGCGCTTCCTGAAGTGGCTGAGCGGGCTCAACACGCTGTTCCCCCCTACCGTCAAAACCTACGACGCCGACAACAATGAACACATCGTAGGTTCCAGCTGTCCGGAAGGCACCGAACCGTATCTGGAAGCGCTGATCATCCTGATGAAACGGGATTTCCGCCGCAGCATGTGGAACCCCGATTACGTGCTCTACAGCGTGACTTTCGAGGAAGCCTTCAAGAACAATTACAAGTACCCCCCGTGGTCGGCCGGTACCAGCCATCTCGAAAAGGGCCCCTACGATACCGACAAAGGCGCCGGCTGGCTCCAGCAGGCCTACGTCGGCCCCCGCCCCTACGAGGCGGCGCAGGAGGCCGAATACAACCAGCATCCACTGTCACTCGACGGCGAGATCAGGACCGGCAATGCAAACAACAGTACGGAGCCATTTCTGCTGACTTACAAGAACCGTCCCGCCCCTAAATACGTCACCAATGAAGAGTATTACACCACGACCTACACCACAAACACCGGCGGCACTTATTACCGCGGCCCGAACGTCGGGCCCCCGAGGTTATAATCATGAAATATTCCGGCGAAAAAGGACAAGCTCTGGTGGAAATGTGCGCGGGCATCATCGGCATGCTCTCGCTGTTCGTCGGCATCCTGTTCGTTTCGGGGATTTCGATCAGCAACGTCAAGACCCTGCAAAGCAGCAAGATAAACGCCGAAACCACCGTCCTGAACGCCTCCGAAAGCTACCTGATCGAGCGCCGCGACATTTACGACTGGCGATATCAGAACAACGTGCCCTTCACCGCCGCCGACAGCCCGAGCTACGCCATTTTCGACCTGGACAATCTCACCGACGATTATCTCACGAATTCGGGTTACTCGGGGCTGACTGACGGCAGTTTCAAGTCGTTACCGAATATCGAGTTGCGCGGCAACCACACGCCAGAAGTCACCTATTTCCTCAATTCGTTCGATAATTACGCCACGGCAGCCAGCCTGGTCCAGGGCAACGCGGACTCCTACGACACGCTTTACAGCTACCGCAAACAGTCGACCGCCGACCGCCGGGCGCTGGAGGAAGCCATCGCCCGCTGGCTCGGCATCAACGTCCGGACCCTGAACGCCAACCGCCTGCGCAGCAACCAGGCCTACATGCCGAACTTCGGCCGCAACACCCCGGAACAATTCTACCCCGCCACCCCGGAAGACTGACCGCCCATCATAGGCGGCCGGTCAGTTCATCAAGAATCATTCTCGCCTGGTAATATTTACCCTGCGTGCTGAGCTTTTTGGCATTCTCAAACTGCTTGCGGTACTCGGTGCTTCCGCTGCCCTTGTAGTTGTCCAGCAGATACTCCACCGAATTCATCAGCTGAACGTCTTCGACCGCGTAGTCGAGGATCTGGCGGCGCGGCGAGGCCACCGGGCCCTTCGGGCCGGGCCAGACCGTGTACCACGCGTTGCGCTCCATATCGCTCAACCAGTGCGAGAACATGAAATAATTGATGCTGTCGCTGCCCTCGATCCAGGCGGCGCTGGTCTGGCGGCGGATATCGAACCAGTCATCGAGGCAGTCGTACCAGGTGGGGCCGCAGCTGCGGATCGTGGACCAGAGCGGTTTGACCTTCGGAGTGTTGATGGTTTTCATGGTATTTTTCACGTCCCACGCCAGATGGCTCCAGTGATTATAATAGGGATCGTAGCTGAAAACATCGCTTTTCAGGTATTTCTTCCACGATTCGCGGCTGGTGAAATAAGTAGTGATCAAATTGATTTTCAGCGCGTCGGCGGGCAAAATTGCCGCAGCCAGGTCGTACATGTGATTGGCGATCTGGTAGCCCACAGTGAGCTCGGTTTCGCTCTTCGGCTCGCCCGCCGGTGTTTCGTCGCAGAGATACCAGGCGATGATGTTCGGCTCGGAGCGGTATTGCTCAAATAACCCCTTCAGTTCCGCATCCACTTTCGGGTCAAATTCGAACTTGCCGAAGTCACGGGTACCGACGCCCTTGTGTTCGCGCAAATATTTCCCGGGATAGCCCGAAAATCCGATGCACCACCACAGCCCGTAGCGCTTCATCCGCGCCGCCACGGTCTCGGTGTTTTCCTCGGCCTTGTTGTGGTCCGCCACCTCGTGAATCACGTAATCCATGCCGGTCATGGCCAAACTGCGCATCAGCTTGGGGTACTGCGACGGCGGACATTTAGCCTTTTGAACCGTCCATTGCGAGGAGTAGGTGAAAATCCCCATCGGCGCACCGATACGGCAGTCAAAGGTCAACGGAAATTCGACGATCTTCTTCCCCGCCGCATCCTTGCCGTAAACCATCGCCCTGAAAGTACCGACCTTAAAGTTATCGCTCGCCGTAAACAGCAGCCGTGCAGCGACATCCGCATCCTCGTTATTCGCATCCGTCAACGGGTATTCGGCAGGATCTACCAGCCGGATCCGGTCGGACTTCACTTCCCATGAATTGACCTGAACGCTGAGCATGTCGCGGTAAATTTCCAGCGGCACGGGAATCTGATGGAAAAACTGATTCGTGTGCCGGTCTTTGATCAGCTTGCGGAAGGTCAGTTTGCGCTCCGGCAGGGCCTGAACACTCTCCATGGTTCCAGCGGTCAGTTTGGCACTGATTTTCTGCGGCGGTGCGGCATAAGCGGCGTGGTTATCCACATCGCTTGTCGCGAAGAGATATGAACCGTTGTTCTGCAGCTGCCGCATCACGCCGGGGCTCATGCCGGTAACGCCGAGATTGCCGGTCATTTCGAAGTCGCCGCCCATGGCGTAGCGCCCGGTTTTGACCGCGGCCATGTTGCCTTTGAATACCGGCAAATCGTGCGCGGTATTTTCGATATAGCGCTTGCCGCCGCACAGGTAATAATCGAATCCCCAGGTCGCCAGCCGCGCGGCCTTCGCGAAATCCTTCAGGACGATCTGGCCGTTGCGGTATACCCGGATGCTGCCGGAGCCCACGGTCACGTCCACATAGAGATTATGCGCCGTCGTGCTCTTCAGTTCCCAGTTGAAATCGGGCTCGGGATAGCCCTGTTCGTGGTAAATCGAAAATGGCTTCTTCCAGAACGGCCACAGCACTTCGGAAACCCGCAGCAGCGGCGCGCTGTAGGTGTTGCGCTCCAGCCCCTGCCAGGTGTGGTGGTAATCCCAGTCGAAAACCTGCAGGAACTGCAGCCCCGCTTTGCCCTTCTCCGCCGCCACGACCAGCCGCACTTCGGGCGAAACGATTTCCGCCGCGCTGCCGTCCTCCTTGACCCGCACCGTGATATCCGGCTGAACCGCCGCATAAATCAGCGTTCCCGCGATCTGCGGCGCTGTGGGGGCGAACATGAAAGACGCCGTGGTTCTGCCGCTGTTTTCGGACAGCGTCAACGCATAAGTTTTGCCGCCGATCACGATCCCGGCCGGCTTGCCGTAATCGGCCGCCACTTCGAATTCAATGACCGCCGCCTTGCCGGAGGCCGCCGCCTGGATGATGACCGGTACCGGCGCTTTGTCTATCGCTACGGCCGGGACGACTTCCGGGGAATTGACCTTGACCGCATCCTTGTCAAATTCCGGCACGGTGACATCGGCCACGGCCGTGTATTTCGACTCCGCCGCCGGGGTGGTATCGGTGCCCGCCGCGCCCTTGCCGTTGAGCCACCCGATGGCGTTCAGGAGCAGCACAGCCTCAGCGCCGGAAGGTTTTTCCACTTCATCCTTGGTATTGATGCCGGGCAACCCGCCGTACAGCACCACGCGCCCCTTGCCGACCGCGCCCGCCGCCAGCACGGCGTTGCCACCATTGTAACGGTTCCAGCGCAGCTGCGTGCCGGTAAACGAACGGTTCGTCATCTCGTGCGGCTGCGGTGCGTCCTCCACCAGAACCACCGAGTCATTGACCGGAAACAGCGCCGCGTGGTCGCTGTACTGGCTCAGGTATTCGCTTTTGACCCCTTTGGTGATCGGATGGTTCGGATTGATGACCCGCATTTTGCGGCTGGACACGCAATCGCCTTCGGCGCCTTTTCTCGGCGCGGCGATCTCGGGAAACGTCCCCGCCGCCGCCCGGGTGAAAATGACCCGCCCGGAACCCGAGGCCTCATGCGTCAGGATGATCCCCATCCCGTTTTTCGCCACGGCATCGTGCAGCAAATCGCGATGCTGATACGGATAACTCCGCGAAATAACCAGCACGTCCACGCCTTTCAAACTCTCCGCGCTGAGCTCCGCCAGTTCCCGCACCTCGATATTTTTCTGTTCCTTCAGCAGCAACCCGATCCCTTCGGCGCCGGCGTTCTCGGCCGTCCGCAGCAAACCAACCTTGACCGGAGCCGCCCATACCGTCGCCGTCAACAATAAACCCATCAATAAAACAATCTTTTTCATAAACCATCCACTGTTATTCATAGAGATTATAATTCAAGCCGGGCCAGCCCTTTTTGGCGGCGGCGGCCGTGTAGTAGAATTGCGACGGTGCATACGAAACCCGCGCCTCGCCGTCGAACGCAATCGCGGAAAGCGTCCTCGCGCGCCGCGCACTGCCATCCGCCATGATGAAATTGCACGTATATCCGTCATCGTGCCGCGAGGTGAAACTGCCGCCCCACTGACTCGTATACGTATCCCATTTGCTGTCCGTCATCACCACCGTCGAATCCGGCTGCATGAAATCCTCCGGCTTCGCCGGGGTCCCTTTACGATTGTTCGGTGCGATGCCGACATTGATGCTGATCCAGCTGCTCTTGAAACGGTCCACATCCGGGCACCAGAAATTCTTCTTCCACTCCGCCTCGTCCTTCTTGATCCCCAGATACGGCCACAGCCCCTCGCGCCAGTAATACTTCTGCCAGTCGCCCTCATAACCGCATAAACTGTACGGGCCGGACTTGAAATCCTCCGCGTAACTCTGCCACGCCTTCTGCAGCTGCCGCCCACGGTCCGCGCAAAGTGCCGCCCGCGCCGCCGCGCTGCTCACCGCCCCCAGCACCAGGCATACCAATACTCCCGTTGCCATCAGGACAACAACCAGTTCAACCAATGTAAAACTTCGTCTTTTCATTCTTAATTCGTAATTCTTAATTAGTTAGTAGCATCCAGTGTACGAGTACCATTCCCAGCCAAGGTAATTCGGTTTACTCGGATCAAAGTTGTATATATTCGGCGGAAACGGCTTTGGTACTCCGGCGGTAGTGGTTGCCGCCCGGGCACGAGTCACCGCCTTTTCCGCATGCCCGTCGATAAAACCGAAATTACTGTAACCCTCGTGGCGATATACAAATGAACTGCCCCACTGGCTGGTGTAGTCATACCATATTGCGTCCGTGAAACTGACCAGCATCGAAGGCTTCCTGATCGTAGTCACCTTGATCCAACGGTCATTCCGGGCAGTCCAGAGTGTAGAATCAAGAAAACAGTTCGGCGATATCCAGCGGGCAATTGCATTGCCGATCGTGTCCGGATTCGGAGAGGGACAGCCGAGCTTGTTCATCCAATTCACCGTATCTCCGGCAATCCACTTATGATTCACATAAGGACTGATCCGGTAACACCAGAAGGTCCAGTTGGCATCCGACCCCGGCCCCAATACATAATCCTCGTTGTCAACGGTATAGAGATGCGCTGCGTTTGCCAGCTCCTTTACGATGCCCTGGCACTTGGTGGTCCGGGCTTTCTCGCGGGCCTTGTTCAGCGCCGGCAGCAGCATCGCCGCCAATATCGCTATAATCGCAATCACGACCAATAGCTCAATAAGTGTAAAATTCTTATTACTTCTCATGACCAAACCTCCTTCTGGTTTAAATTTTTTGTTCTGCAGCTCGATTCGCGAATCACCAGTTCCGTGGTCACTGTTCGCGAATGAGTCAAATCTTTTTCTCCGGACAACTGCTTCCACAGCATTTGAAACGCGGCCTTGCCGACTTCTCCGGCCTTCTGATCGATCGAGGTCAGCGCCGGATAGGAAAACTCGGTGAAATCATCATTATCATGCCCGATCACCGCCACATCCTCCGGTACCCGGATGCCCCGGCGCAACAGTTCGCGCAACAGGTGTGCCGCGTAAATATCATTCACCGCGATCACGGCATCCAGGCGTTTACGGATGACTTCGTTTTCGACATATTCCCGGAGCACCGCGGCAATCGCGGCGCCCTCAAGCTCCTGCCGGACGGTCGCCGCAAATTCCGGTTCAAAACTGATACTGTTTTCTTCCAATGCCTGATGATATCCGCTCAACCGCTGCCGCAAACTGTCATACTCCTGCGGGAAACTCAGAAATCCAATCCGCCGGTACCCCTCAGCCGCCAGGTGATTGACCGCCTGCCGGATGCCATGCTGCCGCTCGATAGCGATGTAATACCCATCGCTGAACACCGGTTTGTCGAGGAATACCAGATTCTTGCGATTCTCAAAAAATTGGCGTATCTTATCCTCGTTTCCGGGATATTCATGCGCCAGACAAATCACCCCGTCAATGCCATGCTTGACGAAATTCTGATAACACTGGAACATATTTTCCACATTATTGTGCGATTGCCCGATCATCAGCCGGTATCCCGCCGCCGCCGCCAGCTCCTCGATCCTGCTCAGGATCCGGTAAATACTGCGCGGAGCGTAGGTGTCCACCAGCGCGCCGATCACCATGCTTTCGCGGCCGGCCAGCGTCCGCGCGGCCAGGTTCGGCGAATAATTCAGTTCTCGGGCTACCCGACGGATCGCCTCGCTGGTTTCCTGGCTGACTTTGATATTGTTGCGGCCGGGATTGGTCAGCACGCTGGCCACGGCGGCCTTCGACACCCCCACCTTTTCGGCGATATCGATCAGCCTCGCTTTTCGTTTTTCAGTTGTCGCTATTCTATCCATATGCTCTCTAATATACCGGTTTATTGACGGGTCTAAAAAAATCTAATATACCGGTTTATTAATATTATAACCGACCCCCGAAGTTTTGTCAATAGCCACTTTCAACAAAAGGAAGATTTTTTTGATCATGCGCCTTGTAAAAGTAAATGCACCACCCAAAAACCAATGATGTGCATTAAATCTGACAAAAAGCCCATGGTGCGTTTAATCTGACAAATTTTTGCAGACCCTGTGTCCAGAGTTATGCATATTTGGAAGGCCGACGAGAATGGGTACCTCAACTCGTCGGAGTCGGCCTTCAAAATGTGTGTAACTCGGTTGCAATTATGGAAAAACGTGTTAAATTTGTAAACATTAAAGTTAGAGAAATTTATGATGGTGCGCTTACTTTGTCTAAAAAACAAAGTACACGGAACCATACAGAAGCGCTTTGTCTTTTTGGGGGGATTTGTCAGATTAAACGCACTCGCTGCAATGGATTTTGACAACATCAATGATACTTTTGTCCAATTAAACGCACATTGTCAAATTAAATGCACATCATTCCGAGGTTAAGTGCGTTTAATCTGACAATGGTGCGTTTACTTTTTCAAGTGGCCATTTTTTTGATCACGGGAGTAATGGATCAGCGAAAATCCAGGGCCTGCGCGGCCCCGCCCCCCGCGGCAGGCCGAATTGGCCTGCACCTTTTGACTTTTAGGGAGAGAGAAAAAATGTTTTTTTGCATGGGAAACCTTGACGCTTCAAGGTTCCCCCTCGCAACCCTCCTCCAACCGCTTTCCGGCACAGGATTTTTCGCAAAGCCTCCCGGCGGGTGCAGGGGCGCGAGCCGCCTGCCGCGAGTCGAAAACTCGCGGATTTCCCCTTTTAAAAGTACCGAGGTGCAGGCCAATTCGGCCTGCCGCGGGGGGACGGGGCCGCGCAGGCCCCGGATTTTCACTGACCCATTACCCCGCGAAAGCGCAAGGAGCGCGAAAAACTCTTTCAGTCCTCATCCTCTTCGATCTTGAGCATGCCGTATTCTTCGGGGTTGAAGCCGTCCGGGAAAACGGTTTCGTCGCTGTATCTGGCCCCGGTGAATTTGGTGTTTTCGTTGAACTTGATGCCGGTCAGGATGGCGCCGCTCAGGTTGGTGTAGCCGCCGAGATTGTCGAGCGAAAGATCGGCGTTGCACAAGTCGGCATCCGTCAGGTCGGCATAATCGAGAGCCGCTCCGCGCAAAATGGTGTGACGCAGGTCGGCCCCGATCAATTTGGCGTACGGAGCCATGCACCAGTAGAGATTGGCGCCGTTAAAATTCGCTCCGGTCAAATCCGAGTCGACGATCCAGAGCCCTTCGAGCGTCAGGCCCGAGAAATCGGCAAATGGCAATTCAAGCTCGTCGAGGTCAGGGCGATCGCCCTCGATTTCCATCAGGATTTTTCCATGTATGTCTTTGATAACCATAAATCCGCACCTTTATTTCAGAATGGGGAGCGGTCTTTTCACAAACCGCCTCCCCAAATACCGCTGGATATTACCAGCCGAGGACTTCTTTGATGCGGTTATCGCCCAGCGGATTGCGGGCGGCGTGGCCCATGCCGGGTTCGGAATAGATGGCTTTTTTGGTGCCTTCCGGCAGGCTGTTGTAAACCGCGTAAACCGAGGTCGGCGAACAGGTATTGTCGATGAAGCCGACGGAGATGATGGTCTCCGCTTTGATGCGTTTGGCAAAATTGACATTGTCGAAATAACCCAGTGTATCGACCACTTTCTGATTATTCGGTTTGCCTTCCTTGTTGAGCGAGATCAGCCGGGGCCAGCCGGACTGGCGACCGGCCAGGATGCCGTGATGGTCGCTGAGCGCCGGCACACAGGCCACGCACAAAGTCACCTGCGGATCCAGCGCCGCCGCCACCAGCGACTGCGCGCCGCCCTGGCTGCTGCCGTAAACAATCAGGTCCTTGCCGTTCCATTCCGGGCGAGTTTTGATGTAATCCAGCGCACGCAGCACCCGCAGATACATTTCGCGAAAATAGAAGCGGTTGCGGTCCGCCGATTGACGGCCGCGGTAATCCCAGAGACTGGTTTTGTCCAGATAATCATAAAACGCCTTCGGCTGTCCGTTGATGACGCCGTGGGCGTTGATTTCGAAGGTGATGGCGTTCGGGCTGCACACTTTGTTGGCGGAGTAAACCCCGGCGCCCTGGAAACGAACCACGGCCTTCAGCGAACGGTCCACGGCGCCCTCCGGCACCGTCAGGTACCCGGAAACCGGCGTGACGCCGGCACTCTCGACCTTGACGTCGTAGCAATCGAATTTGCCGAATTGTTTCTGGTCGATCGACTCGACCTGCGTTACAGTGGCCTTGACCGGCACCGCCTTCAGCAACGCGCGCTGTTCCTGCCAGAATTTGGCGAAATCCTCCGGTTCAGCGGCGGCGGGCTGGATTTCCTGCGCATCGAACATGGCGCCGGTCTGCGCCCGGTTCTTTCCGGTCGGTTTACCCTTGTCCATATTGGAAACCACCAGCCAGACCCAGCCCGGTTTGTCGAGCTTCGCTTTGACCACGGTCGGCTCTTCTTTGGTATCGGCCGCTTCTTTCACGGTCGATTTGCCGTCCACAAAAATTTCATACTGGAATTTCTTGCCGGCCACCGGCTTGTTCTTCTCCAGCGTTTGAATGGAAAAAGTCACTTCTTCATTTTTCGCATAGAAACCGTCCGGCTTGTCCATGCTGATTTTGAAGGTCAGATCCTGAGCAGCCAGCCCCGCCATCCCCATGGCGCAAACCATGGCCATTGCGAATTTTGCGTACATATCCATCTCCTTGTTTAGGTTGTTTTTTCGATGATTCCACCGCCCAGCACCAGTTCGCCGTCGTAAAACGCCGCCACCTGCCCCACCGCGGGCGCGCTGACCGGGTTTTCCAGCTCAAGCACCGCCCTGCCCCCGGGCTGCAGGGTAACGCGCCCCGGCACCGGTTTCTGACGGTAACGAGTCTGGATCAGGCATTCGAAACGCTCCGGCCGCTCCACCATCATATTGACGCGGTCGAGCTCGATTCCGTGACGCAGCAGCAGCCCGGCGTCGGTGGAGAGCACCACGCGGTTCCGGGCGGGGTCGATCGCCACCACGTAAGCGGGCTGGCCCATCGCCACCCCCAGACCCTTGCGCTGGCCGATCGTATAAAGATGAATCCCCTGGTGTTTGCCTAAAACTTTGCCGTTGGTATCGACAATCTCCCCGGGCACAGCCGCAGCCGCGAAATAGGCCGCCAGCGTCTGCGAAAACGCCTCGCCCGGCACCCCGAAACAGGCGTCCTGGCTCTCTTTTTTCTGAGCGTTTTCCACACCCAGCGCCGCGGCTCTTACACGTACTTCGCTTTTGGTCAGCGACCCGAGCGGCATCCGGCAGAATTTGAGCTGTTCGCGCGTCAGGAGCGCCAGGAAATAGACCTGATCCTTGCCGCTGTCCACGGCGTGGCGAAGCTCGCCTTTTTCATGGTCGAGCATGGCGTAGTGCCCGGTGAGCATGGCGGTGGCGCCGAGCTCGCGGGCGTGTTCGGCCAACAGGCCGAATTTCAGGTGAAAGTTGCAGAAGGCGCACGGGTTCGGGGTGCGCCCGGCCCGGTATTCGCGCCAGGAGTACTCCAGCACTTTTTCGCGGAATTCGCTGCGCAGGTCGAGGAAATGATGCTCGATACCGAGCTGCTTCGCCACCCGGCTGACCTGTTCGCGGTCGTCGCTGCCGCAGCCGCCGGCGCCGTCGCATTCGCGGAGCTGCAATGTTACGCCGACGACCCGCGCGCCGCTTTCCAGCGCCAACGCCGCGGCCACGGTGGAGTCCACCCCACCGCTCATCGCCGCGACAACAAGCTCGTTCCTGTTCATAATTTCTGTTCGATCATCCGGGTAATCGGCAGCCGCGCCCGGTCCATCAGGTCCTTGTCCATCTCGATTTTATTGACCATGTTTTTCAACGAATTGAGCACATCCGTGAGCTTCGTTTTCTTCATATCGGGACAGGTCAAATCATAGGGGAGTTCGTGGAAAATCTTGCCGGGGCTTTCATTTTTCAGACGGGTCATGATGCCGTATTCGGTGCCGACGATGAATTCCTGATGCTCGGACTCGCGGGCAAACTGCAATATGCCGCCGGTACTCAGCGCGTAATCCGCCTCCGCCACCACTTCCACCGGGCACTCCGGGTGCACCAGCACGATCGCGCCGGGATGCGCCTTGCGGGCGGCCCGGATCATTTCCGGCGTGGTACGGTGGTGAATCGGGCAGAAACCGGGCCAGAAAAACATCTTGCGCCCAAGCTTGCGGCTGATATTCGCGCCGAGGTTGATGTCCGGCAGGAAAATGATGTCCTTGTCCTGCGGAATCAGGTCGATAATCTTCTCGGCATTGGACGAGGTACAGCAGATATCGACCTCGGCTTTGACCTCGGCGGTACTGTTCACGTAGCACACGGCCACGGAATTCGGGTACTGTTTTTTGAAGGCGCGGACTTTCTCCGCATCGGCCATGTCGGCCATGGGGCAGCCGGCGTCGAGGACCGGCAGCAGCACGGTGCGCTCGGGCGAGAGGATTTTGGCGGTTTCGGCCATGAACTTCACGCCGCAGAAAACGATGACATCGGCCTGCGCGTCGCGCGCCTTGATGCTCAGCTCCAGCGAATCCCCCAGGAAATCCGCGACTCCCTGTATTTCCGGCAACACATAATTATGCGCCAGAATAATTGCATTGCGTTCTTTTTTCAGCTTATTGATTTCGTTGATGATTTCCTGCATGTCAATCCTCCTTTATGTGCCCAAGTGCGTAAGCCAGAACCAGGTTTGCCTGTTTGGCGGCGGCAATGTTAACCCGCGGCGCACACGGCGGCGCGGTATCGTTCGATTCGGTAATGTTGTCGCCGATCAGGAAAAAATTGCGCCGGAGCCGCTGCGTCACAATCGCGTCGCCATCGCCCCAGCCGCCGATCCCGGAAGCGGCCACATAAAAACATTTGCTGCTGTAAAAAGCCTCGATCAGCATCTTTTTGTACTCCGCCTGATCGAATGCCTCGACCATCACTTCGCAGGAGGCGAAAACTTTCGCCGCATTATCCCGCTCGATCCGGCCGTTGAAAGTCTGTACCTCGAGATCGGGGTTCAGGCGCAGCAGGTTATCGCGCAGCGCCTCGACCTTCGGCATGCCGACCTGGTCGGGGAAAAAGAACTGGCGGTTCAGGTTGGCCGCCTCGACCGTGTCGAAGTCCGCAAGCACCAGTTTCCCGAAGCCGCTGCGGACCAGCATTTGCGCGCAATTCGAGCCCAGCCCGCCTGCGCCGGCAATGCCGACCCGGACGCCGGACAATCGCTCCAGCTCATCTTTGCTGAAATACCTCGACAACCCCTCGCGCAGTACATTCATAGCTTTTTCAACCGCCCCCCACGAAGGTCACCGCGAAAATCCGGTCCCCTTCCCGCAGCACCGTCCGCCCCCACGCCTCGCCGGGGATCAACTCGCCGTTCAGCTCAACAATCACCCGTTCCGCCTTCAATCCGGCCGAGCAAATGAACCGGTCCAGCGTGATTGCGCTTTCGGCATTCAGTTCTTTATCATTTAAATAAACTTTCATTATAAAAAAATTTTCCCGGTTTTTACATTTTAGAAATCTAATGCAAAACCGGGAAAATTCAATCCTGAATCGATTTTTATTCGGCGAATGTCGTCAGCCACAAAAGGGTCCCGCTGATGAACCACGCCTCCAGCAGCCAGACAATCAGTACCGGAATGCCGAGCCGCCAATTCCGCCGGTACTCCGGCCACAGCGAGCTCAGGGCAATCACCAGACCGACAAACGCGCTCACGTAGCAGATGATCTGCAGCGGAATCCAGCCGATCGTCATAAAATACGAAATATCGCCGAACGTGCACACGATCAACGAGAAGAAACAGGCCTGCGGGAAGATCAGCCAGGTGCTGATTTTGCGCGTGATACCGCGGGATTTGAACATCCGGTCGACCGTGGCAAAAAGTCCGATCAGCACCGGACTCGCCACCGCCAGCACCCCGAGGACGATGACCCAGGCGTAAATTTTGCCGCGGTTGCCGAAAATATTGATGATCGCCAGCGCCACGTAGCTCAACGCCACCCAGCCGAGCAGCAGCTTGTAGCAAAGCCATTTTCTTTTGCGGATAAGATCCCTTTTCTTCATAATCAGTCCCTGATGAAATTCGTCCGGAGCGGCGCTTCGGGCACCGGATACGGCACGGTGGCTTTGGCCGTGTCGATACAGCGCAGCAGCCAGGCCATGTTGTGCCCCAGCGTCCGCATGATCTGCAGCCCCTCGGCATCCTGGCGGACCTCGTCGGGGGTGTTGCCGTGAACCGCGTTCCAGTACTGCGAGGACACGATCGGCATATTGGAAATGGTGAAATACTTGTTCAACCGGTCAAACGCGGCACTGGCCCCGCCCCGGCGGCAGCTGACGATGGCCGCGGCCGGCTTGTAGGCGTACGGACCGCTTTTCAGGAAAAACATCCGGTCGAGAAATGCGCACAACGCCCCGTTCGGCCCCGCATAATATACCGGTGAGCCCACAATGATGCCGTCCGCCTGCTTTGCCAAGTCGATCGCGGTGTTCACGCCATCATTCTTAAATATACAATATCCGCTTTCCCGGCAGGCACCGCAGGCAATGCACCCGCGAATCTCCTTATTCCCTATATGGAATATCTCCGTTTCAATGCTATACTTTATCAGGATTTTTTCGATCTCCTGCAACGCGGTGTAAGTGCATCCTTCGCGGTGCGGACTGCCATTTATCAACAACACTTTCATAAGCTTCCCCATACTCTGTGCGGCATTCATTTCAGCGCCTCACTAAACATATTCTTATTCGCCGGAAATGCAATACCGTTTCCATTATTTTTTGTCAAAATCGCCTGTAAAAAGATTTTTTCCTCTTTTTTTTCGAAAAAAATGACTATTTTGTCATTTCCTTACTTGATTTTTCGGGATTCGGTAATACTTTACTTAGTAAATAGACATTAATTTCAGATTACTAAAATATCAGGAGGCACCCAATGAACCTATCCAGCAAATCAAGATACGGCGTAAGAATCTTGATTCAATTAGCCTTGAATTATGATACCGGTGTGTCGGTAAAAGGCAAAACTCTGGCGGAAACGCAGGAGATTACGGAACCTTATATCGAACAGATCATGATATCGCTCAAGCGTTCGGGTATGGTCCGTGCCGAGCGCGGCTGTGCAGGAGGCTACCTGCTGAGCCGTCCGCCGGAATCCATCACGCTGCTGGAAGTCATCGAACTTTTCGAAGGCAAACTTGAGCTGGTCCGCTGCACCAAGGGCAGCCATGTCTGCCCGCGCCTGCCGGTCTGCGAAACCACCCGCACCTGGAAACGTCTCTCCGAGACCTTCCGCCGCGAAGCAGCCGCAATCACGCTGGCGCACATCCTTGAAGAAAACGCCAAGGAAAAAGTCAAAGAACCTGAGTACATGATTTGAGGATTCGATGCTGAACCCTTTAATCTTGAATGCCTACAAAGTCCTCGACGGTCACGCGCTGTCGAGGGCGGAAGCGCTTGAACTCGGTGAACAAATCCACGGTCCCGACCTCCTCGACCTGATCTCCCTGGCCAACAAAGTCCGGGTCAAGTTCTGCGGCGACATCGTCCCCTGCTCGATCATCAACGCCAAATCCGGCGTCTGCAGTCAGAACTGCCGTTTCTGCGCGCAGTCCGCGCATTACGATACCCAGGTCGAGTGCTATCCGCTGCTGGACAAAGCCGAGGTGCTTAAAGCCGCCGGCGAGATCGTTTCCGCGGGCGTGGCCTTTTTCGGCTACGTCACCAGCGGCATCGGCTATACCGAGCCGAATGACGAGTTCATGACCATTCTCGATACGCTGGACGAGCTTCACCGCTGTTATCCCGAGCTGAAACTCTGCGTCTCGCTCGGCATTCTCAGCCGCGAAACCGCCCGGATGCTCTCCGAACACCACGTCAGCCGTTACAACATGAATTTACAGGTGTCGCCCCAGCGCTACGCAGAGCTGATCGCCACCACCCATACCGTCGAAGAAAAAATCCAGACCATCAAATACCTGCAGGAATTCGGCCTCGACATCTGTTGCGGCGGGATTTTCGGGCTGGGCGAAACAATGGCGGACCGCATCGACATGGCGCTGGCCGTGCGCGACCTGAAGGTTCAGGGTTCGCCACTGAACATCCTGTTGCCGATCAAGGGCACCCCGGTCGGCAACCAGCCGATTTTCAGCCCGGCGGAAGCGGCAAAAAGCTTTGCGATTTACCGTCTGATCAACCCCGCGCTCCAAATCAAATTCACTGCCGGCCGCGAAACCATCATGAAAGATTTCATGGGGCTCCTGATGCTCAGCGGCGCCAGCAGCCTGATGACCGGCGGCTACCTGACCACACGCGGGCGCTCCATCGAAGAAGACGCCAAATTCGTCGAGGATCTCGCCGCCTTTTCACGCTGAAGGTACTTTAATCAGGGTGCTCTGAATGTTCTTCCGAGCCATCATGCCAGTCCTCGTCGCGCCATTCCACGGGGGCTTCGGGGTCGGCGGAAACTTTTGTGGCCCAGTTTTTCGACCTGCGGTTGGTCAGCCAGAAAATCAGCGCACGGTAGTCCGGGCGTACTGTTTTAGTGGTCCGCTTGCACTTGATTTGCCGGACATTGCCGGTTTCGGGGTCGATGAGTTCTTCGGTGTGCACTTCTTCCAATTTGCCGCCCTGGCCTAAACGGCGCAGCGCATCTTCCATTTCATCGTTCATTTTATCATATTCTTTGTCCAAATTTCACCTCCAAATTAGTTCGGCAAAACTTAGAGAAATAGTCAACCTAGAGATAAAACGGCTGCCGTCCGGGGGTGTTTTTATCCAGGGCGCCGGAGCTCAGGAGATAGTCCAGGTCCTGCAGCAGCGAGGATTTGTCGGCGGGGAAGCGCCCCGCCAGTGGAACGGGGTTGGAAGTGTGGTTGGCACGGAATACGGTGCGGGTCAGTTCGAGACCGGCGATAATCTGCCGGAGTTCGTGAACGGCCTCGTACTCGGTGAGCTCGCGGAAACCGTCGAACATGCTGGTATTCGGCACCGGAATGAAGCGCAGGGCCGAGAGCAGACGCGGCTGCATCCGGTTCAGCACCTCGATGGTGTCGCGGATGTGTTCGCCGGAATATTCCCGTCCGCCCAGCCCCAGCAGGATCATCACCGAGCACTTGAAGCCGCACGACTGCGCGAGCTGCACGGCATCGGTCATGACGGCGGCGGTCTCGGGCTTGCTGACCAGCTCAAGGACTTTTTCGCTGCCGCTCTCCATGCCGAGGTAGAGCGTGTTCAGCTTCAGGCGGCGCAACTCGCGGAGCTCGTCGGCGGACTTCGCCAGGATCGAGCTGCCGTTCGCATAGACGTTGACCCGGGCAAGCGCCGGATAATGCGCGTTCAGGCATTCGAGGTAACGGCGGAGGCGCTCGAAGGGCAGCGCCATCACATCGCCATCCGCCAGGAAAATCCGCGATTCGAATGGACACGAGGGCGCGACCGCCATCATCTCGGCCAGAACCTCGGCCTCGGCGCGCTCGCGGTAGCGCACTCCCTTGTACATGCCGCAGAAGCGGCACGTATTGTGCGGACAGCCGTGCGCGACCTGAAAGATCAGGCTGTCCGCCTCGGCCGGTGGCCGGAAAACGGGTTCAACGTATTTGGGATAAACCATTATTTTTTGAGCTTGTTGAATGCTTCCACCCAGGCGTCGGCCATCAACTGGTGACCGGCAGGGAGCGGATGCACGCCGTCGCTGAGCCAGTACTCCTGCGGAGCGGCTTTGACGGCTTTATCGTAAATGCTCTGGGTCGGGATGAACACGGCGCCGAATTCACCGGCGATTTTCTTCGCCACGGCGCGGCGCTGTTTGATCTCCGGCACCCAGTCCTTGCCCACGGCGCCGAACGGCAGCACAAAGGGCTCGAGAATGATGAATTTCGTCTTCGGCAGTTCCTTCACGGTCCACTCCATGAGCATGCGGTAGAACTGCTCGAAACGCGGCACTTCCACGCCGTTTTTGCTGCCGAATTCGTGCCAGGTATCGTTGACGCCGATCAGGATGCTGATCAGGTCGGGGCGCAGGTTCAGCGCGTCGATTTTCCAGCGGGCATAGAGATCGACAATCCGATTGCCGCTGATGCCGCGATTGTAGAAATTCCAGTTGCCTCCCGGCTGGTCGCACAGCAGCCGCGCCGCAATCAGCGATGCATAGCCATTGCCCAGTCCCATGCCGTTCCCGGGGTTGAGCACCTCCCGGGAGCGCCCACAGTCGGTAATGGAATCCCCCTGGAAAAGAACAGTGTAATTTTTCGATTTTGCCATTTTAAGATATCTCCTAGATATGTAAGAACAATAAATAAAGCAACAGCAGTATTCCGAGGATATAACTGGCGAACCTGATGTTGCGCCCCTCGCCGCCGCAGAACTTGATGAACGGGTAAACGCACAGCCCGAGCGCGATGCCGCCGGCCACACTGCCACTGAGCGGCATGGCGACGATAATCAGAAATGCCGGCACCGCCTCGGAAATATCGTTCCAATGGATACCCCCGGCGCAGCGCAGCATGAGCGCGCCTACCACGACCAGAGTCGCCGCCGTAGCCGGTCCATAAGACGCCACCGCGCTGATGATCGGATAAAAAATCAGCGAAAGCAGAAAACACAGCCCGACCACGACCGCGGTCAGGCCGGTCCGCCCGCCGACTTCAATTCCGGACGCACTTTCGACATAAGTGACGACGATGTTGTGTCCGCCCACGGCCCCGCCCACAGTGGCAATCGCACCCGAGGTAAAAACCTCCTGGTCGCGTTCGATCCGCCCACTATGCACCAGCCCAGGCCGAACGCCGATTCCGAAGATGGTTCCCATGGTGTCGAACAAACCGATAAAGCTGCAGATCAGCACTAACGGCAGCAACTGCACCGAATACTTGAATACCGACACCACATCCATCTTGAACATGACCGGTAATGGATTAGCCGGTACATCGACAATTCCCTTAAATTCGATTTGGCCATAGAATATGGCGGTCAGAACACTGGCGGCGATACCGATCAGCAGCGCGCCTTTCGCACGCCGCAGCATCAAAATGGTGGTCACCAGCAATCCCACTCCAAACACAATCACGGCGGGATCGGATATCGACGTGGTCATGGAGAGCTCATTACCTTTGATCTTGATAATATGCCCGCTGCGCAACCCGAGTGAACCGATAAAAAGCCCCAGCCCGACGGCAATGGCGTTTTTCTGTGAATCGCTGACGAGGTTGATGATGGCGTTGCGGATCCGGGTCAAACTGATCAGCAGGAAAATAACCCCGCCCAGCAGGATTACCCCGAGCGCCGCCTGCCATGCCGCCGGATCCCCCGCCGCCACGCCGAGTGCCGCCCCGCAGGCCGGGATGATCGTGCGAACAAAGACAAAGTTCGAGCCCATCCCCGGAGCCATCCCCACCGGATAATTCGCCCACAAACCCATCAGGATACAGCCGAAAGCCGATACCAAACAGGTGGTGGTAATCAGCGCCTCCTTCGGCATCCCCGTGGCTACCATGTCTGGCAGGCTCCCGGAAAGCAGGGCCGGCTGCAGGCAGATGATATAAGCCATGGCGGCAAACGTGGTGAGTCCGGCAATTATCTCGGTACGAAAATTGCTCCCCTTAGCGGTGAACTTGAAAAAATCATCCAGTCGGCGTATCATATTAAAACCCTTTCCTTAAATTATTCGCTGATGACTTCTTCCATGAAGTCCAGCAGATGTTTACACACGAGATCCGGTTCATCCTCATGGAGGTAATGGCCGGCCTCAGGCAGCATATGTATCGTGGCCCCCGGGTAGTTCTCCACCCAGCGGTCCAGATATTGTTTATTGAAAATCTTATCGCGCATGCCCCAGATAATGGCCACCGAGTGGTCGCGGAAGCGCCACAGCCCGTGTTCCGACTCCAGCAGCACCTCAAACGACGGCGACTCCGGCCCCAGCGGGACGTCCTGCACCATGCTCAGGATGCCGATCCGGTTCTCATAAGTATCGTACGGCAGCCGGTAACCCTGTTTGACCAGCGGCGGCATCGGGCGGAGCGGGCCGAAATACAGCGCCGCATTCATCAGCAGATTCATTTCGCGGATCAGTTTGTCGTCGAAAAACGGCATCCGGAACGGCCAGAGCCGCCACGGCGAAACACTCCGTATCGCAAATGAAAATGAATTCAGAACCGCCAGTCCTTCGATCCGGCGCGCGTGCCGGATGGCAAACCCCATGCCGATGGCGCCGCCCCATTCGTGCATGACCAGCGTGATTTTTTCCAGATTTTTCTGCAGCAGCAGCGTTTCGAGGTTGTCGATATGGTCCTCCAGCCGGTAATGGTGGTTCTGCGGCTTGTCCGACAGGCCGAATCCGAGGTGATCCACCGCGATTACCCGGTATTTCTTGCTCAGTTCCGCGATGAACACCCGGTACATGAACGACCAGCTCAAGTTGCCGTGCAGCATCACGATCGTATGCTCGCCTTCGCCTTCCTCGATATAATGATATTTATAGCCGTGCACCTCGATAAAATGCGATTGAAACGGATAAATCGGCCGGATCGGCTCCAGCATCGCGTCCTGGTCCTTGACTTTTTTCACCATTCTACCCCCAGCATTGTACAGTTGATTCCGCTGCCGATACCCAGCATCGCCAAGCGCGTGCCGGGCCTCAATATGCCCTGTTCCGCCGCCAGCGCCACCGTCAGCGGACAGGATACGGAGCCGGTGTTGCCCCATTGTTCAATCGTCGGGAAATCCTTGTCCGGGTCGATTTCGAGCGAATCGAAGAGCAGCCGGCGGTGCGCCGAACCGACCTGGTGCGTACAGAAGCAGTCGATCAAACCGCCGTCCCAGCCGGTTTCCCGGCGAAAAAGATCCCAGGTGGCTTTGGCGGTTTCCACCCCGCGGTGCAGCAGTTCCTCGGAGTCGGTATCCATCAGCACTTCCTGATTGTCGGTCATGCCCTTGTCGGCATTGCCCCGGCACAAATAATTGTATTCGGTGACGGAGAGCGAAGCGCCGCCGTGCAGCCGGTGCCCGGTATCGCCCGTGCGGCGCGTCAGGATCACCGCCACGGCCCCGGAGCCGATCGTCAGCGAGGCGAAATACGGCTTGACGCTCTGCCGCGTGAGCCCCGGATTGTTCAGCATCGCCTGAATCGTCGATTCCAGCAGCGAACGGCTGTTTTCGCCGGAGACCAGCAGTACTTTTTCCGCCTGCCCGAGCTCAATCATGTTCGCGCCCGCAATGATCCCGGTCAAGATGCCGAGGCAGGCGTTGGAAATATCGAACGCCGGGGCGGCAGCCGGCAGCCCGAGCGCGGCGTGAACCACCGTGGCGGTAGCCGGTTCCAGGCAGTCGCGGCAGACCGAACAGTTAATCAGCGCCCCGATGGCCGATTTGTCGACGCCGGCCAGCTTCAACGCTTTGGCCCCGGCGGCGGCGGCTCCGGCGCTGGGCATGGCGCCGCGCGCCCACAGATGCCGCGACTTGATCCCGGTCATCAGCTCCAGACGCCCTTCCGGCAGCTTCAGCCGGTCGTACACCGGCTTGAGCTGCTGCTCGATCGCGGCCGAGGTCATCACCTCCGGCGGAGTTTCATAGGCGATACATTCAATATTAACCTGTTTATACAGCATGAATCAATCTTTTTCCAGCTTAAAAATCATCTGGTCCTTGCCCTGCGGATACATTTGCTCCACCCGGCCGACCAGCTTTTTGTTATCATCGTTCAGCGCCTGGTGTTCGAAAAACTTCACCACCGGCTCCCTCAAAAATCCCGGCATGAAAATCATCCCGAAACGGGCGTATTTCAGTTCCGGCTCGTTGTCATCCTTCGTCCTGAATCCGAGTTCACAGCGGGTCGGGACCGTATCGAAAATCTTCGAATACAGCACCACCGACACGGTTTTGCGCTCGATATGGTAAAAAATCTGCATCTTCGTCTCGGAGTCCTTATCGATGCCGCCTTTCTCCAACAGCTTCGCTGTCAGTACATTGGCCTCGTCCTGAGTCAGCATATGGGTCTGGCGGAACTGTTTGTGAGCGGTATCGGCGATGTTGTTGATTTTTTTCATATCGACGCTGCCGACTTCCAGCTCCGGGAACCCGGAGGTTTTGAAAAGCAGCAAACCGAGCACAATCACGACCAGCAGAATCACGATGCCCGCCACCCACAGGATCCACTTGACGAGCTTGCTCATGGCGCGCCCGGCTTTTGAACTCTTCTTCTCCGCCTTGATGGCGAGCTTGCCGCCGCATTGACGGCAGTGCAGCGAGCCGCTTTCGTTAACGGTGCCGCATGTTTCACAGATCAGCTGCTTCATGACATAAACCCTTTATTCGGCGGCTTTCGGAGGATCGGCTTTTTTCGGCTCGGTTTTCGGCGGCTCGGCGACGGGCTTATCGCTCTCTTTGGCCTTCTGATAATCCGCCGAACGGTAGTCGGTCTGGTAGAAGCCGCTGCCCTTGAAGATGATACCGGCCCCGCCGCTGATCTTGCGCTTGAGCCCGTTTTTGTGACAGACCGGGCACTCGGTCAGAGCTTTGTCGGTCATGCGCTGAAAAGCTTCCAGCTCGTGGCCGCACTCTTTGCACTGATATTCGTAAGTAGGCATATTATTTCTCCTTGCCGCCGCCCAGGTCGAGGTTGTCGAGCTCGGACCAGATCAGACTGCCGCCGCCGCCCTTGTCGCACTTGCACGACTTTTTGTTCAGGTCGGCGCCGCATTTCAGGCAGAGCCCCTTGCAATCTTCGCTGCAGATGGGGTTCATCGGCACTTCGAGCAGGATATCCTCGCGGATGTCCTCAGCGATATCCAGTTCCTCGGCCTCGCTTTTGTCATAGAAGTGGCACACTTCAGCCTCGAATTCACGTTTGAACTCCTGCATGCAGCGTCCGCAGTGAAACACGATCGGGGTCGAGATCCCGCCGCGCACCACCGTGCCGCCGATGGCCGATGAAATTTCGAGGTCGTATTTGACCGGCCCCGGGAACTTCATCAGTTCGCCGTCCTCCACGTCCAGAAAGGACGCGGGCATTTCGCCGCTGAGCTGGATCTTTTTCTGGCGTTCCAGCATTGCCAGTGATATTTTGAATGGATTCATCGTTTTCCTTCGGAAATTAATTTTAACATGATCGCTTCGGCCACCACCCGTGGCACATATTGCGAAAAATCACCGCCGTGCCGGGCCACTTCCTTGACCAGGCTCGAGCTTACAAAAGAATTATTGGTCGTCGGCATCATGAAGATCGTTTCGCATTCCTCCTTCAGACTGCGGTTCATCAACGCCATCTGCAGCTCATACTCGAAATCGGAGAACGCCCGCAGCCCGCGCAGCACCGCGTTCGCCTCGAACCGCGTCAGCGCGTCCACCGTGAGGCCGTCAAAGGAGACCACTTCCACGTTGTTGATGTTCATGCCGGAGCAACTCTCGCGAAACAGGATTTCGCGCTCCTCGCGGGAGAACATCGGATGCTTCTCCAGATTGGTCCCCACCGCCACAATCACCCGGTCAAACAGCCGGGAAGCCCGGAGCACCAGGTCCAGGTGGCCGTTCGTCAGCGGGTCGAAACTGCCCGGATATAATACGCTTTTCATCGTTTTCAATATCTCCTGTCGAAACTTTTTTCGCAATAATTCAACGATTGCGGTTGCATTTTTCGCTCCACAAATATACTTTTCTTTCTGAATGATTGCAATCTTAATCTGAAAGATTACGGGAATTTCATTTTGTTTGATACGGAAAGGAAAATTATTGACGTCATAACCGTGAGCTCGCTGGCCGGATTCGGTATCCGGCGCGTCGTGCTGGCGATCGGGGTCTTTGACGGTGTACATTTGGGGCACCAGCTGCTGCTGAACCGTCTGATTGAGATGGGGCGCGAGCTGGATGCTACCCCCTGCGCGCTGACCTTTTTCCCGCATCCGCGCCAGGTGCTGGCCCCGGACAAGGCCCCGCCGCTGCTGTTGCCGCCCGAACAAAAGTCGCGGCTGCTCCACGAATACGGCATGCAGGCGGTGGTCACGCTCCTCTTTACCCGCGAGTTCGCCGCGCAGAGCCCGGAGGAATTCATCGACAACTGCCTGAAATCCGATTCGGTCGAGGTCGCCGGCATCGCCGTGGGCGCCAACTGGCGTTTCGGCCGCGGCGGCAGCGGCACGGTGACGGAGCTCGGGCACATCGCCAAGGAGCGCAAATTGCGCTTGGCCGCGGTCGAGGAACTGGTCGTCGACGATCAGGTGGTGTCGAGCACCGCCATCCGCCGCGCGGTCGCGGGCGGGCTGCTGGACAAAGCGGCGGCGCTGCTCGGCCGCAGTTATTCGCTGTTCGGCGACGTGACCCACGGTTATCAGGTGGCCACGCGCGAACTGAGCCACCCCACCGCCAACCTCGACATCCGCTACGGCATCCTGCCGCCGAACGGCGTTTACGCCGGGCTGGTCTGCCTGGACGGACGCGAATACTGCGCCGCGGTGAACATCGGCGAGTGCCCCACCTACAACCGCGTCGGCGCGGAAGTCCGGGTGGAGGTCCACGTGCTGGATTTCAACGGCGACCTCTACGGGCGGCAAATTGAGCTTGTACTTGTGCAATACCTGCGCGAAGAGCGGACGTTCCCCGATTCGCAGGCGCTGAAGCTCCAGATTGTCGAGGATATCGCACAAATCCGGAGACTGACTAACCTACAGGAATAGATATGGAAGAGAAAAAAGTATACAGTGTAGCAGACCTCGCCGAAAAAGTCGGCGTGCCGCGCACCACCATTACCGATTGGCTGAACCGCTTTTCGCAGTACATGGAGTCGGAAATGCGCGGCAAACGCAAGGTTTTCACCGATGCGGCGTTAAACGTGCTCAGCGAGATCGCCAAACTCCGCGACCTCGGTCACTCCACCTATGACATCGAACGCGAACTGGCCAAGAGCCACCCCGTCCAGGCCGAGCTCCATCAGGAATCCGCCGTCGAGCCGGGGACCGACGACGCCGAGGCCCCCGTGGAAGGCAGCGAAAACGCCCTCGTGGCCCCCGTCGCCCGCATTCAGGCCGAGGAATTCAGCAAAATGCTGAACAACGAACTCGCCCGTCTGACCCAGTCGCTCGAGCAGAATCAGATCGAAGCCAAGAAGCTGGCAAAAAGCACGCTGCGCTGGCAGATCGGCGCGATCGCGCTGCTGGCGTTCATGGCCGTGGCCGCCATCGTCGCCGCCATCTGGTTCAACAACCATATTTCAACCCAGCGCGCCGAAATCAACTCCGGCAACCAGCAGATCAACGACCTCAAACTCAGCACTTCCGTCCTGGTCGACGAGCTGAAAGAGCGCAAAACCCAGATCCAGGAACAGGGCCAGAAGCTCGACAACATGGTCGTGGTCCTCGATAAGAGCCGCCAGGATTATCAGGAAAATGTCGACAAACTGCGCAAGGAACTCGGCGAACAGCAGACCAAATTCGAGGAAGAACTCAAGAAACAGTCCGAAAGCGCCACTGAAAAATATCAGGCCGAGCTGACCAGAATGCGCGAGGAGTTCACCAAGCAGCAGCTCGAATTCCTGCAGAATCAGGAAAAGAAGAGCAAAAGCGAAGCCGAACTGAAAGCCGCCGCTGAACAGCTCGAGCAGAAGGATCGCGAACTGAAAGAACGCGAACAGAAGCTTGAAGAACTGAAAAAATCGCTCGCCGCCGAGGCCGAAGCCAGAGCCAAACAAGCCGCACTGCAAACCATGGAGACCGCGAAAAAATGAATAAACCGCTCAGCGATTACCGGATTCTGGTGACCGGCGGTGCGGTCCGGGTGGGGCGTGAAATCTGCCGCGCACTGAAACAGGCCGGGGCACAGCTCGTCATCCATTACCACAACTCCGACGGAGCCGCCCGCCAGCTCTGTACCGAACTCGGCGCAGTCTGCGTGCAGGGCGACCTGACCAATGCCGCCGAACGCGAACGCATTTTCAACGATGCCGGCCCGCTGAATGCGCTGGTCAACAATGCCTCCACCTTCAAACCGTGCGGCATCCTCGAGGAATCTGAGGAATCGCTGCGTACCCAGCTGGAAATGAACCTGATCGTTCCGCTGGAAATGATGAAACTTTTTCGCAGCCAGCTTGTCGGCGGTCCGGGGGTGATCGTGAACCTGCTGGATCAGGAGGTCAATCAGCCGAGCCACAGCTGCGGCGGCTACAGCCTGGCCAAAAAGAGCCTGCGCGATGCCACGCTGGCGGCGGCCCGTCAATACGCACACGAGAACCTGCGCGTCAACGGCCTTGCGCCCGGCCCGGTGCTCCCCCCGCCCGGCCTCGAAGACAGCAAAATGGAAAAAACCCTGAAAACCGTTCCCCTGAACCGTCCGGTGGGCCTGCAGGACCTGGCTGCCGGTTGCGTATTCCTGATCGCGAACCAATCCATCACAGGGCACGTGCTGTGCATCGACTGCGGACAAAGCCTGGGAATTAAGAGTTAAGAAAGAAGAAAGAAGAAACCCGCCTAAAAATTCACCACTCGCCCGGACGCGAGGTTGAAAAAACGTGAAACAGTTTTTTCAACATTGAACGAAAGGGCGGAGAGAGTTAAGGGTTAAGAGTTAAGAGTTAACGCGAGAGTAAGTTATGGCTTTTTTACAGTGTTCGTTTCATTCGGATGCCTTGGGCATGGGGTGCTCCATGAATGTCATTATCCCGCAGCCGTCCACGACTATGATCGGTATGGACAGCGCGGCCGGGGTTCGCAAGGATTACCGGGTGCTTTATCTGTTGCACGGCTGTAGCGATGACCACTCCATCTGGAGCCGCCGCACCTCCATCGAGCGTTATGTGGCCGGACAGGACCTGGTGGTCGTCATGCCGTGCGCCCACCGCAGTTTTTATACCGACATGATTCACGGCGGCAAATACTGGACGTTTATCAGCGAAGAACTGCCGCGGATCGTTCAGGGAATGTTTCCGGTCAGCACCAAACGCGAAGATACATTCGTCGCCGGGCTGTCGATGGGCGGTTACGGCACGCTGAAACTGCTGCTGAACAAACCCGAGTGCTACGCAGGCGGCGCCGCGTTATCGTCGGTCACGGATATCGCCTGGCACGAGCGCGTTCTCACGGCCGAATGGAAGAATATTTTCGGCTCGATGGAACAGGTCAAGGGGTCCATCAACGATCTTTTCGGCGTGGCGAAAAAGCTCGCCGCGTCCAACGGTCCCAAGCCGAAAATTTTCCAGTGCTGCGGCACCGAGGACGGGTTGTATCAGGACAACGTCCGGTTCCGCGATCATGTCGAAAAGCTCGGGTTGCCGCTCGAATACAAGGAGTACCCCGGCAACCACAGCTGGGAGTTCTGGGACGCCCACATCGTCGAGGGCCTCGAGCGCATCGGCGCGATCGTCCGCTGAAAGACGTTTTTCAGTCTTTCAGGAGCAGATCGACGAGTTCGGTGCGCTTCATCAGGCCCAGGCGGCCCTGCGGCGCGAGGTGTTCCGAATACGCCTGAATGCCGTCCGGCTCAATGCCGGGGCCGCAGACCGCAACTGGTACCGGCGTGGTCGTGTGCTTGCGCAGCTTGATCGGCACCGGATGGTCGGGGAGGATCGCGAAACGCACATCCTGTCCGCGCAGCGCGTCCATGACGGGCGTCATCACCTTGGCGTCGAAGTCCTCGATGGCCTGCATTTTCAGATGCAAATCACCCATATGGGAGCATTCGTCGATGGCCTCGACGTGCAGATAGACGAAGTCGTGGCGTTTGATCGCGTCGAGCGCGGCGGCGACTTTGCCCGCGTAATTGGTGTCGATGAAACCCGTGGCTCCGGGGACGTCGATCACTTCCATGCCGGTGCATTTGCCGATGCCCTTGACCACGTCCACCGCGCTGATGATCGCGCCGGTGCGGCCGTGATACAGCTCGCTGAACGGCTTGATGTGCGGGCGGTGGCCGGGGCTCCACGGCCAAATGTCGGTGGCCTCGGACTCAACCGGGCACGCAGCCAGGAATTCGTGTGCTTTGGCGGATAATTCATTGAGGAATTGCACCGTGTATTCGGCCTCCGGCGCCAGCGCGGTCAGACCGAGCTCGGCCACGGGGATGCCTTGCGAGGAATCCGGCTTGTGGTAATCGATTTTGTCGGAGAATTCCGCACCGTGCAGCACCAGCAGATTGCGGTAGCTCACGCCCGGATAAAACGTAACCTTGTCGCTGCCGAACTCCTGCTGCAGCAACTGCATGATCCGCGTGGAAACCGTGTTGTCGATGTGCCCGGCGGAGTAGTCCAGCAGGACGCCCTCCGGCGACACGGTAACGAGGTTGCAGCGCCAGGCGATATCGTTTTCGCCGAGCTCGATACCCTGGCTGACAGCTTCGATGGGGCCGCGGCCGGGATAGTTGAGCTCCGGCTGGAACCCGAGCACGGACATATTGGCCACATCCGAAGAGGTGGGCAGGCCGTCCGGCAGCGTCAGAAAGGTGCCGGATGCGCCGTTGGCGGCAATGAAATCCATGGCGGGCGTGTGGGCCGCTTCCACGGGTGATTTTCCGTTCAGTTCCTCCAAGGCCTCGTCGGCCATGCCGTCTGCCAGAAAGATGATTGCTTTCGACATAAAATTC
>JBEBXH010000061.1:0-39373 GCA_040391785.1 Victivallis vadensis
CCAGGATTTTTCATCATTCCCGAGGCTGTTTATGGTTTAAACCGGAGAAGAACCAGACTCTGTTATTGTTCAAAAGTTTTGGGGAGATAAACCTTTTGAACTTCGCCTAGGGAGCCAACTTATTGTCAATCCCAGTCAGGAAGCAATATTCGTCAAAGATGGCGTTGCTCTTGATGTGTTTGGACCCGGCACTCATACATTGAGTACGGGAAATTTACCATTATTGGGACATATAACCAATAGTGTATACGGAAAAACTCCTTTTTCGGCAGAAGTCTGGTTTGTAAATCAGACCGTCAAGAGAAATGTCCCATGGGGAACTTCAACCCGGATTCCAATAATGGACGCGAAATTCGGTTTCCTTGTAAATATTGGAGCATTCGGTCAATGGGGATTCCGGATCAAGGATTCTCGCTCTTTCGTTACGCAACTGGTTCGCCGCCTCATGGGATCGCCCGCAGCCGCGCCCGAAGTACCAGCCCCCCACCTACATGGGACACGCCTACATCTGTCCGCGCGCCCCCGGGTACAACGATTATTATCTGTACAATATCGACCGGATGATCGACGAGGTTAACGTCAACGGCCTGTATTTTGATTACGGCCAGCCGACGGTTTACCGCTGCCAGGGCTGGAACCATGGCTGCGGCTGGTATGACAATGACAAAAAACCGCATGATTCCATCCGCATCAAAGCTTCACGGGAACTCACCAAACGCATTTACGTACTCCTCAAACAGAAACGGCCTGAGGGGTTGATCTGTTACCATAACTCCGGCGGCATCTGCCCGCCTGTCCATGGCTTCTGCGACATTACCTGGAATGGCGAACAGGTGGAGCGGCAGGTGCTAAACGACGGCTTGAATTATTACGATGCGCTTGAACTCGAAAAATGCCGGGTTGAACAGCGCCATGAACCGTGGGGCGTCCCTGTCTGTTTTCTGCCGCAGTTCCTGCGTTCGGTACAGGCCTGGGACCCGGACCGCTACGGCAAATATTCGGAGATCGGTTGGCAGGGTTTGGTCAAAGCCTTCAATGAAGACCCGGCGGCTGTCAAGGCCACCTGGCATTTGGCCGGTTTGCTCCTGGTTCATGATAGCATGTTCAGTGGCGACTGGGGGATGTGGGCGCGACTGAAGGATATTGTAGCCATCCAGCAACAATTAGGCTGGGATGACTCCGTCAAATTCTACGGCTATTTCGCTCCGAATGCTCCTTTCCGTAAACAGTCGCCATCCGGCTCATCGGTCGTCGTTTCTGCATATAGCGCTCCAAAGGGATTCCTGATCTGTGCGCTGAACAATACAAATCAATCTTGTGATATCACCATCGCAGTACCGGAAATCATCCGCCAAAATCCGCCGGCTGAAATCATTAACGGCCTCACCGGTGAAAAAATCGAATTAAGCGGTAAGTTGCTGCGACTGCATACCGATTCCCGGAGCCCGCAATTAATCTTGTTGAAATATTCAGGCCCGATTCCACAACTGTGATCTTTATGACTGTGAACCGCACAAAACACCTATCGTTTTTCTCCAATATGTACTTAAATGCCCATATAACGACTCGCCGGCGGATACGCAAAACCAGGCAAAACGAAACGATTATTTTGAGCTTGCCGTGATTGTGGTGTAGATTGCCCGGCGGTTCGGACCTGATGACCAACACCATTAACCATCCAAACCGTTTCGGTATATGTCATTTTTTGCTGATGCACTGATGTCAATTTTCAGAAAGACCAATTTATAATTCGCATACTTTTGCTGAGAAATAGAATAAACAGCCGACATAATAAACAAAACAGTAAGATTATTTTGGGGAGCCTGACCTTGCCGAGTCACCCTCATTTCAACCCTCGACGGGGCTGGTCAGGCTTCCCTTTTTTTGCCCAAATACGTACTGATATACTCGAATACGAACTCAACGATTAATAGGCAAAAATCAGCAAACTTTTTTATTCGCTTTGAGGGAAGATAAGATAGCTGTCATTGTGATTTGGATAAAATTGGCGATATTGCTGCTTATGCCAATTCGCTTTCAAACATAGTTGGCAGGAATCATTAATTTTCCTGCGAAGGTAAAAACGGATTATTTTTAAGTCTATAATTTGCCGGAGTAATTCCTGATTTTTCCTTGAAGATACGGATAAAGTAACTCGGATAATTGAAGCCGCAGCGAGTCCCGATTTCTTCCACCGTCAACGAAGTTTCAGTAAGCAGTGCCATTGCATGTTCCATTCGCAATTCATTAATATATTCCCGGAAACTGAACCCGGTGTATTGTTTCAGCAATAAAGAAAAGCGGGCCGGGCTGACTTCCGCCAGTTCGGCAAATTCTTCACGTCCGAGGTTTTTCGTGAAATGATGCAAAAGAACAGTCCTGGCACGCTCCCACTCCCGGTCTTCATCGTTCATGATTCCCGTACTTTCTTCTTTCAGTATGGTCAGAACCATTTCCAGTAAGGCCGCGACGGCCAGCCGCATTGCTTTGCAATCGGAGTTTTTATTGAGCAGAGCATATAAAATGTATTTTCCCGCCAGATCAAAATTCTGACGGGTATGATAAAAATAATTTGCCCCATTCGGCGGGTATTTCCTGTCGCCGTTATGATCAATGCAAAGGATTCTGATATAATCCCTCATGAACACCATACCCAGCATGCGGTGCGGTGAATCCCATATTTCCGGGGTGTAGATACCGCGCAATGAAACAATTGCTTCCCCCGGTACTAAATATTCTTCCTTTTCCACTCCGTGGTAACGAAATCGGATATGTTTTTTTCCACTCAGTGTAATCATCAACCTGGGATGAGGATAATACTGTCCCATCGGGGTATCGGCAAAGCATAGGCGCGTAATTGGAACTGCTCTTGCTTCATCCAGGGTTTTTAATAAGATTTCCAGATGATTATTCATGATCACCTAATATATATAATTTTTTTTCATACGCAAATGAAAAAAGTATTATCATTGCAAATTTTTTAGTATTGATTTTTCATCTTCTTTCGTGTATTATTAAAAAAACGAGCAAAGACGATAAATTATCAAGGGAATTAATCGTGTTGGAAAAATTTAGTATAAGTCGATCGGAAAAATATTATCAGGCTTGGCCGGATGTGGTTCTCCTTTCTTCCGGGAAGCTAATTTGTGTTTTTGCGGAATGCCTGCATCACGACAATCGGAATTATACCAGAATCCGCCTGATTGATTCAATTGATCGCGGTCGGACCTGGTATAATTCACGTCCGCTTACCGAAGATGCCAGCGAATGCGATTATTATTATAACTGTCCTCGAATCAGCC
Organism: Victivallis vadensis; assembly: GCA_040391785.1. Taxonomy (GTDB): domain Bacteria; phylum Verrucomicrobiota; class Lentisphaeria; order Victivallales; family Victivallaceae; genus UBA5239. The sequence continues at coordinate 3,303 of JBEBXH010000061.1, forward strand.
TCCTTCCTGATGGTTTTCTCTATATTCTGGTTGACCGAATCCCTAAAAACTCCGACGAAGCCGCGGGCAAGGCGGAAATTCTTTCCTTTGTTTCCCATGACGGCGGCGGGAGTTGGAGCGAACCGGAAGTGATGCCGCTCAATGGAATTGTTCCGGACCGCCTGACGGTTTCCGACAGCGGGCGGCGATTTATCGCGGCACATCGTAAAATTGATGAAAAACTTGCGGAGTTTCTGATTTATTCAGATGACGGCGGGAAAAATTGGAGCCACCCGATCGTTGTTGCCAAGTCGCCTGAATTCAATTTATGTGAAGTATCATTGCTGCCGATGGGAAACGGGGTAATCGCCGCCTTCTTTCGGGAAAACAGCGGCAAGGGTTATGACTGCAAAAAGGCGTTGTCGTTTGACGACGGAGCAACCTGGGGCGAACTCAGTGATTTTCCGCTTCCAGGGTGTCATCGCCCGGTGGCCGGAAAACTGCAAAACGGCATGATATTCATAACATTCCGGTTCATGCAGGGCGGCAAGGGCTGGCTCGGCAATTGGACGCAAAATTTCATGGGAGCTTTTACCGACAGGGAATCGGTATTGGCCGGCAAGCGGGAAGAATGCGGCGTTCGAATTTTTCCGTTGGACTTCGACCGCTCTCCCTACTCTGATTTAGGATACTCCGGACATGTACAATTTCCGGACGGAGAGATTTATGTGGTCAATTATATTGTGGACGACGCCTGGGACAAGGCCCAGATACGCGGTTATTCGTTCCGGCAGGATGATTTCTTATTAAGCTGCAACCCTCAACAAAATAATAACATCAGGAGTATTCAGTTATGATTCGTACGAGCGTATTTTTCATTTGTTTCGTCTTATCTTTGCATCTCTGCGGACAGGAGATCAAAAGCGGAGACCGCATTGCATTCCTCGGTGATTCCATTACCCAACAGGGGGCACGGAATAAACCGCTCGGGTATGTCCTGCTGGTTATTGATGGTCTGAAACGCGCCGGTATTGACGCGGAAGCGATCCCCGCCGGGATCAGTGGCCATAAATCGAACCAGATGCTTGAGCGGGTGGAAAAAGACGTGATTGCCAAGAAACCGACCTGGATGACATTGTCCTGCGGCGTCAACGACGTCTGGCACGGTAAGCGCGGAGTGGCACTGGATGACTACAAAAAGAATATCACCGCATTGGTTGGCAAAGTACAGGCCGCCGGAATCAAAGTGATGCTGTTGACTCCCAGTATGATAACGGAAGATCCGGAAGGAGAAAACAATAAAAAGCTTGAACCGTATGTTCAGTTTATTCGCGACTTGGCCGCCGAGCGTAAACTGCCCCTGGCGGATGTCAGCGCCGATATGCACAAACTGATTGCCGATCCCGCCCTGGCCGCCATTCCCGGCAAAGCAACGACCGATGGGGTTCACATGAACGGACGTGGGAATATCATGATGGCAATATCCGTACTCCGGGCTTTCGGTATTCCGGAGGCCAAACTGCGGGAATATGCCGCTGAATGGAAGAAACTGCCGGGCGGCATAATATTGAATGTCAAATTGAGTGTCGAGGAAGAAGAAAGGCTTTCCCGGAAGGCGAAAGAGCTGGGAGCCGCCAATCTCACCGTATTGATCGAGCAATATCTGAAGCAACTGGATCATGGCAAATAATGAATAATCATCCTCTGAACTGGTTTCGTAAAGCCCGCTTCGGTATGTTTATCCACTGGGGAATTTATTCCGCCCTGGAAGGAGTCTGGCAGGGAAAGGAAGCTCCTTCGCTGGGGGAATGGATTCAATGCACCCTGCGGATTCCCGGACAGGAGTACCGGGAGTTTGCCAAAGGTTTGACGTTGGAAAAATTTGATGCCGATCAATGGGTGAAATTGGCCCGTGACGCCGGAATGCGCTACATTATTTTCACGGCGAAGCATCATGACGGCTTTGCCATGTATGGTTCGAAGCATCCATACAATATCGTATCGATGTCACCTTCGGGGCGTGATCCTTTGAAAGAACTGGCCGAGGCAACGCGCCGCCATGGTTTGAAACTTGGGGTATACTACAGCCAGTCGCATGATTGGGAGGACCCGAACGCACAGGGCAACACCTGGGACTACCCGGCGGACAACAAAGATTTCAAAGGATACCTGAAGCATAAATGCCATGAGCAACTGATTGAGCTGTTGACGAATTACGGTGAAATTTCGGTGGTCTGGTTTGACGTGCCGGTCGGAGTTACCGCCGAATATGCCGCGATGCTGAAGTCATGGGTTCGGGCCCTACAGCCCTCGGCCCTGATCAGCGGGCGGATTTCCGGAGAACCGGGGTTCAATGATTACGGTTCATTCGGTGACAATCAACTGCCGATCGGCAAATTGACCGGCGACTGGGAAACTGCGGCGACATTGAATCATACCTGGGGATATAAACGCAATGACCGGGATTGGAAAACTGCCGGGATGCTGATTGATTCGCTGGTACAGTTGGCCGGGCTCGGCGCCAATTACCTGTTGAATATCGGACCACGGGCCGACGGTTCGATCCCGGAGCAGAGCATTGCATTGCTCAAAGAAGTCGGGGCCTGGATGAAGTGCAACGGAGAAGCTGTTTACGGGACATCCACCTCGCCGTTTCCGTGCGGTTTCCCATGGGGAATTTGTACTGCAAAAGATCATGCATTGTATTTTATCCTGTTGAAACCGAGGCGGAAAATTGAAGTCAACGGCCTAAAGACTGCCGTCAGACAGGCCGAAGTATTGGGCAGGGATATTCCGGTAAAACTCGTTTGCGGCAATGAATTCTTCAGCGTCGAGTTTGACGAAGAATTGCCGAAACACAGCGTAATTAAATTGCTACTTGAAGGGACCGCGGAGTGCAATCCCATGCCGGTTCAGCAGCCAGATGGCACGGTGGTACTTCCGGCATACCTGGCAGAACTGCATTTGGCGAAAAGAAATGGAGAACATGCCGGCCAGGAATATTCCGATGCGGCACAGGCCGCGGAGAAAGCGGGCGTTACGGGAATAATGTCCGTTGATTTCTCCGGTGCGATTGTGAACTGGAACAATACGGCGAACCATATTGAATGGGAGTTTGAATTAAAGGAACCCGGCTGTTATCAGTTGGAACTTCGCAGCTTTGCCCCGAAATACAAGAAATGGCAGGGTGGGCACCGGATGCGTTGCTCCATAGGTGAAAAACAACTTGAATCCTCACTCAAGGCTGACTCCAAGCCACAGACACCCAATGCCGTCTGCTTTGATGAAACCGGCAGTATCCTGGGGAATATCACGCTGGCGGAACCGGCCATCTATCGCCTCAAACTCGAATTGACTGAAATTGCCGCGCCGGTCATGCCGCCGGTAATTGCGGAATTGCACCTGACCCGGATCAAATCCTGAAAAAATTTCCTTTTTTATTAACAGAGAGTATTGCAAAAACAGGGATAATGCTATATAATATAGCTATAACACTTAAGACAACTATAACACGTGAAGAGAATGGCGGAAAACAGTCTATGTAAATATAAAAGCGTGGCGGAAAGCCTGCTGCGGCGAATTGATTCGGGGGAACTGACCGGGACCCTGCCAGGCGTCAAACAGCTTGCCTTGGAATATGACATCAATTTCATGACGGTGGACAGGGCGATTCGTGAACTGGAGAAACAAGCGGTAGTGCATCGGGTTTCGCGCAAAGGCACGTTCATCCGCAAGCACAAAAATATCGCATTATGCGCCATAGATCCCAATCCGCAATTTATCGAATTGACCTTTTATGCGCCATTTGCCAATGCGGCGCAGAACTATCTGGTTCAGCAGAATTATTTCACGTTTTCGGAAAATATGTATGGGCGCACGGAGGAATATCTGGAAAATCTTTCCCGGAAAATCGATGGCCTGATTTTATTTTCCGGTATTATCCGGAAAATTCCTGAAGTATTTGACAAGGCGGTTAAAATCATGGCAATGGGCGTGGTGGAGCCGGAATGCGGTTTTGACCACGTGACATACGATACTGCGGAAATCGGCAGGATTGCGGTGGATTATCTGATGGATAATAATTGCAAACGTCTGGTTTATATCGGGGCGCGGGAAAGTTCCCGGACGTTCAGCGAACGTCAACGGTCCTTTATTCACCATGCGGAAATCAATAAGCTGGAATACACAATTGTGCCCAAAAGTATTTCGCCTGACAATGGAGACCTGAAGAAACTCCTGGACGGATTTAAGGCGATGAAGAAGCGGCCCGACGGGATTTTCTGCAGTACCGACGCGGAAGCGGTTTTTGTCAGTAATTGGCTGTGGACCCAGGGGATCATTCCTGGCAAAGATGTTTTTATCATCGGCTGTAACAATGAACGGAATATCATGAATATGGCGATGGCGCAGAAGCCAGCCACCATCGATCTCCGACTGCCGGATATCGGCGTTGCAGCGGCGGAGCTCCTTTGCCGCCGGATCGATGGGTACAAAGGAAAAAAAGAGATCATACGGTTGAAACCGGAATTAATCATAAATTGAACAGGAGGATCGAATGAAAGCATGTAGAAATTTTACACTTATAGAGCTATTAGTAGTTATTGCGATTATCGGCATTCTAGCCGCAATGCTTTTGCCCGCGCTGAATAAAGCAAGGGAAAAAGCAATTTCCATCAAGTGCGTTTCCAATCTGAAACAGGTGGCCCTGGGCTGGCAGATGTATGGAGACCAAACGGGATATGCCATGCATCGCAGCGGGCTTATGGCGGGCAGCAGAAATACCTGGTATCAGTGGATTGCGGATGAATTGAATGCCAAACGCGGAACCACGGAGACCAATCTGTATTGCCCGCAGCCCCAGCTCACCATCGCCAATAACGGCAATTACGGACTGAACAATCATCTGGCGGGCGATCCACAGGGGAGCACATGGGCGGCGGGCTGGAAAGCAGCTCCGCTGTGGCGAAGCATTTCTTATGTCAAAAAACCATCAATGGCGATTATCTGCGGCGATTCGGCAAATACGGCTTTCCCGTATACCATTAATTTTTTGGTCAATGCGGATTTCCGTCATGCAAAGATGAATAATGAAGCATTTGCCGATGGCCATGCCGAATCCACTTCATATAACTGGCACTACAGTTACGATACGTCCTTCGGGTATTTCAGCTTCCCGAATAAAGAATTTCTTTGATATAGGGTAAAGGATGAAAATGAAATTTTGTGCAACTATTTTGATGCTGTCGTTTCTTGCGACGGCTTTCGCGGAACCGGTAAAATTGAATGTCAATATTCATGCGCTGGGCGGCAATGTCCGCGGTTTCGGTATTCTGGCCGAATATCCCAATGGGGAAATAACGTTCAAATTGACCCGCAAAACAAAAGCCGGAGCGGTGGAATTCAAGCCGGATTACGGCGGCTTTGCCAATATCTGTTCCCTGCGGGTATTTGATCCGGAAGGCAGACTGGTCGAATTCATTGATCTGGGAAAACAGGTCAAGCCGGAAGAAGTTTATGAAATCAAACTGCCGGTTAAGAAGCCCGGCGTCTGGCGGTTTTCCGTCAGCAATGGTTTGACGAGCGACCGTTATCAGCTTGAGTTCACCGATACGCCGGTCTGGGGCATTCGCGGAGAAATGGCGCTCGGCATCGGTACCGGATTCCCCGAAACCATGTACCTGTATGTGCCGGAGAATGCCAAACTGGTTATGGCCGAGCGGTTCGGCAATGGCAAAGGAAGTTTCCAACTGCTTGACGGTTCGCAGGAAATATCCCGTTTCGAGCAGAATGGCCGCAGATGGCTGAGCACGATTCCGGCTCTGCCCGGTAAGGTCTTGACGGTAAAACTGGACAATATGGATAACATGGCATTGGCCTTTGACGGTTTGCCGGGGCTGTTGTGTCCGACTCCGGCGGCGGCGGAGAAGCTGCAGGGCGGCATTGTCAAGTCAGCCGGGCTTTATGTTCAAGGGCCATATCAGAAGCGTGTCCGCGAAGCAACTGTCAAATTCAAAAAATCCGATTTCGATTTCAAGTTGGAGTTTCCCAAAAATGCGCCGTCCAATCTGGAATACCCGCAGTTGGAGGCATTGCTTTTCGGCAAATACGGTCCGCTTGCCGGTCTGGCTTCAGCGGCAGCGAAGCAAATCCTGGATTCCGGTAACCCGTTTTACGGCGCCAACCCCGATAAAAAATTGTTGGAATCCGAATACAACTGGCAGAGCATGCTGCAGTATAATGCGGCCGGAACTTATTTCGCGCCGGCTTCCCTCGGGTCCGCCATCGAAATTCCGACCCGGACCAATCCGGCTTATAAAAACGCAGCATTGAGGAACCGGGCAATCATTGCGGCATTCTACACGTTCACCGTTCTTGGCGGTGATGATATCTTGCGCGACAATGACTTCCGCACCAACAACTATCCGCATGCCTCCACATTTTTTGTTTATGAGGCCTCGGCCAAGGCATTCGAATGGATGAAGGATGATTTGCCGGCGGAATACCGGGAGCTCTGGCGCGAAGGGCTGATCCGGCTCGGCGACAAGGCCGCCACTTTTACCGGGTACCAGTCCAATCAGTGGGCACACATGATCAATGCGTTTCTATCCACCTACATCGCTACCGGCGAAGAACGTTTCAAGCGCTATTTCGAAACTCATGCCAGGGCATATCTGGATATGAGTTTCGGCTCCGGCAATAAGTTCGGCCAGCATCCGGCCGGCTATTATCTGGAGGAATACGGCATGGACGGCAGTTACGAACAGATGAACGGGTATGCTGTCGCTGTCGCCTACTACAAATACAAAACCCTGCAGGACGCAGATCCGGAACTGGTGGAGAAGTTCCATCGGGGTATCGACCGGAACATGACGTTCAAGAGTTACCACTGGCTGCGTCAGCCCAATGGCAATATCTGGGTGCCGAACGCCCCGAATACCCGTCTCAACGGCTGTCTTGCCGACGGCGGTTACCCGGCCGACTATCTGCCGCGTTCCGATTTCGACTTGAGTTATACCCGCTTCATGATGAACCATATGCCGGAAAAAGGTTTGGGAGCCGCCTCTACATTCTCGCACGTAGTTAACAGCGATGAATGGGCCATGCGGCTGTTGAGGGAAAAAATCAAAACCGGGATCAACGATATGGAAACCGGAAGTTTTGGCGGCCAATGGACCCATGACATCTACAGCATTTATCAATTGCCGATCAAATCGAAAATTACGGCGATTCCCTGCGAGATGAAATCGGGGGTGTGGGAACTTCCCGGCTTTATCGCCTGGAAAACCGGCAGCCTGTACAGCCTTATTTTTTATGATGTAACCGGTGTTTCAGAAAAAACGACGCTTCGCAGTATTACCACCGGCGGTCCGCTGACCATTTGGAACAAAGAGACCGGCAGTGTGGTTGCATCCATGCGCAACGCCGTCAAAAACCAGGTCGACGGTATCGATGCTATCACCTGGAGCGGCGTTTACGGTTACAATAACGGCAAGCTTATCTTCAGCGGCAAGGAACGCAATAAACTCATCTGGCTGGAGCCCGGCAGGAAATTCAATATCGAAGGTATTCTGAAAGATAAACAAGGCAAGCTTAACTGGGAATATACGATTGCCGATAACCGGATTGAATTGACGGTATCACTGAAGGATTGCTCATGGCGCGATGCCATGCTTACCTTGCCGCTGCTGAATGCCGATTTCAATACCATTGAATTCAAAGACAATACTGCCAATTGCGGCAAGATCCGAATTGCAGTGAAGACTGCCGGACAGGCGAGTTTGAGTAATCCGCTTAAAACCGCTCAGAACGATTATCCCGTCAGAGCCCTCCGCATCCCTTTCCCGGCTGATGGAGTCATAAAACTGCAAATAAGTTGTGCCGATTGATGAAAAACCTTTTCCTGCTCATATCGGGTGTATTGATTATCGCGTCCCTCTATACCTGGATGACTATGGCCGATCATCGGAGTAATGTTCCGGTTATATACTGGAAAAGCGATGCAAACCCTCAACGGTATGAGCAAGTAGATCTTTTTCACCAATGGCTCAGGGACAATAACCATGTCACGCCGGAAGGAAAGCCTGTTGTCGAACTGCGTCTGGACCCAGGCAGCAGGCAGTCTTCGGTGATCCATGCGGTTTCGGGTGTAGGCGGCGATCTTATTGATACCGGAGTCATGACCCGCTTTTTCTACGCCATGGGCGTTACGGAAGACCTTGCACCTGCGGCGGCAAACGGAGGCTATGGCCTTGATAATACTTATCGGGGATTGGAGGGGGCTCTGGTTTTCAACGGCGATCAACGCGCATATCTGTGCAATGCCGCCGTAGCCAATTTATGGTTTAATCTCGATACCCTGAAAAAATACGGTATGGATGCCCCGCCGGAAGAATGGACTCCTGAAGAATTTGAAGCATATGGCAAGGAATTCGTGAAAAGGGCCAATGCGGACAATCCAAAGAACCGGGTGTTTTTCGGGCAGTCAATGGCCGGTAACGCAAATTTTATTCTTTGCATCGCCCGCAGCAACGGGCTGGATTTTTATAATGAAACCATGACCCGTGCCACGATATATAATGACGTCAATATCAATACATTCAAACTTCTGTATAAATGGACTTACGTGGACCGGCTTTTTCCGACTGCCACGGAACTGGAATCCGCCAATGTGGAATCCGGTTACGGCGGAGTAGGGTTCGCCATGTTCCTGAACGGGCGCTATGCCATGGTCAATGCCGGACGCTATGCGCTGATCCGTTTCCGTGAATTCACCCGGCCAATCAATCTCCATTCTGCACAATATCCGATGTATGAATTTAAAAATATGGTCATCACGGCACGCTCCGTCATCATTTATGCAGGCAGCAGGAACAAAGAATATGCCGGTCTGTTTCTCGAATTTCTGGCCGGCAGGAGATACAATGAATATATTATCGAAGGTGCCGATGGCCTGCCGCCGAATCCGCGTTATGCCATCGGCAACCCCCGCTATCTGTCTCCAAGCCCGAACGAAGGAAACGTTCATGCGGCTGAATTAAAATGGGCCTTGGAATGCGCCTACCCGGGTTCCGAATCACCATATTTCAATATGATGGGAACCAATTGGATCAATAACGGCATGGATAAATATTTCAATAACCTGTGTTCCGCGGAAGACGCCCTGAAAGAAGCGGAATTACGTTATAATACTGGTATTGCGGATTCAATCAAAGCGAATCCCGAACTGCGGACTCAATGGGAAAAAGACGTCAAAGACCAAACTATCATTGATGAATGCAAAGCACAAGGAAAAAAGATTCCGGCCGATCTGATAAAAAATCCTTTTTATCTGGCGTATTACGAAGCCAGGAATATGCTAGAGTAAATATTTCATTAACCTTATTGACCGTATCTGTATGATATTCATTTTCAGGAGATTCAGCTGGTTGGTAACCGGTTTTCCTGCCACTTGTTTTTGAGCTGATCCTAGCCCGACTGGCTGCAGGACGGGGCTGGTCAAGCTTCCCGCTTTTTTTCCAATATATACTCAAATTCCCGAATACGGACTCTCCGATAGATAGGCAAAATCAGGCAAAATGAAACGAGCATTTTGAGCTTGCCGTGTTTGCGTTCCTTGCAATCATAGCTTTGCATAAAATCATATGTTTCCGCGTTTTTTTTTTAAAATCCGGCTCCATGATGCAAATCCGGCGACGGACATTTTCAAATCGGTTGGCGATTTTAAAATTTATCGAAAAATACAGGACTTCGCGATCCAGTTCCGTGGCGGTGGCAATATGCGACAGGATCAGGAAAACCTCTCTTCCCGTCATCGGATAAATACTTGCCGCATAAAAAATCTTGCCGCCTTTCCCCTGGTTCCAATAAAGCCGCCAGTACTGGCCGAAATTTTTGGGGAAATTCCAGTTCCTCAGCAGATGAAAACCGTAATTGCAGATTTCCAGTGAGGGCTGCAATTCCGTATTTTCCCAGACTAACGGCGCAATTGATTTTATGATGGAACTTTTTGACATAGAAAAACGATTGATTGACATTTATTTTTATTGATTTCCATAGTATAATGTAATTACAGGAAATCAATATGTCAAATACAACAACAAACAATAAATATGAGTGATGTTGAGTAAGAATTATGCCATTGGTTGAAAAATGGTCGAGTGAATCAGTATTCCCGGACTGAAGTTGTTTGACGATGTCACTTGTCGGTCGAGGGATTTTATGATTTTATCGATCAGAGGCGGTACTGGGATTTTGATCATGTGCAATTTCTTCTGGGTGTTGTTGTCTGATGCGGTTATTGAATCAACCAATGCAATATGGAAATCCTGGTTAACCAGGAGATCACGCTTTTCCAGGTCGCGGACAATTTCCGCAGCCAGCGTTTCCGACATGGCTACGATGCCGGTTTTTGGCGGATTCTCCTGTAGGATTTCGGGAACTGCTTTCATGATTTCATGGGAATCGGCATCGATTTTATGGATTCGGATGCATTCCCGATCGCATCCATGACTCTCCAGGGAATCGGTGAAAGGCCTCAGCAAATCATCATATATCCAGGATTTCAACCTTCGGCTTTCATCCGATCCAAGAGATTTGCACATCGATTTTTCCTCTGGCAGGCAGAATATGTAATTCAGGATGTGGTTTTCCAGAAGATAGCTGACCAAGTTCAGAAAGGCGGAACTGTACGACAGATGAAGATGGTTCGGACGGATATAATGATCCCTCATGAAACCGATTACGACATAGGGCTTGCCTGTTTCCTGTAGCTGTACACAGAATTTGTTGAAAATCCCCAGCATATCGACCATGATATAAGCATCTGTCTCCTCAATACGTAAATCGATATTTTGGCAGTACTGGAGGCAGATCACATGATTTCCGCGCGATTTCAGTTCTTCCATGATCGAATAGACCAGCTTTTGAGAACTGCCGATATTCACTTTCATATTGAAGTCTGCGAGGACAGTGATCGTGCCGGAAATATTTTCTCCTTCCAATCGCAATGGTCTGCCACGTGATGTGAGGATGCTTTTGCGGCCACGTTGCGCCGACACATAGCCCTCCCGACCCAAAACCGTTAAAGTCCGGAACGCCGTGACACGACTGATGTTGTAGATTTTGGTCATCTCATCCAGTGTCGGAAATTCGCTTCCGACCTCATATTTTCCGGACCTGATTTCGTTGATGACCTGTTTCACAATCAAAGGATATTTTTTGGGTGGTGCCATGACATTTCCCCCTTATCCCCACGAAAAAGCTCTGTCCGTCAGCGGTACCACACCACTGGCGGACAGAGTCAAGTAAGGGATGTTTTTATACGATCATTAGTTCTTCGAGCAGAATATCCAATTTATCCTTGCAATTTTCTGCTTTTACGGTCCAGGCTGCATCGGTCAATTCAACTGAGTCGAAGTTGACTACGTTGACGCCACTGGCGTCAATATTGATCAGCGACGGCGCATTGTTCATCGGGTGATCGCTGTCGCCGGCCACACTATGGATGGGAGCGGTGGGTTTACCTTCGCCGCCTTTGCCCTGAAAGCGAACCTGGACATTATCGCCCTTGCCATCGAACTTATATTGCGACTCCAAAATACTGCTCTTTTCGCTGTCGCCAAGGCTGGATTTAACCAGCACATTGCTACGGCGCTGCGCCAACGCCTGCTCAATTTCTTCAAATGTCTTCTTCTGGCTGGTTTCCTTGAGGTTCGATTTGAGCTTGTCGGCAGACTTGTTTACCGTCTGATGCGAAACACCGTGATGATGGCCGCTGGTTTCGGTATCGAGTACGGCATCGGCATCGCGGTTGGCCGTGTTGCCCATCACCCGGTTGATCAGGCTCGCTTCATGTTGGCCATTGACGATGTAACGTCTGGAGGACGCGTCGCTGTAGATGTTGATGCGTGCTTCGCCGATAATCGGCTCCACAATGGTCAACGTACCTTCCTTGACAATGATGTTGTAGTTCTTGCCGTCGTTGCCGTCGTCAACGGTGACTTTGTCGATGGGATACTTGCCGGGATTTTCCGTTTTGTCTGTGCGGTCGATGTTGTCGATCTTGTCGCCAGGCTGCAAGCCGTCTGGAGTGCCGTTGAACTTGGGATCGGGCGTATTGACCGTCTTGGTGGAGTCATCGATCGTAATGATGAGATCCTTAGGGGAAATCGTCGCAGTCGGATCGGTGTAGATCACGTTATAGTTACCACGATCTTCGCCGTCGACATAATCGCCGTTGACGGTGATCGGTTTATCCTTACCGACGTTTTTATCCTCGAATTTGGCGTCGCCCTTGTGGTAGTTGATGTCGTCACCATCGACTACGCCGATCGGCTTATACGTGTAATCCGCATTGTCGGTACCGTCGTATTCGCGATCGACGCCGGTACGCTCCACGATCATATCCTTCGGGGTGATGCTGGCATCGATTTCATTGTAGACCACGATGTAGTTGCCGGCGTCTTCACCGCTCAGGTTGCCGCCGCCGTGGCTGACCGGCTTGTTGTTGCCGACATTCTTGTCGCCGAATTTGGAATCGATGGTGGTATGGTCGAAATCCACGTCGTCGCCATCAATCCACGGGGTGATGCCGCCGTAGGTGTAATCGGTATCGGTATTGCCGTCGTAAACCTTGTCGGCCACGTTACCGTCCACGATCAGGGTCTTGGCCCAGATCTCGGCGTTTGCGTCGGTGCGGATTATGTTGTAGTTGCCCAGGTCATCGCCGGTCAACGAGTCGTTAATCAGGATTTCCTTGTCTTTGCCGACGTTTTTGTTGGCAAAATACGAGTCGCCATCCTTGATGTAATTCACCTTATCGCCATCGAGCACGCCATCCACCTTGTACGTATAATCGGCATCAGTCGTACCATCATATTCGCGGTTGACACCGGTACGCTCGACGATCAGGTCTTTCGGGGTAATGCCGGCGTCCACATCGGAGTAAGTCCAATCGTAGTTGCTCAAATCAGAGCCGTCGACCCATTCACCGTTGATGGTGATTGCTTTGTCCTTACCCACATTTTTGTCTGCGAACGATGCGCTTTTGCCATCATGGTAGTTCACCTCGTCGCCGTCGATCAGGCCGGTGAATCCGGTGAAGACATACTCCGCGTCAGTGGTACCGTCGTACTCGCGGTCGATGCCCTCGCGGTTCACCACCAAGTTCTTCGGAGTGATGGTGGCAATCACATCGGAATAGCTCCAGTTGTAGTTACTCAAGTCGGTTCCGTCGACCCATTCGCCGTTGATGGTGATCGCCTTATCCTTACCCGCGTTTTTGTTCGCGAACGACGCGTTATCGCCGTCATGATAGTTCACATTGTCACCATCGATCAAACCGGTGTAACCGGTGAAGACGTAGTCTGCGTTGGTCGTACCATCATATTCGCGGTCGACGCCTTCGCGGTTCACCACCAGGTCTTTCGGAGTGATGGTGGCAACGATATCGCTGTAAACAACGCTGTAATTACCCATATCAGAACCGCTCAACACACCCTTGGTGCTGTTGATTGCTTTGTCCTTGCCCACGTTCTTGTCGCCGAACGCAGCCGTGATGGTACTGTGATCGAAGTCCACATCGTCGCCGGTAATCCACGGTGTGATGCCAACGAACGTATAATCGCCATGGGTCGTGCCGTCGTATTCTTTATTTGCCACGCTTCCGGTCACGGTCAGGACTTTCGGAGTGATACTGGCGGTGGTGTCGCTGTAAACAACCGAATAGTTGCCCGAATCCGTACCGCTCAGGATTCCATTGCCGGAGGTAACATCCTTATCATTGCCGACATTTTTATCGACGAACGAAGCCGTGATGCCGCTATGGTCGAAGTCCACATCGTCACCCGTAATCCATGGCGTGATATCCACGAAGGTATAATCCCCATGAGTGTTGCCATCATAAACCTTGTCCGCCACCGTTCCGGTTACAGTCAGGACTTTCGGCGTGATATTGGCGAAAATATCACCGTATACCACGGAGTAGTTTCCCGAATCCATGCCACTGAGGATTCCGTTGCTGGAAATGACGTTCTTATCTGTGCCGACATTCTTGTCGATGAACTCGGCAGTGATGGTCGCATGATTGAAGTTCACATCGTCGCTGGTGAGCCACGGGGTAATGCCGACGAAGGTGTAATCTCCATGGGTGCTGCCATCATAAACCTTGTCATCCACGATCCCGGTCACGGTCAGAACTCTCGGCGTGATACTGGCGAAGATGTCGCTGTATTCCACGATGTAGTTACCCGCGTCATAGCCGCTCAAGATTCCGTTACCGGAGGTGATGCTCTTGCCAGTGCCCACGTTCTTGTCGCCGAACGCAGCCGTGATAGTGCTGTGGTCGAAGTCCACATCGTCACCGGTGATCCACGGAGTGATGTCGACGAACGTATACTCACCGTAGGTTGAGCCGTCATAAACCTTATCCGCCACCGTTCCGGTCACAGTCAGGACTTTCGGTGTAATATCGGCAGTCATGTCGGCATATTCTACGGTGTAGTTGCCTGCGTCGGTACCGCTCAGGATTCCGTTTGTGAGCTGGGTGATTGCCTTGTTGGTACCGATGTTTTTGTCGTTGAAGCCGGCCGTGATGGTGCTGTCGTCGAAGTCCACATCGTCGCCGGTGATCCACTGCGTGATGTCTACGAAGGTGTAATTCCCATGAGTGTTGCCGTCATACTCTTTATCCGCCACGGTTCCGGTCACGGTCAGGACTTTCGGCGTGATATCGGCGGTGATATTGCCGTATACCACGGAGTAGTTGCCTGCGTCGGTGCCGCTCAGGGTTCCATTGCCAGAAGTGACATCCTTATCGTTGCCGACATTTTTATCGACGAACGAAGCCGTGATGGTACTGTGATCGAAGTCCACATCGTCGCTGGTGAGCCACGGAGTGATGCTCACAAAGGTATAATCCCCATGAGTATTGCCGTCATACACCTTGTCATCCACAATCCCGGTCACGGTCAGGACCTTCGGCGTGATACTGGCAGTGATATCGCCATATACCACGGAGTAGTTGCCTGAATCAGCGCCACTCAGAACTCCATTGCCGGAAGTGATGCTCTTGTCCTTGCCCACGTTCTTGTCGCCGAACGCAGCCGTGATGGTACTGTCATCGAAGTCCACATCGTCGCCGGTGATCCACGGGGTGATGCCCACATACGTATAGTCTCCGTAGGTCGAACCGTCATAGATCTTGTCGGCCACCGTTCCGGTCACAGTCAGGATTTTCGGCGTGATGTCGGCGAAAATGTCGCTGTATTCCACGGTGTAGTTGCCCGCGTCGCTACCGCTCAGAATTCCGTTGGTGAGCTGGATGATTGCCTTGTCAGTACCCACGTTTTTGTCGCCAAACCGGGCCGTAATGGTGCTGTGGTCGAAGTCCACATCGTCGCCGGCAACCCACGGGGTGATGTCCACGAACGTGTAGTCTCCTGCCGTTGTGCTGTCGTACACCTTGTCCGCTACGCTTCCGGTCACGGTCAGGACTTTCGCCGTGATGCTGGCGGTCATGTCGGCATATTCGACGATGTAGTTGCCCGCATCGGTACCGCTCAGGATTCCGTTGGTGAGCTGGATAATATCCTTGTCTGTGCCTACGTTTTTGTCGTCAAACCGGGCAGTAATGGTGCTGTGGTCGAAGTCCACATCGTCGCCGGTGATCCACGGGGTGATGCCCACGAAGTTATAATCTCCGACCGTCGTGCCGTCGTACGTCTTGTCGTCCACGGTTCCAGTTACCGTCAAGGTTTTGGCCCAGACGTTGGCATTGGCGTCGGTGTAGATTACGATATAATTATCGATCGTGTCACCGTTCAGCTTGTCGCCGGTGATGGTGATTGCCTTGCCGTCACCCACATTCTTGTTGCCGAATACACCCGTTCCCACGGTGTAATTAAACACTTCTCCTTGAAGCCCGCCAGTGACCACATAGGTGTAGTCCACGCTGACCGTGCCGTCATACTCGCGGCTGACCCCGGTACGGGTGACCGTAATGGTCAGCGGAGTGATTTCGAACACATCTTTTTCAAAGACATAATTGTAGTTATTGCCGTTGTTGCCGTCGTTGAGGGTCAGCGTGTTCGGGAGGATATCATACTCACCGATGTCTTCGCCGGCCACGCGGCTCAGTTCGCCGGTCAGGCTGTCGCCCGTCTTCAAACCGCCTTTGGTGATCGTATAAGTATATTCCGACGGATCGTTGGTACCGTAGTTTTTCTTTTGGTCCGGATCCACCGTTACCGTCAAGTCCGCCTTGTTGATGATCATCGTCCCTTTGTCGTACGTAAAGCTGTAGTTTTCCGACTTATTGACGAGGCCATTCATGATCGTGGCGCTAGTGAGCATTTCATCGGTATAAGTGCCGGCGTTCCGGTGCTGAGGGCCGGTCACGGAATCGATGGTGTCGCCAAATACCAGTCCCATGCCGCCGATGGTGGTATCCCAGGTGTAACCGTGAGTCGCTCCGTCGTAGTCGAACGTTTCATCCTTGGCTTTGACGGAGATACTGCGCTGGACAGTAGTCACCGTCAGCGTGGCGGTGGCGGTGTTCCAGGCGTCATCGGTGGGCTCGAAGGTGGCGGTGACGTCCGGTGTGCCGCCGGCCCAGGTCGCCAATACGCTGGTACCGCTCAGCGTGGCATAGTTGCTGGTCGCCATAGAGTAGGTCATGTTGCCGGCATAACCGCCGACCACCGTAGCGCTGACCGTCTTCGAGTTGCCGTAGATAATCGTCTGGTCATCCCCTTCGATGGTGAGCGTGACAACCAGGTTCCCCTTGTTGCCGGATTCATACGCGCCCATGTCGACGTAGGTGTGCTGAATGCGGTTGGTGCCGTTCAGATCCTTTTCCGCAGCGGAAACCAGCGCGGTGTTGCCGCGGTTGATCAGGTACGAACCGGTGTTCAGGTTGTAGTTGCGGTCGAGTACGGTCGTATTGTCCGCATCGACAAAGTCGACGTAGTAATAATTGACCCGGTTGCCGCTGGTGTGGTTGTTGTCGGTCTGGATGGTGATATTGCCGGTGCCGCCGGTCACGCCGCCTTCGACACCCGAGTGGTTGATGGTGGTCTTTGCAGCATCAAAGTTACTGATAGCATCGTCCTCATCGCGGTTGCCCCAGAAAATGGAGTTAGCCACGTTGATGGTTCCGGTGTGGGAAATGCCCGCACCGGAAGCCGCAGTGTTGTTCGCCACGGTCACGTTGGTCAGCAATACGGTCGCCAGTGCGTCGGCGAAGAGACCGCCGCCGTTGCCGGTGGCGTTGCCGTCGGCCAGCAGTGTATTGCGCAGCTCGACCACGCCCATAGCGTAAACGCCCGCACCGTTTTCCGAGCTCGTGTTGGCGCGGAATTCGCTGTTTTCAATGACCAGCTTGCCATCGCCGAAAACGCCGCCGCCGTTAAGGGCGCTGTTGCTCCAGAAGCTCACCTTGTCGGTGCGGAGACGATTGCCGATGGTTGCCACGGTGTTCGCCGTGGTATAAATCCCGCCGCCATTATCGGAAGCACTGTTCGAGTCGAAGGTTGAATTGAACACATTGAGCGTGGGACCTGCGGCATAAACGCCGCCGCCATTGCCGTCGAGGGCTCTGTTGCCGGTGAAAATGACCTGTTTATCCGCGCCGTTGTCGCCGATGGTGGTGGCGACCTTGGCTCCGGCGTAGATGCCGCCGCCTTCCAGGGTAGCAGTATTGCCGGTGAAGCGCGAAGCGCCCTTAACCGTCAGCGAGGACGCGTTGGTGCCGTTCACGTACAGCCCGCCGCCGTAGACCGCGGTGGAACCGCTGATGCCGACTGTGTCGAGCAGCAGGACCGAGCTGAGGCCGTTTACCAGGATCGCGCCGCCGTTTTCGGTATCCAGCGTGCCGCCGACGTAGTTGATGTGCTTGAGGGTGATATCCCAGTCCGCAGTTGCGTCATCGGCGGTGAAGATCCGGTAGTCGCCGCTGCTGAGGGTCGCGTCATGCTTCACAGTGATGATGTCGGCGGCGCGGCCGAAGTTGCGCCCGTCGATGCTCATCGTGCCCATGTACTGCTTTTCGATCGCCATGGTCTCGTTGTCTTTGTAGATATACACCGTGTTGTTGGCGCCCTTGACGAAGATCGCGACTTCGAACGTCACATCGGTGCCCACCACAACATAGGTCTCGATTTGGCCGGTCTTGATGTTCAGGAACGTGCCGGTATGGTCGCGGCCGCCGTAAACCGTCAGCGCTTCACGCAGCGAAATCAGGTGGTCGTACGGATCGATGGTATCTTCGTCGGTGGTCACAATCACGCTCGGGAGTTCCCGTATTGAGTCGATCACGTAAGCGCCGTTCGAGTAAACCGATTGGCCGACGCGACTGGCGAAACTGCCGCTGGTCTTGTTCTGCGCCGTGTTGTAGATGAAAGACGCCGCGCCGAGGCCGTAATGACCGTCCGCATTGGTCGGATCGTAAGGAATGGGATCGGCCGGAACCAGGGGGATCGGGACGGGGTTCAGGGGATCCTCGACGAAATCGGGATCTTCCTTGGTAGCGGTGAAACTCCTCCACAGGTTGGAGGTCTTGTCGAGGTAATAGTAATCGCTGCCAAGCTTGCCGACCAGCGTCCCGGAACGGGAGGCGAGACCGCTCGTCAGGATCGGCACCACGTAATTTTCGACCAGTACGGAATCAGAAGTGCCAGTCTTGACCATCTTGTAAGTGCCGTTGTCATTCAGCCATTCCGCGCCGAAAATCTTGCTGATATTAACGTTGCCGTTCGCGCCGGAGATATTGCCGACGCCGGTATGCGCGGTGTTGCTGACGCCGTAGATGGTGTACACCATGTCAATGGTCCCCGCGACCCGGTAAACGTCGTCCGCAGCACCGTCCAGCGTCGGGTTTGCGCCGTGGTAGTTGCCCACGATCAGATCGTTGAGCAGATAGGTTTTTGGGGCGGCGCCGTTCCACTGATAGAGGCCGCCGCCGAAAGTGGTCGCCCTGTTTCCGGTCAGTGTCACACCGTCCAAAACCAGCATACTGTTGTCATTGACGATACCGCCGCCAAAGGAACCGGTGGCCGCGTTCGCGTGGAATGTGGAGTTGCTCACTTGCGCGTTGCTGGAGGCGGTATAGAGTCCGCCGCCCATGTAGGCGTTGTTCTCCGAGAATGAAACCCGGTCGATTACCGCGCCACCCGCTCCGGTCTGATAAATCGCACCGCCTGCGCTGCTGTTGTTTGTTCCGGTGCTCTTATTGCCGAGAAATACCGCGCTGCCCGCATTGGGATTGGCTGCGTTGCCAATGGTCAGCGCGTAGGTGCCGCCGTGGTAGATCGCGCCGCCCTGATTGAGGGCTTCGTTGTTCTTGAACATCGCATCGCCCTTGATCGTAACCGCGCCGGTGCTCCAGATCGCGCCGCCGCTGCTCTTAATCGCTTTGTTGCCGTCGAACGTACCGCCGGTAATATTCAGCGCATTGCTGCTCCAGATCGCGCCGCCGCCCTCGGTCGTGCTGTTGACGACGGTGTTGCCGGTGAAATTGATGTTGGTCGTATTCACTGTACCGTTGGTGTAGATTGCACCGCCGCCGTAAGCGGTCGAGTTATTCTTAAAGGTGGTGGTGCCGAGAAGCGACAACGTCGTCCCGGTATGGTTGAGACGAATCGCGCCGGCAGAACCGGTACCGGTCGCGCCGATATTGGTCTGGTTGTTCTCAAAGAGCGTATCAGTAATCGTCCAGTTGCGGTTGTCCGCACCGTTGTAAAAATAGTAAATCGCACCGCCACTGCCGGTGGCCACCCGGGTACCCGCCTTATTGTCGGTGAAGCTCCAGCCGTTCATGGTCACCGCGCAGGTGGTACGCAGAGCACCGGCATGATCTCCGGCCTCGTTGTCGGTAAAAGTGAGCTTGGCCGTGGACGCCGCCGAGAGCAGGTTGTTGCTGCCGTCGTAAATACCACCGCCGTCCACATAAGCATAGTTCCGGTCGAACGTCGCATCCTTTTCGAACACCACCGTAGCGTTGTTCCAGAGACCGCCGCCGCTGCCGCCGGTGGTTTTGCCCGCATTAGCCGCATTGTTGGTGGTAAAGGTCGCCGTTTCCTTGAATGTCAACGTGCCGCTGTTGTAAACTGCGCCGCCGCCGGCGGTGCCGCTGTTCGAAGTGAAAATGGCATCTTTTTCAAAGATCGCTGTTCCAGAGCTTGCAAACGCTCCCCCGTTGGTTCCAGCGGTATTGGTGGTAAAGCTCGTCTTGTCCTTGAAGGTAATGGTCCCGGTGTTCCGAATTGCGCCGGCAGCTCCCGACGTTTTATAATTGTTGAACGCGGTATCCACCTTCAAATTGACCGTCATAGTTCCGGTGTTGTTGATCAAGCCGCCCTCGTATGCATGATAACCGGAGGCATTCAAATTGGTCACATTGTTGATGAATTTGGTGCCGTGGTTGATGTAGGTGGTGCCGCCGACCCAAAGGGTGCCGCCGTTCGACCTGGAACTGTTGTCCGTGAAAGTCACCCCGTTGAGGGTGAGGGGGCCGCCGCTGGCGATTGCACCGCCGCCGGCGCCGGAGTTATTGGCGGTTGTAATCGTTTTATTGGTGGTGAAGTAGGCACTGCCGGCGGCGGTGTTGTAATTGCCGCCGCTCTGACTGCCGATGGTCAGGGTACTGTACATGGCTTGGATCGCGCCGCCAGCGTTACCTGCGGTGTTGCTCACGAACCCGGTGTCGCCGAGGATCGTCCAGTTGGTCCCGGTACCGTCCAAGAAAAGTGCGCCACCGTCAGTGCCTGCCTCGTTTTTGGTGAAGAGCGCTGAGGTCAGTGTTAACGCCTTACCGGAGCCATCCCAGATTGCGCCACCGTTGCGTTCCGCTCTGTTGGTGGTGAACTTCATGCCGCCGGAGATCGCCAGCTTGGTGGCGCCCGTGGCGTTGTAGATCACGCCGCCGTCAACGGAAGCCCGGTAGTTGGAGAATTCCCAGCCGGTGGGCAACGTGATGTTGGTCGTACCCATATTCCAGATCACGCCGCCGAACCTGGCATGGTACGCGCGCTGGGCGCTCGTCAGCGTGTTGACGAATGTGGTGGTGGAGTTGATGTTGAGTATGGCTCTGCTGTCGCCAACTTGGATGGAACCACCCGCGTTCGTTGTATAATTATTGGTGAAGGTGGTGTTATTGACGTTTACGGTTGCGGGTTCCCAAATTACAACGGCGCCACCGCCGCCATCGTTGGTTCTGCCAGTATAATTGCCGGTGAAGGTGACTGCATCCGCTTCACCCACCACGCCGATGTTTACGGTCTGCGTAGAGTTATAGATAGCAATGGCACCGCCATTGTAGTGACCGTAGTTGTTGTTGAACGCGGTTCCGCCTCTGATGGTTTTGGTGCCGGTACCGGAAAAGCTAATCGCGCCGCCGCTGCCGCTGCCTTCGCTTCCGCTGTAAGTGACCGAGCGCGCGATGTTGCCGGTGAAGCTGCCGCCCACGATCGTGAAGGTGCTCGCGACGTTGGCATAAATCCCGCCCCCGTGGGCATTGGCTATGTTTCCGTTAAACACTACATTGTAAAGATTGGTCGGGGTCGTCGTCAACGTTCCAATGATGTGAATGCTGCCGCCATAATTATATGCCCTGTTGCCGCTGAAGGTGTTCACGTCGGTCGCATCGGCCGATTTGCCGATGGTCAGCGTGCCGTTATTCAGCCAGATGGCTCCGCCGTCACCGTATGCAGTGTTGCTGCTGAACGTGGCGCTGCCGGTAATGGTCCACGTGGGAAGCGTCGAGGTGTTGACCACAGTCGAATAAATCGCGCCGCCCGAGCCCGCGCTTGTGCTGTTGCCGGCGGTGTTGCCGCTGAACGTGCCGCCGGTGATAACCCAGGCCCTGGCTGAGATGGAGGCATTGGTCGTATAATAAATGCCGCCGCCGTGGCCGCTTGCCTTATTGCCGGTAAAGGTGGAGTTGATCAAACTGAGCGCTTTGTCGGTATAGATGCCGCCGCCGCTGCCGCCGGCGGTGTTGCCGTTGAAGTTGGTCACATTGTCGGCCATATAAAGCTCATTCACTCCAATGGAGTAAATACCGCCGCCGTGGCCGTTGGGGCTTGCCGTGTTGGAAAGGAAATCCAGCTTCGTGGCATTGCGGAAATCGATCAAACCAGAGGAAACCATGTAGATGCCGCCGCCGCTGCCGTAAGTAGCTTTGTTGCTCTGAAATACCACCTTTCCATTGGTGAAGTCGAACGTATTGGTGCCGCCGGCCGCACTGATACCGCCGCCATTGCCATTGTTCGCCCTGTTGCCGTTGAACGTGGTGATGGCATTGGAGAAATCAAAAGCATTGGTGCCGTTGGCCACATGAATGCCGCCGCCGCTGCCATGGAGCGCAGTGTTACTGTTGAAAGAAACAGTGGCTCCCTTGAAGTTGAAAGTGTTCGCTACCGCGCCGGCTGCCACATAAATCCCGCCGCCATGGACGGTTCTCTCCGTCCCCCCGAATTCCCCGGAATTATTGCCGGAGAAAGTGATTGTGCTGTCCTCGAAATCAAAGCTGCTCTGCCCGAATACCGCGATGGCTCCGCCGTGGTTGTACGCCTTGTTGCTGGTGATGACCGTCAGGTCCTTAAGATACGAGCTGAAGTTGGTGGTTTTGGTGAAAACCATGTCCGAGCCGGTGCCGGTGACAATGGCTCCGCCACTGCCTGTGGTCGCATAGTTGCCAGCAAAGGTGGTGTGCGCGTCGAACAGCATGGTGCCGGTGTTTTCGATGGCCCCGCCGTTGGCATTGGCTTCATTCATCAGGAAAGTGGTTTTGGCATAGAAATCGATGTTGCCGACGGTGATGCCGTCCCGGAAGTTGCGGATTGCGCCGCCGTTGGTGAACGAGCGGTTCATTTCGAACTCGGCTACAGCCTCAAAATCGATCTGACCGAGATTATAAATCCCGCTGCCGTAGTTGGCCACGAAGCGGGCGACGTCAGTGGCGTCCTCGCCGAAATGAATGGTTCCGCCGCCGGTATTGTACACCGCACCCTTGTCACCATCGGCCTTGTTTTTGTTGACCAGGGTTTTGCCGGTGGTCCAGATGGTACCATCGTTGTTATAGATGGCCGCACCGCCCTGTCCGGTAGCCGTGCCGGATGAGAAGTTCGAGACAAACGAGGTATCGTTGAAGTAGATCGTATGGATACCGTTGTTGTAGAGCGCACCACCGTTGATGGCCTGCGCTTCGCCCAGGAGCACATTGTCCAGCGTCAGGCTGTCAACGGTGTTCTCGACATAGATGATCGCGCCGTTGCCGTTGTAGCTGCCACCCTTCAGGATCAGGTCCTGCATCAGCACATCGCCGTCGGTGACCTTGAGCAGGCGGTTGGTGCTGACGATGTTTTCGGTGAAGAACTGGGCGTCGAGGAAAGTATTCAGAACACGCAGCGTGGAGTACTCGCCATCCGCGTCCAGCGTGCCGAACATGCTCATGGTGCCGTGAATGTCCACTTCATGGTCGATGATCGCCTTGATTCCACAGATGTAGAGATCATTGGTTGCCAGAGGATTGCCCTGATTCGTATAATCGATGGTGTAGTCCACGCCTTTCTGCAATGCGGTGGCATGGCTGACCAGGTCGGAGAAGAAAGTGTTGCCGTCGGCCAGAATGTCCTCCACTCCGTTCCAGCAAATAAATTTGTCCTGCTGGTACGCGCCGATGGTCACATCGACCGGAGCGCGGCCGTTATTCACCTGGTCGTTACTGAGCGCCCACACGGTGTCGGAGGTAATGATGAGACGCCCGTCTGCATCAAACGAATTCTGGTAGGTCAGTCCGGTTATCAGGTCTTTCCAGTTGCTGTTGGTGGTATCGGCAATCACATAGAATTCGTTCACGCCGCTGCCGACCGTGCCGGCCAGGATGCCCGCCTGATATGCCGGACCGGAAAGATCGACTTCCCAGATGCCCCATTCATCATCGAATGCCGGGGCGAAGATGCCTGCCGCGCTGTTCTGGATGATCGAATGCGTCTGAGTGGTCGTGCCGGTCACCGCCAGTTGCGCACCAGTGTTACCCGCGATGATAGTATTGATAATCAGTGCGTCGCCACCCACAACCACGCCGCCGGAGTTGCCGGTAACGGTCAGGTCGACCAGCGCCGCGTCGCCGGTGGTTTCGATGACTTTGCCGCCGGTATTGTTGTAATAAGTACTGTTGTCCGAATGGAGCTTGCCGCCGTAGATCGCGCTGCCGTTCACGCCCGCCGTGTTGGTGAACACCGCGTCTTTGCGGAAGAGCGCCATACTGTCGGCAGTACCGTAATACGCGCCACCCTTGCCGGCGGCCGTGTTCTCAGTGATCCGTGAATCGCTGACCATCATGTAGAGGTCGTCGTGGTAAATCGCGCCGCCGTCGCCCGCCGTGGCTTCGTTATTGTTGAAACGCACGTTGCGGATGATGGAGTTGCCGCTCGTCCCGGCAACATAGATGCCGCCGCCGTCGACTGCCGCGACGTTATCTTCCACGAAAACCATGAAGCGGTTGGTACGCCAACCGATCGAGCCCATTTCCAGCGACGACCCGGCGCTGTTCAGATAAATTCCGCCGCCGCTGCCGGTGGTCGCGGTGTTGTTCCGGATCATGATCTCGCTGCCGATTTCCAGACCGTCGGACTCCTTGTAAACGTCGGCCCCGATCTTCATGCTGGCCGTGCCGACCGCGTCCACGTAAATTCCGCCGCCGCTGCCGCCTGCTGTGTTATTCTGGAACCCGGTGTCCTTATTGATGCTATCGAGCGTGGAGTGGATCCCTTCCATTTCCATGGAGAAGTCGCCGCCCGCCTTGACATAAAGCGCACCGCCGTCACCCGCTGCCATATTGTTGGAGAAATGCATGGCATGGCTGTAATACCAGCCGAAAGTGAGTTTTACGTTTCTGCCGGCATCGATCGAAATCGCACCGCCGTTGGCGGATGCCGTGTTTCTTTCAAAATAGGCTTTTTCTTCCAGCTTGATCTCGACGTCGCGGCCGGCCTTGAATACAAAACCACCGTCGCCATTATCCATCACCTTGGTCAGACCGCCGATATTCAGAAAAATATCACCGGTCTCGGCGGTGACGTTCATCGCGTTTTTAGTAAAATTGGTGAAAGTTGTCTTAACGCTCTGATTGCCGGTGCTCCAGTAGCTGCCGACCGGCGGATCCGCTTCGACATAGGTCAAGGTCGCGTTGGTCTTCGCATTGATCACGATGCCGTTCGTGGCCTTGTCAAACGTGCTGACCCCGGCCATGTTCACCGTGACCGAACTGGTCGTGCTGGTCAGGTCCACCGCGTTCATCGTGTGGTTGGTGAAAATGGACTTCAGGTTGGGGAAGCTGCCCGTCAGGGTTTCGCGCATCTTGTAATCGACCGCGCCGGCGGCGTTGACACGAACACCGCCGTAGTTGTTGTTGAACGTGGTGTTTTCCTGGAAATGTACTTTCGCGGCACCGCTGGTCGCCGTCAGGTCGATCGCATACACACCCGCATTGGTGGAGCCGTTGACCTTGGTCTTCGCGTAAGCATCCTTGTCGGTCGAAAGAGTGTAGAAATCCACAGAGGCTGCCGTCACCTTGACCGCCCCGTTAATGTTGCTCGTAAAGTCCGTATTTTCGATGAATGTCAACGTCGCCGTACTTCCGGAATTCACCACAATCCCGCCGGTCTTGTTGGAGATGAAGTCCGTGTCGTACTTAAACGTCATGCTGGTGGTGCCGGTGCTTTTTACATCAAAGGCGATACCGTCGGTGTTCTGGAACGTCTGCTTCTTGTTCCCCCACGAAAGCTCGGTCGTAGTTCCCACTGTCGAATAGGAGAAATTCCTCCCCGCATCTACCTTGATATGCCCACCTTTGTTGTTATCGAACAACTCGACACGCCGGAACATCATGTCGATATCCCGTGTAGCCTTCAGATCGAAGCCGAGGACACCGGCGGCGGTATGGTTCTTGACTGTCAGCAAATTGTTTCCATTGTTGGCAGTGGAGATGAAAATATCCCTGCCCGATACGATCTTCACGCCGCCGCTCGTATTGCCGTCGAAAGTCAGATTGCCTTCCGGGGCAAATTGTGTATCATAATTCGTGCTTTGGAGGTTGACTCCATAACCCCCATTGCCCTTGATGGAGTGAGTGCCCGCCGAGAGAAAAACCAGATTCACCCCGTAAGTAAGAGCGCTTCCGGTATTGTAGGCATTGTTTCCCACAATCTTGATCCCATCATTACCGTTGTTCTCAAATTTCGCGGTTGCGATGCCCAGGTTGGTATAACCTGACGTTATATTGAAGCCATAACCGCCGTTGTTGGAGCAGTTAATAACGCTGTTCCAAGTACTCACCTCACCATTCGTAGTAATTTTAAGGCCATCGCCGGTATTGCCGGTAATCGCTGTCGTATTGAGGAAACTTAAACCTACCGTACCGGTACTGGTGAAGTCAAAACCATGCCCTTTATTATTGCTGACGGCGACGGTATTGGACATTGCAAGCGAAATAAAGTTGGAGCTCGCTACCCTGATTGCCGAGGTCCCCTCGTTGTTGCTCACCAGTGTAGTTCCGCTTAAGGTCAAATATTTTGCGCTGGAGGCGCCCATCATGTAGATGGCTCCGCCGTCTGCGGCTTTGTCTCCGGTAAGGTTGCTGCTGGCCAGGTTCAAAGTCTGGGCACCGGTGGTGGTTTGGGTGTAAATCGCACCTCCGTTTCCGGTTGCCACACTGTTCGTGATCGTGGAATCGGTCATATTCAGTGTGACTGCGGATGTAGTGCCATAGAGATAGAGCGAAGCGCCATTAGCTCCCCTGCCGCCGGTAATGTCGACATTGGTCAATCCCAAAGTAAGGACACTGTTCGTGTTCATGTAAATCACGCCGCCGTTCAAGGTCGTTGTGCTGCCGGCCATCTTGAGGTTGCTGATGTTGACGGTCATATTGCGCCCGGTGAATGTGCCGTTGAATATCCGGC
This sequence comes from Victivallis vadensis, assembly GCA_040391785.1. Taxonomy (GTDB): domain Bacteria; phylum Verrucomicrobiota; class Lentisphaeria; order Victivallales; family Victivallaceae; genus UBA5239. The sequence goes on from JBEBXH010000061.1 coordinate 30,239, forward strand.
TTCCGGTCGCTGCGGCGATGGTGATCTGCCCTTGGCTGCTGTTGAGACCGTTGATGGTGAGCGTACTGTTGGTTGCATAGGTGTTGAGAAGAGTGATCTCCGAATTCAGCTGGATGGTACCGCCGCCCGCGATATTGAATACGATGTCGGTGTTGTTCACGTCGGTCAACCCTTGGCGCAGCGAACCCGCGCCGCTGTCGTTCAGGTTCGTAACCGTGTAGGTGGCCAACGTGTAGCGGTAGTTTTCCACAGAGATGGAGGTGGTCTCGATCAGGCCGTGACTGTATTCGAGCGTCCAGTTGCCGTTCAGTCCGGTGTTGTCGAGGCTGGCAGCCACATCCGCACCGGAGGCGTCCGCGATCATGCTCACGAGGTTCTGACCGGATTCGCTCGCGGCAAGATTACAGCCGTACAGCATAATGTCGCCGTCAACGGTCAGGTGCTTGCCCATGTTCGCCCAGTCAGCCGCGTTGAAGCTGTTTTCGCTGACCAGCTCACCATTCAAGACGAAATGTCCCTCGTCGCCGTGTGCTACGATGTGAATCGCATCATAGGTTTTGTCGCTCTGCTCAAGGTATTCGTTGATCTGCTCCATGGCGTCGGTACCGGCTTCGAGCACCAGCACGTCTTTGTCCGGGCCGAGCTCGGCAATAATCGCCTCCGCGTCCTGTACGGTGGAGTTGATGATCACCAGTTCATGACCGGTGGACACGGTCGCCTCGACCTGATGATCGACGACGACGTCCACTACTTCGCCTTCATCGAACGCCTCGCTGATGACCTCATCCACGGCGTTGGCGCCGAAGTCGCCGTAAATATCCTGGATTGCAGCGTCCACTGCCTGCGCTGCAACCTCGGAAAAGCCGATCTCTCCCTCAATCAGCTTCTGAACTTCGGCGTCGATATCCACCACTTCATCCGGCCGGGCCATCCCCTGCGGAGCAGCCGCGACATCAGCTGGGTTCTCCGCCGGCGCATTCTTGACGGCGTTTTTCTCGTCCTGCGCCTGACGGTCATTTTCGCTCATATTAGCGTTCGGATCGTTCTCCATCGCCTCGGCAATTTCCGCCACGGCTGCGGCTTCAAACAGAATACGATCTTCAAGTTTATAGAATTCTATTGTGTTTTTCATACTCGTAATTTCCTTGATATTGTAATTTTTCTTATAAATTTCAATCGATCGAGTTAATGACCAATGATTTACCGGGTTCGTGGACGTCGGGTTTGATTTCGCGGGGTTCTTCGACCAGGCACAGCGTTGCTGCCGCCCTAAAAAGTAGGTACGATTTAAACTGCATACTCCTCGAAAATCCTATTTTATTATTGATAATTAATTGTAATAACATCAAAAAGCGTAATAAATTTATATATGTTCAATGTTCTGAGCTCTATAACCCACTCATTTCTTTAACTCCTCACACGAAACTCCACTTGCTCTCAGCAGCTCTTTCAACAAAACCTCATAGCAATTGCCAAATATTGCATTTCAGTTTTAAAAAGCTGCCATGATCATTCACTTTTATTTTAATAATATATCTTATTATATCATATCAATCTTTACTTTGCAAGTGCTTTCTTTACTTTAAAAGTATATTTTCGTAATTTTATCTTAAACCAATTAAATCGGAAAACATAAAAATCATATCATCTTTTATATTAATATGTTATTACTATTATCCTGGCTTTGTATTTAGCCACATACATTAACGTATTTTGGCACATGAATAATGATAATCTTATTAATACTATACTGCAATACTTTATTAATTATGTATTATTTATTATTGATTGCTAACATATGCCAATATATGTTAGAAATTCCCAAAAAAGACCATAAAAAAGATTTTCCCTTCATGAAATCACGACACTATCCGATATACCAATAGAGGAAAGAATAAAAGAGGTAAAGAATAATTCTTGGAATACTTCATTTATGTTCTCAGGACCGCTAATTCGGCGAATTTTCATTTTGCCATTATCAGGGAAATTTTAGCCTTAAAAAACAAAATTACCGTTTTGTAATCAAACTTTTCATTCTCTCTTATTCTTTTTTGACTCAAAACAAAATACAAAAATTCGATATAAACAACTGTTGATTTTCTCCGCCAAATGAAATTTTGGCTGCAAGCTCAGCAGGTCAAGCATCACGATAAGTTCAAAACGCCCATTTTATTTTGCTAAGTTTTGCTTAGATATTGGCGTATCCGTATGTGTCAAAATGAGCGCATATAAGAGAAGAAGCAGTAAGCCACAACAGCAACCGTCCTCCGCCGTGCACATATTCTATCAGCCGGGCATAAAGCTCTTCCGTCATAAAATTATAACCGACAAAGAGCAATGTCCGGACCAGGCGGGAACTACATCGAATTGTCCGGCTGGTGGGTTTCCGGAGAGATCACGTTCTCCGAAGGTGCGGCTGCTGGTCAGTTACTCTAACGTTCAGAGCGAACCGGAACACCAAATGCGCATCCATACCACGCGCGGTATGTTTAAGCTTAGCGGTACTGAAGTAGCGTACTATGGATCAACGCATGGATAATTTCTCCGAAAAAAGAGCATGGGTCCGGCATGATCTCGGAATTGCACCGCAAACTTCGCTGCGGAAATTCGGCTGTACTTCGGAATCCGGCAATGCTCACGGCGGCGCGGATTATGCTCTGCTTGAGGCGGTATATGACGCAATTGCCAATGGCAAGCCGTCGCCCTATTCACTGAAAAGAGGTTTGGCGATTACGTTGCCCGGCATTTTCGCTGCGGAGTCGGCTCGCAATGGCGGGGAGCTGGTCAAAATAAGGTATCCGTGGTCATGAATAAGTCGACGTACTGTCACCTGCTCGAATATGAGTGCCTGCTGGAGGTCGACAATCTGCGTTTTGCACTGGCGCATGTTTCTTGGCCATGGCACGATACGGCGATTGCCTTGTACGGAAAATTTCTCAACGCTATGACCAAACGCAACATCCGCTGTGAAATGTTTATCGACACCACTCCCGGTACCCCGGAAATTTATCGCGAAGAAGTGCTGACGAAACTTTATCGCGTAGGATATGACGTCGCCGACAATGTAATGTTCGGAACCGACTCCAGTGCTAACAGTTACAATACAAAATGGAGTCTTGACTGGCAGCAACGCGATTTCGCCATTCTGAGTAAATTTGGGAGAGCCTGATTCAGCCGAGTCCCCCTCATTTCAACCCTTGACGGGGCTGGTCAGGCTTTCCTTTTTCTTGCCCAATATGCATTGATATACTCAAATAAAGACTCATCGATGGCTAAGCAAAAACAAGCAAAATAAAACGGGCGTTTTTGAGTTTGCCGTGATGACGTTCCTTCTTGTGATTGTAACTTTACATCAGAATAAGGCGATTCGGGAGGATTTCCGGGCAGTGTGATTATTTGGGGCGATCTGATGTTTTTTCGGTCAGGGTGAGGAAGCCGAAGCGGCGGGGCATGCTGTGCGGCAATCCAAACAGAACTTGCGACCAGCTGGAGAAGACGCCGGTTCCGCCGAGGGCTGAGTAATCAAAGCGGCAGAAATTTGCCCGCATCGTCATCGGTTCCAATTGCTTTTTGTCAAGGCGGCGCATCAAAACTTCGGCGGGAATGGCGACTTCCACCTGAAAACCGGCGTTTTGGCGTAGCGGCGCGGCGGCGGCTTTCAACTTCGGCATGCTCCATTCGCGGAAACGCAGGCGGTGTTTCCGGGTGAATGCCCCGGCGAAGCTTCCGTCCGGACCATAGACCGGGGGCGCGGTCAGGATGAATTTCAGGTCGGCCACGGTACCATTCGGGGCGACGGCGATCTCGAAATATTCCATGTTGTCGCCGACCGGATCGATGAAGATTTCCGCCACGTCGCCGAGGTGAAGCTCCGCGTCATGAACCGTGCCGCCGTTTACGATATCGGGGTCCGTGCATTCAAATGCGATGAACAACCAGTCTGGTGTCCAGCCGAGGCGGACCCTGGTTGGCCGAATTGCCGTATCCGGCCGGTCGGCCGCGCCGATGAAGGCCGGAATTTCCGCTGCGTCCCGCCATTCATCCGGATTGACCGTGCCGTCGACAAGCGGTTCTTTTGCCAGCCGCGGAACTTTTATTTGCGGCAGGTCCATGCCGTTGGCGGCAACAGTGAGGAACAGGATGATCGGCAGCAGATATTTCATGGTTCAAGCTCAAAGGTATAGAATTTGGAATATTTCTCCGTGCCTGCGGGCAATTGGAATTGCGTGAAACCATTTGCGGCGGTACATTCTGCGCCGCGAATGCGGAGTACGCCGGGAATTTCAACAGAACTGCCCGGTTTGCCGTAGCAGTAAAGTTTGCCACCGTCGATGACAAAGCGACCGTGCCCGGTGATACCCGCAGACATGCCCGGCGCCGTGGCGACGAAACCACCCGGCGGCACCGCAATTTCTCCGTGTTTCCGGGGGAGCAAACTCACGTTGGCGAAGACGTTTACGTCGCCGTAACGGGCCTCGATCACGCCATTGTCATACTCATCCTGCCCGGTTCCCCAGTCGTGGCGAAACTGCTGTATCGCCTTGCCGACGTAGCGCGAGCAGACGGATTTCTGGAGACGGTCCACCCAGCGGATACGCTCGAGCTCCGCCGGCGAAGGAGTACCGTTACAATGCATGACCAGCGAAAATCCCAGGGCAATCGGCCAACTCGTGCCGAGATCGTCGCCGGAGTGGTAACCCAAGTTGTGGGGCGTAAGCATCAGTTTGTCGGAAGCCATGACCTGCAGCATCGGAAAAATGGTCCAGGTGCTTTTCGGGTAGAGTTCCTTGAGGAATTTGCGGTGATCCCCGCGCCGTGGCGGTGTCAGCCCGAAATGCATACCGCACGCCATCACCTCGCTGTCGATGACGCCCCACCAGAGGTCTTCGGTGGCCAGCGGCTTGCGGCGGGCATCGATCCGCGCCTGTGACGCGATCCCTTCATTGTAGAGCTCGGGAAACGGTACGGCGGGATTGAAATCCAGCCGCGCACCGCGGGCACCCACCTGATCCTGAAAGATGATATCCGCGTCGTATTCACTGCTGAATCCGTCGGTAATTTTGTCGGCGGCTTTGCGGGCTTCGGGATGCCACGAGCTGACGGTGAAGCCGGTTTTGCCGCTGCCGTAGTCCTCGCGGCGCAGTGAACCGTCTTTCTGCCGGAACAGCGGAGCTTCGCCGATCCGGGTAAACGTCGGGCCGCGCGGATTGTCGCACCACCAGGTGTTGTTGACGTATGGCATGAACAGCGAACCGGCGGCGCGAATCCGTGCAAGGAAGGTGGCGAATTCTTCCGGCGACGCCCATTCGGCGCGTACCGGCAGGTGGTCGGGATACCCTTTATCCAGCGGGCCGCCATTCAAATAACGCGACGTGTGGTAGATCAGCGGCGAAGGCAGGATTTCCGTCAGGTTCATCACATCGCGGATATGACGGGGGGCCAGCTTGCAGATGATGGAGTTGCGCATTTTTTCCAACAGTTCCGGGGAGAGTTTCTGATCCAGCGTACGCGTCAGCCCATGATCGGCGCAGAAGCTCCGCAGCGTGTCAAAAGCGCTGCCGCCGAAACGTATCCGCCAGGGCGGCGTCTGGCGTTCACTGCCTGCGGGGACGGTAAATAAATAGCCATGCCGGAAAAATCCGCCCGACGGCGAACCGCCGAATTCAATGATTGCCGGCTGATACCCGTGAGCACGGTCAAATGGCTCATAATCAATTGGCTGCACGCTGTAAAGCGCGAGACTGTGCCGGGTGAAATCAAGATGTACGAAGTCCGCCAGCATGGCCGGAGCCGTCTGCCGCCCGGAAGTCAGGAAATGAACCGGAACAAAACGATTGAAAAAGCTGTAACCGGCGCATTCGAACCAGTAATTGCCACGACCGACGAATGCCTTCATCGCGGCAGCAAAATCCGCATCGGTATACGACTCCGGCAGCAGGACGATCGAGCCGTAGGGGTTGACAATGATTTCGTTCCGGGCATTTTTCAGGGCGTCATACACGGCCTCGCCATCGGTGAGCAGCCGGACGCTGAACCCCTGTTTTTCCAGAGCCGCCTGCCATTCTTCGATCCGGGAGGCAGTTTCGGTACAGATCGGGATACCGGACGGAGCGATCAGGGCGGCGGAGTATTTCTGCGGTTGTTCCCGCACCAGCCCGGCGGCCGTGGTGGTCACCAGAGAACGGATCAACGCCCCGTTGCGCTTGCGATCGGCGAAATGTCCGCCCAGGCGGAACAGCGCGCCACCGTTTTTCTGGCCGAGCCGCGACCCGGCGAAAAGATTGCCTTCGCCAAGCCGCAGCAATACGAGGTCGGCGTTGACATTGAAACCGCTGAAGGGCCGGTCAAGAATCATTTCCTCCCGGACAAGCTGTTCCAGAAATGCCGCGTCGTACAGCGCCTTGCCTGCCGGGGCCGGCTCCGGCGGCCCCTGAACCTTGGCATATGGCGCCGGGGCACGTTCCAGCAGGGTTTGATAGGCGGTATTGCCGCGCTTTTCCACCTGCCACGGGCGATCTGGAAGCGTGGCGCAGTCCTCGAAAAAATAGCGGTTCAACCGCATGCCGGGATTGCGCGGCAACGGTAGATTGACGTGAAATCCTTCCAGCGCTTCCGGGGCGAATTCCAGCCGGTCGGGCAGATAGAATTCCTCTATATTTTTAGTTTTGGCTCTAACCCGCGCGACGAGGTCGATGCAGTTCGCATCGGAAGCCACGGCTTGTATCGTCACGTCGAGCTGCGGAGAGGTCCATTTCAGTACGTTGTTTCCGATGGCGGGCGGCGGGAGTTCCGCGGCCTTCAGTTCGGAACCATCGGCAAACACGGCACGCCACAGCGTACCGGAGCCTTTCAGGGCAAGGGCATCGCTGCCGGAGGTTACTTGTCGAATCGCTCCCTGCCGGTCAAACGTCAGGGAATAGCCGCCGTTTTTCACGGTCATTTCCGCTGTGGCGGCGAGCGTCAGCAGCGACAGAATCAGAAGTAAACTGTTTTTCATCATGGACGTTTTTCCAGATTAAAATGGATAATCTGCGGCAGGAGCGTTCGCGTCAAGTTCCAGCGATAGATTTCCGTTAAAAACCTTTTGGGCGTAGGTAGCGGTTTCGAGCATGCCTCTTGCACTCAGCCCCTCCACGTGACCATCGGCAAAGGCGCAACTGGCTTTCGTCAGGTGACGGGTTTGCGGCGCAGCCTTAGCGGCCGAAGAACCGGCCAGCGCCCCGGCGTTCCATTCCCAGTTCTGATAACCCAGCGGAGTGCCGCTGCAGACGGTGTCCGTCAACAGGAAGGTCCGCGAGGGACGACGTAATTTCTGACTCACCCAGGTCGTGGTCGTACCGGCGTTGTTGAAGCTGCCCTCGCCGATGGCGGCGAGGCGGGCCGCATTGGTCATGCCGCCGTTCAGAATGCCATAACTGCCGAATGCGGTGACATATTCATTGGTTGAATTCAGGTTCGCCGGCGGGAATGTTTTCGGGCAAAAGGTCACCGTCGGCTCGATATAACGTGTTCCGATGACGGTATTGCGGCCGGTCAGCATCGACGGCCAGTAACCGAGTTTCGCATTGCCGGAAACCCCGCTGGGGGTCAGGACAAGCATGTGCCCGTCACTGGAGTCGGCATACATGATAAATCCCTGCATGGTCTGCCCGACCCGGCTCAGGCAATTAATCGCCCTGCTGCGTTCGATCGCCTGGGACAATGCCGGCAGCAGCATCGCCGCCAGAATCGCAATAATAGCAATCACAACCAACAATTCTATAAGTGTAAATTTTTTGCTTCTCATGGAAATATCTCCTTATTGGTTAATAAATTTATTTTTGATACTCATGGTATTATTTCACCCCGTTCGCCGAACAAAACCGGCGGCAGCAACCTGCCTTCCGGCAGTACTCCGGCCGCAACGGCTTTTTCCAGTTCCTGAACCATCGTTTTGCCGATCAAAGCGTTTTGGCGGTCCACCGTCAACAGCGGGCGGAATTCCTCGAACTCGTTCCACGGCGAATGATCACATTTGTTGTCGTAACCGGTCACCTGAACATCCTTGCCCGGTATTTTGTTCAACAGACGCAACGCGGCGGCAATGATCTGGGCCGTCCAGTCCGTCTGCGCCATGATGACTTCGGGGTGCTCCACGCCGGGAGCGAAACAGTCAAGCAGATAACCGGCGGCCAGCCGGACGTTGTCCTCGAAGGTCGCCCGGTTGGTGGAGAGATCGTGGATGTCCAGCGGCATATTGAAGCAATTTCGCGGCCGCGGGTATTCCGCGACGCCGGCCTCCGCCATTGCCTGCCGGTATCCGGCATAACGCTCGCGCTGCCAGAAAAACGAAGTAAGATCAGTGGTGTAATAAAGAATTTTCCGGTAGCCCCGGCGCAACAGTTCAGCCGTCAGCCTGGTCATTCCCAAGCGGTGATCCGGCTGGATGTGTGCGATACCGGGGAGCAGCTCAAATGCGGAAAAAGCCAGCAGCGGCACCCCGTTGAGCCGCAAAGCCTCCGCAATCGTTTCCAACTGCGGATTCGGCGAGAGGTGAAACAGCAGTGCGCCGGGAAGCTGCATTGCGCCGATGCGTTCCGCGTCCGCCGGGGTCATCCGCCCGACATTGAGCGAGAAAAACGGCGTCCCGCCGTTCATCGCTTCCGCCATGGCGCCGCCCTGGATGGCATCCATACCGCCCGAACTGCGGTTCAGGTACTCCGGCTCCGTTATGCTGGTCCCGAGAAACAACAACGACTGGGGCAAAAGTTCCGGCATTGCCGGCTTGGCCTTGCCGGAGCGGACATAGAGGCGGCGTCCCTGCTTCTCCAGCATGCCGCGGCGCAGCAATTCGGCCAACGCGGTACGCACCGTGCCGCGGGAAATCTTCAAATATTCCGCGAGGTTGTTTTCCGAGGGCAACTGAGTGCCCGGCAGCAGCGCCCCCTTGTCGATGGTCTCGACAATGGCGCAGATGGCATGTTCGCAAGGCGAAAGCTTATTTCGTATGGCCGACATCATTCAAACTCTGTATAATAATTGTATAAATATGGTATAATTATAACACAAAAATTCCCCAAAGTCAAGTACCCTATTTCAATAAACAGCGAAAAAAAATCAGAAATAATTTTTGCATGCTAAAAAAACGTCGCTGAA
>JBEBXH010000062.1:0-39231 GCA_040391785.1 Victivallis vadensis
TGGATATGAATGAAAAGCGTATCAAGGCGTGGCAGTCCGACAAGTTGCCGATCTTTGAGCCGGGGCTGGACGAAGTGGTGAAGCGCGCCCGCGGCCGCAACCTCTTTTTCAGCACCGACGTGGTGGCCGGGATCAAGGAAGCCGGAATCATCTTCGTCAGCGTCAACACCCCCACCAAGACGTTCGGGGCGGGCGCGGGCAAGGCGGCGGACCTGCAATATTGGGAAAAGACTGCCCGCGACATTATCGAGCATTCCGACCATGATAAAATCGTGGTGGAAAAGAGCACGCTGCCGGTGCGCACCGCCGAGGCCATGCGCCGGATCCTGCAGGCCAACACCAAAGGGCTGAATTTTGACATTATTTCCAACCCCGAGTTCATGGCTGAAGGCACCGCCATCGGCGACCTCGAAAAGCCGGACCGCGTGCTGATCGGCGCGCTGGAAACCCCGGCCGGGCAGAAGGCGCTGCAGGCGATCAAGGACATCTATAAGCACTGGGTGCCGGAAGAGCGGATCAAGACCACCAATCTGTGGAGTTCCGAGCTGACCAAGCTGGTGTCGAATGCCATGCTGGCGCAGCGGATTTCCTCGGTGAACAGCATTTCCGCGCTGTGCGAAAAGACCGACGCCAACATCCTCGAAGTCTCCTCGGCCATGGGGCTGGATTCGCGTATCGGGGCCAAGTTCCTTCGCGCCAGTATCGGGTTCGGCGGATCGTGCTTCAAAAAAGACATCCTGAATCTGGTGTACCTGTGCGAATTTTACGGCCTGCCGGAAGTGGCGGCATATTGGGAACAGGTCGTTAAGATCAACGATTACCAGGCCAGCCGTTTCGTGAAAAAGATCGTCAATAACATGTTCAACTCGGTGGCGAGCAAGAAGATCGCGATCTTCGGATTTGCTTTCAAAGCGGACACCGGCGACACTCGCGAATCCCCCGCGATCACTGTCAGCAAAATGCTGCTCGATGAGCGCGCTGTGCTGTCGATCCACGACCCGGAAGCGCTGGAAAACGCCAAAATCGACCTGCAGGATACCGCCGGCGAAATCACCTATCACGAAGATCCCTACGAAGCCGCGGCGGGTACCCACGCAATTCTGGTGCTCACCGAATGGAAGCAGTTCAGGGATTACGACTTCAAGAAAATATTTGCCTCGATGGAAAAACCGGCCTTCATCTTCGACGGCCGCAACATCCTGGATCACAAAGCTCTGTTCGAGCTCGGATTCAATGTTTATCCGCTGGGCCAACGTGAATACTCACACTTGACGTGAGTGGACAGTTGACAGTGGACAGTTGACAGTTATGGAGAACGTTAATGACAAATAAGAGTATAGTCGAGGAAAAGAGCTTCAAATTTGCTGTCCGGATCGTCAAGCTTTATAAACATATGGGAGATAGCAAGAAGGAATTTGTATTAAGTAAGCAATTATTACGGAGTGGAACAAGTGTCGGTGCGAATGTGACGGAAGCATTGCAGGGGCAAAGTAAACGTGATTTTCTGTCCAAAATGAATATTGCGTTGAAAGAAGCCAGCGAAACCCAGTATTGGCTGAAATTACTGCATGCAACGGAGTTTCTTAACGATACTGAATATGATTCAATAAATAAGGACAGTCTTGAACTGGTAAAACTTTTGACCTCAATCGTTAAAACCACCGGTTCAGACTTAAAATAACTGTCAACTATCAACTATCAACTATCAACTATAAAAACGGAGTTTTTAAAATGAGTGTACCATTTAAGATTGATTTGAACGGCAAAGTCGCGGTTGTTACCGGCGGCGGCGGCATCCTCTGCAGTGTAATGGCCCAGGCTTTGGCCGAGTGCGGCGCTAAAGTCGCCATCCTCGACCTGCGCGAAGAAAACGCCAAGAAAGCGGCTGATGCCATCAACGCGGCCGGCGGCACCGCCATCGGTGTAGCGGCCAACGTGCTCGAGCGCGAAAGCCTCCAGAATGCCGAAAAAGTCGTTGCTGAAAAATTCGGCAAGTGCGATATCCTGATCAACGGCGCCGGCGGCAACCATCCGAAGGGCACCACCACCAAGGAATATCTGGAAAAGGCCGATTTGACCGGCGACATGAAAGAACTGACCACGTTTTTCGAACTCGATCCGTCCGGGATTGAATTCGTGTTCAATCTGAACTTCCTCGGCACGCTGCTGCCGACCCAGGTGTTCAGCCGCGGCATGGCCGAAGGCAACGGCGGCGTGATCATCAACATTTCGTCGATGAACTCGTTCACCCCGCTGACCAAGATTCCGGCATACTCCGGCGCTAAGGCCGCGATCAGCAACTTCACCAAATGGCTGGCCGTCCACATGAGCAAGGTCAATATCCGTGTCAACGCGATTGCGCCCGGGTTTTTCGTGACCGACCAGAACCGCGCCATGCTGATCAATGCCGACGGTTCGCTGACCGCCCGCGGCCAGAAGATCATTTCCCACACCCCGATGGGCAAGTTCGGTGCTCCGGAAGACCTGCTCGGCACGCTGCTGTGGCTGGTCGATGACAAGGCCGCCGGATTCGTCAACGGCACCGTGATCCCGGTGGACGGCGCATTCTCCGCTTATTCGGGTGTCTGATGATTGATGACCTGATTTCGCTCGACCGTATTTACCAATACATCGAGGATACCTTCGCTTTGGAGGGCGAGGACGCCAAGAAGCTGATCGAGAGCTTCATCGACTACTCCGAAGCGGGGCTGGCCGCCTGCGACAGTACCGGCGGCCGGCAGGAAGCATTGTTGCCAATCGCCGCCACGCTGAAGGAAACCCCCGCCGGCATCGGCTTCTGGGAATTCCAGCAGGTGGCGAAGAAATTTGAAAAAGCTGTGCAGGACAACGACGAAAACGGCCGGGAGGAAAACTACCGGCTGATGGTGGTCCTGCTCAGCAGGCTGAAAAATGAGTTCAAAGCGTAGTTTAAAATCGAAGCTGACATTCATTTACCGGGAACTCTTCAATCTTTATGGAGAGCCCGGCTGTCCTTTACATCATGATTCGCCGTTTCAACTGCTGGCGGCGACCATTCTTTCCGCTCAATGTACCGACCTGCGGGTCAATCTCGTGACGAAAGACCTGTTCAAAAAATGGCCGGACGCCAAGTCGATGAGCAAAGCCGAACCGGAAGATGTCGAACCCTATATCAAGACCGCCGGGCTGTATCACGCCAAGGCCGTGAGCCTCGTCGGTTCCGCTCGGAAGATCATGGTGGATTTCGACGGCGAGGTACCGGTGACGATGGATGAACTGACCACGCTGCCCGGAGTCGGGCGCAAAACGGCCAATGTGATCCTCGGCAACGCATTCGACATCCCGGGGTTCCCGGTGGATACCCACGTGCAGCGTTTGACGATGCGGCTGGGGGTCGCCGACATCAAGGACCCGGTCAAAATCGAGAAGATTGTCTGCGCCAATATCGCGGCGAAATACTGGACGAATTTCTCGCACCTCCTGATCGTACACGGCCGCCGGGTCTGCAGCGCCCGCAAGCCGCTCTGCGAACAGTGTCCGCTGACGACCGAATGCCGATATTACCGTGAGGAATACACCGCATGAATCCCTTCAAAAAAATATTCCGCAATATCAAGCGTTTTCCGGTCTGGCTTTACTGGCCGCCGGTGTTGCTGCTGAAATTCATGAAAACCTTTCTGCTTCGCACCGAAATCCAGGACCCGAACGATTACATGAATACGATTTACGGGGCGGTAACGGTGACGTGGCACAACCGTCTGCTGTTTTTTCCGGTGATGTTTCCGGCACGGCTGCGCAAACGCACCATGGCGATCGTGAGTCCGTCGCGCGACGGGCAATACATCGTGGACCTGATTTCCGTGCTGAAAATCAAGAGCCTGCGTGGTTCCTCGAACAAACGCGGCGCGCAAGTGCAGCTGGAAGCGATTCAGGCGGTGCGCGACGGTTTTTACGTGAGCTTCACGCCGGATGGTCCGCGCGGACCGAAATACCACATGAACAAAGGGCCGATTCACCTGGCGTCCTATTGCCAGGTGCCGTTGATTCCGTTAAGCATCAATTATTCGAATTACTGGCAGATCAAGAGCTGGGATAATTTCCAGATTCCGAAGCCTTTTTCGAAGGTGACGCTGGTGATTGGCGACCGGATCGACATTCCGAAGGATTTGTCGCACGAGGATCTTGAGCATTACCGTGAAGTTGCCGAGAAAGCCCTGATGGCGATTACATTCGATCCGACTCCCGCCCCGCCGCCGCGCGTCAAAAAGAAAAAATTGACAGTTGACGGTTAAACTCTCCCCCAATAAAAAATAAACTCGCCACCGGGCGCTTGCCTGGACGCGGTGCAGCGGCGGAACGCTGCCCGCCCCTAAGGCGGAATAAATCGTAAGCCGCGTAGCGGCGCTACTCTAACTCAATCCATTCGCCTGAAAGCGATATTGAACTGAAAAGATACAGCGGCAGCTATCTTTTCTGTTCAATGTTGAGCGAAAAGGCGATAACGGCTCCACCTTTCCGCTCAATGTTGAAAAATCAGCTTTGCACTTTTTCAACCTCGCTTTCAGGTGAACTGTGAATTTCAGGCTAGCGCCGCTGCGCGGCTTACAGCTAATTTCGCCCTGCAGGCGACCAGCGCTGTCCGCGCGCTGGACCGCGTCCGGGCAAGCGCCCGGTGGCGAATTTCTTTTTATTAATTTTCAATTCTCCATTTTCAATTTTCAATTAATAAGGTATATTAATGAGCTATATTTTTCAGGATGACTTAACGCAATGCGTACCATATTAGTTTTTTCGCCTCATACCGGGCCCACTTACATGCCGCTGGGCATCGCCTGTCTCGCCGCTGCGGCTAACCGTCAGAATACCCCTGTCGACCTTTTTGACGCCAATCTTGAACTGTGGAATCATCTGTGCGATTCGGATTTTCGGCTGACTTCCATGCGCAACTTTGCCCACAGCCCGCTTGAAACCTTCCTGAATCCGCAGATTTATGCCGCTAACTGGGATCATATGCCGTTAGCCAAACAACAGATCGGCAAACTGCTCCAGCAGGCTAAATTCTATCTCGCGGGAAACGGTCTCGGAGATGAACTCGCCTCTATGCTCACGCGTCAATCGCGCCGGATCGCCCGCAATACCCCGGAGATCATCGCGTTCTCCGCCATGTATCTGGATCAGTTGCCCTTCATTCTGGCGCAGGCGAAATATCTGGCGCGCGAACTCCACTGCGGCAGCCGCATCGTCATCGGCGGCGCCGCCATGAGCGCTCTCGCGCCGGTGGAACTGCTTGAGGCGGCGCCTTTCGTCGACATGGTCCTGACCGGAGAGGGCGAAATTCCGTTCGAGGCGTTGCTCAAGGGCTGGGCTCCGGCGCAGATTCCCGGGTGTTATTACCGCGACCACGGCGGCAACATTGTGCTGGCCGGCAAGGCGGCGGTGGTCGATGATCTTTCCTGGCTGCCGAACCCCGATTTCAGTTTGCTGGCTGACGGCGGCTATTTTAACCCGGTCCCGGTGCTGCCCATCTACGGCTGCCGTGGCTGCAAATGGCGCAGATGCCGCTTCTGCGCGCACAACAACTCATTCGGGCGGCACCGCCAGCGTCCCGCCATGGCCATGGCGCAGGAGATGCTCGAGCGGAGAACGCAGCTGGGCTGCCGCCATTTCTATATTGTCGACCAGTATGTGGACCCGGTTTACCTGAATGAACTCAGCGACGCGATTCTGGCACTGGGGCTCGACTGCCGTTTTCAGGTCATGGCCCGGACCATTGGCGAATATACTCCGGCGCTGTTGAACAAAGCTGCCCGCGCCGGTTGCTGCTGGATCAGCTGGGGCATGGAAAGCGGTTCGCAGCAGCTTCTCGACATCATGAACAAAGGCACCAGGGCCGATACCTCGCTGGAAGTGATTAAAAACGCCTCGGCCGAAGGGATTTCCAACTTACTGATGATGATTTTCGGCACGCCCGGCTCGAACAAAACCTGCCTGAATGAAACCTTCGGTTTTCTGGATCAGGCGTGGAATTATATCGATGGCATGACGGCGAGCGCGTTTGTGCTTTTTGACCACACCGATTTCAGCCGCCGCGCGGCCCGTTACGGACTGGAGATTCTGGGGCGTAACCGGATTCTCGACCTCGAAGGCCGCCCGATTCACGATATGAAACTGCGTTTCCGCCGCGACAGCGAAACCGGTGATTACGAATCCCCGCTGGCGGCCGACGAAATCAACACGTGGGAGCGCCGCAAAGTGTGGCTGCCGGAATTGCCGTTTCACGGACGGCTCTGTTGTGAACATTATCTGATCTATGCGGACGCCATTCAGGCGAACAGTCGCCCCGGCACCGACCTGCGCAGTGCCTAACGGTCACTGGCTTCGTGCATCAGGTCGACGAATTCCTTGTTGGAAATCTCGCTCAGGTGCTTGCCTCTGGCGGAGAGTTTTTCATTGAATTTGACAACGGTCTCGGTCATCCGGTCATGGGTTTCCTCGCTGCCGCCGACCAGATAGAAATTCTCGCCCTTGGTAATGCGTTTGTGCTCATCCTGATTGTCCAGGCCCACGCCCAGAAGCACTCCGGAGTCTTTATTTGAATTACTTGTCATCAGCTGCAAACCCTTTTTCGTTGATTCGGATATAATATAACCTTAATCATCGAAAAAGTCAACATATACTGAATTCCCCCTTGAAAATCACCCGGTTTCATGGTATTTTTTATATAAAACAGGAATTGAATATGCGTTTTGGAAAATTGCTCCTGCCGTTGATCGCCTTTGCGGGGTTGACCGGCTGCATCAATATTGATTATGTCGGCCAGACTTATGACCAGGATCCCTACCGCCAGGTCCGGTGGTATAACACCGGGGATACGGTGCCGGCCGATACTTACCGTGTCGCGGGGCGGGCCACCGCCAGCTGCGGTTCGGACCGTACCAACGACGATGTGCGCTATGCGCTGATGGAGGAAGCGGCCAAGCGCGGCGTCGACGCCATCCAGGTCGTCAAAGTCGACCTCAAAACAGTCAAGAAAACCACCGTCAACGATACCGGCTTCGGCCAGTTCGGTTCCAACCAGCGTGATCCCATGCGGGACGGGGTCTGGACGCCGTACGACTCATTCGGCAAGCCCACATCACGCAGTGTGCGCGAGGTGGAAACCCAGCGTTTTGAAGCTAAGGTATTGTTCCTGGTTTACAAGGAACGTTATGCGGAGGCGTTGCGCCAGTTCCAGGAAGAGCGCCGGCCCACGATCGAGACCACACCATTGGTACCGGCGAAGCCCGGCCCGCTTGCGCCGCTGATCGGCGAAGATCCGGCCGACTTCACCCCGGCCAAAGAAACGGATGTCGTCGTTAGTGCGCCCCCGGAAACCAGCGCCACGCCGGTCGATCCCGACTTGCCTCTTGACCCCGAAAACCCGGCGGATGCATTGCGCCCTGTTGAAACAGTCAAGGATCTGTGAGATTATCATGAAAGTTTACGTCCAGACCGATATCGAAGGCATAGCGGGCTTCTGTTATCAGGAGAACCGCGCCAACCCGAATTATGAGAATATCCAGCACCGCCACCGGATGTACCGCCTGCTGACCGCCGAGGTTAACGCCGCGGTTAAAGCCGCTTTTGAGGCCGGGGCCACCGAAGTGGTGGTCAACGACAACCACGGCAGCGGTTACAACATCATTTTTGAGGACCTCGATCCGCGTTGCCGGATTATTCACGGGCGGAACTGCAGCGGGCCGCACTGGCTGCCGCTGCTGGATTCATCATTCGACGCCATGGTGATGATCGGCATGCATGCCATGGCTGCCACCCCGAAAGCGATTATTCCGCATTCGAAATGGGACGTGAACAACGGGGAAATGTTTTTGAGCGAGGGCTCCATGGCCGCCGCCATTGCCGGCGACCTCGGGGTTCCCACGGTCATGATGAGCGGCGACGACAAAGTTGCCGCCGAAATCAGTGAGAAAATCCCCGGCATCGAAACCGCCGTGGTCAAGCAGGCGCTGTCGCCGTATCAGGCTTGCTCGCTGATCCCCGCCCGTGCCTGCGAAGTCATCGCCGAAGCCGTCAAGCGCGGTCTGGCCCGCAAAGACCAGATTGCGCCGTTTAAGATTCCGGGACCGGTAACGCTGAACCTGCTCGATTCGCCGAGCCATGCGCCGCCGCTGACGTATCAGGGCGAAGCCGTCACGGCCGACACCGTCAATGAAGCTTTCATGAACTACGAGCGGGCGATGAAGTGGACCACCTTCGATACCGAAAATATGATCGAAGGCTTTCAATTTCCCTGATTACATCATTCGTGATAATGCTTATCCAGTTCTTCGCGGTCGATCAATGAGATCAGTATCCCGTTGATGATACCGATTTGCGAACCGGAAACCAGACAGGTCTTGCCGCCGATCACGGTTTCGAACTGATGGAACCCATTTCCTTTTAACCGCTCGGCCAGGCGCAGGATTTCCGCTCCCTTTATGCCGTCCTCGTACTGGTCGTTTTCATCCGGCATAATCAGGCCCTTGCCGATAACCCGGATCGGAAGGCCGCCGCGGGTGTCGACGAAATACAGGCCATGGGTCGGGTCATCCACGAACGCTTTGGCCAGCGGTTCCAGAACTTGTTCACAGCGCAGCTCGAACCCGGCCAACCCCAGATATTCGTCAGTGCGGCTGAACATCGGGAACCGGACGATAATCCGGTACACCCCGTTTTTCTCGGCATATGGGAATCCCCATTTGATCTGCCGGTCGTGGGTCTGGTTTTCGGCGCTCAGCCAGCGTTCGGCATATTGGGGAGTGCCGGGCTGGTCGTAAGTTCCGGGGAAACTGTACCCGGTACCGTTATGGTCAAAAACAAACAGCCGGTTCAGCATGCTGTACGAGGTCAGAATGCGCCCGAAGATCGCCGTGGTCACATCCTGGGTATCGAAGTCGGTGCTGACGGTTTTCCGGCAGATATGGATGAATTCCTGTTCCTCGAAATTGAGGTAAGGCTTACTGCTTTTTCCCCCGGCCGGATAGGTCACGATATTCCGCACGGTCACCGGATGCTCATAAAGCGCCGACTTCTGGATATCCGGCGGGCTGGTTTCCGGTTTGCTGTATTGCTCATTGCTGTAAAACGAAACATTCTTTGCCGATAGATTCCTGATCTGCTCGACCATGTTGTCGGCATAGAGCATCAACAGCGCCTGGACGGTAAAGAAATTCTTCTCCACCGCCGCTGCCAGTTCGTTGGTATAACGCTGGAAATCGGCCCGCTGCATCATGGCAATCGTGTTTCTCTGCTTCAGCATACTGGACTCATGATACGAATAAGCCAGCAGTCCGGCCAGCAGCGCGAAGCAGAATCCGACCACCAACAGGCTTTTTACCGGGTTGGCAAAAATCGTTCTCAAGCTGCCGCGGAGCCAGTTGTCCGGATACGCGGAAACTTCTTCATTGAAGATAAAATGCCGCACGTCATTGGCCAGATCGGTAACGCTCCGGTAGCGCTCGTCCGGGTTGACCGCCGTGGCTTTGTTGATAATCGCCTTCATCGCGGAATTGACCGGGATATTCTCCTGGAAATGCCACTGTTCCGGCTGATGAATGTTCTGCCGGGTCGTGGCTCCGGTGCCGGAATGTTTGCTTCCGGAATTGTCACCGCGGCTCCGCTGCAGCGTGACCAGCTCAAAAAGCAGCATACCGAGCGAATAAATGTCCAGTTGAACCGATACCTTGCGGTTTTTGATGAATTCGGGGGGCAGGTAATTCGGCGTGCCGGTGAGCCGCTCGGGCACGGCGCCGTCATAGCGGGCGCAGCCCCAGTCCATCACATACACCTCGCCGTACTGGCCCATCATGATATTTTCCGGCTTGAGGTCGCCGTGAATGATCTTGCGGCTGTGGCAGTAATCGATCACTTCGCAGATTTTCAGGAAATACTCCAGGCGCGAAAACATCGCGTGCTGTTCCTCGCGTGTCGACACTTTTTTGGCGCCATAAGCCTCCCGGGTCGTTTTGATGAATGCCGCCAGCGAAACGCCGTTGATCATCTTCATCATCACTTCCCAGCTGCCGCTCTGGTTCTTGCCCATGGCGTAAACGGGTACGATCGAGGGGTGATCCAGCTGAGCGTTCAGGCGGCACTCCTCGAGAAAAGCTTTGATTGCGGAGGGATTGTTGCGATATTTTTCCTTCAGGGACTTCACCGCTACCACGCGGTCAAACGTCAGGTCGCGTGCTTTGCCGACCTGGCCCATTCCGCCGGCGGCAAAGTAGCAGATGAACTTGAAGCGGCTGCGAAAATCCGGGCACTCGGCCTCGAAATTTTCGTCACCAAGCAGATACTCGATGTCCCCGGTTTCCTCCGGGAGCCTCTCCAGCAGCTCTGTGGTGCGCTCAATATCGTCTGCTCCGGGTACGATTACCCCGGAATTGACAAACTCTCCAATATTGCTATTGGTATCAGGCATAACTATCCTCTTTTTATAAAAACCTACCGAATTCCCCTCATTCCCTTATTTTAACCGCCAATGCTTAAAATGTCAAGTTTATAGACACAGAAAGTACAAATAAAGTTCCATCTAAAAAGTATCTGAACCATGATAAGTATATGTAAGAAGTATAGAAAGACCCCGGTTGGAGGTGTTTTGTCCGGGATGAATGGAAAAGAAAAACCCCGGCCGGAGATTTTCCGGCCGGGGTTGGTATTTGGATCAGCGTAATTGGAATTACATGATCTCGCCGAGCTTCTTGTAGAAGTCCATACGGCGCTTGGCGTCTTTGTCCGCCATTTCGTACACAGCTTCGGCTTCGGCCGGAGCGGTCTTCTGCAGCGTGGTATAACGACGTTCGCTCTTGATGAATTCCATGAAGCTGGCAGTCGGTTCCTTGGTTTCCCAGGTGAACGGCTTTTCAGCGGCCGGATTGTAGCGGTACAGCGGCCAGTAGCCGGCATCGACTGCGCGCTTGGCTTCGACCTGGCTCATCATCATATCGCCCTTGATACCGTGAGCGATACACGGCGAGTAAGCCATGATGATGGACGGACCATTGTGGGCTTCCGCTTCGCGGATGGCCTTCAGGGTCTGCTGGCGGTTCGCACCCATGCTGATCGAGGCCACGTAAACGTTGCCGTAGCTCATGCACATGAAGCCGAGGTTCTTCTTGGTCAGACGCATACCGGCGTTGGCAAAGAGCGCCACCGCGCCGATCGGGGTCGACTTGGAAGCCTGGCCGCCGGTGTTGGAGTACACTTCGGTGTCGAGAACCAGGATATTGACGTTGCGGTTCTGGGCGACCACGTGGTCGAGACCGCCGTAGCCGATGTCGTATGCCCAGCCGTCGCCGCCGAGGATCCAGACGGACTTGTCAACGAAGTAGTCCTTGAGCTCGATCATCTTGGCCATGACTTCCTTGAGTTCGCCGGTGGCCTTGTCGTTGCATTTCACCAGCATTTCGCCGATGGTTTTCTGGAGCTTGATGGCTTCGTCGTCGGTCTTGGTCCAGTTTTCGAGGGCCTTGGTCAGGGCGTTCTTCAGCTCATCGCAACAGACGCCGAGTTCGAGGGCCTTTTTCACGTTCTTCTTCAGCTGTTCACGGTTCTTGTCGACCGCGATACGCATACCGTAGCCGTATTCGGCATTGTCTTCGAAGAGGGAGTTGGCCCATGCCGGACCGCGGCCGTCTTTGTCTTTGCAGTACGGGAGAGACGGGAAGGAACCGCCGTAGATCGAGGAGCAGCCGGTGGCGTTCGCCACGATCATGCGGTTACCGTAGAGCTGGGAAACCAGTTTCACGTACGGAGTTTCGCCGCAGCCGGCGCAGGCGCCGCTGAATTCGAAGTACGGAGTCAGGAACTGCGAACCCTTCACGGTGTCGATCGGCGCGCCGTCAACCACGTTATCCGGGAGGGCGTCGAAGAACTTGTAGTTCTCGCCCTGGCCTTCCTTGCGGGCTTCGGCCAGATGTTCGAAGGTCAGAGCCTTTTCCTTGGCCGGGCAGGTTTCGATACAGACGCCGCAGCCGGTGCAGTCTTCGATGTAAACCTGGATGCGGTATTCGAGGCTGCGCTCGTTCTTGGTCTTGGAAGGCACGGTTTCGAAGGCGGCCGGCTTGTTGGCCAGGTCAGCCGGAGCGATCTGCTTGGCGCGGATCACGGCGTGCGGACAGGCCATAACGCACTGGTTACACTGGATGCACTTGTCGGAATGCCATTTCGGGACCTGCGGAGCGATACCGCGTTTTTCCAGACGCGAGGTACCGATCGGCATGGAGCCGTCGTAAGTCATGGCGGAAACCGGAATTTCGTTGCCCTTCTGGTGCAGGATCGGCTTCATCAGCTTGTTGGCGAAGTCGCCGGCGTCAGCCGCGATCAGTGCGGGCGGGGTGTAGGATTCGGTGATGGTCGCCGGGATGGCAACTTCTTTCAGGCCGGCCAGGGCGTTGTCCACGCACTGGATATTCTTGGCCACGACTTCATCGCCTTTCTTCTTGAAGGTCTTTTCGATGGCCTTCTTGATGTAGCCGATGGCCTGGTCCTGCGGAATAATCTTGGCCAGAGCGAAGAAGCAGACCTGCATCACGGTGTTGATACGGGCGCCGAGGCCGGCGTCCATCGAAATCTTCAGCGCGTCGATGGCGTAGACTTTGATCTTCTTCTGGATGATGGTTTCCTGCATGTCGCGGGTGAAACTGGCGAAAACCTGGTCGGCCGGAGTTTCGGTGTTCAGCAGGAAGGTGCCGCCGGGGCGGATGCCCGCGAGCATGTCATAACGGCCGATATAAGCCGGGTTATGGCAGGCCACGAAGTGCGGGGTGGAAACGGTGTACTGCGACAGGATCGGCTTGTCGCCGAAGCGCAGGTGGGAAATGGTAATACCACCGGATTTCTTGGAGTCGTATTCGAAATACGCCTGCACGTACTTGTCGGTGTTGTCGCCGATGATCTTGATGGAGTTCTTGTTGGAACCCACGGTGCCGTCAGCGCCCAGGCCCCAGAACATGCATTCGGTCAGGCCGTCCTGCTCGATCACGATCTGCTCGTCGATCGGCAGCGAAAGGTTGGACACGTCGTCGTTGATACCGACGGTGAAGTTGGTGGTGCATTTGCCGTCGAGGTGCTTGTACACGGCGTTGACCATGGACGGAGTGAACTCCTTGCTGGCCAGGCCGTAACGGCCGCCAATGACCACGATGTCCTTGCCGGACAGAGCAGCTTTCACGTCGATGTAAAGCGGTTCGCCGAGGGAGCCCGGCTCTTTCAGGCGGTCGAGCACGGCGATCTTCTTGACGCTGGCCGGGATCGCTTTGATCAGGGCATCAACGGAGAAGGGACGGTACAGGCGGACTTTGATCAAACCGAGCTTGGCGCCCTTGGCGTTCAGCATGTTGATGGTTTCTTCGATGGTTTCGCAGCCGGAACCCATGGCGATGATGATTTTATCAGCATCGGCGGCGCCGACATAGTCGAAGAGGTGCAGCGGACGGCCGGTTTTCTTGGCGACGATGTCCATGTATTTCTGGACGATGCCCGGTACGGCGTCATACTGGTTGTTGGTGGTTTCGCGGCCCTGGAAGTACACGTCGGGGTTCTGCGCAGCCATCTTGGCATACGGGGCTTCCGGACGCAGAGCGCGGGCACGGAAACGCTCGACCTGCTTCATGTCGACCATTTCTTTCATTTCGCTGTATTCGAGGGCTTCGATCTTCTGGATTTCATGGGAAGTACGGAAACCGTCGAAATAGCTGAGGAACGGCACATCGCTTTCGAGGGTGGCGAGATGGGCCACCAGCGCCAGGTCGTGGGTTTCCTGGATCGAAGCGGCAGAAGTCATGGCAAAACCGGTTCCGCGGCAGGACATGACGTCGGAGTGGTCGCCGAAGATCGACAGCGACTGGGCAGCCAGCGCACGGGCGGACACATGGAACACGGTCGGCAGCATTTCGCCGGCGATCTTGTACATGTTCGGGATCATCAGCAGCAGGCCCTGCGAGGCGGTATAAGTGGTGGTGAAGGCACCGGCACTCAACGAGCCGTGCACTGCACCGGCGGCGCCGGCTTCGGACTGCATTTCGGTCACGTTTACCACGTCGCCGAACATATTCAGCTGGCCCTGGCTCGCCCAGATGTCAGCATACTCACCCATCGTCGAGGACGGGGTGATCGGGTAAATCGCCGCGACTTCGCTGAACGCATACGCTACATGCGATGCGGCGTAATTCCCATCAATCGTTATTTTTTTGGCCATGTTTAAACCTCCAGTTTTAAATGGCGTTAGAAGTAGTCAATATCAAAAAACTCTCTAATATAAAATATCATCTGAAACAATACCACATCTTCGGAAAAATTCAACCTGCATTTTAGATACTTTTATATTTTTTTGTCGTACAAATCAAATTGGTCGGACAACTTGAACGGGCTTCAGCGGTTGATGCGGTTGGAGTAGTACATGCCGGGGATCATCAGCAGCGCCGAGGCCGCCAGCGGCACAATGTAGGTCCCGCTCAACTCGTACAGCCATGCGCCGACCATGCCGCAGATCAGCAACGGCGGCGCCATCGAAATCGCCATGAACGCGCTTCCCTTGGCCCGCAGCCGCTTGCCCGGCAGCCCGATGATCATGCTCGAAGCTACCGAGTTCCAGCAGTCCTTGGCAAAGCCGAAAAGGAAAAAGATGAACAGCGCCATCGGGATATTGAAACAGAACATCGCCAGGATAAACGTCGCCATATAGCACCCCAGTGCAATACTCTGCGCATACTTCAGCGGAAAATGGTTGCTCCAGTAAACCGTGAAAAAATTCCCCGCGATGGCCCCGATCACCACCATGATGGTGAAAATCCCCAGCCAGCTGTCGCTCAAGTTCAGGTCCGCGCAGATCTTGACCGGAATAAAGGCGATACTGATGTAAGTGGCGCTGAAAAATCCCCGGACGATACTGAAATTGATGATATCCTTGTTCTGCAGCACTTCTTTGTAAGTCGGCGTGATCGTCATCAGCCGCGACGGCTTGTTGCCCGCCGTCTTGGGTTCCCGGATCCGGTACATGAAAAAGACCGAAGCCAGCATCAGCGCCCCGGCGATGAAGAACAGGATCCCGAACCCGGTCTTGCCCGGAAACCATTCCAGGATGTATTTGACCATGATTCCCACGAAAATCCCGAGAAACGACGCAATCCCGAGGCGAATCGCGAACAGTCGCGGGATATAGCGCCGCGGCACGGTGTCGCCGCACATCGAGTTCCAGAACGGCGCGATGATTCCGGTGATCAGCCCCACCATCATCACCGCAATCAGGATCGCGTACACGATCACCGTAGTATTGGAACTGAACCAGGCGATCAGCGCCACGACCAGGAAGGCGACGCGCTGCGCCGTACAGAACGGTTTCAGGAACGGCAATTTGTACTTGACACGGTCGGACCAGCCGGCCATGAACACCGTTGGCAGCGCGCTGGCGAAGAGGAACAGCACCGGCGTCAGCGAGATCATCATCGGCGAACCGCCGAGCGACTCGACGATTTTGGGCATGACGGTTTCGTAACTGACGAAACTTACGCCAGTTATGTACAGAACCCCCTCAAATGTATGAAGCGTGAAATTATCCAGTTTGCGCGCCATGTGATACCACTTTTGCATGACATAATCTTATAATATATCATGCCGCGCGATCCAATACAACCAGCTATGTGGTAAGAATGATCGCTTCGGCGGTCATCAGCGCTCTGTTCCAGATCCGGAGTTTCTTCGCCGCCTCACCGGTACGCCACGGCGCCCGATTTACGCAGTTCCGCATCTGCGGATTGAACCTGCGCCAGCCGAATTCGAGCTCGTCGCCGCCATCCAGCAACCGCCCGTCGGCCACGAAACTGATGATGCCGGGGCCGCCGTCGACGATAATCACGCACTTTTTCAACCCCGCCACGCGCTCGCTCACCGCCCGCGTCTCCTGCCGGGAATCGTTGATGCTGAATTCAATCCGTCCCTCCGGCGTAAGCTCGATCCGCATCCCGCGCCCGTCCGCACCCGTGGAGTCGAAGATGACGCCCGGTTTTCCCGCTTCGAACTCAAACGAAAACCCGGCACCGTCATACAACTCCGGCAACCTGCCTTCCTCAACTTCTCCGGCGGCGATCTCGATTCGTTTGCCTTCGAGTACATCCCACATTTTATTCAGGAACTCCGCGGGTACCTCGTGCGTCCGGGCGGTCGTCTTTTCCGTTTCGGTGAAGAAATAACGCCCGTCTTCCTCGATCATGTCGGGATAGCTCATTCCCTTGCGGACGTCCTCGTGATACAACAGGATTTCCGGCTCGCCCCATTTGATCATACGTCCCTCCGGCGTGTCGACCTCGATGCCGGGCGCCAGCCACACCGGGTTGCGGTCGCCCCACGCCGTCGCGGGATCGATGAACTTCCGCCCGCCGTGGTTGTGGAACCAATAAACATATTTACCGTTCGAGCAGCGCCAGACGAAGTTCGCGGCCCGGATATGCTTGATTTCGCGTCCGTCCAGGTGCTGCATCCAGCGGACCACCGGCCACGTATGCCCGCCGTCGCGGCTGTACGCCTCGCAGGAAACACCGTCATTCGTGCGGTAAGTGTCGTAAAACGAACCGTCGCTGAGTACGACGAAATTATGTTCCTCGGCCACTGTCCCGCCGCCGGGCGGAGTGCATATCCCCACGTCGCCGTCCGGCAGCGTTTCCCACGATGCCTTGCCGGGATCGGCAAGCGTCAACAGGTCGGAACTTTTGAACAACACCCCTTCGTCCTGAAAAAAGAACCCGACCGGTGACATCTGCCCGATTTTGTTCAGCGACACATAAGCCGCCCCCTCATGAACGAACGGACGTCCCACGTTCCAGAAGTAACAAAGCTTGCCGCCGTAGATATTCTCCCGGTCGCACCGGAAAAGCCGGAACGGTATATCATAGCGCTCCCTGCTCCACGAAAGCCCGTGGTCGTCGCTGTACTTATAGACAAAATGCCCGAGCGAATCCACCCGCTTGAAAGTCGATTTGCCATCCATGAAAAGCGCCTCACGGACATTATCCGTATTATGATTATAAAAAATAAAAATACGCCCGGAAGGCACCTTCAGCAGCGCCGCATAGGAATTCTCATAAGGACAATCCGGCTCAATCTTGACAATATCCTGCCATGTTTTGCCCATGTCGCAGCTCCGCAGCGTAATCACATGCTGCCCGGGCTCGCCCTCGTGACCGGCTCCGGTCGTAACGCAGCAGAGCCACGCGCCGTCATCCGTTTTCACCACATACGGCTGATCGCAGTAATTGACAGTCGGGATCACATCGCCACATTCGGCATTGCGCCATTCATTTCTCATTCCCTGAATCCTTATTTGCTTCAAATCAAGTACTTCGCACCGGGCCGTGCCCGGACGCGGTCCAGCGCGCGGACAGCGCTGGTCGCCCACTGGGCGAAATATATTCATAAATTATACAGCGCAAATTCATTTTTCGCAAGATATCCGGCATGCCATTTATAACACAATCATGCCATTTCGATTTGATTTTTTCATTTTCCGCAATATCTTGAAACAATACAAGGAGAAACCATGTTTTCCAATGCCGAAATTCTTGAACGCAACCACCGCCTTCATGGCGCAATCAGTTCCGAACCGAAGTTCCAGCTGGGCAATTACGATATTCATATCGAGTACCTTCTATATCATCACGAACAGGAACCGTTTCGCACCGGCGACCATACGCACCATTTCTGGGAATTGTCCTTTTTATGCCATGGCGCGGTCAATTATCATCTATTGCAGGATACGAAAAATGTCCCGCTGACAACCGGCGACAATCAATACGTGCTGATTCCCCCGTTCCGCAAACATTACCGGGAAAACACTCTTCCCGACGCGCTCATCCTGGGCTTCATGCTCACCGTCACGGGGCGGACGCCGGAGGGCGACCGCCGCTTTCTGCAGCGCGCCCGCGAACTGGAGTTCCGCCTGACCGGCAGCGCCCTGGCTGAAGCCGCAGAGCTCCAACAACATCTATCCGAGTCAGCCAAACCGCTCGATCAGGAAACCACGATTAGCCGGATCAAGCTATTGCTGCTCTCCATTTTCAGGGAAAATTTCGGGGAACTATTCGAGGCCGTATCACCGCCGAAACACCGCAACCCGGTCTGGCTGGCGGAGAACCATATCGCGGAAAACCTGAGCCGTCCGCTGCCGGTGGACGAACTCGCGCGGCTGTGCGGGCTGAGCCGTCGTCACTTCTACCGCTGTTTCGAGTCCGAATACGGCATGCCGGTGAACGAATTTATCCGCCGCCGCCGCATTCGCCAGGCGGCCCACGAACTGCAACACACCAAGCGCCCGCTGAAAGAAATCGCCGCTGACGCCGGATTTCACAATCTGAGCTACTTCACCCGCCAATTCCGCAAAGCCTACTCCACCACCCCCGCCCAATTCCGAAAGAATTGAGAATTGAGAATTTAACTATCAACTGTCAACTTCTTCCTGGCGCCCGGTGGCGGGTTTGTCTTTTAGAGTTCTTTGAGGAGTTTGCCGAATTTGCGGTAGTTCACGGCTACGCCGTCGTCGAGGTTGATGGTGAGCCCGGTTTTCTGGCGGAGAAGGTCCGCGTAATCATTGGGTATTGCGTATTTTGCCAGCAGCCGCGTGATCATTTCAGGGCGGTAGTTGAACATGTAGATCAGGGCATTGAAACTGTTGTCCGGCGAGCTGAATAACCAGTAAATCGGGCGTTGGTGGTACATTTTTACATGGTCCTTGTAAAAATGCCGCAGGAAATACCGCCGCAGGTTCCGTTCCAGCGTGTTCTCGATGAATTCGAGGTTGACTTTGAAATTCTCTTCCCTGAATTCCGTCCGGAGAAAATCGTGGAACCGGGGTTCGATATCGTCAAACGTCAGGATATCGGCGTGCGGCTCCGCGTAGCGCCCCAGAATACAGCCGATGCCGTAGGAAATCAGCTCTTTGACGGTGTCGAGCTGCAGGCGTTGTTCCAAGGTATCGTCCGGGACGGTTTTGTAGCGGTGCCGGGGATTACAAGTCAAGGTAATCTCATCCCACGGCACGCTCCCAGTCAGCGTGTCGCTGAGCTGGTAGGCGTCGATGAAAATCCGGTTGAGTTTTTCTTCCAGTTCCTTCATCTCAAGGGTGCGTTCGAGCCAGGAAGTTCTCAATTGCCGGTAGCCCTCGGCCAGCGGCAGGTGCCTCCATGACATCAGCGGATGCTGTTTGAAATCCCACGAGGTTTCGTACGAATCCCAATCGGCCTTGGCGAGTTCTATCAGCCGTTCGGCCAGCTCGATGACCTCGGCTTCGCGGCAGCGGACCACCGGCAGCGCCGCGAGGTGCCCGGCCTCGCGATTCAGCGTGGGCGACATGGCTTCCAGCAATTGCTGCGCCGGGGCGGAATTGGTCAGGCCCAGCAGGTATTTGAGTTCGCGCTCGTCCGGGGCGAAAATGCAGCAGCCGGCCACGTCGAAAATGAAGCCCGGCGGGTAATAGCGCATGCCGAGTTTGGAGGTGGTGACTTTGGTCCAGCTGATGGCGGGTTTGAAATATTCGGACATGCTTTTCAGCGTGCGGGACGGCGTTTTGTAGAGCGCGGCGGCGTATTCTTTCAGTTCCCGGCCGTCGTTTTCCCAGTTGACCACGTATTCGGCGTTGCCGTACCATTTGCGGTAGTCGCCGCCTTTGTTGTAGGGGAACCACTTTGCGCCGCGCCGGACCTCGAACCAGCGCCGGATGAAACGGTCGTTGTCGCTGGTGGCCATGCCCTGACGGGTGTCGCCGGTGGTTTTCAGGGGTTGCCCCAGCCGGTAGCTTGCGAGTACTGCCGGGGCGACCCAGTAGGCCACCGGGCTGCCCGGAATATTGCGGAACCCGGAGCCTGGCGCGCGGTAAACGCGGTTGTCGCGGAGTTGTTCCAGGAAGGCCGTTTCTTTGGCGGCTTCGCCGATCGCGTCGACGAGCCGGAAATAACTGCCCTCGTGATCCGTGGACGGAACATTGCTGACGGTGAATGCAGTGGTCTGGACCACGTCGCCGATGATCGAGTCAAACCCCTTCGGGCCGAGGTGAAGCATGGTGCAAATGGTGTTCCGTTCAAGGATTTTCGTCCGCAAATCGGTGAAGGAACCGAGAAACATCCAGCTTTGCGCGGTGATTATGCCGGCGATGCCGCCCGGCACGAGCAGGTCCAGGCAGCGCTCGATAAACGCTCCGGAAAGGTCGGCCTTGCCGGTCGGATAATGCGCGTGAATGTATTGCTTCAACTCCTCGTTCATCTTGCGACTGCCCATGTACGGCGGATTGGTTACCACGGCGTGATATTTGAGCTCATCTTCCGATTTTTTCAGCGAACCGATACCGGCGGAATCGTTCAATACGCTGATATTCGAGGTAATGCCCGCCGCCTTGGTGTTCAAGGCAAACACCGCCAGCTCGGCGGCGCGCGGATCGATGTCCATGCCGTAGAGGTTTTTGCTGACGATCAATTGCGGAATTTCGGCCTCGGCGTAGCCGTATTCGCGGTAGATTTCGAACAACAGTTCATAAGCGCAGAGCAGCATATTGCCGGAGCCGCAGCAGGGGTCGCAGAAACGCAGTTCCTCCGGCGAATTCACGGTCTGAAACTCCGGTGGCGGGGCGGCGTCGATGTAGTACTTCATGCGTTTTTTCAACACGGAGCTGGGATGGTTGAGCATCCATAGGCGACCGAGCGAATTTTCCACCAGATAACGGACGATCCAGCCGGGGGTGAAAAGCTGGGTCACGGCGGGGATGTCTTTGGCTCCGATGGTTTTGCCCATGGCCCGGTTTTTCTCATCGGCGATGAAGAACTGATACAGCCAGCCGAGTGATTCGAGTTCGGCGAAATCGGGATCGCCCGTCAGGTGGCGCCTGCGGCAGTCACGGATGAACTGCTTGCAGGCGGCTTCCTGCGGCATGGCCGCCAGCAATTTGCGGCGGGCGGCCTGCGCAATCGTTCTTAATCGGGCAATATCCATTTTTACTTTTTGAATTGAAAATTGAAAGTTGAAAATTATAAGAAGTCATTTCCAATATTAACTGGTAATACTTTTATAAAAAGACTCCCAATTCCTTGATTTTCCACTTTCCATTTTCCATTTTCAATTAAAACTTGCGCATGCGCAAGTTTTCAGTCTGCGTGAATTTCGGCGTTTCGTTTCAGGATGTCTTCGAGTTTCATGGCGGCTTCTTCCCATTGTTCGGTATAGCGTTCCTGATCGATCTGAAGTTCGTGCAGGCGGCGGTTGAGCTTGGGGAAGTCGAGCGCTTCGCCGCTGGAGAGCTGCTCCAGAATCTGGCGGCTCTCGGTGTCGGTCTGTTCGATGGCGGCCTCGAGGCGGGCGACTTCCTTTTCGAAATGCTTTTTCTCGCCCTGCAATTCCTGGCGCAGGCGGGCGCGCTCGCGGCGGCGTTCCTTGCGCTGGTCGGCGGATTCCTCTTCTTTGGCGGCGTCCGTGACGGCGGTATTCAGCTGGCTGGATTTTTCCAGGTAATACTGATAGGTGCCGGGGTATTTGCGGACGCCGGGGGGCTCCATGGCGATGATGATTTCGGCGGTATTTTCAACGAACTCGATGTCGTGGCTGACCATGCAGATCGTGCCCTGATATTGTTTGAGCGCGGCCTGCAGGGCCTCGCGGGCGGCGATATCGAGGTGGGTGGTCGGTTCGTCCAGCACCAGCAGATTGGGGGGATTGACGAAGATCCGGGCGAAGCAGAGGCGGATTTTTTCGCCGCCGCTCAGTACCTTGACCGGTTTGTCGGCCTCGCTGCCGGAGAAGCCGAATGCACCGAGAATCGAGCGCAGCGAATTCGGCGGCGTTTTCTCGCCGGCGGCGGCGCGGACCACGTCGTAGGCTGTGGATTCGGCGGGCAGGATGTCGGAAAATTCCTGCGCCTGATAACCCAGCACCACGTTGTGCCCCAGCACTACTTTGCCGGACTGCGGCTTGAGGTAGCCGGTCAGGAGTTTGAGCAGCGTGGTTTTGCCGGTGCCGTTGTAGCCGACGATGGCGATTTTGTCGTTGCGCTTGATTTCGAGGTCGATATGACTGAGGAGCTCCTCGTTTTCCTTGTAGGAAAACGTGAGGTCCTCGAAGCGCGCGGACTCAATGCCCGAGGGCGGCGGCGCGGGCAGCAGGATCGACCCGGAGAAGCCGAGTTCGTCCATTTCCTCGACCCGCTCGATTTTGTCGAGTTTCTTGATCAGGCTCTGGGCCATGGCGGCCTTGGTGGCTTTGTAGCGGAAACGGTCGATATTCTGCTGCATCTGGTCGATTTTGCGGTCCTGGTTGCGCTTGGCGGAAATGGAGGCCAGACGGCGGTTTTCGCGTTCGCGCCGGTAGTAATCGTAGTCGCCGGCGTAACGGGTCAGGGCGGCCTGGTTGATTTCGACGATGATCGACACCAGGCGCTTCAGCAGGAAACGGTCGTGCGAGATCAGCATCAGCGTTCCCTGAAACGATTTCAGGAAGCGGCAGAGCCACTCGACGGCGGGGATATCGAGGTAGTTGGAGGGTTCGTCCAACAGTAGAATATCGGGGTTTGCCACCAGCACGCGGGCGAGCTGGGCGCGCATCTGCCAGCCGCCGCTGAACGAAGTCAGGGGGGCGTCGAGCGCGGCGATTTTGAAGCCGAGGCCGGTGAGAGCGGTTTTCGCGTCGTTGCGCAGGTGATAACCGCCGAGGGCGGCGTAGCGGCTCTCGAGTTCGCCGTGCTCGCGGAGTAGGGCAGGGCGGTTTGGTGCATCGGCGGGGAGCTCGGCCAGCAGGTGGTCGATTTCGGCGATGCGGGCGGCGAACTGGAGCAGCTCGGGGATGGCGTCGGCCACGTAGTCGAGCAGCGAGCGCGTTTCGGTATCGGGCGGCAGTTGCTGGCGCAAATGGCTGATCCGCATGCCGTTCGGCAGCAGGATGGAGCCTGCGTCCGGCGTCATTTCGCCGCAGATCATGGCAAAGAGGGTACTCTTGCCGGAGCCGTTCGGCCCGACAATGCCGACGCGCTCGCCGGGGTTGATGCGTAAATTCACATGCTCCAGGATTTCCTGGGCTCCAAACGATTTCGAGACATCGATAAAGTCAATCATAATTCTTTCTTAATCCAAAGGTGAAACGAGGCGGAATCCGACCAGGTTGAAACTGGTTTCGTCGGAGTCGACCGTCTGCATGACCGGGCGGGTCAGCGTGTTAACGATGCGCACTGCGTTGTTGTCCATAATAAACTCGTGCGCTTCCGGGTTGGTGCGCATACCGAAAACGGAAGTGTCGGAGGTATCGCCGTTGCCATTGGCGGCGCCGTTGCGCGGCATGAAAATGCCGCTTTCCCATTCATAATTCTGAATCCCCGTCGAGGCCCGGCGCAGCTGGATCAGCGAGGGCAGCGTGAACTTGCGTTCCCGCCGCTCGCCCAGCCATTCGCAATAAGCCATGGCGGCTTCCGGGGTGATGCCGGAGACCGGATCGACCGCGCTGAAGCCTTCCAGATAATCGTCATTTTCGGTGAAAATGTTGAAAAACTGACGCTTCTTGATCCATTTGGGCATATATTTGTCGCGCAGCTCGGGCGATGCCAGCTGCTGCCAGAAACGGTGGTATTCGTCAAACGTCACGGCTTCGCGGCTGATGAAGAACCCGGGCGTTTCGCGCCAGATCCGTACCGGCGAACCGGACTGGTCGGAGTCACTGCGAAATGCCGCCGTACCGGCCGGCACGTAAACCATCTGTTCCGGGATCTTGCGGGGAGCGGAGAGCAGGACCTGCTCCTGGTCGCAGATGCCGATGTAGACGGGGTAATGGAACACCGGCGAATCCGGGGATTCGACCCGTAGCAGGTACGCGCCTGCGCTGAGCTTGTGATTATTGAACGGCGGCTCCGGCAGCACCTGGAAGTCCTCCGGCTGGACCGGTTTGTAACCGCGGAGCGGCAACGGCGCGAAGGAAACTTTCATATCGGGCGAGGCGTAGATCGAGAGCAATCCCGTGTTCTGGCGCACCATCCGCACCTGATTGTCGAGGTTCTCGTCTGCGGCCAGCGCGGAATAAAATATGCCGCGGCGCTGCGAACGCATCTCGCCCAGCAACTTCCGGGTTTCGTTGAAATTGCGGGTTTCGATGCTGAACCGCAGCCGCTTAATGAAGATATTGGCCAGGAACGGTTCGATTTCCTCGCGGGCGGACGCCCCCTCGGCCCGCTTCAGCAGGTCCGCGGCCTGATCGTAATAGTTGTTGAACTCGATCACCTGTCGCGCGAGGTCCATTTCGAGGTAGTCGCCGGATTGATTAATGGGCTGTTCGTGGCGGTAGCGCTCGATATTGTGGTAGATATTGCGCGCGCGCAGCATCGCCAGGTCGCCGTTGAGCATATGCGAATCCGCCAGCCGCAGGTACGACACGCTGCGGGCCGAGGCGTCGATCTGCTCGAGTCCCCAGAGTCCGAACATGGTCACCGTGGCCACCAGCAGCACCGAAGGCACCAGCGGATGCCGCCTGAAAAACTTGAACACCCGCGAATAAAACGGGATCGGATACGCCACGACCGGATAGTTGGCCATATAATTGCGGATGTCCTGAATCAGGTCATTCACGCTCTGATAACGCTTGTCTTTGTTATACGCCATGGCCTTCAGGCAAATGGCTTCAAGTTCTTTCGGAATATGGTGTTTGGGGGCGCGTTTGCGCGGGGGCAGGATCTGCCCGCAGCGGACCTTGGCCAGGATATCGGCGGAATTGCCCCCGGTGACCGGGGATTCCTCCAGTGTCAGCATGGAGTACATGATGCAGCCGAGGCTGTAAATGTCGCTGCGTTCGTCCACGTCGCTGATGATGCCTGCCGCCTGCTCCGGCGACATGAACGCCGGTGTGCCCGTGATGATGCCGTCCGAGGTGGACATGGGGTTGTCGGCGGTTCCCAGTTCCTGGGGGATGATCTCGTCGTTGTCCTTGCCGTTCAGGTATTTGACCAGTCCCCAGTCCATGACCTGAACTTCGCCGAAGTCCCCGATCATGATGTTGGAGGGCTTCAAATCGCGGTGAACCAGCCCGCGGCTGTGGGCGAAAGCCAGCGCGTTGCAGGTGGCGATCAGGATTTCCAGGAACAGCTGGGTGGTGTATTTGCGGGTGTACTCAGGATCGCCCGTCTGGGTACGGAAAATGATGGTCCGCAGGTTTTCGCCGACGACCTTTTTCATGGTGAAATAAATCCCGGCATCGTTGAAAATGCCGAAATCATGGACCGGCACGATGTTCGGGTGTTCGATCTGGGCCGTGGTCCTGGCCTCCCGGATAAACCGGGCGAGGAAATGGCGGCGGTTACGGTTCTGGGGCCGCAGGACCTTGATCGCCACCTCGCGCCCGAGTTTCGGGTCCAGCCCCGACATGATTGTGCCCATGCCGCCCATGCCGATGGTGGTCAGCTCGCCGTAGTCGGCCAGCGAATTCGACTGTTCGGTCATTAAGCCGTTCAGTTCCTCATCGGAAATGTAATCGTTTTCGTGTGGAGTATTATTTAAGGATACGGTTTTTTCGGCGCTGACCGGTTCTCCGGACCGGATTGTCGCTGTATCCTGAGTATCTTCACTCATATGATGATAAGCTCCGTTTTATTGAGCCTGCGGAGTATATTCGCTGCTGAGCTTCGAGGCTTTTTCCTGCAGTTCGCGCAGTACTTTGACGAAATCGGAGTAGGTTTTCTCGCCTTCGCCTTTGACGATCGGCAGCGCCAGGGTATCTTCCGGGTTGAATTTATCCGGGAAGATGAAACACTGTGCCTCTTCCTTGTTCCCGAAATCGTATCCATGCACCGCCACGACCACGCCGACCAGCTGTCCCTGACGGCTGATGATGAAGTCGCCTTCCTCGGCGGCGAGTTCGCTGCGGTTGCGCACGGAATTCCGGATATACATATAATGCTCATTGCCCGAGAGATTCAGCGAGCAGCGGCCATCCAGCGAAGTGGTTTCCTTGCCGAA
Source organism: Victivallis vadensis (assembly GCA_040391785.1). Classification (GTDB taxonomy): domain Bacteria; phylum Verrucomicrobiota; class Lentisphaeria; order Victivallales; family Victivallaceae; genus UBA5239. The sequence goes on from JBEBXH010000062.1 coordinate 25,974, forward strand.
ACTGTTGAACTTGAACAATGTCAAATCCTGCAATCCGCGTTCCTTCAACTGGTTGAAGGTCAGCACCGGCAGCGGCTCACCTTTGGGTTCGGCGACTTCCACCAGCGCGGCACGGTTGTCGGCGTTCAAGGTCAGGACCGGCCCGGCCATCGGCACGGTTTCGTCCGTGGACTCCGGCCGCTTCATCTGATAATCCAGCCGGATCACCTTGTTGTAGCCCGTATGGATTTTGGTGGTACCGGTCAGGGCGCGGAAGGTGGAGGCCAGATAAGTTTTGCCGTCGATGGTGACTTCCGGCAGGTAGATTTTTTCGTTGACCTTGGCATTGAGCAGCAGGCGTTCATTCTCGAGGTTCAGTGTCACTTCGACTGCGGCGGCGGCGTATTTGGTCAGGGCGTCGCTGCGGAGCTGTTCCTCGGCCTGGGCGAGACGGGTCTTGGCGTCTTCCAGGGTATCGACGGCGGCTTTGGCCTTTTCGGCAACCTGAGCCAGCTCAACGCGGGCCTCTTCACGTTCCTTGGCGGAGGCGGTCAGTTCCTGTTTGGTCGTGGCCAGCTCCTTCTGGGTTGTGGAGAGACTGCCTACGGCGTCATTCAACAGGTTTTTCATGTTTTCGAGTTTGGTTTTGGTTTCAGCCAACTCCACTTCTTTTTCAAAGATCGCCCGCTGGGATTTCTCGACTTTGCCTTTGGCTTCGGCGAGTTCCTTTTCGGTGGTATTCAGCTTACCGGTGGTCATGGCGAGGCCGAGCTCGGCTTCGCGCATCCGGCCGGTGGAGAGCTTCAATTCGCCCTCGCGGACGGTGAGCTGCTGGTTCACTCTTTTCACATCATCCTTGGTCTTCTGCAAATCCACGCTCAGGGCGGTGATCTGGCCGCGGTTCAGATTGAGTTCCGAGGTCAGGATTTCCTGTCTGGCTGTGGCGAGGTTCAGTTGTTTGTCCTTGTCCTGCAGTTGAGCCTGGGCACGCTGGAGTTCGGCCGCCTTGACGGTGGCGTCGCTCTGGGTTTGCGCCAGGATCTGGCGGATACGCTGCATTTCGGCTTCCAGACGGGCTTTTTCGGCTTCCAGCTGGGCTTTGTCGGTCTCAAGGGTATTCTTTTCGGTCTGGACCTGGGCGCGCTTTTCCACTTCCTCGCGCATCTGATCAAGATATTCGCTTTTGGTCACCTGTACAATGGCGGATGCGGGGACCGTTTTGGTTCCGCGCGCCTCGCCTGTACCGGTTGCCAGCGACATCGCCGACAGCACCAGAAAGTCGCATATGATGATCAGGATCGACCGGTTCACTCTTTCCTTGCTCCGTTTTCGCTGATAAACTTCTGTTTAAGCGGATACTGCATGAACAAACGCAGGAATACGCTGAAAATAATCCCCACCAGCGTGGAGGAATACGCGATCAGCTTACTGATATCCGGGTTGAAGGTGATGACGATAAACGCCGACACCGTCCCGAACAAACCGAAATAAAGCGGCAGGTCGAGGAAAAGGTCGGCGTTTTCCAGTTTCTTCATCCGGACGGCAATGTTTTCGACGCTGAGCCGGAGGTTCCGGAACACCAGGAATGCCGAGATAAAGGCAAACGCCTGCAGCGTCATGACGAAAATCAGAATAAAGAAGGAAAGTTTGGCCGTGATCGCGGCAGCGTTGCGGGCGGTTTCCGCCGCGGCGGCATTGGCCGCACTGTTACCGGGTTGGATTTCGGCCACGGCTCCGCCTTCGAACAGCGAACGGAAAAACTCATTGCTGTTGTAGAAGTAGAGCATCAGCAGTGCGATGATCACCGCGACTCCGGCGTATACGGCAATCAAACCAATCAACTTTCCGAATTTATTCATGGTCATTTATCCTCAGACTTTTTGTATCTTCTTGTTGCCGTGCCACCAGGCGATCAGCGACGTACAGATGTAGAGGGACGAGAAGAAGCCCACCAGAATACCGATCGCCATCATAAAGACGAAGTCGTTGATCGACACTCCGCCGAAGAAGTACATGATCACCAGCACCAGCAGCGTGGTTCCGGAGGTCAGCACGCTACGGCTCAGGGTCTGGTTGACGCTGAGGTCGATCAGTTCCCAGAAGCCCGGGCGGGCGCCATTGTGGGCGTTTTCACGGACGCGGTCGAAAATAACGATGGTGTTATTGATTGAATACCCGATAATCGTCAGGATCGAAGCAACTACCGGCAGCGAAATCTGGCGTCCGCAGAGCAGGTAGATGCCGATACTGAGGATTACGTCGTGAACCAGCCCGATCACCGCGGCAAACCCGTAGTTGAACTCGAACCGTAGCGCGATGTAGATCATCATGCCGATAAAGGCGACGATACAGGCGATGATCGCCATTTTGGTGAACTGCAGACCGACGAGACCGCCGACGGAGTTTTCCTGGGCGCCGGTGAAGCCGGCTTCCGGGAATTCCTTGGTCAGCACGTCGGAGAGCTTGGCGCTCGCCTGCGCGGCGTCGTCGGTAACGGTTTCGCCGGTGGCGGGAACGACGATTTCGAGCTTCTTGTCGGCGCCGCCGGTCGTGGATTTATAAGCGATGCGGGCCTGCGAATAGCCGGCGTCGATCAAAGCCTTTTCGATATCCTTCTGCGGGACCATGGTCTTGTATTCAAAGGTGATCTGCTGGCCGCCGGTGAAGTCGATGCTGAACGAGGACATGCCGCGGAATCCGCAGACACCCATGCTGGCAACGACCAATGCAACCGAAGCGATGAGCACGATTTTGCGGTAATCGACGTACTTGAAGTTCGGCCGCTTGAAAAATTCCATCATATGCAAGTTCGTGAGCGGTTTGATCCGGTCCATGATGTCGAAGATCAGCCGGGTCAGGAACAGCGCGGTGAACATGCTGGCCACGATACCGAGGCACAGCGCCACGGCGAACCCTTTGATGGCGCCCGTGCCGAAGTACATCAGGATCAAACCGACAAAGAAGGTGGTCAGATTGGAGTCGAGAATTACCGTGAACGCCCGGCCATAACCGGCCTCAATGGCGCCGCTGATACTTCGACCGGCGTTCAATTCCTCTCGAATACGCTCATAAATAAGCACGTTGGCGTCGATCGACATCCCCATGGTCAGGATGATCCCGCCGATACCCGGCAGCGTCAGCGTCGAGTCAAAAGCTGCCATGGCCCCGAGCAGCACAATGAAGTTGCAGCCCAGCGCGATCGAGGCCACGATCCCCGCCAGACGGTAATAAATCAGCATGAACAACGCGACCAGCCCGAGGGCGATGGCCCCGGTGACGACCCCCTGGCGGACGTTGTCCGCGCCCAGGGTCGGGTCGGTATCGAACATCCCGTCCACGCGGATCTGCAGCGGCAGGCTGCCGCTGGTCAGCGCGTTGGAAATATTCTGAACTTCTTCCTGCGAGAAACGGCCGGTAATCGACGCGTTGCCGCCGATGATGGCGCCTTGAATAACCGGGGCGCAATAAAGCTTGTCGTCCAGCACGATCGCCAGGCGGCGGCCGATGTTTTTCGCGGTGATTTCACCAAACTGCTGCGCGCCCTGAGCATTGAAACGCAGCGAAATCATGCGCTGGTTGTACTCGTCGGTCTGCGGATGGGCCGAGGCTACGCCTTTGCCGTCCATGACGGCGTTTTTCAGGTTCAGGAACACATATTCTTTTTCGGCTTTCTGGTTTCGGTCTACCGAAACCGCGGTCATCATCGTGTAACCAAGCGGCGGGACGAAGTTGACGGGGTCGGCGATGTACTGGCGGACCAGTTCGTCGTTGTTATCGGGCACGAGGCAGAAACGGAGCTTGGCGCTCATTTTGATCAGTTCGAGCAGCTTGAGCTTTTCATCCTTGGTCACCACCGGCACGCGGAGGGAGATGAAACGGCCGCCGGCCGGGGAGATTTCCGATTCGTAGATCTTCTGGCCTTCCATACGGACGCGGAGCGTTTCGATGGCCTGGTCGCGGTAGCGTTCGAAGTCATCGAGGGCGCTGATGGTTTCTTTTTTGCCGTCTTTGCCGATCACTTCCTGGACTTCGGGAATCAGCTCGAGCAGGAATTCAACCCCGCCATTGAGGTCAAGGCCGAGGCGGATCGAGCTGCTGGACTTCTTGCGGACGAGACTGATCACGTCGCGGTTGTCCTGCAGGTCCTGGCCGTTCACTAGGGTGGTCAGGTTTACATTCAAATTTTCAGCGGCTTCCAGCACGGCCTGCGAGGGGTAAATGCTGTTATCGGCTTTCTGCCGGGTTTCCGCTTCACTGATTACTTTGTTCAATTCGGCATTCTGGGGATCTTTGGCCGACGACCTCAATGTCTGATAAAAATCACGCGGGGTCAACGGGTACATCGACAATCCGAAAACCGCCAACACCACGATCGCAATGACCAGACGCAGCACATACGGACGTTTATTCATTCTTATATTCTCTCCAATTCCAATTAGTAATCCGTATTATTTGCTTTTTTCCGGAGCCGCATCTTTGGTGGGTCTGGCATTGATGGCGCCCTTGGCCACTTCCACGCGGGTGTCTTTGGCGATTTCGACGAGGAAGGATTCATCCTTGACTTCAACAATCTTGCCGTACAGTCCGCCGGCGATGACGACGTCCGAACCCTTCTGCAGCGCATTGACCATTTCCTGATGGCGCTCGCGCTGCTTCTTCTGGCTGCGGCTGGTGATCCAGAACATGGCCACGATCATGACGATCAGCGGAACCCAGATTATCATCCCTTCAGCTCCGCCCTTCGGGGCATTTGCCGGTGCTGCGGGGGCAGGTGCGGGAGCGTCGGCCTGAGCCAGTACAATCGTGTGGTAAAGCATTTTCGTTTTCCTTTTATCTATAGTTTGTTAGTTATAACTCAACATATCAGAACAAAATACATCAAAAACGCCGAATAGCAAGCAAAAATTACAGTAAAATTCCGTATTTTCTGCAACCGTCCGTCCGTTCAGGCGAAGGGGAAACGAGAGGCTCGCGGAGCTCCTCGCATGGTGATTTGCACACGGCTTTGAATCAGTCTTCCAGTTCTTTGAAAACGGAGAGATCGGTTTCGGTTTCCTGGCGTTCCTGCTTGCCGCCGCCTTTGCGGTTATTCTGCAGCTTGACTTCGTCCGCGGAACAGACGATGCTCTTGCCGGATTCCAGCTGTACGGTCAGTTTGCGGGTCAGCAGGTTGCGGTCGATAATACGTCCGTTGCCGTCCTTGGATTGACAGAACTCGCCGCGGCGCGGCATGCTTCTTTCCATTTCCACATAACCGTCGTGTTCGTATTTCAGGCAGCATTTCAAGCGGCCGCAGGAGCCGGAAATGGTGCCGGGGGTCAGCGAAAGGTCCTGATCTTTGGCCATGCGCACGTTGATCGAGGCGAACTCGGTCAGGAAACGGCTGCAGCAGAGCTGCTGGCCGCAGATGCCGATGCCGCCGCAGATGGCGGTTTCGTCGCGTACGCCGATCTGGCGCAGCTCGATGCGGGTATTCAGCATTTGCGCCAGTTCCTTGACCAGCTCGCGGAAGTCCACGCGGCCGTCGGCGGTGAATTGCACCACCACCAGCTTGCCGTCAAACGAATAATGCGTGTTCAGCAGGTTCATCGGCAGGTTCAACCGTTCCACCGATTTCTCGGCGGTGCGGAGAGCGGATTTGCCGCGCATCAGGTTTTCATTGGCGATGCTTTTGTCGTGAACGGTGGCCTTGCGGATCACCCGCGGCGCGTTTTTCTTCGTTTCCTCGTCGTTGATGGTGGTCCACTCGCGGATAATCTGTCCGTAATCCTGGTAAAAATCCTTGCGGACGACCACCCAGTCGTTGACCTTCAGCGATAAATCATCGGTACCGCTGATCGTGTAGCGGTTACCGTTGCCAAGTTGTATCAAGTAATATAAATCCATAATTGTCCTTTCAGAATAACGTAATATAATACGCGATTCCACGGGGGCAAACCCCAAATCGAAGAAACTTGCTTATTCTTGCCAATAAGGCGAATACGACCGCAATTTTTCGATGACCGGCGGCAGCACCTTCAAGATGAAGTCGACCTCTTCGGCCGTGTTGTAACGCGACAGGCTGAAGCGGATCGCCCCGTGCGCCGCGGTATACGGCACGCCCATGGCCCGCAGCACGTGCGAGGGCTCCAGGCTCCCGGTCGTGCATGCGCTGCCGCTCGACGCGCAGATGCCGTACTGGTCCAGCAGCATCAGGATCGACTCGCCTTCGATGAACTCGAAACTGATCAGCGACGTATTCGGCAGACGGTTGTCAGGATCGCCGTTGATCCGGATCTTGGGAACGCTGTTCAAAATGCCCTGTTCGAGGCGGTCGCGCAGACCCTTGACGTATTCATTTTCCAGAGCCATGGACTCGCGCGCCTGCTCGGCGGCTTTGCCGAGGGCGATGATGCCCATCACGTTTTCGGTACCGCCCCGGCGGCTGCGCTCCTGGTGGCCGCCGACCATGAACGGACGGAAACGTACGCCGCGCCGGACGAACAGCGCCCCGACGCCCTTCGGCGCGTGGAGCTTGTGACCGGAGAGGCTCAGCATATCGATTTGCGATTCGGCCAGGTTCATCGGAATTTTGCCGACCGACTGGACCGCGTCCGTATGGAACAAGGCTCCGAAGCGGTGCGCCATGGCGGCGATTTCCTCGACGGGGTAAACATTGCCGGTTTCGTTGTTGGCCCACATGATCGACACCAGCGCGGTGTCGTGGTCGATGGCGTCGCGCAGGTAGTCCATGTCGAGCCGTCCTTTGGCGTCCACGGGCACTTCGACCACCTGATAACCCTGCTTGGCGAGTTCGTGCGCCGGATTCATCACGGCCGGATGCTCGACTTTGGAGGTAATCAGTTTGCGGCGGGCGGGGTTGATTTCCATCGCGCTTTTGATCGCGGTGTTGTTGCTCTCGGTGCCGCAGCTGGTGAAAATGATTTCCGTGCAGTGGCCGTTCGGGTCGGCATTGGTACAGCCGAGCAGGTTGGCGAGCTGCCAGCGCGCCTTTTCGATCTCCGGCATCACCGAGCCGCCGAACGAATGGATGCTCGACGGATTGCCGTAAAACTCACAGGCGTAGGGCTTCATGGCCTCGAACACTTCCTGCGAACAGGCCGAGGTCGCGTTGTTGTCCATGTAAATGGGACGGTTAAACGGATTGTTCATGGTCAGACTCCTTCCACGGTCAGCTCGGGAGAGAGCAGCTCGCGCAGCTTGTCTTGTACCACATAGCGCAGGGTGACGTCCGCCGAGGGACAGCTCGAGCAGCGGCCCTGCAGCCGGACCTTGACTTTGCTGCCTTCCAGGTCGACCAGTTCCACGCTGCCGCCGTCCTTGGCGAGCAGGGGCTTGATTTCGCTTTCCAGCACCTGCTGGATTTTCAGAATTTTCTGCACGGTGGAGAGACCCTGGAAATCGTTTGCAACCGGGGTGCTTTCCTCGTTCTTTTCTTTCCAGAGCTGATCGAGAATACCCTGAATATCTTCAAGGCACATGCCGCAGGCGCCGCCGGCCTTGGTGTAATTGGTGATTTCCTCGACGGTGTGGAGGTTGTTGGCCTTGGCGATCTTGCGTATTTTGTGATCGGTCACGCCGAAGCATTTGCAAACGATGCGGCCCTCGTGGTCGTCGTCATCGCCTTCCACGGTTTCGCCCTTGTAGTTGGCGATGGCCGCCTGCAGCGCTTCCATGCCCATGACCGAACAGTGCACCTTTTCCTCCGGCAACTGCCCGAGTTTTTCCACGATGTCCTTGTTGGTGACCTTGGCGGCTTCCTCGAGCGTCATGCCCTTGATGATCTCGGTGAGCACCGAGGAGGAGGCGATGGCGCTGGCGCAGCCGAAGGTTTTGAACTTGGCGTCGCTGATGCGGCCGTTTTCGTCGAGCTTCAGGGTCAGCTTGAGCGCGTCGCCGCAGCTGATGTTGCCGACTTCGCCGACGGCGTCTGCATTTGCCACTTCGCCCACGTTGCGCGGGTTCAGGAAGTGGTCCATAACTTTATCGGTATAATCCCACATGATGATTTCTCCTCTATTTTAGGGATTCAGTCGGACATGTCGGACAAGTCGGACAGGTCGGACCGAATCAGTTGTACTTTTTGTATTCTTTGGACACTAAATCTTTGACAAGGTTCACTATTTCTGCGACATCGACCAGGGTTGAGTCTTTCTGGCCGCGGATTTTCAGCTCGATCTTGCCTTCGGCGAGGTTGCGGGCGCCGATAATCAGCCGGAACGGAATGCCGATCAGGTCGGCGTCGTTGAACATGAATCCGGCCTTTTCGCCGCGGTCGTCGTACAGCACTTCCAGTCCGGCGGCGGTCAGCTCACTGTAGAGCTTTTCGGAGGTCTCGGTAATGCCTTCCTTCTTCGGGTCGAGCGCGCAGATCTGGACTTCGTACGGCGCGATAGTGATCGGCCAGATCGGGCCGTATTCGTCAAAGTTCTGTTCGATGACCGAGGCCACGGCGCGGCCCACGCCGATGCCGTAGCAGCCCATGACCATCGGCAGCGCTTTGCCGTTTGGGTCCAGGTAGTTGCAGCCCATGGCCGCCGAATAGCGGGTGCCGAGCTGGAAAATATTGCCGACTTCGATGCCGCGCGAGAGGCGCAGCGGGGAGCCGGTGGTCGGGGCCGGGTCGCCGTCGCGCACGGTGGCGATGTCGCCCACGATCACGCCTTCGGCGCCGAGGTCACGGTCGAAATTAAAGTTTTTGTAGTGGTAATCCGCTTCGTTTGCACCGACGATGAGGTTGGAACTTTCGGCGGCGGAGCGGTCGACCACGATGATGACTTTGGATTTATCGATGTTCAACGGCGAGGCGTAGCCGGGCTCGCAGCCGGCCTTGCGGATCGATTCGTCGTCGGCGAACTTCAGTTCAATGGTCTGGGTCAGGTTCTGCAGTTTGGTTTCGTTGACCTCGAAATCGCCGCGGATGACGGCGAAAATCAGCTGTCCGGTCCGGGCGTTCTGGTAGAACACGGCCTTGCCGGTGTTTTCGGGTTTGGCGTTCAGGAAGTTGGCCACTTCCTCAATGGTCTTCTGACCCGGAGTGTGGACCTTTTCCAGTTCGAGGGCAGGAGAGCGGTCGAACTTCCAGCCGGCGGTGGCGATTTCGCAGTTGGCGCGGTAGCTGCCGTCCTCGGACAGGATGATGGTGTCCTCGCCGCAATCGGCGATGGCGATGAATTCATGCGACACTTTGCCGCCCATCATGCCGGAATTGGCCTCGATCGAAACCACGTTGTTCATACCCACACGGCGGAAAATATTTTCGTAAGCCTGATGGGCGCGCTCGTAATATTTCTCCAGATCCGCCTGGTCGATGTGGAACGAATAGGCGTCCTTCATGGTGAATTCGCGGCAGCGGATGAGACCGCCGCGGGCGCGGGCCTCGTCGCGGTATTTGGTCTGGAACTGATACATCATCACCGGCAGCTGTTTGTAGCTGGTGACTTCGGTGCGGGCCAGGTGCACCACGGCTTCTTCGTGGGTCATGCCGAGGAGCATGGCCTTTTCATTGCGGTCCTTGAAGCGCAGCAGTTCGGAGCCGACGGACTGGTAACGGCCGGATTCTTCCCACAGTTCGGCGGGCAACACGACCGGCATCAGGATTTCCTGACCCTCGACGGCATTCATTTCCTCGCGGATGATCTGCTCGATTTTGGCGGTGATCCGGTAGCCCAGCGGCAGCATGGAGTAAATGCCGGTGGAGACCATACGCATGTATCCGCCGCGCAGTAAATATTGATGACTGATTGTTTTGGCGTCCTTCGGATCTTCCTTCAGGCGGCGCCCGACCAGTTTGCTCATTCTCATAGTTCGATATCCTCGTAATTCTATAATATACTACTGTTTTGGTTTACTTTCAATCAAAGTTCTTTACTTATTCGCATGGAACAGAAATCCGGGCCGCACATGGTGCAGAACCGGTTGTCGCCTTCGTTCGGGTGATGGCCGGTTTTTTCGTCGAGCGACTCCTGACGCAGTTCGCGGGCGCGTTCGGGGTCAAGGGCGAGCTCGAACTGCTTGTCCCAGTCGAAGTCAGCGCGGGCCTGGCTGATGGCGTCGTCGCGCAGGCGGGCGTCGGGCTTTTTCAAGGCGATGTCAGCGGCGTGGGCGGCGATCTTGTAGGCGATCACGCCGTTGCGCACGTCTTCGGCGTTCGGCAGCCCGAGGTGCTCCTTGGGCGTGACATAGCAGAGCATGGCCGCGCCGTGGAACGCGCCGAGGGTGGCACCGATGGCGCTGGTGATATGGTCATAACCCGGCGCGCAGTCGGTGACGACCGGGCCGAGGATGTAGAACGGGGCGTCGTCGCAGAGCTCCTGTTCCTTTTTCATGTTCATTTCGATTTCGTTCAGCGGAATATGACCGGGGCCCTCGACCATGGCCTGGACGCCGGCGGCACGGGAGCGCTGGACGAGTTCGGCGAGGACTTCGAGTTCGGCGAATTGGGCCTCGTCGCTGGCATCGGCCAGGCAGCCCGGGCGCATGCCGTCGCCCAGCGACAAAGTGACGTCGTATTTCGCGCAGATTTCGAGGATGTCGTCGAACCGGGTATAAAACGGATTTTCCTGTTCGTGGACCTTCATCCACTTGGCCATGATCGAGCCGCCGCGGCTGACGATGCGCAGCAGGCGCTTTTTCGCCAGCGGCACGTGGGCTCGGAGCAGCCCGGCGTGAATGGTGATGTAGTCGACGCCCTGTTCGGCCTGTTCGCGGATTACGTCCAGGATCAGTTCCGGGGTGAGCTCCATGGCGTTTGAAACGCGGCTCAGGACCTCGTAAACCGGCACGGTGCCGATCGGAACGGTGCTGGCGGCGATGATGTTCTGGCGGATCATGGTGATGTTCTGGCCGGTGCTCAGGTCCATGACGGTGTCGGCGCCGTATTGAATGGCGCGGCGCAGCTTTTCCAGTTCCTGTTTCGGACAGCTGGAGAGCGCGGAGTTGCCGATGTTGGCGTTGATTTTGGTATAAAGCTCACGGCCGATGCCGATGGGATCGAGGTTGGCGTGGCCGATGTTGGCCGGGATAACGATTTTACCGGCGGCGACGCGCTCGCGGATGAATTCCGGGGTGCGTTTTTCGCGTTCGGCGACACGGAGTATGGCGGGGGTGATTTCTCCCGCTTTGGCGCGGGCGATCTGGGTTATGTTCATGGGGCAAGTTCCTCTAGTTTTGTGATGATTCGTCTGGTGGCGCCTTTGTGCTCGGCCAGGGCGGCATGGGCCCGCTCGCCGAGTTCGCGGCTGCGTTCCGGATTGTTCAACAGTCCGGCGATGACATTTTCCAAATCCGCGTCGTTATGGACAAGCGCCAACGCGTTGGCGTTTTTCAGGATGTCCAGCACGTAGCGGAAATTTTTCAATACGGCGCCGGTGATGATCGGCTTGCCCAGCAAGGCGGGCTCGATTAAATTGTGGCCCTCGTTCTGTCCGGCGAGGCTCTTGCCCATGATCACGATATCGGCGGCCTTCATGAATTTGAGCATTTCGCCGGTGGTGTCCGCAAGCAGACAATCGACGGGACGCGGCGGAATGTCGCTGGTGGAGCGGCGGCTGAACGAGATATTGAGCTTCTTCAAAATATCACTGACCTCGCCGCCGCGCTCGGCGTGACGGGGGATGATGACCAGCTTGACGGCGGGAAATTTCTGCCAGGCGGCGGCGATCAGTTCCTCTTCACCCGGATGGGTACTGGCGGCCAGCAATATCATATGCTTGCCGGGGCCGAAATAAGGTTCCAGCGGCACCGCTTCGAGCCCGGGCGGCACGTCCTGGTCGAACTTCATATTGCCGGCGACTTCGATGACGGCGCAGGGGCAGACGGCCTCGTAACGCTCGGCGTCGGCCTGCGTCTGGACCATGATCAAATCGAGCATCCGCAGTATGGGCTCGAAAAATATCCGGAAACGCCGGTAGCCTTTCATCGAGTGGTCGGACATGCGTCCGTTGACCACGACCACTTTGCCGCCGCACTGCTTGACGGCCCAGATCATGTTCGGCCAGATCTCGGTTTCGAGGATCACCAGCATTTTCGGGTGCAGCAGCTTCACGGTTCTGGAGACGAACTGGATCATATCGATGGGGCAGAAAATGACTTCGACGTTGGCGGGGGCTTTTTCGCGGGCCAGCGCCTGGCCGGTGGTCGTGGTGGTGGAAAGAACGAAATCATGGTCGGGATAAAGCTTCTGCCATTCCTTGAGCAGCCCAAGCGCCACTACGGTCTCGCCCACGCTCACCGAGTGGATCCAGATCACGTTTTTCAAACTGCGCAGTTTCGCTACGCGCTCGCTGGAAAACGAACCGAAGCGCTCGCCAAACGTTTTTTTCCAGCCCGGCCGCCGCCACAATTTCCACAGCAGCCCCGGCAGAAAAAGCAGGAATCCGAAAGGGAACAACAAATTATATATAAACAACATACCGGCATACTCCATAAAATATCGAAAGGATAACATACTATAAATTAACAAACTTTCAATCGAAAAAGGGAAGTTTCAGACGATAAAAAACGGTATCGTTCCAATAAGCAAGTAGTTTAGCTTGTATATGAAGGAAAGAACAATATATTTTCTTGGAAATCCGGCTAAGAAATTCGCGGAATTCACGTCTGAAATGCAGGGTACATTGAAGTTACAATGTCTGCTTATTGCTTAAGGGAATAAATATGCCTTATCAAAAAATTTTAAGTTGTGCTGTCATTTTTTTCCTTATGCTGTTCTTGGCGGGGTGCAATAACAGACCTCTTGAGCAATTTCGTTCAGCATCAAAAGTCGAACTTTATGATGTGGATGATATGTATCAGGATACAGCTCAAATAGAATTAAATTTTATCAAGGAATTGAATTCTGAAGAAAGAGACTGTTTTGGGGTATTTCTTGAAGATTCAGATCGTTCAAAAATGGCTTATGTTTTTCGGCACGCTTATTTAAAACTTTATTTTCCTGATGGACAAGAGTCATGTTGGGGGATTACAATTTCAAGAGGTTTGGTAATTCTTTCAACAGACTATAATTCCAATATCAAACCAGTAACATCGATATTTCGTTGCGTGGAAAATGCTGGAAAATCTGAAGAGTTAATTAAAACCCTGGAGAATATTGTGGTAAGCAATGATAAGAAAACAACATCTTTGTTTCAGGCAATTCAACATGAGAAAGTTCAGGGCTCATCCATAAAGAAATTTTATTGAGCCATTAAGGCCTGGCCTCAAGAATAATATCGCGGAAATTTGTTTCAGCCACAAAAAATCAGAATATTCTTCGCGCTAATCTGAGCGGAAGCCAAAT
>JBEBXH010000063.1:0-39128 GCA_040391785.1 Victivallis vadensis
GGCTCATGCCGAGCGCCAGCGCCGACTCGCGCAGCGAATCCGGGATCATCACCAGGATGTCTTCGGTGGTACGCAGCACGATCGGGAACATGATGACCGCCAGCGCCGCCGAGCCCGCGAGCCCGGAGAAGTGCCCGGTCGGGATCACGATGATCGCGTAAACGAACAGCCCGATGATGATCGACGGGATGCCCATCATGACATTGGCGCTGAACCGCAGGTAGTTGCCGAAGCGGGTGTTGCGTCCGAATTCGGAGAGGTAGATGCCACCCAGAATTGCGGGCGGCACACTGATGATCGCCGCGCCGAAGGTGACCAGCAGCGAACCGATGATCGCGTTGGCGATACCGTTTTTCGGCATGCCCCACGGTTTGGACGGGTTGAAGAGGAAATCCCAGTTGATGACCTTGATGCCGTGCGACACCGTGACCCAGATGATCCAGCCCATGCAGAACACCGCAAAGACCACTGCGAGGAAGGAGATCAGCTTGATCGCATAATCCAGCGCCCTGCGGAAGAAAAGCGGGCGAGATTTGAACGTATTCATTTGGCCCCCTGCAGTTTGCGGGTGGAGTAATTCAGCCACCACTGGGCCAGTACCTGGATTCCGAGCGACATCAGCAGCAGGATCAGCCCCAGCGCGAAGAGTACGTGGCGGAACGTGCCGTTTGCCTCCGCGAAATTATTCGCCAGCGTCGCGGCGATGGTGGTGCCGCTGCTGAAAAGCGTCCCCGGAATTTCCGGGATATTGCCGATGACGAACAACACCGCCATGGTTTCTCCGGCGGCGCGGCCGAGCCCGAGGAAAATTCCCCCCAGCAAGCCGCGCGCCCCGTAGCGCATGGTGATATCCACCGTGGTTTCCCAGCGGGTGGTGCCGCAGCCGTAGGCCGCTTCGCGCAGCACCGGCGGTACCATCTTGAATACGTCGCGCATGATGGCACAGATGAAAGGCAGGATCATGACCGCCAGGATGAATCCGGCGGTGGCGAAACCGAAGCCGTTGTAATCCTTGCCCATGAACGGTATCCAGGCCAGTTTCGGCTGTACGTACAGCTGCATGAACGGTACCAGAAAAAAGAGTCCCCACAATCCGTAAATGATACTCGGGATGGCCGCCAGCAGGTCGACCGCCTGGCCGAGCAGCCGTCCGATCCAGCCCCGGGCCTCCACCAGAAAAAGCGCGGTGACGAAGCTGAGCGGGATGGCGATCACCAGCGCCGTCACGGTGGTGATGACGGTGCCGGCGATCGCGGGCAGGGCCCCGTAGACATTTGCCGCGGGGTCCCACTGGGTGGAGAAAATAAAGCCCAGCCCGAACTCACGAAACGCAGGGGCGGCGTTCCAGGCGAGCTGGACGAAAAATCCCAGAATCAGCAGCATAGCCGGCAGGACACAGGCGATGGTCAGGTATTTGAAAAACCGGTCCACGGTTTTCGGGTGGACCGGATGTTTTCGGGCGACGGGCATTCTCACTTATCTCCGAGCTTCACGGTCTTCAATTCCTTGTTGACCAGTTCGATTACATTGTCGGGCATCGGCACGTAGTGCATCTGGAGCGCGGCTTTGGCGCCTTTGACGAAGCACCAGTCGATGTACTGGAGGAGGGCCTTGCCGAGTTCGGCATCTTTCTGGGTGCGGTGGACCAGCAGATAGGTCAGCCCGGCGATCGGCCAGCTGTGTTCGCCCGGCTGATCGGTCAGCACCATGTAGAATCCGGGGGCGTTTTCCCAGTCGGCGTTGACGCCGGCGGCTTTGAAGGAGGCCGGAGTCGGAGCCAGGAACTTGCCGTCATGGTTGCGCAGCTGCACGGTGGCGAGCTTGGCTTCGAAGGCGTAGGTGTATTCGGTGTAACCGATCGAACCGCGGATCTTGGCGACGTTGTTGCAGACGCCGGGATTCTTCTGGCCGCGGATGCCGACCGGCCATTTCACGGCGGGGCCGCAGCCGACTTTGTCTTTCCAGGTACCGGAAATTTTGCTCAGGTAATTGGTGAAGATAAAGGTGGTGCCGGAGCTGTCGGCGCGGGCGACCACGGTGATTTTCATGTCGGGGAGTTTCAGTTCCGGATTGAGGCTCTGGACCTGCGGATCGTTCCAGTTGGTGATTTCGCCGAGGAAAATTTTGCTCAGCGCGTTCTGGTCGAGTTTCAGTTTGTCGGTGCCGACGCCGGGGACGTTGGCGATGACCACCACGCCACCCATCAGCATGGGGAACTGCAGCAGTCCGGCTTCGTCGAGTTCTTCCCTGGTCAGCGGGTTGTCGGTGCCGCCGAACGCGATGGTCCCGGCCTTGATCTGGTTGATCCCGGCGCCCGAGCCCAGCGACTGGTAGTTCACCTGGATGCCGGATTCTTCACCGAATTGATAAGTCCACAGCCGGTACACCGGCGCGGGGAACGATGCTCCGGCTCCGTTCAATACCTGTTTCTTCTCCTGTGCGGCCCCGGATACGGCGATCAATCCGGCCATAATTGCCACTGCAATTCGTTTTGTAATCACTATCAGTTCTCCTTGTTGGCTTAAGATTCATTCTTTGCCTTTTGCCAATAATGTACAGGAGAATTGTTAGACCGTGATTAAGGAATTATTAGAAATACATTAGAAAAGTACGTTTAGGAGTATATTTTCGATGTTGCTTGACAAAACGGAAATCTTGAATATAATATACCATCAGTGTCCACAATCGATAATACCATATGATCATGACTGAAAACAATGTTTCCGGCAATATTATAAACGGGCTGTATAGCGAGCTCCTGTTTTCCTATGCGGGGTACTACCGGCACTCGGAGGTTTTGTGGCATTCGCATCGCGGTATCGAGGTGATTTATGTGGCAAAGGGCGAGTGTGTCTGCAAGTTCGAAAAACATGAGGACATCGTCAGCTCGGCCGGGGATTGCATTGTGGTTCCCCCGGAATTGAGCCACGGTCAGGCCGACTCGGCGGATTGCGAAACCCGTTATATCGTATTTGAGGACAACAAGGGGGATTTCGAGTGTTCGCTGCGCAAGATTGAAGCCGCGGACGATCCGTTGATCGGAGCATGGTTCGAGCAGTTGTTTTTTCTGAACAAATCCTGTGAATTTGCCCAGGCCACATTTCTCCTGGCCACTTTGCTTTTGCGCCTCGATACGATTGAGAAAAAACTTAACCGCAACAAGAAGCTCCATCCGGCTCTGAACCGGGCCGTCGAATATATCGAGTCGAACCTGGCGCGGGATATTCCGGTTTCGGAACTGGCGCGGCGGTGCGGCGTAAGCCAGGGACATCTCAATTTGCTTTTTCAAACGGAATTCGGGGCGGGAGCCAATCACTATATCCTGTCCAAGCGGATGCGTCTGGCCAGGCAATTGCTGTTGAACACGTATTATACGATTTCGGAAGTGGCCGGGATTTGCGGATTTTCCGGCGGCAATTACTTTACGCGGGCCTTCAAACAGTACTATGGTGTCACTCCGGGCAAATACCGGGAGGCCCCATCCGCCAGCGCCGATTGCCTTTTCGATTTGCCGCTTGAAAACTGAAATATTTATTTTGTGCTATATAATCCCTTTTTTTTGAATATGGATACACTTGACTTTTGGCTGATTTTGAATGTATAATATGTATATGCACCGGGTAATGCCGTTTCCGGTTTTGAAGCGGCGCGGCGCGAAGAAAACAACGGAGGAAAATATGAGCACCGGAAATTCGCTGGACGTGAAAAAATTCACACTTATAGAGTTGTTGGTTGTGATTGCGATCATTGCCATTCTGGCGGCCATGCTGCTGCCGGCCCTGAACAGAGCCCGCGAGAGCGCCAGGAAAATCAGCTGCGTCAACAATCTCAAACAGCTCGGCACGGGGGCGCAGTTTTATCACAATGATAACGACGACTGGACGCTTGGCGGGTATCCCAATCTCAGTGGTTCGACACAATTATACTGGGAAGTGCTCAACCAGATTTACAACCTTTCCTTTAAGACTCTTTCCTGTCCTTCCAGTACGAAAATCGCCAGCGAAAACGACGGTCGCTGGACAAGCAATGTCAGTTACGGCGCAAATTATCCCTCGCTGGGGTCCAATGCCCATTTCATAGCCGGGAAAGGCAATAAATACCGCCCGCACAAGCTTACCGAGTTTTTGAAATTCGGCAGTGGAAGCACGTTGCTTTATTTCGCCGATTCGTATGGCAATGAGGAGGCCATCAAGGCCGCGCGTCCTCAGAGCGACGCTTCGTACTGGGTCGATCCGGGTGACTATTATTCGGTGTCTCCCCGGCATAGCGGCGATGTGAATTTCGTGGCGATGGACGGGCATGCCGGCAGCGACCGCTACGGTCAATTCAAAAAGTACTATCCGTATTTCTCGCCGTCCAATAACTCATCCGGCAATCTTCAAGCCTCCGACGGTTCGTGGTAAGGCGGGGTACCGGCATGTTTAAAAAACTGATTTCCATATTTGCCGCAGCATTGTTCTTTAATCTGGGCGCCGGCGACGCGGCCGTGTTTGTTCCGGGCGTTCAGGGCACCAATGAACTGAAAAATCCATCATTCGAAACTTCCGGGAGTTGGGAGCCGTACGGCGGCGGTTTCCGGCGCGACAATACGGTTTCGCACAGTGGCGGCTGGTCGATTCTCTGCGATACCGGGGGCAGGGACGGGGTTGTCGGCGCCGTGCAGTATATCAACTATGAGAAACCGGATGTCCGGCCGGTCTTTTTCGGCGGCTGGAGCCGGGCCGAAAAGCTTAAGTCGCTGGAATATTCCCTGTACATCGATATCATATTCGACGACGGCACGATGGGCAGGCCGCATGTCGCCAGCTGGGAATTCACTCCGCAGGAATGGACATACCTCGCCGCTTCGTTCATTCCGCAGAAACCCATCAAACAGATCCGTTGTTATCTGCTGCTGCGGACCGGCGGCGGCAAGGTCTGGTTCGACGATATCGAAGTCGCCCGCGACGTGGACCCCGCTCTCGCTGGTCTGGTCCCCCGCGGAGTACGGGTAAATACCGATTACCCCTGTTCGGACGGCTGGATTGCAACCGGCAAGCTGAGCGACCGGGATGTTGCGTGGGAGTGCCGCCTGGTTGCCGGCGAACGCATCGTCGCTTCCGAAAAAGGCGTAGGCGGAAGTATCCGTTTTCATTATCACCCGCAACCCGGAGAACCGGGGCCGGAACAGATGATTCTTCTCACATCCAAGGGGGCGAAGACATTTCGCACCTCGCTGCCGCTGCCTTCCCGGCGGGAACAGCCGGTAACGGAGCGAAGCCTCTGGCAGGTGGTTCCCGCCTCGCGGAAAGTGTATCCTGATTCCCCGATTCCGTCTTCGCCGGTACGCCACATCGATTTGGCATTGGCCGGCAATGAACGGGAAAACGTCCAGATTGCCCTGCGGCTGGCGGATTCCAGCCCGGCGCGCCCGTGTACATTGACCGTTACTCCGTTCAGCACTGACGGGGGCGCGGTTCTTCCGGCGGAGCGGATCAGAAGTTATTTCGTCGCCAATATCTGGTGTCCGACCCCTTCGCATCACCCAGCCAATCCTTATTCCGACCGGCCGCGCTGGACGCCGGAAGTATTGCTGCCGGGTCAGCGCTTTTGGGTTCGGGGCGGCTATACGCAGGCCTTTCAACTGGAGGTTTCCTCGCGTCCGGACGAGAAACCGGGAATATACCGGGGGACGGTCAAACTGGAGCTTGAGAATCCGGCGGAAATCATTGAGATCCCGGCCTCGTTGGAGGTGTTCGGATTCTCTTTGCCTCAGCGTCCCGCCATGCGTACCGCTTTTGCCCAGATGGATGGCTATACCCGCTGCATTTATCCGGAAATCGTCCCGGAATTGCGCCGCAAGCTGATCGATATCATGCTTGATTACCGGCTTGCGGCCGATGATATCTCGCGGATTGCGCCGCCGTCGCCGGATGACCTGGCGTATCAGGATGCCCGGATCAATGATTTTTGCGTGACCAACCTGGTGACGCCGATCCGCAAGGGGCAGAACCCATTGTGGAAGTGCATATCGGGGGTTTCGGAATATAATGACGGATTTTACCGTGAACTGGCCACCCGCCTGGATGAGTTTTATGCACAAATGCAAAAATTGAACCTGAACGCGCAGGGATATGTATATGGATTCGACGAACGCAAAAAAGAGTATGAAGAGGCCATCCACCGTTCCTTCCGCTTCATCAAGGAGCGTTATCCCGCGCTGAAGACATTTACCACCGCGTATTTCACTTATGCCAAACGGGCGGAGATGCCGGACAATTTCGAAGATTGGGTCGATTGGTACTGCCCGTTGACCGACAAATACGATCCGGCCCTTTCCCGGCGCTTGCGGAAGTTGGGCAAAGAGGTGTGGTGGTATGTCTGTTTGAGCCCGCTTTACCCTTATGCCAATTTTGCCGCGGTGGATTATCCGGCGGTGGAAGGCCGGATCCTGGCCTGGCAGGCGTTTCATTTCGAAAGCGACGGTCTCCTCTTCTGGCATGTCAATCGCGATTGGGACAAGAATGCGCCGATCCGGGACGCTGTCCCGTTCCTGACCGATTGGCGCGCCATCGACCATGTCGCCAGCGCCGACGGCAATCTGATTTACCCGACTCCGGACGGTCCGGTCCCGAGTGTCCGGCTGGTAAATATCCGCGACGGCATCGAGGATTTCGAGTATCTGACCATGCTGGCGAAGCTGAAAGGGCGCAGGGCGGTCGTGCCTTATCTCAAGCAACTCGTTCCTTCGATGACCGATTTCAGCCGCGACTCCGCACTCCTCGAAAAGATGAGGCGTGAAATCGGCCGCACCATCGGAGAACATCAATAATGCGACAACCAATTCCGATCATACTCGATACCGATATCGGTACCGATATCGATGACGCGTGGGCGTTGGCGCTGCTTCTCCGGTCGCCGGAAGTGGAGTTGAGGCTGATTGTCACCTCCGGCGGCAACCCGCTTTACCGCGCCGGAATCATTGCCGGGATGCTGCTGGCCGCCGGGCGGACCGATATCCCGATCGGCCTCGGTCGCGGCAGCCAGGGCCCGAGCGCGGTGGAAAGCGTGCCGGAATTTGCGGGCGCCGTGGCGCTCGAGCATTACCCGGGGAGGATTGTCGCCGACGGTATCGGAGAGGCTGTCGGGATTATCGGGCAATCGCCTCTTCCGGTCACGTTGTTGGCTATTGCGCCGCTTACGAATATCCGGGAAATTCTGCGGCGTTGCCCTGAAGCGGCGGCGAAAACCGATTTTATCGGCATGCATGGCAGTTTCCTCCAGGGACAGGGGGAGCGCGCCGAATGGAACATACTGATGGATATTTCGGCGGCGCGGTCCGTTCTGAGCACCGCCTGGCGCAGCGCGACAATCGCGCCTTTGGACGTTTGTGCCACGGCGGTCATTTCCGGGATGGCTTACCGGGATTTGCTGCAATCGTCGGACCCGTTGCTTCGGGCGCTCTTCCGGCAATATGAATTGTGGCATGCGTTTGTTCATTCAGGATGGGAGTGGCGGGAACGTAGTTCCATACTTTATGATGTGGTTGCGGCATGGATGGTTTTTTCCCGTGAATCCTGGCATTTCCGGACTCATGGAATCCGGGTTGATGACACCGGCAAAACCTGGCCGGATGATTCCGCTCCGCCGGTGTCCGTGGCGGTCAGGTGGCTGGCGCGGGAATCCTGGTTCGAGGCCGTCGCCGCCCGCCTGAATCCAGTGTTTCCCGGTGTCATAAGCTTCCTGGATTGCCGCAGTATTCCTGCAGGGCGTTGACGAAGCGCCCGATGTGCAGGCCATCGATCAGCGAGTGGTTGAACTGGCAGGCGAACGGGATCTGGTTGTCCGGCTTCATCTTGCCCCAGGCGATGACCGGGTTGCTCTGGTTGAAACTGAAATTCGCCTGTGAAATCGCCGTGAAGCTGAACCACGGGATGCAGCTCGCCACGATGATATCGTTGCGCCTGCACGGCGGCACGTCTTCCGGGCGGGTCTTGACGAGGTCGATCAGTGCGGCGGTAGCGGCCGCGAATTCGGCGAAGGTATCGGTATACTCCACCACCCCCAAAACGAATTGCTCGTCCCCGCCTATGATCGGCGTCAGGGCCGCGACATGTTCATACTGCGCGATGTGCCCGGAATCGATGATTCGCTGGCGGAGCTGCGGCACCTGATTGGCCGCCTTCAGCAGCGCGTACAGCGTCAGGGTGAAAAATGAATGGCCGCCGGCCTTGGCGTAACGGTACAGCTCGCCGCCGTCGATATCGAATGACATCGAAAAGCATTTATTGTCGAACTGCTGGTAGCTCTCAAAGGTCCTGCGGCGCTTCCAGTTTGCAACCTCGATAATCTCGAATTTATTCATGGAGATTACGGGGTTACGAGATCCTTGCGGATGATATCGCCGGGCAGCGTGGAAATGCCCGGCCAGATTTTGCGTCCGGGATAAATCGTCGTATGAATGCCCGTGTGCACATGCGCGCCGATGACCGTGCCGAATTTGCGGCGGCCCGAATCGACCAGCTCGCCCTGAATCATCGAACGGTGGTTGGTGCCGTCGTGCCGCAGGTTGGCGGTGATGGTGCCGGCGCCGAGATTGGTGAATTCCGCCACAATCGAGTCGCCGAGGTAACTCAGGTGTCCGGCGCTGACTTTGTTCATCAGCATGCTGTTTTTGATTTCCACTGCCTGGCCGATATGGCAGTTGTCGCCGATATAGGTATTGCCGCGGATGTAACAATTGGGGCCGATTTTGCAGTTTTCGCCGATGATTACTTTGCCCTCGATATAAACGCCGGGGAGCAGTACCGAACCGCGCCCGACCCAGGCGGTGCCTTCGATCACCGCCATCGGGTGAACAGTGCCGTCGATACGGGTCTTGGAAATACCGTCCACGATCCGTTCGTTCATGGCCAGGATATCCCACGGATATTTCAGGACAAGAGACTTGGGATCGAGCTCGATTTCCTCGTAATCTTTGGAATCATTGACCGTCAAAGTCAGCATCAGTTCACGCTGGGCGTTGAAGACCTTGAAATTGTGATCCGACATCCGGACCTTGAGCGCCAGCTCCGAAGACGGCCACAGGTCGCCGCGGATCTGCACATTGCCCTCCAGGCTCGTGCTGTCGCCGAAAAGCCACCGCAGGTGATCCCCCACCGTAACCCCGGCCACCGGTATATCAATAATCCGGCGTTCATAACTCAAAGGCTGCATCGTCAACGGTGCGCCGACATCGATTACTTCAACATTCATAATTAAACCTCCGGTTCAATCAATTAAGAAAGAAGAAAGAAGAAAGAAGAAATTTAAGATGATTCCTTCTCCGACACGGTTTTCTTGGTTGCTCCGATGATCTTCAAAATCTCCTCACAGTCTTCCAGAATACTCTTGGCTGCTTTGGGCGAGATATAACCTGAATCCCGCAACAGTCTCAGCCAATAATGCGTTTCTCTTGCTTCTTTGTAAACAATGGCTATTTTCGCCGCAAAATCCTTTTGAGATTGAGCTCCGATAGCCTCCTCTAAATTCGCTCCGATCGACGTACCGGAACGCAGTACTTGCTTGGATAATATAAACTCACGTTTCTCGCTAGTCAAATGCTGATAGAGTTTTATCAACCTCAACGCAAATGCATAACTTTTTTTCCTGCGCAACGTTTCCCATCTTTCTTCTCTCTTCTTTCTTCTTTCTTAATTGATTATCAGCAGAGTTCGCGGTCGATGACTTCGCCGATTCGTGTCAACCAAAGGTCGACTTGGTCCTGAGTTCTTGCTTCCACTAAAACGCGGATCTTGGGCTCGGTGCCGGAGTAGCGGACGATGGTGCGGCCGGTGCCTTTCAGGGCGGCTTCGCATTCGGCAATTACGTCGAGCAGGGCAGGGACCTCGGCGAGCGGTTTCTTTTCTTTGACTGGAATGCTCTTGATGACCTGCGGAAATTCTTCCATGAAGGCGGCGAGTTCGTGCAGCTGCTTGTTGCGCGCCATCATGATTTTCAGCACATGCAGCGCGGTGATGATGCCGTCCCCGGTGGTGGCGTAATCCATGAAAATGACGTGCCCGGACTGTTCGCCGCCGAGGTTGAAATTGCCGCTGCGCATACGTTCGAGCACATAGCGGTCGCCCACCTGGGTTTCTTCGATTTTGATGCCTGCTTTTTTCATGGCTTCGTGCAGTCCGAGATTGCTCATGCTGGTTACCGCCACGGTGCCGTTGGAGAGGCGGCCGCGCTCCATGAAATCAAGCGCACAGAGACCGATGATACGGTCGCCGTTCACCTCATTGCCGTTGGCGTCGCAGAAGATCACCCGGTCGGCGTCGCCGTCCAGCGAAATCCCCACATGGGCCTTGTAGGTGCGGACCAGTTCGGAGGCGTGCGAGATATAGGTGGCGCCGCATTTGTCGTTGATGTTCAATCCGTTTGGCATATTGGCGGTGACGATGACTTCGGCACCGAGTTCGCGGAAAATCAACGGCGCGATCGAGTAAGCCGCGCCGTTGGCGCAGTCGAGCACGACGCGCAGGCCCTTCAGGCTGTGGTTTTTGATCGAACTCTTGGCGAATTCGATATAGCGGCCGCGGGCGTCGTCGATGCGGGTGGCGCGGCCGACGATCTCGGGCAGGGCGCCCATTCTCGCATAATCCTGGGTCAGGACCAGACTTTCGATCTGCTCCTCGACCGAGTCGGGAAGCTTGAAACCGTCGCCGCCGAAAATCTTGATGCCGTTATCGTGGGCCGGGTTGTGCGAGGCGGTAATCATGAAGCCGCAGGCCGCGCCCATCGATTTGATCAGGTGCGCCACCGCGGGGGTCGGCATGGGGCCGACTTCCAGCACGTCCATGCCGATGCTCAGGAGCCCGCTGGTCAGCGCGGATTCGAGCATATAACCGGAGAGCCGGGTATCCTTGCCCACGATCGCTTTCAGCCCCGGTTGATGCCCCGCGCCCAGCACGGTGGCGGTGGCCCGTCCGATATTCATCGCCATATCCGGCGTGATAGGGTAAATGTTTGCCTTGCCACGAACCCCGTCGGTTCCAAAAAGTTTTCCCATCGAGTTACTCCTTTCATTCGATTTGTGTAAATCTGCGTAAATTTGCGTAAATTTGCGTAAATTTCTGTTAAAGGAAATGTACTCATTTTTTGCCGATTTTCAAACCGGAAGCACAAATTTCTTCAGGAATAAACCACGGGATTTTCCTGGAATCATAAAATGTACAAAGCCAAAAGCTATTGGGTATTCATGTTTTGCGGAATATATTCCATCACCGTCAGACGGTATTTGGGTTTCCACTGCGATGAATCGTATCGGAGCGTGAATCCCCTGACAATTTTAGCGTTTAGCTGATGCAGCGAATTATTGTGAAAGGCCGCGAATTCATTTTTAGTTGTAATCAGGGGCGAGATAAAAAAGCCGCTTTTCACTATTTCCGGAACGATCCGGAAGACCAATTGCCTTTCGTTGTTCAAAAGGAATGCGGCATAAATGGGGTCTGTCCTGGAAATGGCGATTTCCATTTTGCCGGTCAGGGTCGGTTCAATGTTTATATTTGCATACAGGCGTGCCCCGTTAGGGAAATAAGGTAAAGTCACGATTTGCCCCACTTCGTACTCGCCTTCCAGAAGTTTGCGGAAAGAGGAGGTTTCCTTGAGCTGAGCATTTTTGCGCAGAAAAACGAATTGATTATTTCCGGTGATGTGGTAATTATCCAGCAAAGCAGGCCAGCTGCAGCCATCTTCCATGGCGGGCAGGCGAAAGTCAATGGTTTCCTCGCGACTGAGGTCAAAAAGAATATTGTCAGGCGCATTGGCACCGCGAAGATGCTGTTCATTCAGGGATGCGAGTTTTTCCGTATAAGCGCTGTAACTCTGAAAAATCGGGCGGGGATTCCACACATTGTCGCTGGCGAAGAGTACTCCTTGCCGAAACGGGTATTGGTCGGTGGTTCCCGGCAGTTTCGGAATCGGGAATTCGGACTGAATCGCCCTTTTGTGGGCATTGTGCAGAGCAAGCATATGATTTTTCCATGCCTGGATATTACATGCGGCTTGAAGTGATGATTTGTATTGATTGATCACGGAATCGTATAGATTGTGGAAATTGTTGCCGCTCATATACAGGAAAAAGATAAACGAACAGAATAAAATAAAGCGGCCCAATGTTTTCCCGGCGACAAAGCAATACAAGCAGGCCGTCAACAGAAGAGAGGCTGCGCTGATATATCCTCCATGTCTGACGAATCCGCCTTTGAAACTTAAAAACAGAAAGATTAGAAGAAATATCGAGATAAATATTTTTTCCGCGTTCCTGATGCGCATTTTAATGATACTCCAAATGAACATCAGAGAGATCAATATAAACAACCACTGTTTTACTTCAATGTTGTCTGCTCCTACGGACATGGCGGCCGTATACCCGGAAATGATCGGTATGCTATTGATGAAGAAATACGGCAAATCGAGCAATTTCTGACCGGACAAAACCCAGAAAAACAGGCATGATACAGTGGGGATGACCGCAATGGCTGCCGCCATTCGATATTTTTTCAGGTAAAGGAAATAGACCAGCACGGTTGCGGCAATCCCGCCGCATAATCCGATCAATGTGCCTTTGACCAGAATCAGCATTCCCAGCGGTACAGAGAGAAGGCAGATCCAGGGAGCTGCGGAATCCAATGATTTATTCCTGGCACAGTCATTTCCATAGGCATAAGTGTTTTTGAAAATATAAAGCCCCCAAAGCAATGGATATGAATACAGGAGTGTATTTGGCTCTCCCTTCATAAGCAGCAGTAATGCAAGGAATAGAAATTGCTGGTATATGTTGCTTTGTCGGGCATAAAGGCAAAACAGAACGGCATAGGATAAGCCCAGAAATATCTTGCACATAAGTGGGAAATCGACAAATCCGGGGTGATAAGTACGGGAAAATATCGAAGCATAGGGACCGAAGGTGAAAATGATGTCCGTGCCTATTCTCATCCGGTTCAATACAGCCAGGTCCATCCCATATTCCCATGACTGATCGAGAAAGCTGCCGATAAACTTCAAATTGAAGCTCGCAAATATAAATACAAGTCCCCAGAAAATAACGATTTTTCCCGTCAATACAGCGCTGTGGTATAAGACCTGCTGGTAGTTGCCCGGCCGGTGACGGATCAATTTCAGAAAGAAAAACAATGCGCTGGCCAGAGCCAGAATGAAGGGGAGCCGGGCGCCGTAGCTCAATTCCTGCGCCGGTAACTCCAGAACGGCTAAATTGCCTGGATTAGGTTTTAAAGCATATCTGTCGAAAATAACACCGTCAATCGTGATGCGCTCAATATCATTGACCGTGAAACCGGAATCCGTCTTAATACCGATCTTTCTGAAGCTGAACGGGAAATCAAAGGAAGCCATAACTTCGTTATTCAGTGCAATCGTTCTGGAATGTTGCGGTAGCAGATCTATTACTCCATTATTATCATAAAACATCGTAATCTGGCCAGTGATGGGACTCGCAAAATCCACCAGCACTTTCTGATGATAAAACGGAGAATACAAAATAAGCAATATCATTGTCAGCAACAGCAAAATTGTGACCGGTAATGCCTTATGCCAGTATTTTTTCAACAATAAAACATTGATCCTGATACATTCTCTATATCGATTCATTGGATACCCCCTGAAAAATGTTCCAACGTAAAAATGATTTTTCCAAAATTAATGCCGATTCAGCTGGATTTCAAGCAGGTAATCTGCAAAAGCAAAAAAATCACAGATGCAAAATTCTACGAACCGCCGGTATCGCGAAATTTTCATGCCGATCATGTTCCCGCTGATTGGCAAGGAAAATGTTGAAATTTCGTGATGGGGGGATTGACATTTGATTGTATCGCGGTTATAATATGATTGTACGTACAATCAATCACGGGTGAAAAATGTCGGTAACCATGAAAGATATTGCCCTCATGGCGGGGGTTTCGCAGCAGGCGGTGTCCGCGGCCTTGAACGGCAACGGGCATAGCCGGGTGTCGGAAAAAACCCGCAACAAGGTCTTGAAGCTGGCCGAGGAGCTGAACTACGTGCCGAACGCGGCGGCGGCCGCGCTGTCGGGCAAGGATTCCAGAACCATCGGCATCATGGCGGCCAATCTGGACGGGCTCAACGGGCCGCTGGTGGAGGAGCTCTCGTGGCTTTTTGCACGTCAGGGCTGTAATACGGTGACGACCTTTTTCGCAGCCGGCTTTTTCGATGAGAGCAGGGCTATGATTGAGCTTGCTTCCCGCGGTGTGCGCGGAATCGTGGTGCTTGGTGCCTCGGCAAGGACGAAATTGCAGGGCAGTTTGCCGGTTCCGGCGGTGTTTTCGTTTAATACCCGCTCAGAGGATGGATGTGATGTTTTTACCGATCTGGAAAAACTGGCGGAACTTGCGGTGGAACATCTGGTGAAAGTACATGGACACCAGCGGATCGCTTTTGTTTCTCCGTTATCGGATGGCGACAGCACAAAATACTGCGGATTTCAGAAAACGCTGCGGAAATATGGAATTGAGCCGGAGCCCCAATGGAAAATCGCGTTGCGGGATATCGGCGGAAACGCGGAGAAGTTATTTGAACACTTGAAGAAACACCGCATAACGGCAATGTTTGCCTCGAACGACTATGTCGGCGGCAAAATCGTCAAGGCGGCGATTCAGCATGGTATCAAAGTGCCGGAAGACTTAGCCGTAATCGGTTGCGACGGTTACAGTTTCACGGAGTTCAATGCCGTTTCGCTGACCACGATGGTTCAGCCAGTACGGGAACGCGCCAAGAAGATCGTGGAATTGCTGGAACAACGTATCGAACGCAATGAGTTGAAGTCGACGCCGGCCGAAATCAAATTGAAACCGGTATTGCATATCGGCGGCAGCTGCGGTTGCAAGGAGCCGGTGATCAATGAATTATATCAGTTGAATACATTTTCGTTGTTGGAACGCGATGAGAGAATGAATTTCGGTAAAACCGAATAACATAAACAGGAGATCGGATTTATGGGAAAGAAAAATTTTACACTTATCGAGCTGTTGGTGGTAATCGCAATCATCGCGATACTTGCTGCCATGCTGCTGCCCGCCTTGAATTCCGCCCGCGAAAAAAGCAAGGAGATCAAATGCCTGGCCAATCTCAAACAAATTCATCTGGCCAGTTCGCTTTATGGAGATGATAATAATGTGCCGCGCGTTTCGCACAGGAGCTGGACCGGGAATTACTGGCCGTATAAGCTGGCATATAACAATTATGTGCCCGGAAATTTCACGGATTCCGGAGGTGTACCGGTTGGTGCCTTTATCTGTCCCTCTGAGACGGACAAAGGCACGGCAAGCACAACGGACCACAGCTATTGGCGTGGAAGTCAGTATTCGATAAACGTGTATTTGCAGGGGCGTGCGCCGGGAGCTGATCCCGGTGGTACATATTGGAACAACTGGGAGCCCAAGGAAAATCCTCCGCACCCGGCCCGGACCATGCTGTTCAGCGATGGTGAGCCCCGGTGCAATGCGGAAACCTGGGGCTGCAGCGGTTTAACAATACTGGCGAAGAATTTCCGGCATAAACAGAGGTTGAGCCATGTCTTTATCGACGGGCACGCCATGGTCGGCGGTCCGTATGAGGTGCCGAATGAACTGGTGCATGGAACCAATAAAATGCCCCGGTATCATTTTTATTGCGGTAAGGTACATTGCCAGGCAAATCTGATGTTTGATTGACAAGGTGAGGATATTGTGAAAAGATTAATGAGTTTATTGGTTTTTCTGATCGGATTATGCCTGAATTCCGCTGAGTTGACGGTCGAAAATTTCGTCGGCGAAGGGCAAATGAAATGGACTCCCTCATCCAATTCATCCAACCGAATCAGCCGGGCAGATGGAATCGGCAAGTTGAGTTTTGACGGCAAGACGGCCGGAACTGTCGAGAAAGGCGGAGTCTGGTTTTCTGTTCAGCCAAAAGCGGAGGTCAAGCTGGACCCATACCGTTATCTGCTGTTCAAGGCGCGCAGTGCCGACGGGAAAAGCAGGGCGTTTACGATCTATATTAGCCGCGAGCTGTTGCCGGGGAATACGGCGTCATTTTACACGATTACCGAGTTGACGCCTGAATGGCGTGATTATAACCTGAAGCTCGAACGTGGCGACCGGGTGAATTTTGGCAAAGGAATTTTCGCCTTGTCCAGAGTGTCGCCGAACGGCAGTTCGGATTTGTCGGCAGGCGGCAGGCTGACCGGTTTCACTTTTGCGGTGAGCGAACCGGCGCAGGTTGAGATCGCCGCGCTCAGGCTGGGCGATCAGGCGGTGAACCCCGACCAGGCCGAGATCGACTCGATTGTGGAAGGGATCAATCAGCACGAGAAATTTGTTCCGTACGCAATTCCCAAAACTGCCGGAGCCAAATCGTTTACGCTGGCGGAAAACGGCAAAACCGACTATGCAATCACCGCCGGGGATGACGTTGTATCGCAATTCGCTGCCGCCGAACTGGCGAAGTATTTGCATGCCGTAACCGGAGCGGAGTTTAACGGTTCGAAGAAGATCCGCCTGAAGATCGAGGATAAAGAGCCGGCGGACGGATTTACTTTGCACGTTGACGGTAATGGCGATATCGAGATCACCGGCAACAATGGCCGGGGACTGGTTTACGGCGTTTACGATTTTCTGGAGCGGGTCGCCGGATGCCGCTTTTTCGGACCGTTCGACTATATGGAAGTGGTACCGAAACAGGAAAGGCTCACGGTGCCGGAATTTTCGTTGACCGATGCGCCGTTGAT
The DNA here is from genome assembly GCA_040391785.1 of Victivallis vadensis. Classification (GTDB taxonomy): domain Bacteria; phylum Verrucomicrobiota; class Lentisphaeria; order Victivallales; family Victivallaceae; genus UBA5239. Next base: position 16,766 of record JBEBXH010000063.1, read on the forward strand.
GAGCTACCGTTTCCCGCATTACTGCAACGACACCCGGAACCCGGGAGCTTTGGAGCATATCTACGCCATGGGTGATTATGCAACCAAAAATCGCTACAATGTCGAACTGCAGAAGCTTGATTATACTTATGGCCGGGAAGCGAAGGCGCCGCGCGGCCGGGAGTTTTATGGTAAACGCGGCGGCATTGTTCCCCTGCCGGAAAGTTGGGGGCACAACTTCCACATCTGGTTGCCGCCGGCGCAGTATTTCGCCGAACATCCTGAATACTATTGCTACGACCGTGCCACCGGTAAATGGCGCGCCGACAATGTTCAGCTCTGTACGACCAATCCCGAGGTAGCACAGCTGCTGGCGGAAACCGCACAAAAACAGTTTCAGTCACGCCCCGAGCTGACGCATTTCGGGGTTATGCAGGAGGATGGACACCGTCTCTGGTGCCAGTGCGACAACTGCCTGGCGGTCAACCCCTCCGGCAGCAATTTGAACAGCGCCACCGACAACAATCTGTTTCTGGCCAATGCCGTGGCGGCGAAAATCGGCCCGGAAAAGCGGGTCATAACCTACGCTTACGGCAATACCGCGCCGCCGCCGAAAGCGGTGAAGCCGCTGCCGAATATCGATATTCAGTATTGTCAATACGGCGGCAACGAGCCGTCGCGCATGCCGTGGGAAGAGTCCACTGCCGGGGAAATCCTGAAATGGGCGAAACTATCGGGTGGCAACCTCAATATTTACAGCTACAATTACCTGACGCCATTCTACACGTTTCCGAATGCGGCGGCGCATACCGCAAGCTTCCGGTATTATAATATGCTGGGGATTCACGGTTCGATTCAGGAAATGGGAGAGGTTTGGAGCAGTGTGAATCCGTATCAGTATTATTTATCCGCCCGGCTGGCCTGGAATCCGTGGTTCGATGAAACGGCGTTCCGTAACGATTATTTCCAGAAACTGTACGGTCCGGCGGGCGAGCCGATGGAACAGCTCTACATATTGCTGGATCGCGAACTGAGCAGCAAAAAGAATCAAGTATCGATTAATCCGTGGTACGCTTATACCGCGATTCCGGATGATCAGTTGAAACAATGCCGGGAACTTATCTCGCAGGCGCAGAAACTGGCGGGTAGTGACAAGCGCATCGAAGCCGCGATCAATGCCCAGGCGGAAGGGGTGAAGTACCTGAGCGAAGTGAGCAATGCCTTGTATGCTATCCGGGCGTACCGTTTGACTCCGACTCCGGAAAACCGCACGGCCGCCGTAAGCGCGGTGGATGTGTTGGAAAAACAGGCCGCTTCCATGGTCAAGAATCGTACCGGGTATTTCAGCCATATCCCATATCTGCGGCAGGTCATCGATGAAATCAAACAGAGTGCCGCCGACCGTGCCGAATTGGAGCGCGAATACAAAGTCGTGATGAATCTGGACCGGGGCTGGAAATTCACCCCGGATCCCGATGCCGTGGGCGAGAAACTGAAGTATTTTGCCCCGGACTTCGATGATGCTTTGTGGGCGGATATCCGGGTTGGTGATTGTTGGGAAAACCAGGGATTTCCCGGTTACGACGGCGCCGGCTGGTACCGGTTGAAACTGGATATTCCGCCGGGCGATAATTTGCATCTTTACTTTGGGGCGGCCGATGAACGCGCCTGGGTTTACCTGGACGGCAAGTATATCGGCGGACACCACGAAGGCGATATCGGGAGGCTCTGGCAGGAGCCTTTTTTTATTGCCATACCGCAGGACGTCAAACCGGGCGCGCATCAATTGACGGTCAAAGTCATCGACAGTGCCGGGGCAGGGGGCCTCTGGAAAGACGTCTACCTGGTTGCCAAAAAGTAGAACTTGACTTTACTCAAAAAAGAGTTATATTACAATAATCTGGTGTCTATCGAAAAACCAAACTCGATAGACACCAGCATTTTTAATTTACGAATCTTGAGAATATGATTAAAATATTGGAAAAGGTGATCGAGTGCGACGCTCAGGCGGAGATGATTTCCCATTTTATCTTGAAGTCGTTTGACGATTTTGTGGCGCCGGGATATTCCGACGAAGGCCGGCGGGAATTCAAAAAATATGCAGCTCCGAATGCATTCATGGACAGGCGAAGCAATCACCGGCTTATCATCGCCGAAGTAGACGGTGAATTGGCCGGGGTCATTGAAATCCGTGAGATGCGGCATATTGCGCTGCTCTTTGTCGCACGGGAATTTCAGCGGCGCGGTATCGCCAAGGCTTTGTTCAACCACGCGGAAGAATCGATTCGACACCATAACCCGGACTGCATCCGGATCACCGTCAATTCCGCGCCGGGAGCGGTCGACGTTTACCGGAAGCTCGGCTTTCAGGCCGATAAAGACGAACAATGCATCAATGGCATCCGCTTTACTCCAATGAGCAAAACATTCTGAACCGTTAATATCTTTTCATTTTTTCGCTCTTTTTTCATAGTGGCATATTGACAGATTCTATATGTTGATATATAATATAGAAAGATATAGAATCAAAGAGATTTGTTATTATGGAATATAGTCAGATATTAACCAAAGAAACCCATTTGCCGAAATACCGGCAGATTGCCAAGACGTTGCGTGAACGTATTTTGAATGGCGAATTGGCGGAGGGTACCAAGTTGCCGACCGAACCGGAGCTGGCGGAGGAACTGGGGGTGAATCATCTGACTTTGCGCAAAGGATTGGCGATTCTGGCCAGTCAGAATCTGATTTCGCAGACTCAAGGGAAGGGGACTTTCGTTTCATTCCGGCAGCGGGTACACCGACGGATCGGCATTATTTCGTACTCTGAAATGTATCAGGACGCCTATTTCATGCGGTTATTGCTGATGTTGTCAAAGGTGGTCAGCAGCCGGGAAGATTGCGAATTGGTTCTGTTGTCCGTTGAAAATATTGATAAGCTGAATACGAATCAGCTTTTGAATATGCTGAATCACAGCAAGTGCGACGGTATATTCATTATTGCCGCGGATTTGCGGCTGACCCGGATGCTGAATGAACCGGAATTTGATCACATCAATATGGTGTTCTGCAATACCGGAACGGGAAGGGCCGGGGAGTTTAAACGGCATTTCGTCGAGTCAGCCAATACGGTGACACGGGGGCTGGAATATTTGTATGGGTTGGGACATCGGCGGATCGGGTATCTGACCATCGACTCCGGCCTTTACGGGTTTGCCCGCGAGCGTAACGAAGAATTTTACCGGACTATGGAGAAGCTGAATCTGCCGGCGGATCTGGTTCAGGTGTCGAAACGCAAACGGTTCAACATCCACAGTGACGAATGGTATGACGATTGCCGGACAGCCATGAGTGAAATGTGCCGTATGCGGCCGGATGAGCGTCCTACGGCGGTGATTGGAGCCAACATGAGTTGTATTCTCGGCGCCTGGCAGGGGGTGATGGATGCCTGCATGAAGGTGCCTGACGATATTTCACTGCTGGGTGTCGATGCCGATATCAGCTCGAATCCGCATTTGTCGGCACTGGCGCAGCCGCTCGAACAGATTACCGAAGAGGCGTTGAACTTATTGTTTTCCATGGATATACCGGGGAAGCATTTGAAAAAGAATCTGCTTGAATACGATGCGGTAATCATAGAGCGCGGCAGTTGTCGATCAGTTTGATGATTCAATATTTGCTATGATAGAGTTATTGATAGTTAATAATGTAAAATAAGGATTGCTTGATGAAAATTATTATTCTGATTTTTGTGTGTGCGTGTTGCTTGGGGACGATTACGGCGGATAATCTTGATTACTGGGGCGGGCAGCGGAAAAAGATCATCGAGACCAGCTGGGTGACGCCGAGGACGAAGTTCCTGCGGGAAAATATCCGTATGATTGAGAAATGCACTCCGGCTGACGGTATCAGAATCTGGGTTGAAGCGAAAGTGCAAGTCGATGGCCGGGAGATCCGTTGCGCACATTACGATATTTTCAGCAAAACCGCCTGGAAATATGAATGGTTTGCAGAGGCAATCGACGATCTGAAAAATATCGAATTTCAGAAGTTTACCGATAATTTCATCGGTACCGTGGTCATGCCGGGCGGATTGGATTGGTTCGATGATTCCGCGTGGACGGCGGTCTGTAATAATTTCGGTATCATGGCGCGTATTGCGCGGGAAACCGGGATGAAAGGGATCATTTTCGATATCGAGGAATATGGCAAGAAGTTCTGGGCGTTCGAGCCTTCCTGGGGGCATTCGTATGAGGACACGGTACCCATGGTCCGCCGGCGCGGGCAGGAATTTGCTAAGGCGGTTTTCAGCGAATATCCGGATATGAAGTTGTTCTGTTTCTGGTGGTTGTCGTGGTGGGAGGTGAAGCGTCATGGCAATACGAATCTGGTTTTTGCGTTCATCAATGGAGTTTACGATGAGTTGCCGCCGGAAGCAATTATTATCGAAGGGGATGAGTTCAACAGCTATACTGCCGGAAATGCCGCGGATTATACCTGGCTGCGCTTCAATGCGGATTATGCGTATGCCCGGATGATGGACCCGAAGAACCTGCGGAAATATAAGAGCCAGACTCAATTGGCGCCGGCTATGTTTATCGATGCATATTTATTGCACGACAAAGGGCGCTGGTTCGAGCCGATTTCCAAGTCGGTGAATGAATTCGGCCGGGTCGAGACGTTCCGCCGCAACCTGGGGCTGGCGCTTGATGTCGCCGATGAATACGTCTGGACCTGGGCCGAAAGGGTATCGTGGTGGCCGGAACATGGCAACAAGAATGTCCCTGAGCTGATGGAGAAGAAAGCGCCCGGCATTACCTGGGCAGTGGAGAGTACCCGCGATCCATTGAAATATGCCCCACAGATTATTGAACGCACCAAAGCGGAAAATCTGGTGAAAAACCCGGTGTTCGCCAATCCGAAAAATGAAAAGAATATCCCGGAGTGGAAATTCTGGCAGACGCCGCCTTCAAATGGTACTTGTACATGGCTTAAGGACGGTGGACGGAGCGGCAAGGGTGCGGTGGTGATGAGGGGGATCATCAACGGCGAGGTTTTTCAGTCATTGGATGTTCTGCCCGGCCAGAAATACCTGATTCGGGTCTATGGCAAAAATAATGACAATGCAAACAGCCGGATTTTTGTCGATTTGCGTTGGGGGAACAGTGCCAAGGGGTTCAATAACAACATTTTGAATCAACAGCTTGAACTGAAAAATCCGGATGAGTCCGGCTGGTGCAAACAGGAGTTTGTCGTGACGGTACCGTTCCATTCCGACAAAATGCATTTGTTTCTTCCGGTTCACGACCAGCAGAAAGATGATACCGCCAATTTTTGCGACCCTGAAATCTACCGTTTACAATAAATTGAGGAGATACGGAACATGGAAAAACGAAATTTTACCCTTATTGAACTCCTGGTTGTGATCGCGATCATTGCCATTCTGGCGGCGATGCTGCTGCCAGCGCTGCAGAAGGCCCGGCAGAAAGCACATCAGGCTTCGTGCCTGTCGAATATGAAACAATTTTATACGGAATGGTTTATGTATAGTGATGATCACGATGGTAGCCTGATTCAATGCGATCCGTACAATGGCGGATATCCCAATACTTTTGCAGAAATCCTGCTTTACTCCAAAAGCATTGGAACTGCTGCGACCAGTGATGAAACCAAAGGTTCCGTTTATTCTAAAATGCTGCATTGTCCGGCTGATGCCGAAAATCATCAGGTCTACAACTACAAGCCGATATTCTGCAGTTACGGTTATAACCGCTATATTAATCGTCCGGGGCTTGGCAACTGGAGCGAGGGAAGCACCGGACAGGTGATCTGGAAAATGAATCAACCGAAAAGAAATCTGGAAATATCGATCGTACTGGCCGACAACTGGGTGGGCAAAGCCAATACGAAAGACCATTTTGTCAAAGATCGCTCCCAGGTGTCACTGGGCAAAACCGGCGCGCACTCGCTGGGATTCAATGCGGCATATCTGGATGGACACGCTGCCAATGATAAGCAATTATATCATGACAAAAGCTATTACGGTTTAGCCAATTGGAACACCCTGATCACTTCGCTTGGGTTGTATCGCGGCGTCCAGTGATCAGCAGATCAGGTCGCGGAGGAGGTTCAGGGCCTGTGCCACGGTGCGGCGGCGGATCAACTCGCGGCTGCCGCGCATCCTCAATTCGCGCACTTCGACTTTGCCGTTGAACATGGCGCCCACGTAAACCAGCCCGACCGGCTTTTCGGCGGTACCGCCGTCGGGACCGGCGATGCCGGTGGCGGAGAGCCCGGCGCAGGCGTTGAACTTGCGGCAGACGCCTTCGACCATGGCGCGGGCGCATTCGGCGCTGACTGCGCCGTATTTTGCCAGCAGCTCAAGCGGCACGCCGAGCTCGCGGTGCTTGACTTCGTTTGAATACGAAATCACGCCGCCCTCGTAAATCGCGGAAATTCCCGGCAGGTCGGTGAAGGCGGCCCCGATCATGCCGCCGGTACACGATTCGGCGGTGGCGAGCTTGCAGTTCAACGCGATCAGTTTTTCGGCGATTTCATCGATCAGGTCGAGGTGGGGCGCGGCGACCACGGCGTGCCCGAAGTGGCGGCGGACCTCGAGCCCGAATTCGCGCGTTTTGCCCTCATCCTCGCCGCTGAGGAATACCCGCGTGCCTTCCACCGAGGCGCAATAGGCGACCCGAAGGTAGGAGGGCATGATGCTTTCCACATAATCCTGGGCGGTCAGTTCGGGGGTGTTCGCCAGCAGGAATTTATCGGTGAAAACGGTTTTGTCGCGATGCTCGATTAGCAGCGGGATCAACTCATAGCGGACCATCGGCTCCAACTCCAGCGGCGGTCCCGGCAGCATGGCCGCATAGACTTTGCGCCCCTGGCATTCGCCCGGTACCCACAACCCTGAGGCCGTGCCGTTGCTGTTCTTCATCACTCGGCCATTGACCGGGACCAGGCCCTGGCGGAGATAGAACGCCGGGGCGGGGCTGCCGGGGTGGCGTTCGAGCCAGTAGGCCTCGAGCATCCGGCGCAGGGCGGGGTCCTCGCGCAGGGGCTGACGGAGGAGCTCGCAGACGACCTCGCGGGTCAGGTCGTCGCTGGTGGGGCCGAGGCCGCCGGTGACGATGACGAGGTCGTGGGTAGTGAACAGCACCTCGAGCGCGCGGCGCATGTCGTCCGGGCCGTCCGGCACGGTAATGCTGCAGTCGGCCTCCTCGCCGATGGAGGCCAGTTCACGGCCGATGAAACTGAGGTTGGTATTGACCGTGGTGCCGCGCAATAATTCATTGCCGGTATTGAGTATTGCGATTTTCATCGATTGTATCCTTGTTTTTGTGTAAATTCAACATATCTTAATATAAATAAAAATTAAGGATAAACAACAACAATGGATATAAAAATCAGGAAATCCGGTTTGACCGGCACGATTTCCGTGCCCGGTTCGAAGTCCCATTCCATCCGCGCCGCCGTTTGCGGCATGCTCGGCGACGGCATCTCGCTGATTCATTCACCGCTCGACTCCGCCGATACCAGAAGCTGCCTGGGGGCGGCGCTGAAGTACGGCGCGCAGGTGGCGATCACCCCCGAGCTGTGGACGATCACCGGCCACGACCGCAAGCTGCGCAAGCCGAAAGGTGTGGTCGACCTCGGCAATTCGGGCACCAGTCTTTGTTTGCTGGCCGGGATGGCCGCCGCCATGGAGTTCCCGTCCGTTTTCGACGGCGACGAATCGCTGCGGAGCCGCCCGATGGCGATTCAGCTCGACGCGCTGGCGGCGCTGGGGGCCAAGGTCGAGTCGAATGACGGCAAATGCCCGATTACGATTCAGGGGCCGCTGACCGGAGGCAGGGTGGAGATTGTCGGGACCAGTTCGCAATACCTGAGCGGGCTGCTTTTTGCCGCGCCGCTGGCGCAGGGCGATACCGAGATCTTCGTTCGCGACCTGAACGAGAAACCGTATGTCGAGATCACCCTTCACTGGTTGCGTCGCCTCGGCATCAAATACAAGGTAAACGATGCGTTCGACCATTTCAAGGTCAAGGGCAATCAGAAATATCCGTGCTTCGAGTGCGTGATTCCGGCGGACTTCTCGACGGCGGCGTTTCCGTTGCTGGCGGCGGCGGTCACGGGGGCCGAGCTCGATATCCGCAACCTCGATTTCGACGATCCGCAGGGGGATAAGGCCGTGTTCGACTTTTTCCGCCGGATGGGGATGAGCGTGGAGACCAGAGAGAGTTCCACATTGGTGAAAAATAACGGACCCCTGGTCGGGGGCGATTTCGATTTGAATGCCACGCCGGACGCGCTGCCGGCCATGGCGGCGGCGGCGGCTTATTGCCGGGGCACGACCCGGCTCCTGAACGTGCCGCAGGCCCGGATCAAGGAGACCGACCGCATCGCCTGTATGCGGCAGGAGCTCGCCAAGATGGGGGCGAATATCACGGAACTGCCCGACGGGCTGGTCATCGAAGGCGGTCCCTTGACTGGGACGGTGGTCGACGGCCACGGTGATCACCGCATCGTCATGGCGCTGGCCGTGGCGGCGCTGGGGGCCGAGGGGGAAACGATTGTGACCGGGGCCGAGGCCGCCGCCGTCACATACCCCGGATTTATCCGCGATTTCAGGAAACTCGGTGCCCAGATCGAGGTAATCAAATGAGTAGCCGCGCCGAACTCGTGATCGACCTGAGCACGATCGCGGCCAATTACCGGAAAATCGCCGAATACGCCGCCCCGTGCATTCCGGTGCCGGTGGTCAAGGCGGATGCTTATAACATGGGGGCCGTTCAGGTCGCGAGGGCGTTGAAAAATGTCTATGCGCCGTTTCTGATGGTGGCCACGCTGAACGAAGCGCTCGAGCTTCGCAGCGTCGGCCTGCCGCTGCAGATTGTCGGCGGCATCCTGCCGCACGAAATACGTACCGCCATTGCCGCCCGCGTGACCTGTCCGGTCAATGACCTGCAGGCGGCGCAGCGGATTTCCGCCGAAGCCGAATCGCAGAAGGAAAAGGTCAACGTCCATATCCAGATCGATACCGGGATGGGGCGCGACGGTATTCCGGTGGCGGAAGCCGCGTCCGCAATCAAGGAAATCTGTGCGCTGCCGCGGCTGGTCTGCAGCGGCATTTACTCACATTTCCCGGGGGCGCTGCCGGAGTTCGGCGAATATACCAATGACCAGATCAACAAGTTCAAAACACTGTTAGGCGGATTGGACCGGCGGTTTGATTTTGTTCATTTCGGCGGCAGCGACGGGGTCGGACATTATGCGGAAATTCTCAAGCCGCCCTTTACGCATTGCCGCGCCGGGCTGGCGCTTTACGGGCTGGGGCCGTCGGCGAAAGTCTTGAACCTGCAGCCGGTGATCACCCTGAAATCGGGGCTCGCGCAGATCCGGACACTGCCGGAGGGCTCGAGTATTGGATACAGTTTCACCCACCGCCTCGACCGCGAACGGCGAGTCGGCACGGTGGCGATCGGATACGCGGACGGTTTGCCGCTGGCGCTGTCGAATCGCGGCGAAGTGATCGTGCGCGGCAAGCGTTGCCGTATTCTCGGCCGGGTGTCGATGGACTACACCAATATCGACTTGAGCGAAGTGCCGGACGCCGAAGTCGGCGACGAGGTCATTTGTCTGGGCGGGGGGATCACGGTTGACGACTGGGCCGCCGCCAAGCAAACCCATCCGCACGAAATTCTCTGTTCGCTCGGCCGCCGCCTGACGCGCTCTTACCTGAACTGAGATTCTTTACTCGGCGGTCAGCAGGCCGGGGGGCGGGAGCGGCTGCTCCTCGCGATTGGTCCAGATACGGCAGCGGGTGTCGATGAAGCGGACAATGTGTTCCTGGGCCTCGCGGCCGTTGCCGCTTATGGCTACAGGTGCGCCGAATTCGATGTGGACATGGTTTTCCGGGCAGATCGGGCCGAAATCATTGAAGAGGCGGCCCGGTTTCAGAAAGTCGGTTTTCAGGGCAAACGGAATCACTTTGACCCCGGTGCTCTTGGCCAGTTTCACGGCAATCGTGTTGAAACGTTCCGGTTTGAACTCCGGGAAACGGGAGGCTTCCGGGAAGATCAGGACGGAGCGTCCGTTCTTCAATTGCTCGCTGCCTTTCTGCATGACGATCTTGAAGTCTTCGCGCGGGTTGGTCTGGCTGACGCCGATCGCGTCGATGGCATGCATGGCCTGCCGCATGAACGGAATTTTGAAAATGTCGTTTTTGATGACAAACGTGAAGTCAAGGCGCGGCGAAATCAACGCGTTGAGCATGATGGTTTCCACCGAGCTCATGTGATTGCCGGCGATAACAAAGGGACCCTTTTCCGCGGAGAGAAAATCAAGGCCGCGAATGTGGATCTGCGCTCCGCAGCGTTCCATGATGTCGATATTCTTTTCGCTGGAACGTGCCTGATTGACGGAATCGAAACGCCCGGCTTTGGCGCAGCGCCCGATAAAATAGAAATTGACGCAGATCTGGACAAAAAAATTGATTCTGGAATTAAGAAGCATTTTGGAGTAAATATCGCGACGGTCATGCGGTGTATCGTAACTGTTTCCGCCGAATAATGCTTTCATATCGTATTTTCCAGTGAGTGGTGTGTGAGGAGAGGGGCGGAGGAAGAAGCATTGTGTGCTTCCCCCTCCTGTCCGCCGGTCTTACCAGCGGTTGCCGCCGCCGTTGCCGCCACGGTTGCCGCCGCCGCCGAAACCGCCACGGCTGCCGCCACGGTTGCCGCCGCCGAATCCGCCGCCGCTGCGGGCAGGACGATCTTCGCGGGGTTTGGCTTCGTTTACCACGATGGTACGGCCGCCGCAATCGGTGCCGTTCAGGGCTGCGATCGCTGCATTGGCTTCAGCCTGGCTGCCCATTTCGACAAAGGCGAAACCTTTGGCGCGGCCGGTTTCACGGTCCATGACGACGCTGACGGAGTCGACGGTACCATGATTGCTGAACATTTCGGTGAGTTGGCTCTCGTTGACCGAGAACGGCATGTTGCCTACGTAAATTCTCATTGAATTTTCCTTTTGCGGTTATACCGCGGTTTGTTGCTTTCCCTGGACAAAAATTGACGGAGTTTTGGATAGCGACGTATTTACTGCCCGACAGAAAACGGAGAAAGCTGAAGATTCAGAACCCACCAGGAAGAAATGTGCGAAGAAATCAGAATGTGAAAATCTAGAATTCAAACCCAAAAACGTAACTCTTATCTTTATTTCTGAATGTACTGTTTTATGAACGCAACCCCCATGAGTCAGCGTTATCGTACTATTTTCAGAAGTCTACATTGTTACATTACCACGTTTATCCGGAATTGCAAATCGAATTACGAAAATAATTGAAAATAAACTGTTTAGCCGAATCCGGTCTCGATTGCCGTTTTTAGTATATTCCGGCCGGATTAGTATAAGTTCAAAACGTCGGGGATATTCTCCCCGGCATGCGTTAATTATCAGGCGGTTAGAAATCGGCGTTGTGCCGGATCCTCAGCGAATAGAGTTCGCCTTTGAAGAACTGCAGTTTGTGGTCCAGGCAGGTTTTGTCGGTGGGCTCGGCGCCGCCGAAAATGGAGGCCGTTCCTTTGAATGCCCGCAGGTTAAACGGGATTCTTTGCACCTTGCCGTTGACGGAAAACACCATTTCATTCAGGTTGTAGGATACCTTGACTTTGACCGGTTCATTGACCGGGAAGTCGATGGCGACCGGCAGTTCCTGATAGGTCCCGTTGTAATTGCGTCCCATGCTGTGAAACGACGCCCGCAGCTTGCCGCCGGCAATGAACGTGGCCAGCGATCCCTGGCTCAGGCTGTGATGACGGAAGAGCGCCTGGTTTTCGGTGCTGTCCGTGCGGCATTCGAACTCCAGCGTAAAGGCTCCGGTCGGCAGCGTTTCGGGCGGAAATACGACATAATTGGACGTGCCGTTAAACGCCAGCGCCCACCGGTCGCCGCTCTTTTTCCAGTCCGGCGCGGTACGCTCGGCATTCTTGGGAAGGGTGCCGAAATTCATCGGATAGAGGTATTGGAACCCCGCCCCCAGCTGGGCGTTCCAGCAACCGGCGCGCGGATTGACCAGCACCGTGCCGTGGTCCGGCGTGAAGTGATAATTGATGACGGTGACCAAGTCGGCGGGAACGCTGACCGGGACCATTTTGTGCGCATAGGCGGAAAAGACGTTCATCGGTTCCGTGGCAGACGGTTTCGCCGTGAAAACCGGTTTGGAGCGGTAAATTTTGCCGGTTCTGGTAATGGCGCGCAGCTGGAAACACGGATTGTCGAAGCTGCTGCCGGTATTGACGGTGAACCGGGCGCTGTTCGAATCCAGCGGCACCGGGTGGTCGGCGAGGCTGTCCATGCGGTCCAGCCGCAGTGTGACCATTTCGGGCAGTTCGAAGCCGTTTTTGCCGTTTTTCAACAGCTCGCCAATCTTGTATTCATGCTTGCCGAGGCCCTCGATTTCGAGCTTCAATACCGCATTGGGGGCGTTTTTCGGGATGGCCAGCAGCATGGCGCTGCCGTTGTTCCAGTAGAGGATGTCGCCGGAAACCTGGTTCCCCTCTTTCTTCCACTTGCCGAACCCGGCATAGGGGCGATACCATGGGCTGAACACGAAGTCCGGCACGCCTTCGACGGTGATGGTGGTCTGGCGCAGTTTGCCGCTGTTTTTGTTGAAGAATTTCATCAACAGGAGGTCATGGTCGGCGAGTTTGAATTTATTCTCGCGGTCGCAGGCATAAACCTCGTCTTCATTGTCGAGGAGCTCGAGCGAAGCCAGCGGTTCGGCGCATTGGAAACTACCGGAAACCTGATAGCGGCCATCCACCGGTTTGACCTCAAACGAAACGGCCGAGGGTTTCAACAGATCCCGCAGCGGTTGCCGGATTTCTTTGAAGTTCCAACCTACGGCGGGGTCGAGGCGCGTGTATTGCAGCGTATCGACGGTCATATCTTTCAGGCGCAGTTCCGGGATTACCGCAAGGGTGTGGGGAAGTTCTTCGGAAGGAAGCAGATACGTGACCGCGGTCAGTTTGTTGACGGTGAACGTGTCCGGAGCGAATTCCCGGATCAACTTGCCGTTTTCGTCCTTCAGAATCAGCTGGACGCTGTATCTGGCATCGGAATTGGAGTCCGGCACGTTCAGGAGCTCAATGCGGTATTTTTCGCCGGTGCGGACGGTCTGGCGCGTGGAGACGATCAGATTGGGGATGGTGGTGTCGTCGCCCGGGTTCGGGGTCGGCGGCAGCCCCTTGAGGAAATCCGCATAATAGCGGATAATCCGCTGGATGGAGAGTGAATTGCAGACGGTCGGCTGGAAGCTGGTGTTTTCGTTGGCTTCGTTCCATTCGACCAGTGACAGGATATCGGGGTTCATCAGCAGTGCGGTGTCGAGATTTTCGCGGAGCTGCGAGGTGCCCAGTTCGGCTTCGTTAATACCGCTCATGTGGCCGATGTAGCCGTGGCGGATGTTGAGGCCGAGCAGTTTCCCAGCCTGCGCGGGCTCGGCATAAACTTCCTCGAGCAGCGGGGCGGTTTCCTTCTCATCCAGTTCCCGGATATAATTTTTCTTGAGGGTGAAATCGCCGGCGGGATCGCGGTACATATGGAAATTGGCCAGGACTATGCCGTCGGCTACTTTCAGTTTGGCGCGCAGTTGTTCTTTGAGCTTTTCGCGGGTGGCGGGGCTCAAACTTTTCTGGCGGTTGAATTCCGCAAATGAATCCAGCCAGATATCGTCGAACAGCAGGATGTTTTCGTAACCGTCTTTGGCCAGGCGCTCGCGGATTTCCCGGATCTGTTCGGGCGGCATGGTGACATAGGTGAAATAAGGTACTTTGCCGTTGATCCGCAGCATATACGGACTGGCATCCGACCGTTTGATCGTGTCCAGATAACGGTTATAAAGGGCATCCGGGTATTTACCGTCGACGGGATTGGCGCGCATCCATGCCAGGCCGCCCATCAGCTTGAAACCTTCCGGTTTGATCTGGTTGGTCATGTCGATGGCGGTGCGCCAGCGGGTGGCGTAGGCATTGGCCAGCATGGTGAAGCCGTCGATATTGTACGATTTGGCGATCTCGATGTCTTTGGCGAAACCGCGCAGCTGGGTATCCGGATACTGGCGCAGACTCGAATCGAGGAACAGCGGACGGTCGATCCATTCATGCAGATAGTTTTCGTACAGCGTGTAGGGCTGGATGCGCGCGTAGATCATCGTATAAGGCGTGACCCGCTTGCGCGCGCCGATTTTCATGTCCGAAGTCTGTTCGGTACGCTCGAAGCGGATTTCCGCCGCCCCGAGCATTGTTCCTGTCAGCAGGATGAGTGCGATATACCTAAGCATTATTGACGGTCCCCGCTGTGGAAATACTCGCCGAATTGTTGCTTGAGCTGGATCGCCAGCACGCTGGTGCCGGTGTAGGGGCTGACGATGCGCCCGGTGCCGACGTGGCCGTCGCCGAACAGGATGTTGATGCCCCCTTGATGGCGCGGATCGGGGTTGCCGTCGTTGGCCGAGGCCGTCGGATCGTAAATATTGGAGGTTCGGTAACAGCCCTCGGTAGTGCTTCCGCGCAGAAGCGTGTCCATGGTGAAAAATACCTGGGCGAGTTTTCTGAATTGTGAAATCTTGGTGGCGGCGACGGAATCGCCGGGACTCGGCAGAATGCGGCTGCCGACATATTCGTAATTATAGCCGAAAGCGGAGCGCCACATACCATAATTGTGTCCGTAAACGGGGGCTTCCGCCGAGGGGGAGCCATTGCGGTAATAAATGCTTTGCGATTCCCCTTTCAGCTCGGGGCATTTGAAACTGGAGATTTCGGCATATTTCGGTACCAGCAGGACATTGTTCCAGTAACCGATGTTTTGCCGGCTGTAGTTCGGATTGAAATCATCGTTGTCATGTTGATATCCGATAAAGGCGAGTCCGAGCTGTTTCTGCTGGTTGATGCAGGAGGTCGAGCGTGCCCTGGCGCGGGCGGAGTTCAGCGCCGGCAGCAGCATCGCAGCGAGAATCGCGATGATCGCTATAACGACGAGGAGCTCTATAAGTGTGAATTTGTGTCGGGCGGAATTCATGACGGTACTTCCTTTTGTTGCTATGGTTCTTGTGCGGGGCTTGATCGGTTTCATGGTTAAATTTCCTTCTGTTATCATGACTGGTTGGCTTATTTTTTCATTGGTGCTGCGGGACGGGGCAGGAGATGGTGCTGGGGGCCTTCCACGGAAACCGGAACGCCTTCCCACCAGATATGCTCGAGCGGCTGTTCGGCGCAACCGCAGCTGCGGCCCGGATGCAGCCGCGCCGGTATTTTTTCCGGCTGGGCGGAGCGCTCCAGCTGTTTGTCCTGAATTTTGGCGACAATCAGGTCGGCGGCGCGGCTGGCGAGCTCATGAGCTGGATAGGCCAGCGAAGTCAGGGAGGGATTCAGGGTTTCGTCGAAGGAAGTACCGCGGAAGCAGATGATTCCCAGGTCCTCGGGCACGCGGTAGCCATGCTGACGGAGCCATACGCTCAGCCTGCCGGCGATGATGCTGTCGGTGCACAGAAATGCGGTGACTTTTTCCCGTTCGATCAGGTTCTGTAATTGTTCGGCGAAAGCAGCGTTCCAGGTCAGTTTGATGCTCCAGTCCTCGGAGCAGGCGAGTCCGGCCGCTCCCATCGCGCCCCGGTAGCCCTGGCTGATCAATCCGGCGCTGTAGCCCCAGTTGTCGAGCAGGAATGCGATGCGGCGATGCCCGTGCCCGAGCATGTGCTCCACGGCCTGCCGGGCGCCGTTCTCCCAATCATAATCAAGGTCGAAATTGCTGTAACTGACCAGCACAGCCGGAACCTTCAGCTGATTGTGAAACAAGGGGCCCCTTTTATTCATAATGATAATACCGTCCGCGCCGTAGTTCAACAATGAACTGATGATTTGGTTTTCATCAAAAGCGGTCACCAGCGGCGAGGAAATGATCTTGTAATCATGGGTACGCAGGCGCGTGGCGAGCGTCACCAGCATTTCGGCGGCAAATACCGAAGTACCGGGAATAACGCCGATCGTCCGGGTGGGATGGCCGGCGAGGCGCAGGGCGGAAAGATTCGGCTGGTACCCGAGATCCCGCGCGACTTCGAAGATTTTTTCCTGTTTCTCGCGGGATACCTTGCTGTTGCCGCGCCCGCTCAGCACGGCGGAGACGGCCTGCTGGCAGCAGCCGACGATTTCCCCGATTTGCCGGGCGGTAACTTTCTGGGTTTTTATTTTTGCAGCCATATTTTTCCAATTCTAATAGTACGTACTATCTATTATATCAGAAATTTTATTTTTTGCAAGAGGGGAAAAGCGAAAAAAGATAATTCTTCGGTAATAATATTTTCCCGGATCCATTGATATTCCGTGAATTCTCGATCGATTCCTGGATTGGCCTCTTGACATTTTCGCATTGCCGGTTATAATTATTAATGGAAACGTTCCCGTAAGATGAAATGATGTGTCTTGATGATCGAAAATGGAAACGTTCCCGTAATGTTTGAGCAATAAAAAATCAGGAATGATCGAATGCAGAAAAAAGCCCCAAAAGTGACGCTTGCTTCGGTGGCCCGGGATTGCGGGCTCTCGATTACTGCGGTGAGTTCCATCCTGAATAACGACCCCAATTACAAAGCCTCCGAGCAAAGCCGCAAACTGGTGCACGAGAGCGCCGCGCGTTTGAATTACAAGCCCAACCTCGCCGCCCGCGCGCTGATTACCCGCAGGCATCATACCGTGGGGTTGCTTTTTTACTCGATTCAGGACCGCTGCTACAGCGAAATCATGGCGGCGGTCGGGCAGGAACTTGCTGCTCACGGATACGCGGCGCTTTTCGCATTCTGGGGCGAATCCGGCTTCGAGGCGGCATTGAATCTGTTGTTGGATCACGGGGTGGATGGTATTATTTCCAGTGCGCCGGAACACCGTTTTACCGGTCATATCCTGGATGTGCCGCTGGTACTTTACGGGGTCAAATGCAAGAGCCACGATGCGGTGATTGTGGACCGCGGGACGGCGCTTCGCAAGCTGTTGGAGCAATTATACAAGGGTGGACATCGCGATTTCGCGTATGTCGGCAATGCGGAACTCGAGCCGCGTTACCCGGAATTTCTGAACTTTCTGGAGACGCACAAACTCGAGGCGCGCCCGGAGTGGATACATGCCGGCGACAATACCCTGGCCGCCCGCGAAGCCGGTCTGAAAGCAATTCTGGCGGGCGGCCGACTCCCCGGCGTGGTGGTCGTGCAGTGCGATGTCCAGGCGATGGTCATGATGTCGCAGGCGGTTGCGGCCGGGGTACGTATTCCCGATGAAATGGGGTTTATCGGTTTTGACAATATCAGCGAGAGCCGTTATGCGGCGGCGCCGCTGACCACCCTCGATACCCGGATCGGCCAGAGCGCCGCCTGGCTGGTGGAATTGCTGCTGAACCGGATGAAAAATCCGTCGCAGCCGATCCAGTTTCGTCATCTCGAGCCGGAAATCGTCATCCGCAGTTCCGTGAAATTAAGCATATAATTCGAAAACCTGAATAAAAGGAAAATGAACATGAATAAAGTATCAGCAATGTTTGTGGCAATACTGCTGGCCGGTATTGCCGTACTGGCCAGGGCGGCGGAACCCTACACATTTCCGGTGCCGGAGCGGAAACCGGGCCAGCAGAGTGTATTGGGGCTGCGTGCGGAGCCGATCCGGAATATCCGGGTGGCGTTTATCGGGGTAGGGGGGCGCGGCAGCGCGGCGCTGCAGCGTTTCGCCAACTTCCCGGAAAATGCGACCATCAAGGTGGCTTGCGATCTTTATCAGGAGAAACTGGACAAAACCCGTGCAATGCTCGAAGCCAAAAAATATCCCTACAAAGTCGATTATTATACCGGCAAAGATGACTGGAAGAAGATCTGCGAACGCGATGATATCGACCTGGTTTATGTGACCACCGGCGCCGGCCTCCATACTCCCATCGCGGTTCACGCGATGAAAAACGGTAAACATGCGGTGGTCGAAGTTCCTGCCGCCCGTTCCATTGCCGAATGCTGGGAGCTGGTCGATACCGCCGAGCAGACCCGGAAACACTGCATGATCCTGGAAAACTGCAATTTCGATGATTACGCGTTGGCCGTGTTGAATATGACCCAGAAAGGACTTTTCGGCGAGCCGGTGCACGTCGAGGGGGGCTACCTCCACGATATGCGCGACTACCGGTTTAATTTTGATGACAAAACCAACTGGCGCAAGGCCGTGGGAGCCGATAAACCGGTTGTCGGCGGCAATCCTTATCCGACGCATGGCATCGGGCCGGTGGCGCACTGGCTGGGCATCCACCGCGGCGACCGGCTGGACGTTTTGAATTCTGTTTCGAGCGGCGACTTCGCGCTGCGTGCGGCGGCGGCGGTCAAGTTTGGCGAGAACGATCCGTTGACGGGGCGCTTTTTCGCTCCGGATATGAATTTGTCGATCATCCGGACCAAGCGCGGCAAAACCATTCTCATTTATTACACCACCTCGTTGCCGGGGCCGTACAGCCGTGGTTATGAGCTTTTCGGCACCAAAGGCTATAGCGCCGCATACCCCAAGCCGGTCTTTGCCTTCGACCCGCAATCGCATACGTTGCTCGGTGAAGACGAAACCGCCAAACTGATCGCCGAATACCGTCACCCGATCTATAAACAGTTCGGGGAACTGGGCCGAAAATTCGGCGGCCACGGCGGTATGGATACGGTCATGGATCTGCGGTTGATTTACTGCCTGAACAACGGCTTGCCGCTGGATATCGACGTGTACGATGCCGCCGAGTGGAGCGCCCTGATCGAGGCCTCCCGGAAATCGGTTCAAATGAATGGCGCCCCGGTCACGATTCCCGATTTCACCCGCGGCGATTGGGACAAAACGGAAAAGGTGGTTTACCATATGGCCGGCAAAGATGCGGTTGAACTGAAATTAGCGGAAAAGCCGGCGCACAAAATTCTTGCCCAGGTGGCGGATAATTCCTTGAGACTTAAGGACCCGGCGGGCGATGCCGGTTCCGACGGATTGGTGGATTTCATCGGCGGCACCGTCAGGGTGAAAGACGGCAATCTTGATCTGCATTATACCGCCGCCGCCCCGATTCCGGCCGAAAAACTGAGCTATCACCTCAAGGTCCTGATCGGCGTCGGCTCCGAGGGCGGATACGACAACGCCGGGACATGGTTCCTGGTCGAAAACGGCAGCCTTTACCGTTTCGCCGGAGACAAGGCATTTCAGTGGAAATGGCAGAAAATCGCCCCCATCAAGCCGCGCTTCCAGCAGCAGTATTGCGAAATGAGCGTGCCGCTGAATCTCATCGCCCCCAAACCGGACCGCATTTCAGTGCGCTTCCGCTGCCAGATGGATTATATGCCCGATGAAGATATGCCCCCCGTGGTGCTCACCCCGGGCAACCTCGCCAATAATCCCGCCGTGAAAATCGATGCCTCACCGTCACGCGAACGCTACCGTACCGCGGCGCTCAATGACGGGCAGATTTCAACGGAAATATTTTGGGCGGACGGTGCGTGGGCTTCGCAGGAAACCCCGGACGATAAATTCATCACCTTCACCTTGCCCACTCAAAAACAGCTCAAACGCGTGATTGTTTACTGGTCGGCTCTGCCCAGACAAATGCTCGTCCAATACCCCGATGGCAACGACTGGAAAACCGTCGCGACCATCACGGCCAAAGGCGGGGACAGTCGTTCGGTCATCGATCTTGACGCAAGCTTGCCGGGGACCGACCGGGTGCGTTTTTCCCAGAAGGCGGGCGATGGCCCGGCGGATCGCCCGAACCTCGTCTGGATTCGCGAAATCGAAATTTATTAACCCTTCCAAAACAAAACGACTATGCCAAAAATCACATTCATGGGTGCCGGAAGCACCATTTTCGCCCGCAATGTCATCGGAGACTGCATGTGCCGCGAGGCCTTGCGTGATTCACACTTTGCGCTTTATGACATCAATGCCGAACGCCTCACCGAGTCGGCGCTGATTCTTGAGCGGCTGAACCGCAGCATCAACGGCGGCCGCGCCAGGATCACCACCCATCTGGGGATGGAGAACCGCCGCGCGGCGCTCAACGGCGCGGATTTCGTGGTAAACGCGATCAATGTCGGCGGTTACGACCCGGCCACCATCACCGATTTCGAAGTGCCGAAAAAGTACGGCCTGCGGCAGACGATTGCCGACACCCTCGGCATCGGCGGGATTTTCCGGGCGCTGCGGACGATTCCGGTGATGCTGGATTTCGCCCGCGAGATCGAGGAGGAAGCGCCGAGCGCGTGGTTCCTCAATTATACCAATCCGATGTCGATGCTGACCGGGGCGATGCTCCGCTACACCTCGGTCAAAACCGTTGGACTGTGCCATTCGGTCCAGGTCTGCGTGGATTCGCTGGTCGAAACCGCCGAACTGGACTGGTCGCCGGAGCGCGTGGCGGGAATCCAGTCCAAAATCGCCGGCATCAACCACATGGGCTGGCTGCTCGAACTTACTGAGAACAACCGCGATCTTTACCCCGAAGTCAAGGAACAGGCGCGGCGCAAGCTCGAGCAGTGGCGCAGGGCCCCCGACCGGAAAGATAAATCCATCAACATGATCCGGCTGGAACTCATGTGCAAATTCGGTTATTACATGACCGAATCCAGCGAGCACAACGCCGAATACATGCCGTACTGGATCAAGAGCAATTATCCGCACCTTATCGAAGAATACAACATTCCGCTGGACGAATATCCGAGGCGCTGTATCCGCCAGATCAAGGAGTGGAAGGCGCATTATGAGCGGCTGAACGGCGATGCCGAGCCGCACCATGAGTTGTCGCACGAATACGCCTCCGGGATTATGAGCGCGATGGTCACCGATGTTCCTTACCGGATCGGCGGCAACGTACTCAACAATGGGCTGATCTCCAACCTGCCGCCGGACGCGGTGGTCGAGGTTCCGTGTCTGGTTGACCGCAACGGAATTCAGGGCACCGCCGTGGGGGCGCTGCCGGAGCAGTGTGCCGCGCTCAATATGACCAATGTAAACGTGCATTTGCTGACGATCAAAGCGGCCATTTCACGCCGTCGCGAAGATATCTACCATGCGGCATTTCTTGATCCCCATACCGCCGCGGAGCTTTCGCTGGACGACATCGTCCGTTTGTGCGATGACCTCATCGAAGCGCATGGTTCGCTTCTGCCCGCTTACCAATAATTTCAGGAGATACACCAATGTCGACTTATTCCCCTTTTCCGGTCATGGAGCACATGACGGTAAAAATGGTACGCGAGTACCTGCAGCATAAACGGGCCATCATCATCCCGGTCGGAGTGACGGAGCAGCACGGGTATCACCTGCCGCTGGGTACCGACTCGATCCGGGCCGAAAGAATCGGTCGGATGATCGGCGAAAAGACCGGCATCGTGGTGGCCCCCACCATGAAGGATTCGTTCTCCGGTGGCGGCTGTCCCGGCACCATCAACATTTCGCCGAGCGTAATGTCGCTGGTGGTCAGCGATATCCTGCTTTCATTGGCGGCGCAGGGATTTCGCCGGTTTTATTTCTTCATTTGTCACGGCGGCAGCGAGAATATGACGGCTCTCGAAAACGCCGTCAAAATGCTTCTACGCAATAATCCCGCTTTCGATGAATGCATGATTGCGTTGTTGACCGCCGGCAAGCTGGATATCGACAATGTTTCCCGGAAAAAGGCCTTTTCCGAGGGCGACTGGCATGCCGGCTGGCACGAAACCTCGGAAATCATGTACCTGGCGCCGGAACTGGTTCGCATGGACGAACTGGAGACCGACAGCGAAGAACTTCTGGAACAGATGACTTCCCATCCGGACAACTATCAGCAAGCAGAGAAAATCGTCGATGATCCGTGCGTTGTCGCCAGGAACAGCCAGCGCCCGGAGATCAAGGTAGGGGTGATGGGCTATCCTGCCAGGGCGAGCCGCGAAATGGGCGAAGCAATCGTCCGCAGCACTGTCCGGGGCGCCTGCGAAAAAATCAATGATTTGGAAAGCCGTTACGACGGTAAATACAAGTTAGTGAAACTGGAATTGGCCCCTCATCCCCTGCAAGTTACCACAAAGAACTGAATGCGAGGGCGGCTCCGCGCCCCCTCGCGCTCCCTGCGGCAGGCCGTATTGGCCTGCACCTCGGTACTTTTTAAAAAGGAGATCCGCGAGTTTCCGACTCGCGTCCGGTGGCTGCTGCCCCGGAACCCTGCCGAACAGGTTTTACTTGGCGTAAGTTTCCGGCGGATTCTCAAGGCGGCCAGCCTTGAGTGCGAAGGCGCATATCCCCTCATAAATTCAGTCAGGATGCGCAGCATCCGTTCAGTGCAGATCAGTCGATCTGCC
>JBEBXH010000064.1:0-38937 GCA_040391785.1 Victivallis vadensis
GCCGCACCATGACCATGAAAATCGTCATCGAAGAAATCGACTGATTGAGTTACTTTGAATTCGTCCTGCCGGGGTTATCCGGGATGATCAGGGACGGTTTCAGCGAGTGGGTGACCAGCGGCATTTCGGGGTGCTGGAGTCGCCAGATCATGGTTTCAAACGCCAGTTTGCCGATATTTTTGGGGTGGATATCAATTTTCACCGGTTCGGGATTGCAGTAACCGCCGCAGACTTCCTTGTCGCCGGCGACCATCTCGAGGTCCCGCGACGGAACGATACCGTTAGCGGTCAGCTCCGAGTAAAGCGGAAATCCGAGCGCATTGGCCACGAAAATACCGTCCGGTCTTTTCTTCATGCCCTTGATCCGCTCGACTGCCTCGTGGGTGGCGGCGTGGATCTCCATGGAGTCATTCTGGCTGTCGCTGTAATCGAGGTTGATCACTTCGCACGGTATGTTGCCGGTTCTGGCGGCATTGGCGAAGGCCTGTTCGCGGGTCTGCCAGTAGCTCGGGTACTTGCGGGGCTGGTTGCAGCTGATGCAGCAGAGATTCGTACAGCCCTTGTTCAACAGGTAATCATAGGCGAGAATTCCGGCTTGCGTGTGGTCCGGCTGGACGCGATCCCCGAAGTCGTGCGATCCGGCCTGCAGCAGCCAGACCACCGGAAATGATTTTGCCCGCTCGAAAAACGCTTCGGAAAAGCCGTGACCGTTCAGAAAAATACCGTCCGTCCGCCCGTTGTTCAGCACGTCCGGGAGCCCGCCGTTGCGCGCGATGACTTCGATGTTCAAGGTTGCCCCGATGGCGCCGGCCGCCTCGGAAAGCCCGAGCAGCATTCCCTGGGCAGTGAGCCCGAGCGAGGCTTCGTAGCCCCCGGCCCAGATCATGGTGAAACTGTGGTATTTCAGCAAGGTGCTTTTGCTCAATTTCGGGCCGCGGCGCTTCATGGAAGTCTGGGCCACATAATTCTGCTTTTCCAGGAGGTCATTGATCACCTTGCGGGTGCTGCTTTTGACAAAGCCGCTGTTATTGATGACCCGGGAGACCGTCGCCGTCGAAACTCCGGCCAAATCCGCAATATCCTTGATTGTAGTGCCCATGGAAAAGGTTCCTTGATTTGTTATATGTCATGTAATGTACATTGATCGTGACAATATTCAATGGCGGTATATGGAATTTTTGCTTGCCGGATTTGACAAATGCCGTTGCGATTTTATAGTATTAGAGGAGATCATGAACAAATGGAGGTAAATTATGAGAAAAATACGTACATGGATGCTGTTTGCTGCAGTTGCGCTTCTGGCGGGATGTTCTACCCCGGCCCCGGAAGCAGATGAGGCCGCGAAACACGAAGTGCTGCCGAGGCCGAAATTTACATTGACTGCTGCGAATAGCGGCAAAACCAGCTGGCTCGAGGTCAGCGAAGGAGCCAAAATTCAGCTCCGGGAAAATGGCACGACCGGCTTCCTTTGGCAGTTTCAGATCAGGGGGGACAACTCGGCATTCAAAATTGTCGATATGGGTAACACTTCGCTTCAGACCGATGAAAAGCTGGTCGGCGCCCCGAATCTTCGCGAAATCATGATTGTCGCGTTGAAGCCCGGTTCAGCCTGGCTGGTCGGCGAATACAGACGGAGCTGGGAAAAGGACGTACCTCCGGCGGATACAGTCCGTTTCCACTTCGAAGTAATTCCCTGGAAAGCTATTCCCGGGACGTAATATAGTCCCACAGCGGGAAGAGAAGCCGGTATTCAGTTTTCTTCTCCAGAGTCTGGAAGGGGCCGGGGATGACCTTTTTGCCGTAGGGCTTGCCGTCGAAATCGCGGTCGAGGCCCGGTACCGGTTCGAATTCGAGCTTTTTGTCGGAGCGGCTGATGATGTACAGCGAAGCTTCGAAGGGCTTGATCCGGATTCCGAACTCACGTTCCTGCCAGAAAATGGAATTGGCCTCGCGCCCGGAGACCTTCGGCCAGAGCTGCGGCGTGAAGCCCTTCAGCGCGGCGGAGGCGATCATTTCTTCCGCGCTCAGTTTCGGGGCCGCAATCTCGACGACTTTGTCCCAGGGGGTCGAGCTGTAGCGGAAAACAACATCGCCGACGAAGAGGTTCCAATCTGAGATGCAGTCCTCCGAAAAATCGCCGGGCCTCGGGAAACTCACACCGCCGCCGTTGTTGAAAAAGATGTTGTTAAGTACCCGCTCGTGAGAGGTTTCCACGCGCTTGCCGTGGTATTTGCGGTCGGTGGCGTTGCGCATGTAGACGCCCTCGGCGGCGTTGTCGGCGATCAGGTTGTGGTAGACGTTGATGCCGGAGGCGTCATGGCAGTAAATGCCGCGCCCGGGGTAATGGCCGGAGTAGGGGGTAGTGTTCGCCACGATGTTGTTGTCGATGACCACGGAGCCCGCGCCGAGCTCGATAAAGATGCCGGAGCCGATGTTGCCGAACACTGTGTTGCGCGTGATGCGCGACTTGTTGTAGCCGTTGTCGATCCAGATGCCGTGAGCGCCGTTGAAGCGGACGAGGTTCCGCTCGATCAGTACTTCGTCGGCCTCATGGAGCTTGATACCGCCCCATTCTTCCCATCTGCACTCGTAGGTGCTGAGCGAGAGATTGTTGTTGCGTTCGACGATGTTGTCGTGAATCCGGGTGCCGCGGCAGCTCCAGCCGGCGATGCCGCAGAGGCCGTTGTCGACGATCTGGTTGTTGAATACTTCATGGTAGCCGCCCTTGCGCAGGAGCGTTTTGTCGGCGGCCACGGTACGGGTGAGCCTGTCGGTCTGCCAGTATTCGCTGCCGACGTCGAGGCCCACGGTTTTGGCGTGGCGGATGATGTTGTTGCTGATTTTCCAGTAGCGGCCGCTGCGGGTGGAGACCATACCGAGCTGCGGAAACGGCGCCTGATTGGCACAATGCTCGAAGATGAATCCCTCGATATTGATGTACTCAAGCCCGCGCCGGGCGGGGGCGAAAACCCGGTCGCGCACGGTCATTTCGATCAAGCGGTCTTTCGGGTCGGCGGAAGCAGGGAGGTGAACGATGATTTCAGCACCACTCCGGTCGATGATCCAGCTGCCGGGGGTTTTGTAGACAGCATCGACGGTCTGGGACTGCCACAGTTCGATGCCGTTGCAGAAAATCTGTCCGAGCGAATACGGCAGCAGGTCGCCCTCGGCGGGCCGGGCGGGTTCGCCCTTGTCGCTGCTGCCGGCATCAAGCTTGCGCTTGAAGGGGTTCGGGAAATCGCCGAAAAAGGTATCCGGCGGTACCGGAGTGGTGTAAATTCCCGGCATGTTGGCGGGCGTGGTCCAGTTGGGTGTCCAGACCTCGCTGCCCCGGACGAAGACTTTGCCGGGCTGGGCGGCGCGGTAGGTGATCGGTTTGTCTTTTTCGCCGCCGCGCTCGGGGGCGATGTGCTCGCGGTAGACACCTTTCTGCACCAGGATTTCGTCGCCCGGTACGGCCTTGGCCGCCGCTTCGCTGATCGTCCGGAATACGCCGGGTTTGTCGCTGTTCTGATCCACGACCAGCGTGGCTGCCGAGAGTGAAACTCCGATCAACAGACTGTTGATCCCGCCAAAGAGAATTTTTGCTTTCATCACTTATCCCCGTCAATTGATTATAAAAAATATACAGGAATATAGTGGCGGGTTTGGCGGATTTCAACTCCCGGCCGAAAAAGGCAGGCAATTTTGCCGTTTATCCGTTGACAAGTACTTTGGAATATAGTATGTTAGTGATGATCAGTAAGGAGGGTTTCCAATGAAAAGATTTGTCGCTTTGTTGTTGATTTTGTTCTCCTGTGGCCTTATGGCCGACGAATTTCCCGATGAGGAGACGGATAAACAGGATAAGCAGGATAATAAGCCGAGTGCGGAGCAGTTGCAACTCATCAAGGAAGCCCGGGAGCGGGCGAAGCTTCGCGCTCAGAAAGACGAAAGATACTATTCGAAAGCTGAACAACAAGCCATTGAAGAGCTTTATCAGTCGTGGTCAAAAGCGAAAGGCAGTGACCAGAAAAACATCGCCCAGGCCATGCAGAAAAAGTATCCGGAAGCCAACCGGACCGGATGCGTCATGTACACTCAGGCATTGAGGAGTACCGGGAAAGAACGGATCAGCAGGCTTCGGCAGGTGATCAAAAATTATGATGATTGTTACTTTTACAGCGGGGTTCAGGTCGGCGCGATTGCCCGCTACCGTCTGGGAGTAATTCTCCTGAAAGAGGGCAAAAAATCGGAAGCCGAAAAATACTTCAACGAGTTGAGACTCTCCTATAAAGACGCGATCAATGTCAAGGGCGTATTATTCATCGACCTCATTCAGGTCAAAGAAGAGTAACCCAACGCCAGGGGATCAATATTCTTTGGCCCCGTATTTTTTCAACAGGGCTATTTTTTCCTTGCTGTTGCCGGAGATCTGCAGGGCACTTTTTCCGGCGAGATTCCGGGCTTCGATGTTTACTCCGTTTTCGATGAGGAATTCGGCAATTTTCAGGGCGTAACCGTTCAGGGCGCGCATCAGGGTTGTATTGCCGTCCTTGTCGGTCAGGTCGGGATCGAGGCCATAGGCGAGAAGCAGGCGGACCCGTTCCACTTTTCCGGTCTGGATGCCTCTATCCCAGATTCTGAAGTCCTGCGGCATGATGAAACCGTCCTGTTCGGCCAGCCATGCAAGGACCTTGGCGTCGGCGTCATAACTTCCTGCGGCATAGGAGATCAGCCCGTTGCCCTGTTTGTCTTTCAGGTCCGGCGGGATTCCCTTTTGGGTGATCAGATATTTCAGTGCTTCGAAGCGTCCCGGGCCGGCTTTGGGGTTCATCTCCGTGGCCAGGGAGAGGATTGCGCGGCAGACCACTTCACTGGATGTGTCGAGGCTCGCTCCGGCATCCAGGAGAAGCTGCAAGGCTTCCAGCGAATGCACCTCACCGAGGGCGAGGGGGCTCCAGTCGCTCATTCTCGGGGCCCACTTTTCGAACTCTTCTTTCTCGTAAGCATCCGGGTCGGCCCCCGCCTCCAGGAGGAGTTTCATGATCGGAATGCTGTTTCGGTCCGCGGCCCAGGCCAGGGCGCATTTGTCGTTGGAGCCCCGGCTGACATGGTTCACGTCGCCGCCCAGTTCGATCATCCGTTTGACCATTTCCAGATTGCCGCTGCGGACCGCAAATGTGACCATGACCCGCTTGTCGGGTGCGGCAATATCGCCCTTGACGTATTTCTCCAGGTACCACTCCATGAATTCCATATTGCCGCTTAGCGCCGCGAAGCAGAGCACGGAACGGTAGTTGAATGGACAGTAAAAGCGCCCCTCTTCCATCAACGTTCTCCGGGGATCGGCGCCGTGCTTGACCAGCAGCTCGAAAATTTCTTTGTTCGCTTTTCTGCTGGCGTGCATGATGGGGGTGGCGTTGTATACGCCGCCCGGGCCGGAGTGTATATCGTCATCCACGGTATCCGCCGGGGCGCCCTCCTGCAGCAGGCGCTCGACTTTGGCAATATCGTTTTTGTGGATGGGATCGACGAGGGGCGACGCAGCGAACGCGGAGCCGGCGCCCAGAAATGCGATGAGCAGAAGTTTGCAGTAATTCGAAATCATGGCATCATCTCCTTCTTAAGCGTCTCAAGGTCCTTCATGACGCCGATTTTCAATGAGTTGTCGCCGTAGCTGCTCCAGCTCACCACATAAGGCCAGGCCACCAGCGACGGATTGAAATTATCCTCGTATTGATAAATGAATTTTTCTTTCAGGAACAAAAAAGCGAAAGCGCGGCCGCCGTCAACCGTGAAATGAGAATAGATGATGCCGGGGCCCGGATAATGATTGAAACTGACCTTTGACTTGCTGGCGTCGACATCCGGGAAAGTGACCTGGCTGGAATAATCGAGGTCAAAACCGTCCAACTGCGTTTGGGCGTTGACAAGATTGCCGCCCATCCAACTGGAAGTGGTCAGCAGGAGCTCCGGCTTTTGCCCCTCCCGGATTCGGAGAAAATTCTGCCCTTTGTCATTGCCCAGAAGATAGAGCTCGCCGGATTCATACACAATCTTGCTGTCCTGGTCGCGAATCGGCAGCCGGTCGGTGCCCCGGACCCACTCGTCCCTTTCCCACTCATAAGCCCACAGGCGGGTGAGCAGATTATAGCTTGGGCGCGGGGGGAATTCTTCGGGAAACGTGGTGTAGAAACGCTTTTTCTGCGGATCGATGGCTCCGGTCCGGATATGATATGGCGAGCGCATGCCGTTGAGCGGCCAGCGGACGGTGGTATCGAGCGTCGAACAGATGATTTTCGTCTCTTTGGTCTCCAGGTCGTACAGCAGGAGGGTGCCCGGCGTTTTAGCACCGGCCCATTTGCCGTAAGAGAGAAAAATCTTTGTGCCACATCCCCAGATTCCATTTACCCAGTCGTTGTGCCATTCGCCGAAATCGAGGCAGGACGGGGTGGAACCATCGAGGGGAAAGAGGATGACTTCCGGGCCGGAAAGCTGCGCGACATAGTATCCGTCCACGATCACGGCTTCCATCGTCCAGCCGCCCCAGCCGAATCGTTTGGAAGTCAGTTTCTGCCCCTCGGTAATGGCAAAATTATTTGCCGGATCGCAGATCATGAGGCGGACCGAACCGTCCCGGCTTTCAATCACGCCGAAGTAAAATTTCTCCTGATAATAACAAACGCCCATGACACTCATTCTGCCGAATTTCTCCAAGGGTGCGACCACCTGGGTGAATGGATTTTTCGGCAGTGTTTTTCTTTCCGGATTGAGCTGTGGAAACTGTTTTTCCAATCGTGCGATATATGCCTTGAATTCGTCGGCGATGTACTCATCTTTCGCGGTGGATTGCGGGTCGCTCTGCCAGCGGGCATAATATGTTTTGGAGGCTTCATGGAGACGCTTCGCATCCTCAAACGATGTTTTCTCATCCAACGGCAGATTGCTCCGGAAAATCTGGTAAAAGTGAAACCGGTCCGCGGCGATTTTCCAGATGGCGAGGAGTGAATCGATATCCATATATTGACGTTCATTGCCGAGAGAGAAATAACCGCCATCCAGCGCGAAATCGCCGATCAAGTCTTTCGTTTGGAACAGCTCCAGGATTGTCCGGGTGTAATCGGCATAAACGCCGCGGTTTATTTCCGCGCGCTTTTCACCGTAGGATTCCGTGTTTTCCGCCATGTTCCGCTTCAGCGCGGCTCCGCGGGCGGCGATGTGGATCAGGGGGGAATCCAGCAGGAGATTGGCCAGTTCCGTCAGGATTTCCTTTCTTTCGCCCGTAACGTAGAAGAGATTGCGGTTGCGGAGCTCCCCGGTCGAGGAGCGCTCCAGAATATTGAACTCGCCGACAGCCGCGGCTTTCGGATAATATTTCTGGCGCTCATCTTTCGGCAGCGCAAAATATTTTTTGAGTTCCGGCATAAGGCTTTTCATTTCTTCATTGTATTTGGCCAACTGCGGCAGCACATAGATCTTCATATACGAGTAGTTCCACTGCTGGTCGGCTTGCTGCCCCATCCAATGAACATAAACCCCACGGCAATGAAGCGCATAAAGTTTTTCATCCGCATTGTTTCCTCCCTTATCGGCAAGCACGATCAGCTCGCGCCAGGACTGATGGCGGGCCTCGAAATATTCATCGAGCAAAATTTTGATTTCCTGCTGGGTTTTCTGGTCAAGTCCGCTGAACGTCCCGGCGCCGACATACCCCCATTTGTCGACGAAATGCCAGAGGTGAAACGGGAAAACGTTGTACTTTTTGGCAATATCCAGCGCCTTGCGGAAATTGGACAGCATGGCCGGCATTTTCTCCTGCGGCGCGCTCCCCCAGGTGCTCCATAACTGATCGCAGGCCTGGGCGTAGGTGGAGCATAGCTCCAGCTCATGTGCCTGATCAAGCGTGGCCGCGGCCTCGGCGGAGATCACCGATTCCTCGATCAGCGAATGCTGCATGGCAAAAAATGCCTGGCTGGCAAAATTCTGCGCTTCGTACTCGAGATTGCCGCCGTCCGGCATTTTCTGCGTTTCGAGACGGTTCTGTCCGATAAATACATGGATTTGTTCGTCCAGGCTCCGGGTGGGATCGAGCAGTATTTCAGCCTTGGCCACCCGGCCGCGCCCGGGAACGGAGAAATTCGCCGTCAACTTGATTTTCCCATCCCTGGCCGGGGCCGCAGTCAGGCGGACAATGATGCTCGAGGCCCATAACTGTCTGGTCAATTCATTTTCCTTTGAATTGGGCTCTTCCAATAGAAATTTGAGGTAGCGACGCTCCAATACAATGGAATCTTCGAGGGCCGACGTCCCGCGCACCAGGAGCCGTTCGGCTTCGAGGACGAGCTGCTTCTGTTCCGGCGAAAGATTGGCGATCACCACCGGAATGAAGCCGAGCGACCGTACCTTGTTCCCATGCAGCAGGTCGAGTTTCTTGACGGCATTTGCGAGCAGGCGTGCCACCGCCATGGACTTGCTGATCGGTGAACCATCCGGCAGGGCGGCGTCGACGAGCCGGATTCCGGTCCTGGCGTCATAAACGATAAATTGTTTGTCGAGGATAATCCCGAAAAGGTCCGCATTCTGCATTTTTGCGGGGGAGAGGCTGAAATCACTTCTGCTGAAATCAGCCATGGAAAGCTTCAGTTCTGCTTTGATTTTGTCCATAGCCGCCCGTTCGACGAAATTCAATTTCTCACTGGAGGCAATGGTGAGTTCCTCTACCGTTTTTGACGGCTCATCCAACGGAATCAAGGCGATTTTCGGACTTTCTGCCGCCACGAGAGGGAATATCAGAAATAACGGCAAGAGAAAAAGCGCTGAAATCACATACTTCATACGTGTTACCATCCTGTCTATTGTGGCGATTTTCACCGGTCTCAAACTATCACGTCATAAGTTAAGACGCCGCAAAAGGAGCGTTTATTAGCACCCTTTCCAAATTTTTTCTCACAATTTGAACAATAGCTTCAGGCAGTGATAATACAAACAGCATGGAAATAATCGAGGATAAAAATGGTGGGCGCTACTGGATTCGAACCAGCGACTTCTACCGTGTGAAAGTAGCGCTCTAGCCAACTGAGCTAAGCGCCCATTTTTACTGAGAATTTTAATATATCCCGCTTTTTGATATTGTCAACCGCATTTTAGAAAAAATCATATTGATGAAGGTTTTTTGCGATTGCAGATTGATAACAGCGGAATTGATGCTATGTTTTATTCTTGATATAATAATAGTAATTTATTTGGGGAAATGGTCTTTATGCAGAAGCAGAATTCCGGGAAACTGGTCTTCGCCGGCGGAACCCATCGGGGGCTTTGCCGCGATGCCAACGAGGATAATTTCTGTTATGTCAATTATCCGGATGAGCGGAACCAGATGGTCGTAGTGGCCGACGGTATCGGCGGACATCGTGATGGGCATTTTGCCAGTATGTTCTGCTGCAGTTATGTCATCCAGGCCTGGCGCAAGGGCGCGATCGGCAACGAAAAAGACCCCGAAGTTGTGAAGAAATTTCTCCATAACGTATTGGAAGAGTCTAATAAAGAGCTTTTTCGACTGAACCAGTTGAAGCCGCCGGGCAAGCCGATGGGAACCACCGTGGTGTCGGCGATTTTCATGCCCGATTGCGTGATCGTGGCGCATGCCGGTGACAGCCGGCTGTATGTGTGGTGCGACAATGTCATTGACCGCTGGACCAGCGATCACAGTCTGGTCATGGAGCTGGTTCGCAAGAATATTATCACCAAAGAAGAGATGAATTCGCATCCGTATTCGCATGTGATTCTGTCATCGATCGGGCCGTCGCTGAAATTGAAGCTGGATATCAACCGATTCGAGCGTCAGCGCGGACAGCGCTTCATGCTGTGTTCAGACGGTTTGACCAAGCATCTGGACGACTTGCATATTGCCGATATCCTGAAAAATAACGCCACCCCCAAGGCCGCGTTGGAGCAATTTATCCGCGACACGTTGCGCGCCGGGGCCGAAGACAACGTGGCGGTAATCTGCGTTTTCGATTAAGAACTCAGTTTTTATTCTCGCCCCAGGCTTTGAAGACCATACGGAAGTATTCGTTGATCCCCGCAACCGCCTGCAATGGAAGGTCTTTGATAATCGACTCGCAAATGCCTTTGTGAATATCGATCATATCTTCGAAGTGATGATAGGTACTGAAAATATCGCAATTTTCGGCGTGACGGATATCATCCATATTGCGCATGAGCGAATTCAGATAAGAGAGCAGCAGCCGGTTACCGGCAAACTCGGTCATCTTGCGGTGAAATCCGGCGTCGATGGCCATGCCGACGGCATCGCAGTTGGCGATTTTCATTTCCTCGACATAGCAACGGAGGATCTTGCCCTGTTCTTTGGTGATTCTGAGGCAGGCGAGGCGGGCGGCTTCGCTTTCGATGGCGCGACGGGTCTCCAGGACTTCGATAATATTCTCGCGGGTGGTGCCGCCGGCGGTGTGAACCATGGCGTCCGAGGGGCGGCAGCGGATGATGTTGCCTTCGCCATGGTGGCTCTCCAGCACGCCGATGATTTCCAGGGCGCGAATGGCTTCGCGGACAGAGTTGCGGCAGACTTTGAGCTGTTCCGACAGCGCGCGCTCGGAGGGGAGGCGGCTGCCTGGTTTATAAGGGCCCTTTTCGATCAGTTCCTGAATGGCTTTGGTGACCTGAAAATGCAACGGCTGGGGTTTATTGCGTTCGGGCATGGTCTTATCTCCTCCATTGTTCTCCGACTTCGGCCGTGGCCAGCCACTGCAGAAGTTCGGCGGTACCATCTTCGCCCTCGGCGGGGGCCCAGGATGCGACGTCGGTGGAGGGCGGTGCCATGTACGGCCCCGGCTTCACTTCCATGCCGATGGTGCCCGGTTCGAGCACAAGGAAGCCGTGCCAGTCTGCCGGCTGGCTCTCGACCACGCACGGGGTTTGCCCGGCCTTCATGATGCGGCGCTGCAGGACCTTGCCCTCGGCATCGAATTCAAACAGAATCATACTGCCGCGGATAATGGAAAAAAGTTCCCATTTGGGCGGAGTCAGGTGGCGGTGCGGCCGGATATATGTGCCCGGTTCGGCGGCGATGAACAGCCGGTGAATCGGGTCCTCCAGGGTCGAGTGAAGGTTGTGATGGGTACGTTTGCGCGGGGAAGCCGCGGCCTTTTCCGAAAGGGAATCCAGCAGGGATTCGTCAATAAATTTCATTTTGCACCTATGAAGTTCTTAAACTATTTTCAGTAATATAACTGGCATAATTGGTATTACCAAATCGATTACAGAAAAATTCCAAAAAATATGATAAATCAGGCGAAAGTGATGACCTCTCCCAAAGTAATTTTTTATAGGACGAATGGGACGTATAGGACATATAGGAGGCGGCTGGGAAACTCAAAAATCAGTTTCCCATAGGTCCCAGGAGGTCCCATTCGTCCCATTAACTTACGGAATTTTGCATCAGATTTTCTTGATTTTCTCGCGGTGGAGGAGCGAATAAATGACCGGAATCAGGATCAGTGTGATCAGCGTCGAGCTGGTCAAGCCGCCGATTACCGCGCGCGCCAGCGGGGCCTGGGCCTCACCGCCGTCGCCGAGGCCGATTGCCAGCGGCACCAGCCCGAGGACAGTGGTCAGAGTGGTCATCAGGATCGGGCGCAGGCGGCGGC
Organism: Victivallis vadensis; assembly: GCA_040391785.1. Taxonomy (GTDB): domain Bacteria; phylum Verrucomicrobiota; class Lentisphaeria; order Victivallales; family Victivallaceae; genus UBA5239. The sequence goes on from JBEBXH010000064.1 coordinate 11,649, forward strand.
GGCCGGATTCCTCGATGGCCGGCAGTTTGGCCATGTCGTCGCGGCGGCGCAGCAGATTGATCTGGTCCACCAGGATGATGGCGTTGTTAACCACGATCCCGGCCAGCATGATGCACCCGATGAACGAGTACATATTGAAGGTGGTCCCGGTGATATACAGCATGATGCAGACGCCGATGACGGCGAACGGCACCGAGAACATGACGATGAACGGGTCCAGCAGCGATTCGTACTGGCAGGCCATGACCATGTAAACCAGCACCAGCGCCAGGATGACGCCCATCAGCAGTACGCGGGTGGATTTCTGCTGTTCCTCCCAGTCGCCGCCGAAGGAGATGGAGAAGCCCTGCGGCATGGGGATCTTGATGAATTCCTGGTCGAGCTCTTCCAAGGCGGTACCCATGTCGATATTGACCAGCTGGGCGGTGACGGTGATCAACCGCTCCTGGTTTTTGCGGTCGATGCCGAGCGGGCCGAGGCGCGGTTCGCTGGACACCACGTTGCGGAGCATCACCCGTTCGCCGTCGGCGTTCGGGATCGAGATATCGAGGATCTGGCTGATCGACATGCGGTCGGCGTTTTTCACCGACACGACGATATCGAATTCGTCGCCGCGCTCGCGGAAAACCCCGGCGTTGTTGCCGTCGATAATCGTCTGCAAGGCGTTGGCGATCTGATGGGTGGTCAGCTTCATATCGTAGGCTTTGTTGCGGTCGATATGGATATTTTCCTCGGGGTTGCCGAGGTCGCGGCTGATCTTGACGTCCGCAAGGTATTTGTTATTTTCCATGATCCGGGCGACCTGCTTGGCGAGATCGCCGGCGATTTCGAGGTCGAATCCGCGGATTTCCACTTCGATGCCCGCGTCGCCGCCGCCCATGCGGAACATCCCCTGGCCGGGGCGCACCCGGGCCGTGACGCCCGGCACCGCGTTCGTCAGGAGCTTGCGGAGGTCGTTGGCCACCTGTTCGCTGGAGCGCTGGCCTTTTGCACGGCGCTCGCTACGCGGCCACAGGGGAAGGCGGATGTTGGCGGTGTGGCCGCCGCGCTGACGCCACGAGTTGGCGCCCACGTCGCCGTTGATGAATTTGGCTTCCGGGGTATTGTCGGCAATCAGTTTTTCGATGCGCTTATAGCTTTCATAGAGGACATCGAAGCGGGTCCCTACTTCCATTTCCAAATCGATACGGACCTCGTTTTCGTCGGTCACCGGCATGAATTCGTTGCCGATGAGGGGGATCAGGGCCAGGGAGCCGCCGAGCATGAATATGGCCAGGATCACCACGATGGCGCGGTGCTTCAGGGCCCAGCCGAGCATGGCTTTGTATTCGTTTTCGAGGCCGGTCATGAGGTTTTTGCTGAGGAGGAAGAGCCAGTTGATCGACCAGTGGTGGGTTTCGGCTTCCTTGTGGGCCATGACCTGATTGGTCATCATCGGCACCAGCGTCAGCGCCGTCATCAGCGAACAGCCGAGCGAGAAGGTGATCACCAGCGCCATTTGCTTGAACATGATCCCGGTGACGCCGGTCATGAAGAACGCCGGCAGGAACACCGCTACCGTGGTCAGCGTACTGGCGATGATCGGGGCGGCGACTTCCTGCGCCCCCTGTACCGAGGCGTCATAGCGTCCCTTGCGTTCCTCATCCCGCAGCCGGTAAATATTTTCCAGCACCACGATCGAGTTGTCCACCAGCATCCCGACCCCGAGCGCCAGGCCGCCGAGCGTGAGGATGTTCACCGACTGCCCGTTGAAGAACATCAGCGTAAAGGTGGCGATGATCGAGATCGGGATCGACACGCCGATGATGAACGTACTGCGCAAATCGCGGAGGAAGAAAAGCAGGATCAGGATGGCCAGCAGACCGCCCTGAATGGCGGAGTCGCTGACGTTTTGGATGGATCTTTCGATGTATTCGGACGAGTCCATCAGCACGATCAGGTTCAACTGCGGATAGTCGATTTTGATCTGTTCAAGCTCTTTGCGGATGCCCTCGGCCACTGCCACGGTGTTGTTGCCGGACTGCTTGTAAATGGTGATGCGGACGCCGGGGATGCCGTTGACCGGGAATACGCTGCGGATTTTTTCCCAGCTGTCGTTGACCTCGCCGATGTCTTTGATGCGGATCATCTGGTTGTCGGCGGTGCCGATTACGAGGTTCTCGATTTCGTGGACGTCGCGGTATTCGCCGGGAGTACGCACGGTGACGTCGAGGTTGCCGTATTCGATGGAACCGGCGGAGAGGTTCAGCGTGCCGGCTTTGATGCTCGCCATGATCGAATCCAGCGAGATGCCGGAGCTCATCAGGCGGTTGACGTCGAGGTCGACATTGATCTTGCGGTCCTTGCCGCCGCGGATATCGGCGGAAGCCACGCCGGGCACACGCTCGAAACGGTAACTGACGTTGTCCTCGATCATCTGCTTCATCTGCACCGGGTCGAGGTCGGCGGAGGCGCCGATCATGACGATCGGGAAGCTGGACATGTCGAATTTGCGGATCATCGGGCGGTCCGCTTCGTCGGGGAAGTTCGGGGTTACACGGTCGAGGCGGTCGCGAATGTCGTTGGTGGCTTCGTCGAGGTTGGTCTCGTAGGTGAAGCGCACGGTGACGCGGCTGCTGCCTTCCACCGAGGTCGAGGTCACTTCCTCCACGCCGGAAACGGCGCTGACGGCGCGTTCGAGCGGGCGGGTGATGATTTCCTCGATTTCCTCCGGGCCGGCGTTTTCGTAAGTGGTGGAGATCGTCAGCACCGGGTAGGTGATGTCCGGCATCAGGTCCACCGAGAGCCGGGAGAGCGAAATACCGCCGAGCACGATCACGATGATCGTACACATGGATACAAAAATCGGACGCCGGGCTGAAAATTCAATAATCTTCATTCTCAGTCTTTCCCGTTTCCGTTATTACCGTTCTGCCCCGGCAGCAGGACCTGCGCGCCGTCTTCGAGCAGATGGTGCCCCACGGTTACTACCCGGCCGGAGAAATCCCTGGGATCGACGATCTCCATTTTGTTGCCCATGGTGATGCCGATCTTGACCGGGACGAACTTCACCGTCGTATCGTCCTGAACCACGAAAACACCCTCGACCTCATCGCGGCGGGCCTTGGCCATGACCGGGATGACGGTGGCGTCTTCGCTGGTATTGAACTGGAGTTCGGCGGTTACGAACATGCCGGGCTTGAGTTTATGCGAGGAGTTGTCGATGCTCAGCTCGACTTCGCCCTGGCGCGATTTTTCCTTGATCACCGGCGCGATGCGGATCACTTTGGCGTCGAAGGTTTCCGTTTTAAAGGCGTCGACCGAAACTTTGGCCTTCTGCCCCACGAACATGAACGGGATGTCGCGTTCGATTACGTTCACCACCACTTTCATGGTATCAAGGTCCACCAGTGTCATCACCGGCGCATTGGCCTGCAGCAGCGAACCTTCGTTGACGAAACGCTGGCCGACGTAGCGGCGGTTGCTGCCCTCCTGCCAGGTGGCGATCACTTCGGTGTAGCTCAGCTTGACTTTGGCGGATTCCAGCATGGCCTGACGCAGCTTGACCTGCGCTTCAGTGACCCGCTTCCGGGCTTCGTACGCCTTGAAATCGGCGGAAATCCGGTCATATTCGGCGGTGGAGATGATATTTTTCTCTTTGAGTCCCACGGCGCGCTGGTAATCGCTGCGCTTCAGTTCGAGCATTTCCTCGGCTTCGGCCAGATTGGCTTTGGCGACGTCGAGCTCGGCCTCGACCTGCTCTTTTTCCAGGCGGTACTCTTCGTCGTCGAGCTGGGCGACCACGGCGCCGTGCTTGACTTCGTCGCCGATGTTAAAGAATATCTTCCGGGCCCAGCCGTTGATCCGCGGCGACACCGTGAACTCGGCGTCCGACGACAGCGTGCCGGTGAAGTAACGGAGGTCGTAAATGTCTTCTTTTGTGGCCTCCGCCACCTCCACTGCCACCACTGTCCGCGCCGTCCGGCGCTGCGTGGAGCTCTTATCTTTCATGAAAAACGTGTAAACCAGCAGTCCGGCGGTCACAATCAAGACCAGACACAAAAAAACAAATAGCTTTTTAAATTTCATTCGAATTCCTGTTTCGCGAAAAATTATAATTTGATAATCATTAGTCGCGCTCAGGAATCGAATAGTTACAATTCCGAACGATTTTTTATAAAATTCATCGGGCGGTCATTTCGCGGCATTCGGCGGGGTCCAGCCGCTCCGCCGCCAGACGATGCAGATCGTCATGCTCAACACCGCTCAAATCGAAATACCACAGCTTCCGCCACGACATCCCCACATCCAGATACCCGCTGTCGCGGTTCGGCGTGAAAGGCTCATGGTCGGCGTAGAACACCGGCCGGTTCAGCGTCATCCGCAGTTTATTATCCGCGTGGTCGCAGCTGTGGAGGTCGCCGGCCAGGAAACCGCAGTTGTGCTCTCCGGCGGAGGCCATGCACCAGTCGACCATTGAGCATTCGCCGCTGTTCGGCGGCAGCGGCTCACTACGGCCGTCGTTCCACTGCCGGGCGGCGCTCTGATGCAGCGGACGCTGTACCACCGCGCCGCAGGAGTTGGTCCGGAACTCCGGCAGCTTCAGCCCGTGCGCCACCGCCAGCTTCAAACAGCAGTTGACATCGTGCCAGTCCAGCCGGACGCGCAGTTCGATTTCGTCGATCCCCACGTACTGGACGAGGTCGAGGACGATGCCCGAGCCGCGCCACTCGTAAGTCGCCCGCAAAATGCTGCATACCGGCCCGTCCGCGTACTCCCGGACCCCGGTTTGAGTGGCGGTGCCGATGACTTGCACGAACGATGCCAGCCCGAATCCCCACGTCCGGGTGTCGTCGTAAAAGAGCTCAAAGGAGAGTTTCTCCAGCAGCGCCCGCTGGCATTCGAATCCCAGTGCCGGGCGTTCCTGCTGATCTCTGCCGTAGGCATAAAGCCCGATGGCGTCCGCGTCGAGCCCGATCAGGGCGGTCAGCTTGCCCCAGGGCTCGGCGTAGGGGCCGAACCCGGTGTCCGGCGGCAGAATCTGCAGCGGGATAACCGAACCGTCCGGCGAACGCAGCACATTGAAGAGCTCGCCGGAGGCGTTCGGATCGGTGAAGCCGTCAAACGACACGATCGCATTCGCCTTGAACGGATGGTGGTTCCAGACCAGGACTCCGCCTTCGGTCATGAACGAGGTATCCATTTGCACGCCGCGGCGGCAGAGTTCGCGGTCGAGGACATTGTTGGCGGTGAACTCCACCATGCCCAGCCCCGGGTATACGTCGTGCTCAAATGCCTCCCGGGTGGAGGTGCCGGGCAGGATGTCGTGGAAATGGTTGAACAGCAGTTCGAGCCAGGCGTCGTCAAGTTCGGCGGGGTCGGGCGACAGTTTTTCCGCTTTCAGCAGCTGGCGGGTCGAGATGGCCACTTTGGATTTGACCTCGTGCCCGGCCGAGTAGCAACCCCGGAAGTCCGGGGTTAGCTCGCCAGTGACCGTCGGCAGCGGGTAATCGCGAACCGCCTCGAAGTATTCGGTCAGCGTGGAAAACACGATATCGTATTCGCCCATGGCCTCGCGCAGCCAGGCCAGGTGCCGGCGCGACAGCCCCCCGCCGTGGTCGCCCAGCCCGAAGAAAAACGTCTGCTCCGGCAGCTCGGTTCCCTGCAGCAGCTCGATCCGTTGGAATAAATCCTCGCGGCTCATGGTCGAAGGCATGCCGTAACCGGGGAAAATATGCAGCGCGGTCACGCTGGCGCCGTCCGCCCCGCGCCAGTCAAACAGCAGTTCTTTCAGCGCGAAGGGCCGGGTAAACACATAGTACTCCATGCCCGAATTGCGCAGGATTCCCGGCAGCCCGGCGCTGTGGCCGAAGGAGTCGACGCAGTAACCGATCCGTACGTCCACCCCGAAGCGGTCCTGCAGGTACTGCTTGCCGTAAGCAGCCTGGCGCACCAGTGTTTCCGGACGGCAGATGATCGCGTCCGACTGGACCTCCCAGCCGCCGACGATCTCCCAGCGCTGCTCGCGGACCAGTTCCTGCAGCCTTTTGAACAGCCCTGGGTCCGTTTCATCGATCCAGCGGTAGAGCGCCGCCGAAGAACAGGTGAACTTGATGTCGGGCTGTTCGTCCATGATCCGCACGACCGAGCGCACGGTGTTGAGCCACGAGGTCCGCCCGCTGGAGCGCCGCCACAGCCAGACCGGATCGATGTGAGAATTTGCGATAACGTGCAACCGTTTCTTTGACTTGCTTGAATTTTCCATTTTTTTAACCTGTGATAATGGGTGAAATTAATATTTGACGGCAGGCTCTGCCGTTTGTTCCGATGGCTTCGAGCAGCAGGTCGACGGCGGCCGCGCCGAGTTCTTCCTCGGACTGTACGGCCGCGAGCAGCGCCTTGGAGTCCGGCTGGATATCGCACTGGACCAATGGGCGCAGTATGGCTTTGTCCGGTGAGCACGACTTGATGGACGCCATGGCGTCGAGCTTGTTTTTATCCAGCCAGGCCCGGACCTTCGCCGGCGGGGTATCGTCCGAATCATGGAGGATCCACTCAGGAGCGGGCTGGATGCCGTGATCCTCCAGCGCCTGTCGCCATCCCGCCATACGGCGTTGGGCCGTGATCAGATGCGGATAGTACAGCAGCAGCCCCGGCCGCCGGAAACCCTGTTCCAGCAGGCGCGACACCAGCAGGTACATGCTCAGGAAGTTGTTGGAGCTCACGATATTGCAGTCCACGGATTCGTAATAAAGGTCGAACAGCACGAACTTCGTGCCGTTTTTGATCAGCTGCCGGATGAATTCGAGGTCGGTACCGAGTCCGTTCGGGTACAGGATGAGGCCGGCGCAGTTCTTCCGGGCGCGCTCAAAGGAACGCTGCTCGTCGGCTTCGTCGTTCCAGCGGTAGGAATACAGTTCGAAGTGATATCCGGCGGCCAGCGCCTGTTTCTCCATGGCGGCGATGGCCTGTCGCCAGCCCTGCGAAATGGGGAACACCAGCCCGAGGGACGATTTCTGCGCCTGCGGGTCGAATTTGTCCTGCGCAGCCGTCAAAACCGTGCCGCGGTGCTTGATCCGGCAGATCAGCCCTTCCTCGGCCAGCAATTTGAGCGCCTGCGATACCGTGCTGCGGCTGACTTCCAGCATTTCCGCCAGTTCCTGTTCCGTCGGCAGCCGCCCGGCGGCCAGCGCTTCCGGTGTAGCCATATAGTCGCGCAGCAGCTCCTGCAGCTGCAGATAGAGCGGCTTCGAGCCATCGCGCAACAGTGAGGCGCCATTCAATTGTACCGGTCGTTTATTCATAACAACATTATAACGGCAGTCACTGAAAAAATCAAGAATCTTTGTGTAATCTTGATGCGGTCATATTGCAATCATAATATTCCGGAAAATAAAAAAACAGACAAAACCTATGAGAAATATCCGGTCGGAAAATGTTTACTTCAGAGGATGATAATCGTTGGCGCCGGAATCTTATGCGGGAATAGAAAACCCCTACAAAAGCAGAAGGAATATCTTCCGGGTTTCCGATAAGATATTCCTTGGCAAACGGTTTGAAAACCGTGAATAGCTTTACTGATTAGGGTTCGTAGGAGATCAGGCGCATCAGGTCTTTGTCGCTGAGGGGAGACGCCGGATAGTTCTTGACGATTTCTGCGGCTCTCTTGACGTTCTTTTCCGTCATGCGGTTCATCTGTTCCATCATGCTGATTTCGAGTTCGTTGAATTTCAGCTTCAGTTCGATCGAGTCGATGCCGACCATACCCTTGGCTTCCATCTTGCGCTGGGGTTCCATCATTTTGTCCTGGAGCTGGCGCTGGAGCAGGGTTTCAACATAGGTGGGGTTGGCGCGCTTGCCGGCCTTCAGGCGGAGCAGGGCCAGACGGCCTTCGTCGTACTGGAGGCGGTCCATCCAGACTTTCCAGTCCGAAGCGATCCCTTTGTCCTGCAGGGATTTGGCCTGGTCGGCTTTCATTTTCAGAATCGCTACGCGTTCTTCGAATTTCTGAATATAGTCGAGGGAGGGTGCAACCGGGGGCGGTTCCTGTACAACGACGACAGGAGCGGGAGCCGGAGCCGGTTTATCCGCCGGTTTGACGTTATCATTGACTGCAACGGGCTTCTTGGGGGTAGGAGTCACATTTTCGTTGGTGGTAACTTCGACATGAGTATCGGTATTCGCATCATTGTGCGTGCCGGGTGTGAACGAAGTGTCAGGAGCAGCGGCAACTGCATTCGGGTTGAACATGTTGATAATTGCGGCATCAGTCGCACTGTTCTTGGGGGTACGGGGATTGCGCGCATTTCGGACAGAATTTCCGGCCATCGACATGGACCAGAACTGCTGGCTGTCCATAAAGTTGACAACCGACATAGCCAAGGCGATCAGCGACACAATTAATGTGATCATCATTACAATACTATCCGACTTCATGCAATATTCTCCTGATATATAGTTTTATTCTCGACTTTTTGCATTGAACCACTCGATGAACATTTCTCCTCATCTAAAATGAAGTACATCAAGCTGACTAATAATATAAGTATAATTTCCCTAAAGTCAAATATGATTTTCGAAAAAGTCCGTAAAATAAGCTAGTACAAAAAAGAGTATAAATTTGTATTTTTAGCGGTTCATGCAGGAAACCGGGTTGAAAAGAAACGGTTTGAATGATATTGTTTTTCAGGTCAACCACGGAGGATTATGAGATCAGCGGCTTTTGTGATAATTTTGTTTCTGTTTTTCAATGCCGCCGGATATGATGCCGGCATCGGACGGCAGGCCTTTTTCAGCGGCGAGGAATATACGGTTACATCCAAACTTGACGGCCGGGCCTTCGGCAAGGACAACGATGATCTGAACTGGCAGCTGACCGCCCGCGGCAGCGACCTCGGCAGCGGCAAAATTCAACGCGAGAACCAGGAATTTACGTTCAAGATCAACGAACTGCGCCCCGGTATGTCCATCAGCGCCGCTCTCCGGTTCGGCGGGCACGGACGGCAGCGCCCGGTGATCTTCTCATTTTTCTCGCGCAATCCGTTCGGTGAAATGCGGCAGCTCGAACGGGTCAAAATCGGCCTCTATCCGGGAAGCAGTCCGGTGGCCGGGCTGCTGGACCGTTATCAACTGCCGTACGAGAAGCTCAATTCGCTGGAGGACTTCCAGGAGGGAATCGTATTCATCGGCGGCGCCGATTTTACAACTCAGCCGGAGCTGAGCGAATCCCTGCAGAAGGGGTTGGCGCGCGGCCTGAAAATCATCGTCCTGCCCCCGGTGAAGGGCGAAATCAAAATGCCGGCCAAATTGTTTACCAAAACCACGCCGCTGCAGCGCCAGAAAATCAAAGATCTGAGGCGCGGATTCGATGTCCTGCCGCTGGCCTACGGCATAGCTCCGCAGGTCGTCGGCGATATGCAGCGGCTGAGGTTCAGCAACAAAGGAATGGCTGCGGTTACCCTCGAGTCCGGGCGCGGACAACTGATATTTTCCGGCTGGTCGCTGGAGGATACCACCAATCCGACCGGTATTTATCTGCTGCGCTACTACATCGATCCGAGTGACCGCAACAACAGCGTCGAAAACAAAGACTGAACTTTGGAATTGGCCGCCACCTTTGGTGGCTGAATTGGAGAATTGGGAAAATTTCCGATTGTGTCAAGCACTCCGGCAGAGTCAAGGGGCGGCAGCTTCCTTGCGCGAGGAACGCGCAATTCCTCGCATTCATTTCCCCGGAAAAACAAAAGGCGGGCCGTTTCTGGCCCGCCCGGGGTGGGGAATGGTTTATTTCTGTTCTTCTTCGTCGCGTTGAGGATTGATTTGGCCTTCGCCGGTGACGGCTTTCTGGACTTGAGCAGCGGCTTTTTTGGCTTTTTTGCGCAGGGGATTGCGGAACTGCGGCCGGGGCGGAGCCGCCAGCGGCTGGTATTTGCCGTCGACGAGTTTGGCCAGCACTTCGTTGACGTTTTCCTTGGTTACCACGACTTTCCGTCGTTCGTAACCATTTGAATCTGCCAGAATCACGATGCCGTAGGTGCGTCCGAGGTCGTAGCGTTTGACGATTTCATCCTGGTTGGCTTTTTCGGTGGAGGTGATGTCTATGCCCTGCTGCATGTCGCACAACACGGGGATGTACGTATTGGCCATGCTTTTGAAGAGATCGGTGGGCATGATGTTTTCGATCAGGCGTTTTGAGCCGGCGTCATTGGCGCGTGAGTCGATGTATACGATCATGAGTTGGCGGTTGTGCTGTTGGCCGACGGAACAGGCTTTCAGCAGGTTGGTCCGCCAGGTGATGCCGAAGCGTTTGGTTTCGAACTGGCGGGTCAATTTGTATTTGATGAAACCCCAGTTGACGAACATCAGGTACAGGATGAAGAGGAGGATTAGTACCCCGATAATAGCGACGATACGCTGAAAAGCGAGTTGCACCTTGGCTTGAGCATTTCCCATGAATAGACTCCTTTAAGTTGTTTTCTGTGATACATTATAGCAAATTTTTTGCCAAAAACCAAATCGAAACCGAAAAAATACCTCCATTTCCGAATATTATTTGCATATTGTTTGCCCGGATAGTATTTTAAGAATTCCTGAATTCAGAACCAATGAGGCAGAAATGATTGCCGTCGGCATCATCGCGGGAGTCGTAACCGCATTATTACAATCGATATCCTATGTTTTCAGCGCCGGATTTATGGTCAAGTATAAATCACCGATCCGGCTGCTGATCTTTTCGCAGCTGGCGATGGGGCTGGTCAGTTTGCCGTTCATTCCGTTCTTTTTTCCGGCGCAGTTGTGGCATATGCTGCCGGAATTTCTGCTGTTCACGGTGCTGTGGATCGTCTGTTTCGGCATCGGGCAGACGGCGTTTTTCAACACGCTGCGGAACATTGAACCGAGCCGTTCCGCCTCGCTCTTAGGGCTGAAAATCATTGTGCTGTCGGTTATTTATGTGTGCTTCCTGGGCAACCGGTTGAACGGGTTGCAATGGCTGGCCGTGCTGATGAGCGCCACGGCGGCCGTCGGGCTGAACTGGAGCGGCGGCAGCCGTTTTACCTTGAAAGGATTGTTCTGGCTGGCGCTGACGCTGATATTTTATTCGCTGACGGACATGGCGGAGACGCACCTGGTGCTCATGCCCGCCAGCGGCAGCACGATCCGGGATGCGATCGGCATGGTGGCGGTCTGTTACGCGATATTGGGACTGGCGACACTGCCGCTGCTGCGCAAATACCGCTGGACGAAACAACAGTTCGTAAGGGCGGTACCGTTCGGGCTGGCGTGGTTTTTCTCGCAGGCGACGCTGTTTGTCTGCTTCGGACTGCTGGGGGTGGTGTTCGGCAACGTCATCCAGTCCAGCCGCGGTTTATTCTCGATAGCCCTCGGGATCCTGGTGGTGGCAATGGGGCACGGGCGGCTCGACGTGAAAATCAGCCGTCACATGTGGATGCGCCGGATCGTGGCGGCGCTGCTGATGGCGGCGGCGATCATCCTCTATTCGTGGGCGAAACAGCATGGATGAGCACCGTCAAATCATCCGCACCTTGAAGGCCGCGCTGTATGTGCTGGCCGGAACGGCGGCGCTCGCGGGGATTTGCGTAGGATCGTGGAGCGAGGTATGGGGCGTGGTGTTCCTGCTTTTTTATTCGTTTTTCCTGGCGGTGACGGCCAATATTTACAAACAGCGTTTCGCGCTGCTGCTCTGCATCCCGTATGTCAATATCGTGGCCGGGATGGTCATGTTTGGCAAACTGCGGGGCGGAGCGTTCAACCGGATCCATTGGGGCGTTTTCACCGCGGTGGTGCTGGTCATGTGGTTTTGGTCCGACACGCTTCTGATCAGCGTGCTGTTGACGGCGCTGCCGCTCTGCTTTATTCCGGTGCTCAAGCGCTTTCCTGCGGAGATTCCGGACCCGGCGCCGTGGCGGATATCGCTGTTTACGCGGCTCCTGGGCACCGCACTGCTGGCGGCCGGATTTTTTGTGCTGCCGTTTGCCGTTTACCGGACGTACAAAGTTCACCAGTTCGGGGTGACGCTGGCGGATTTCGAAAACCGTCCGCTGCTGCCGAAACCGCACGCGGCCGAATTCGTCGGGAAGCTGCCGATCGGGGAACTGGCGAAAATCGAGCATTTCGGGCTGAACCGTACCTGGAGCGAGAGCGACCACGAGCCCATCGACATCGTTCACCGCGAACTGCTTGGCGTATTGACGGCTGCCGAACAGGGCGATCCGGAGCAATGGCTGGGGTATTCGCGGAGTTTCCAGCGCTGGTTCGACGAGGACTTTCGCAATGTCACGCTGTACCGGGCGCAGTTGCGGATGCTGGAGCACCACATTCGCGGGATTTCCGGCCAAGGGCTGGCCGCTCATGGATTCTGGGCCGGGTCGCAGGAGCGGACCATGGCGGAGTTCAACGAAAAACGGCAGCAGGTGAAGCTGGCCTATATGATCAGCGGCCGCGACAATACGATCCTGCTGGTGCGCAAGATCCTGATCAAATCGATTCTTTATGTGCCGGTCCTAGCCTCCGGCATCGACGATATGAAATACGCCCGGAGCGAGTATTATCAACTTCGCGGCCTCATGAGCGGGCGGCGGGCGGAATATGCGGAGCCTTCTACGATGAGCGTGCTGGCCGAATACACGATTTTTGAGAAATACCTGTACAAATTTTCCGATGACCTGGCGCATTTGAGGTTGGCACGTACCGCGGCCGCGCTCGAGCTTTACCGTCGGCAGCACGGTGACTGGCCGCGAACATTGCAGCAGCTCGTTCCTGAGTACCTCGACGCGGTGCCCCTTGATCCGTACAGTGGCCGTCCCTTGCGTTATATTCCCGGGGAGGCGGTCTACAGCATCGGGCACAACCTCAATGATGATGGCGGCACCGGGCGCGATCGGACCCCCTCGGCCGCACACGATATCGTGTTCAGGCTGGAGAAATAAGCTTATTTTTTTCCGCAACGCAGGCGGTACAGCATTTTCAGGTACTGGACAATCACCTTCGAATTCAGCTTGCTGCTGCCGTGCTGGCGCAGGTGAAAAGTGATGCCCTTTTCCACGATCCGGTACTGCTTTTTGGCATGGGAGAGGTGGTACAGGATTTCGAGCATGATCTTGAACCCGGCCGGATTCAACTCCGGCAGGATCTCATAAAATGCCTCGCGGCGGACCGCGAAAAATCCGGACATGGGGTCGAGCACCTTGACACCGAGGAAAAAACGCGCCATCCAGGCCGCTGTCCGGCTGGTCAACGTCCGGAAAAAGCTCCATTTTTCCGCGAAGCCGCCGTCGTCGACATAACGTGAGCCGATGGCGAAGTCTGCGCTGTCGAGTGCCCCGATCACCTTGCACAGGTCCTTGGCGGAGTGCTGGCGGTCGCCATCCATGCAGCTGATGTATTCGCCGGACGCCATGGTGAAACCCTTTACGATGCACGGGCTCAGCCCGCGGATGCCGTCGTTCAATACGCAGCGGATATGGGGTTTGGCGGCGGCATATTCGTTGACCGCCGCGCAGGTGCCGTCCGGCGAGTTTTCGTCGACCACGATGATCTCGAAATCGCTTAATCCGCAGTTTTCGATATCTTCAATCAGCTGAACGATATTTTCCCGTTCGTTGAATGTCGGAATGACAATTGAATACTTCATGATCCTGTTCCTGTTAAAAATTTATTGCTCATAGCCAAGCATTATTGATGATCGCCGCAAGCCCGGGAGCTGTTATATAAGAGACAGCTTTATTCGGGAATTTCAAGTGGATTTGCCGGTAGCGTCGCCTTCTGTACCAGCCCGATGGAATCCCACAGCGCACGCAGCATGGCCCCCGCCATCAGCAGATTGAGCAAATAGGCGTTGCCGTAGAGATAAAGAAATGTGGACAGGGCCAGGAAACAGGCGAGTTTCGGTTTTTTGCGCAATCCCCACAGGGCCCCGAGCATGGCGGCGTAAATGATCCAGTTCAGCCAGGTGTATTCGATAAACCGGTGGAAAAACCTGAAATCTTCCAGATAATACTGCCATACCGCGACCGACGGATTCGGAAGCAGGAGGAGCCAGCCGGCGGCAAATACGACCGGGCACCAGCGTTCGTATTTATTCAGGCCCCGCCAAACCTCACATGCCGTTATTGCCATGAAAAATGCCGGAAAGCTGGTCAGCACAAAACGTACCGGGTCGTCCCAGCCGTGGCTGTAGCCGTAGAAAAAGAAAATAACGGGAATCGCCCACCAGCAGAAAATCGTCCGCAGTTCCCGGCTCTTCATGAACCACAGCGACAGGACGGCCGGCACCCAGATCAGGTAGCTGCTTCCCGCGTAGTAGCAGGAGTTGAAATTAACGAAGTTCCAGGCAAGATACGTATGGGCCCCGGCATCGCACCGGATATACGAAAACAGCAGTGGGCTGCCGTAGAAATAGGCATTGGCGGCAAACTGCGGCAGGAATCCCACCACAAACGCTCCTGCGGCCGCTCCGGCGCACAACAGGAAATGACGCCATGATTTCAACAATTCCCCGCGCCCGCCATTCAGCCAGATGACCAGCGCGATGGGCGGCAGAAACAGGATATTGTTGATCCGCAGCATGCAGCTGAAGGCAAATACAAACGCGATGAGGGCATAATTGCGCGGTCCGGGTTTCAGGTACAGGGCCATGACCAGACAGCCCAGGATAAACAGTGTGGACGCCGTATCGCTCATGGCATTGAACCCGGTGGCGATCAACACCGTATAGTGGAAAAAATTGAAACCGAAGTCCGGCAGCGCGAAAAACGATGACAGCAAACCGTCCGGGGAGGTGAAATCAGGATTGTAATAATAGAAAAACGGCAGTATCGCCCAGGCCGCCATACTGGCAAAAGCCGCCACCGTGCTGCCGGTGAGTTTTCGGGCAATCAGATAACCTGCCGCCAGCGACAGCGGCGCCAGCACAAAACCGGAAAAATAGGAATACGGGATGAGAATATCGTAGATGGTTTGAGCTCCGGTCAACAGCGTAAGCGGCAGATAAAGGATGCTTTGCCCCACTGTGAAATGCCACGGTTTCGAGAAATCCCACGTCAGGAAACTGTGGAGATTTTCAAAATAGCCGGTATCATCCGCCGGTCTGGTAATGATGTTGCCGCCGCCGTGAATCAGCATTGCCAGCAGTATTTGCCGGACCAGCACGATCGTCAGGATCAGGCAGCATTGGAAAGCGCGGGGAGAGAGCAGCGATTTTTTGTGATAATGCCGGTACAGCAGGATCAGGTTCACTGCCAATGCCGCGCCGATCACACCCATGAGCAGCAGCCGCCACCACGGCGTGGTCAGGTTGAATTCGAGGACGGCTTTTTCGTTTTCGTCGAATCCCACCCGGATCTGCGGTTCGAAATACCCGGTCTGGCCGTCCGGCAGCCGGACCTGCGAGAAATACCAGTAATAAGCCAACGGATGCACTTCCTCCAGAAATCGTTTGGTATCAATCAACTCCGCTTCGGTCGGTTGAGCGGATACGTTAATCAGGCGGGAGTGCCGGCTGGGCTCGGCGAAAACCGGGGTCATCGACGGAATAACGACTTTCTCCCCGCCATGAGCCATCGGCAGGAACACTAAAATCAGCCAGATCAGGTTCCGGAATTTCATACGATCCTCTGGTTATTTGTTGACGGCAGACCACCAGTTTGCCGTTTGAGTTTGTCCAGGTATCAGTTCCTGACCCTGGGTCGGGGTCAGGATTTTCACATGTTCTTTGGCCGCGGCGGCGGTGACGCGCCGGATCGGCTCGTCCCATTCATGAAACGCCAGATCGTAAGCCGCCCAGTGGATCGGCAGCAGGTACTCGCCCTTTAACTCCAGGTGCGCCTGAACGGTCTGCTCCGGGAACAGGTGCGAATTCGGCCAGCGCTCGTTCCACGAGCCAATTTCCAGACAGGTCAGGTCAAAGGGGCCGTACTTCTCCCCGGTTTTCTTGAAATGCTCCCCATAGCCGCCGTCTCCGGCGAAAAATACCTTGTGTCTGGGCCCGGCCAGCACGAACGCCGACCACAAAGTGCGGTCGCGGTCATTCAGGAAACGGCCGGAGAAGTGCCGCGTCGTCACTGCGGTGATTTTCAGGTTTCCGACCTCGACGCTTTCCTCCCAGTTCATTTCGGTAATCCGCTCCGGGGCGATGCCCCAGCCGCACAGCCGCGCCCCCACGCCGAGCGGGGTGATGAACCGGATGTCGCTGTCCACCAGGAACTTGATGGTTTTCTTTTCCAGATGGTCGTAGTGGTCGTGGGAGAGGATGATGGCATCGAGATCGAGGTTGACGATTTCCTCGCGTTTCAGCGGACTCGGCTGGAAGCGTTTGACGATGCCGGGCAGGGGGCCGGCGTTGCCGAAGACCGGGTCGGTCAGGATCCGCGTGCCGTCGATGTCGAAAAGCAGTGTCGAGTGCCCCATCCAGAACACCCGCAGCCCGTCGGATTTCGGGCCGGCTTTTTCATGGTCGACCGGGTTCAGCGGGATCGGGGCGGGGGGCGATTTGGGATTTTCAGTGACGAACCGGGAGAAAACCCGGCTGCGCGGCTTTTTCCAGATGATATGCTGCATCGGTTCGAAGTTGCGGAACTTGCCGTCGCTGAAGTTCGACAGCGTTTCGTATTGTTTATAAACAGCCTCGTCCGGCAGTTTACCGGCCGAGGCCATAATCATCAGATACAGCACCCCGGAAATAATTCCGAGCAGTAGAAATACGCACAGGCAAACGATGACGAACCAACGGCTGATTTTGCGCCATTTCGGGCTTATCTTCATCGTTTACCTCCGCTGTTTAGCGCAGCTCTACGCCGAGTCCTTCCGCCAGTTGCTTGCGCAGCTTTTCATAAGCCGTGTTGACTTCGGTATCGGTCAGGGTCCGGTCCTTGCTGCGGAACGTGAACGAATAAGCCATGCTGCGGCGACCTGCGCCGAGCGTCTTTTCGTCCTCGTAAATATCGAACAGGCGGACACTTTCCAGATTCTTGATCCGGCACGAACCGATGAACTCCAGCACCTTGCGGTGGGTCAGCGAGCTTGCCGCCACAAACGCGATATCGCGGCTGGTGGCCGGATACGGTGACAACGGCTTGTAGTACTGCAGCCCCGGCGTTTTCTCGAAGAGCAGCGCCACATCGAGCTGGGCGGTGAACACCGGCCAATCGGTTTTGAAGTCGCCGGCCAGCTCGTCGGAGAGCTGCCCGAAGTGACCGAGCACTTTGTCGTCGATATAAATCACCGCGCCCATGCCCGGCGCGAAGCGCGCATCTTCCACTGCTTCGAAGCTGTAGTTGCCGATCCGGCGCAGGTCCAGCAGCGCCTCGATCATGCCTTTCATATCATAGAAGTCAAAGACGTTTTTCAGCGCATCCGAATAGAGTTCCGGGTGGCGGCGTCCGGTCAGGACCATCAGCAGTTCGAAGCGTTCTTCCGGGAATTTCGCGGGGTTGGCGCAGAACACGCGGTCGAGCTCGAAAAGTTGCAGATCCAGGTTGCGCCGCGCGATATTGCGGTCGATGGTCGCCAGCATTTCGCCGAGCAGTGAGGGACGCATCACGCCCGAGTCGAGGCCGATCGGATTGATCATCTTGACCAGGTCGCTGTCCAGGAAACGGCTGTCGCTGAGCGCCGATTTCGGGCTCACCGTGCTGTAATGCAAACATTCATAAAGGCCGAGGCCGATCACCTGGTTGCGCAGCGTTTCCTGAGCCACGTAGGCGTCCTCGCGGATCGAGGCCGCGGACTTGACCTGCACCGGCACGTCCGGAATCTTGTCCAGTCCGTGAATACGGGCGACTTCTTCGGCCAGGTCGGCTTCGCGCTCGATGTCATAACGATACGTCGGCGGCAGCACCACGCAGTGCTCCTCGTCGAGTTCAGAGATATTCAAACCGAGCTTAATGAAAATATCGGCCATTCCCTCGCTGCTGATATCCAGTCCGGTCAGCAGTCGGATGCGGTCGAAGCGGCACCGGACAGGAGCCGGAGGCGTGAGCTCGCCGCAGACGTCGAAGAGCGGGCCGACGAGTTCGCCGCCGGCGATTTCCAGAATCAGCTGTACGGCGCGGTCGGCGGCGACTTCGGTCATGCGCCAGTCCACGCCGCGCTCGAAGCGATAAGCCGAGTCGCTGGTGATGCCCCGGGTACGCGAAGTGGTGCGGATGTTCCACGGTTCGAAAACCGCCGCTTCCAGCAGCACATTGGTCGTGGTTTCGGTGACGCCGGAGTCGAGCCCGCCCATCACGCCCGCCAGGCACATCGGTTTTTCGGCATCGGCAATGACGAGGTTTTCAGCGGTGAGTTCGAGCACCGTATCGTCCAGCAGCGTGATTTTTTCGCCGGGCTTGGCGTTGCGGATCACCACGCGCCCGCCGGCGAGTTTGTCGCGGTCAAACGCATGCAGCGGCTGGCCGAGCTCGAAAAGCACGAAATTGGTGATGTCGACGATATTGTTGATCGGGCGCAAGCCGATGGCGGTCAGGGATTTTTTCAGCCATTCGGGGCTTTCGCCGACCTTGACGTTGCGGATGGCACGGCCCATGTAACGCGGGCAGAGCTTCTGGTTTTCCACCGTCACCAGCTTCATCGAATCATCGTTGACAGTAGGTTTGGCCTTCGGAATCTCCGGCAGCTTCGGCTCGGTACGGAGCAAACAGGCCACGTCGCGCGCCACGCCCCAGTGCGAGAGGCAGTCCGGGCGGTTCGGCGTGATTTCAAGGTCGAACACCGTGTCGCCGGGGAAAATTTCCGATAACGGCAGGCCGATCGTGGCATCGGACGGCAGCTCAAGCAGTCCGCCGTGATCGTTGCCCAGCCCGAGTTCGCGGGCGCTGCAGAGCATGCCGTGCGATTTCTCGCCGCGCAGGTTCGATTTTTTGATCCGGAATTCCGTCTTGGATTCGTGATCGTAGAGGGTGGTGCCGATGGTCGCCACCGGCACTTTTTTATTGGTATCGCAGTTCGGCGCGCCGCAGACGATATCGAGGAATTCGCTGGCGATATTGACTTTGCAACAGGAGAGCGTGTCCGCGTTCGGATGCGGCTTGCGCTCGGTGATCTGCCCCACGATCACGCCGTCGGGTATTTTGTCGACCGGTTCGATGCCTTCGACTTCGATTCCGGCCATGGTCAGCTTTTCGGCCAGTTCGTCGATACTGCAGTTGATATCCACGTACCGCGTCAGCCAGTTATATGATACTTTCATGGTTTCACCTTAATTTCAGAATTGTTCCAGGAATCTTACGTCGTTCTCATAGAGCAGACGGATGTCGTTGATGCGGTAACGTAGCATGGCGATCCGCTCGATTCCCATCCCGAACGCATAGCCGGTCCATTTTTCCGGGTCGTAACCGACGTTTTTCAGTACGTTCGGATCGACTTCACCGGCGCCGGCGATTTCCAGCCAGCCGGAATTCTTGCAGACATTGCACCCTTCGCCGCCGCACATGATGCACGAGAAGTCGTATTCCACGCTCGGCTCGGTGAACGGGAAGAAGTGCGGCCGCAGCCGGATCTTGACGTCCGGACCGAACATTTCGGCGGCGAACATCTGCAAAATGCTCTTCAAATCGGCCATCGAAACTTCACGGTCGATCAGCAGCCCTTCGATCTGGTGAAAGTTCATGCTGTGGGTAGCGTCCGGCGTATCGCGGCGGAAGCAGCGCCCGGGCGCCACAATCCGTACCGGCGGCTCCTGGCTCTCCATGGTGCGGATTTGCACGGTGGAGGTCTGCGAACGCAGCAGCCGGCCGTCGGCAAAATAAAACGTGTCCGCGGGATCGCGCGACGGGTGCGACTGCGCCGTATTCAGCGCGTCGAAATTATGATAAACGTCTTCCATTTCCGGGCCGTCCGCCACGATGAATCCCAGGCGGCGGAAAATCGCCACCGCCTCGTCGATCACCGTGACAATCGGATGCTTGCGCCCGATCTCGCGGCGGCGCCCCGGCAACGTCAGGTCCAACTGCTTGCCGCCGGCCGTACGGGACGAAGTCTTGATGCGCTTCAGCGCCGAATCCATAAAACCCTGAAATCGCTCGCGACCGGTATTAAAAGCCATTCCGGCTTCCTTACGCTCTTCGGGCGATAATGCGCCCATTCCGCCGCTCAAAGACGGCAGCAGTCCCTTGCGACCCAGAATCTTGATTCTGACCTCTTCCACTTCCGCCTCGTTTTGCGCGGCGGCCAGTGTCTTTTCGGCGTCTTCCAAAGCCGAATTGATCTGTTCTACAATTGGGTTAGACATTTTTTGTTTCCGTTGTTTGTGTCTTAAACTCATTTCCGCAAGTTCAATTTCGCGAAAACCGGTCGAACAAGGAATATACAACAATTCCGTCAAAATGCAAATCGCAACCCCAAACAAACGCGAGAACCCGTTACAAGGATTCGCTGCTTCCCGAATACTTGAATTTGCGCGGCGAGACGCCCACATAACGGCTGAATTCGGTGCTGAAATAAAGCGGGCTGGTGTAGCCGGTCTTGAAGGCGATGTCCTTGATCGAATCCTCGTTGCGGAGCAGCAACAGTTTGGCGGCTTCCATGCGCTTGCGGATCAGGAACTGGCCGGGCGTTTCGTGAAGTTCCTCGCGGAAGCGCCGGAACATCGACGCCGGGCTCATGCCGAACCTCGCCGCCACCTCCTTCATGGAAATGCGTTCGGACAGATTGTTCTCCAGGTAACGGGCCACCGCCTTGATATTGTCCGGGATATTTTCCGTTTTCACTTCCCGCCCGAGTGCAAAGAGGAGTTCAATGCAGAGCATACTCGAATTCATTTCAAACTGTTCCGGGTTGCTCTCGTCCCGCAGCTCCATGGCCCGTTTCAGGGTCGCTTTGATGGCCTCCGGGTCGGAAGGGTAGATGACATTTTTGTGTGAGAGATTCAAACTGACGAGCAGCGACGGCAGGAGATTACCATCAATGACCGCCGTCATTTTCGAGGCGAAACGGCTCTGGCACGTCATGCTCAAATCGCAGTCCTTGCGGACCAGGAAGACATTTCCCGGCGATACTTCCTCGCGGACACCATCCTGAATGAACTCAAAGGTGCCGTTCGTGACCAGTTCCACGGAAAAGGTATTGGAATTCCTGCGCCAGCGGGAAGCGCCGCGCCGCCAGTCGCTCTCGCCCACCGTATGCAGGTGAACCGGCAGTTTGCTGAATTCGGACGGTATGATATAGCGGTGACGATGAATCGGGTAATTATCATAGTTCTGTCCGCCGAACGTGGTAATGCCGTTATTGTAAGGAGCCAATGACTCTTTGATCGGATATAATCCCATAATTATTCCCCCGTTTATAATATTTTAAATATATTTGATATTATTCCGAATGTTTTTATGAAAAATACCTATTGATTTTGTATCTTTTCATAATATAATGTATTATGTGGAATAAATCAACAGGGAAAATTAATTTAGCAAGGAGACCGGACAATGAAAAGATCTGCAAGCCCGAATTCCATTTTTACACTCATTGAATTGCTCGTCGTGATCGCGATTATCGCCATTTTCGCCGCCATGCTCCTGCCGGCGTTGAACAGCGCCAGAACACGTGCCAAAATGAGCTTGTGCGTCAACAACCAGAAACAGATCGGCACGCTGACGAATCTTTATACCGGCGATTATGACGATTTCCTGCCGTCGCTTATCGCCAATACCGCGCCCCTGGATTCGATGGCTACCGGCGACAATAACAACAAGAGATGGACCTCGCTCGGGCTTCTGCTTCCATACCTCGGTGACACTTACAAGAGATTCGACGGTTTAATATTGCCGGAGCCGAAAATGTTTTACTGTCCGCTGGTGGTCCGTGATTATATGCCCTTCGGAGGCTGGCATAACACCGGCAATGGCAATGTGGAACAGAGTTACAGCTACATCAATCCGTACCGTTATTCGGTTACGAATCCCGATGCGGCCAAAACCGCGACCGACAGTGGCAAAATCGCCGAATCGGCATGGCTCAATATGCCGTTGGACATCGGCCATCTGGGAACTCGCTGGAGCACTTCCGGCTATTTCAGGACCGGCGCCCATACCGGCAAACTCATCAAAGACATCATTGCGGTGGAGGAAAACTTCACGGTTTTGTATACCGGCGGACATGTCATCACCAGAAAAGTCAATCTCAGCGGTTGTTTTCTTAACGACGGCGGCCTGAAAAAATTAATCGGCAAAATCAACGAATAAATATAGAGGAAAAATTAATGAAGAAGTTGATACTTTTTGCAAGTGTGTTTTCAGTGGTTCTCGGCATGGCGGCACAGGCCTTGCCCGACTTGAACGATTACCGGAAACCGGAGAGAAAACAAAATATTGCCCTGCAGGAAACGTTTAACGATGGGCTGAAGGCGGCGGAAAAACGCGGCTGGAAATTCCCGGCCACGGCGCAATGGGACACCAACGGCGGCACCACCGGCAGCGGTGCGCTGCTGCTTGAGCGGAAAGACCTGAAAGATTATGAATCCGCCGTGGCCCGGATTTCGCTTGAGCTTGAGGCGAAACGCCGTTACGTCCTCACCCTCAGTTACAAAACGGCGGATGTGCCGGGCGGCTGGGCCTCCGCCTTGCCGGCTGTTACGCAAACGGACGAGAATGGCAAGACCTGGAACATTCACCCCTCGCTGTCGCATCAGAAGAATGATGAATGGCATGCGGTGGAATACGAGTTCATCGCCGCGGCAAAGAACGTCCTGATCTGCCAGCTTTTCCGGGCCAAAACGGGCAAAATCTGGTTTGACGACATCAAAGTGGAACCGGCGGAAAAAAGCGCGGAATTTTACCTGACGCGTCCATTCAAACTGACCTTGGATGCGGACAATACCGTGGAATACCGCGCTTATCTGGACGGGGTGAACACGGAAGATGTGCGTAACCATCTGGTTTACGCCGAACTGGGCGATAAAAAAGCCGTGGCGGCATTGGACAAAAAAGGCAGTGCAGTATTGAAGTTCGACAATGTCGCGGATGGAAAATACCCGATCAAAGCCAAGCTGCTCGACAGCGCCAAAAAGCAGATCGTGGCGGAAGACGAAACCACCTTGTACAAACGTCCCGCGACCGGCACCGGGATCGACACTGCCGGGCGAATGGTGATCGACGGCAAACCGGTATTGGCGATCGGCGTATACGGCAGCTGGATCGAAAAGGAATCCGAGATCAAAGACATTGCCGACGCCGGATTTACCTTCCTGCTGGATTACAGCTCGGCGTATTTGAATATCACCCCGGGCGAACAGACCAAGGATCCCGCCAAACGTACCAAGGAAACCAACCAGGATAAACTGTCCGGATACTTCAAGTACGGCTATAAGACCCCGGAAGGGCGCGTTCAGGTCACCAATTCCCTCGATATTCTCGCGAAGCATGGCCTGAAATATATTCAGGGCTACTCAACCGGTCTGGGCATGACCCCCGAGTACAATCACCCGGCGGTGATCGGCAAATATTACGCGGACGAGAATCCGGTGACGGATGTACCGAAATTCCGTAAAACCCGCGAAGAAATCGCGGAAAAATTTCCGGGCCACATCACCCTCGGGCTGACCGACAAAGCCGTCGATTGCGTTCCCTTCGCCAAAGCGTTCGACGTCTTCGGCTACGATGTTTATCCCATACGCGGCAAAGGGCCTCAGTCAATGATTACAGTCCGCAATTATACCGTCGCTCAGCTGAAAACCGGTATTGCCGGGATGTTTGTTCCGCAGGCTTTCAGCTGGAACGGCTGGGGCGGGACCAAGGACGATCCGCTGCCCAGCACGGAGCAATTGCGTGCCATGGTTCTCTTGCCGGCGATCTACGGCGTAAGAATTTACTGTTACTATAGTTACACCTCGCTTACGGTCAGAAATGCCGGGGTCGGCGTGGAGGGCACCCGCGAATTCTGGGAGGGGCCGGTGACTGATTCCGTGAAGTGCCTGCGCAGCCTCGAGCCCTGGCTCCTGAGCGATGAAAAAGCTCCGGCGGTCAAAATCGCCAACAAGGAGAAATCCGTGGTTGACGCCGCCGCGTTCACCTATCAGGACAAGACCAAGGTCATCATCACCGCCTGCGGCCCCGGCAAGGCCGATGCCGAAATCGAAGTCGGCATTAAAGGATTGAAATCCCGCTACGGGCAGACGGTTGAGCTGGGGAATGGCAAATACCGTTTCACCGGGCAGGACATCGCCTCGGACGTGCTCGAATAAAAAGGGATGTAAATGTACACTCATGATTTCAAGGAACTTCTCTGCCGGGCGGAGAAGTTCATTACGCGCCTGGAAGAAGATTTTTTCGCCGAAACCCTCGATTTGAATACGGAATATTGCGTTTCCCGCGAGGTCATTCCATTTTCGGAAAAGCCCGCCGGAGACTACCGGCCGATCCATGTAGGGGAGCGTTGGGGCGAGGCATGGGATCAGGCATGGTTCCGGCTTCATGCCGCGCTCCCGGAGCATTGGCGCGGCCGGGAACTCGCGGTCAAGCTGTATCTCGCCGGCGAAATATTGCTCTATGACCGGAATGGCCGGGAGTTGTGCGGGTTGACCAATAATTCCGTATTTGTGGCGAAGTTCCGCAAGGAACTGTACCGTTTGCGGCAGTTCGGGGCGGACGTTGAGCTCTGGGCTCAGGTTTCCGGCACGTATATCATGGGGCTCTCCACGGAGAAATTCGACGCGACCATTCAAAGCCTGACCATCGGCATATTCCGGGAGGATGTGTGGCAGTTTCGAAACGACCTGATGGTACTACTTTCACTGGTGAAAGCGCTTGAGCCGCGGCATTTCCCCGCACAGCGGATCTTGCGGAAAATCAATGACGCCATCAACGCCTATCTCGGCAATCCGGATAATGCCGCGCGGTGCTCCGAAATGCTGGCCCCGCTGTTCGATTCGCCGAATCAGCATCTCACCGCCTGGGCGTTGGGGCACAGCCACCTCGACACCGCCTGGCTGTGGCCGCTGCGCGAGAGCCGGCAGAAAGCCGCGCGCACGTTCAGCAGTCAGCTCGATTTGCTGGAACGCTACCCCGATTATATTTTCGGCGCGTCCACCCCGTTGCATTATCAGTTTGTCAAAGAAGATCATCCCGGATTATACGCCCGGATCAAGGAAATGGTGGAACAGGGGCGCTGGGAGCTTCTCGGCGGCATGTGGATCGAGGCGGATACGAACCTGAGCGGCGGCGAGTCGCTGATCCGACAGTTTCTCTACGGCAAGAATTTTTTCATGGATGAATTCGGCATCGAGGTGAAAAATCTGTGGCTGCCGGATGTGTTCGGTTATTCCGCGGCGTTGCCGCAGATCGTCCGCAAATGCGGCTGCGATTATTTCCTTACCACCAAACTGGCCTGGAACAAGGTCAGCCGTTTCCCGCACAACATTTTCAAATGGCGCGGCATCGACGGCAGCGAAGTCCTCAGCTATATCCCTCAGGAGAGCGGTTACGGGGATTGGATGACGCCGGAAACGCTGATTCGTGCCGAAGAGTTGTTGCCGGAAAACGACATCGCGGAAGACATGCTGATCCTTTACGGTATCGGCGATGGCGGCGGCGGTCCGCATGACGAATTCGTCGAGCGGGCGAGGCGGATGAAAAGCCTGCCGGAAACGCCGCGCGTGAAGTTCGCCACGGCGGCCGATTTCTTCGAAACGCTGGAACCGCTCCGGAATCACTTGGCCACCTGGGAGGGTGAGCTGTATCTGGAGAATCATCGCGGGACCTTTACCTCGCAGGCGTGGCTGAAAAAAGCCAACCGCGAACTGGAAACGAAACTCCGCGCCGTCGAGATGATTTATGCGGCTGCGCCGATGGAGCATTATCCATCGGATGAGCTCGATCGTCTCTGGAAGATTTTGCTGCTCAATCAGTTTCACGATATCCTGCCCGGCAGTTCCATTCGCGAAGTTTACGAGGAGGCCAAAGCGCAATTCGACGATGCGTTTGCAAGTGTCGTCAATTTGATCGACCAGGCCGCCGGGATGCTCCTGAAGCCCGATACCGCCTCTTGTGTCTATTTCAACATGCTGGATACCCCTTATGAACGGCCGCTCAAGCTGCCGGACGGCTGGACCGGGGCGGCGTTGAACGGTGTTGAGCTTCCGGTGCAGGACCGCATGGTAATGGTACAGCTTCCGCCGTTCGGTTGTATCGAGCTGAAAAAGGTGGAAGGCAAGTCGTCTGCGGAAAAGAATACTACTTTGATTCTGGAAAACGAACTGGTCCGTTATGAATTCGATGAAACAGGGCGTATCATCAGCGCTTTTGACCGTGAAAACAACTGTGCGATCCTGACCGGGCCGGGCAATGAATTCGCTTTGTATGAAGATATGCCGAGCGTGTACGACGCGTGGAATATCGAAGAATACTACCGGGATGTGAAAATTTCCGGCGCCCGGCCTGCCGGAAAATCATATGTCGAAAATGGCCCGCTGGGGCAGGTTCTGGTACTGGAACTGAGTATCGGCAGTTCCCGGATCAGCCAGCGTGTTTCCCTCGGCTGTAATTCCAGGCAGCTTGAATTCGATACCGGGATCGAGTGGCATGAATCGCATAAAATGCTGCGGGTATCCTTCCCGTGCGCACTGAAAAACGCAGAGGGAGTATGCGATATCCAGTATGGTTTTGTGCGCCGTCCGCTGAATGCGAATACGGCGTTTGAGGCGGCCAGATTTGAATACGTCATGCATCGCTATGCCGATATTTCGAATCGGGATTACGGGGTGGCAGTTTTGAACGGCGCCAAGTACGGTTGTACCCTGCGCGGCGACATCATCGATATGGCCTTGCTCCGCGCCCCGAAGTATCCGGACGAAACCGCGGATTTGGGGGCTCACCGCTTCCGTTATATCCTCTATCCTCATGCCGGATCGATGATCGATGCCGGAGTCATCGACGCCGCCGCTCAATTAAATTCGCCACCGGTCGTTTTCACCGGTCACGGCGGACAGTTTGAATTGCCGTTCAAGCTTAGCGGCGATTCCGTATCCTTGACCGTGGTTAAAAAGGCGGAGAAATCCGATGCCCTGATCCTGCGCTTAGCAGAGAAATACGGCCGCTCCGGTTCTATCGAACTTACCTTCCCCCGGTGCGCGGAGCTGGCCGAATGCGACATGCTCGAATGGAACGTCACTGTCGCTTACGGCAGCGCCGAGAAGTTTACTTTATCCTTTGAGCCATTCGAAATCAAAACCCTGAAAGTAATGACATACTTACTGGACTGAACACAAAAAAGCCCGCCGTTTTGAGGGGCGGGCTGGAGTCGTTTTGGACTGGATCAGTCGAGGGGTTCGGTGACGGCGGTCGGGGCCGGGGTGGCCGGGACTACCTGG
>JBEBXH010000065.1:0-37439 GCA_040391785.1 Victivallis vadensis
ACGTCAAAAACGAGTTATTAACAAGTCAGAGCCTTTCACTTTTGAAATTGGCTCTATATACAGACTTACATCCGTCTTCGTTACACTACGACGGGACAAGCAAGTTCTTTCTCAATTCCCCAATTCAGCCACGGAGTGGCGTCCAATTCAGGCGCTTGCGCCGACCAATTCTCCAATTCAGGCGGCACCGCCGCCGGCCAATTCCTCAGAACTGTGGCCGTTTTTGGTTCAGCTGCTCTACTTTTAATAAGAGCTCCCGTCCGGCGGCGGGGTCGGCTTTGCCGCTACGGAATTGATTCTCGAAGGCAGTGAATTGCCGGGTCAGGTCGAGCAGCCGGGTAATGAATTCACGAGTTTCCACGGTCATATCGTCCCACTTCGCCGGGCATTTTGACAAATAGATGTCCATGTCCGAAAAAACACTGCGCATCAACTCCAGGTTTTTCTTATTTTCATAGTAATCTCCGGTTGCTGCTTCCGCCATCAGAAAAGCATTTCTGGCATCGGCCAGCATGCTGAGGGCTTTTTCCGGGGTCTCCCCACCTGTTTTGCCAATCAGCGCTTTGACTTCCGAGACATCAACGGAATTTATTTCCGCGATTTCCATATCCAGGTTCAACAGCAATAACTCCTGCTTGAATCGACGCTGCAGAACAGAATTGCGGGCGGCTTCGAAGTTTTGATCATTGCCGTAGAAGTATAGCCCACCATCGCCCGGTACGAAACTCAGGCAATAAACTTTTTCGCCCTTGTCCGAAGTCTTTGATTTCACCTTTTCGAGGGTGCGGAGATCGAACAATTCATTTTTGCCCTGGGACGCAGGCAGGGTGATTTCGGCACTGCGGGGGTAATTTGGATCGTCGTTGTGAATGACCAGGATATCGTAATCTTTGCCGGTGAATGCGCCGATGTCGATCACCGGAACTTTGAGCATATCATCGGGCCGCAAGCCTTTTTTGGTGACATAGGCGGTGATGGTGTCCTGATTATGAACCTTGTACTGATACTTATCCGTATAGGTCAGAGGCAGCAGCAATGGTCCGGCGGTCATCAGGTGTTCCGAAATGCGGCCCAGTTCATTCAGCAGAATATCGCTGGCAAACCAGAGGTTGCCGGGGGAGTCGTAGAACCCTATTTTCTCCGAGTTCGCCCATGATACCACACTCTGCCCGGTGGTAAAGAAAAACATCCCTTTCGCCCCCCGCGCCAATGTATGATAAACCATAATCCGCAGTTCACCGGGCGTAGGTTCGTAGTGGTAAGTATAGGACTGGATAATCGGCCAGTAATCGGCGTTGGGGTTAACGCGCCGGAAATCGCGCATTCCCACATCGCCGTACAGCCACGGATCACGGCCCATCGCCTTGTTGATGCTGTAACAGTCCGAAAAAATGACCGGTTCGGAGGCCAACAGTTCCCATTCGGATTTATCGAATCCCAGCGGCAGGTTCTGGTGTGTATAAACGACCGGGTGCTTACCATCGTATTCACGCAGGAAACTCCGGATATTCAGCAGAGAACGGCTGAACCACGGCATAGGCTCGTCGTAAATATGCCAGGCGAGCAGCGCCGGATGCTTGCCCAGGCGGTCGACCTCGATCTTCCACTGGTCACGGATTTTCTGCAGGGCTTCGCCGTCAGCCGCGGTTAATTTCTCCTTACCGACGCCGTGCAGTAAATTCAGCGAAGGAATCACGTACATCCCGTACTTGGCCGCAACATCCATCTCCGCCACGCGGTAGCGGGCGTTCGACGGCAGGATCACATTGACATAACGCTTAGCCAGGTCATGAAACGTCTTGGCTCGCCGTAATGCCACGGGATCTTTCAGAGCATTAGAGGCATTGACCAGCAGACAGGCGTCGCCATGGAAAAAGCCGACCGGAAAAATATCCGGCAATTCTTTCCGCGCCTCGCCCGCCGGCGGATTGACTTTCTTTGAGATCGCGGCCAACTCGGCAGCTTCCGGCTTGGCGGCAAATCCAATTGCAAATGCGCTTAAAATCATCCCGATCAACAGTTTTTTCATCATCATTTATCCGTCCTTTTTATTTATTCAATATATAGTAATAGTAGGTCACGCCATTAATCGTAGAGCTGCTTTCCGCTTGCTTCAGGCTCGACACATGCCCGTCAATCCAGGCCAGGTTGCCGAGAGCGCTGAATCCTGTGCCATGATACGGCTGAAGCGGAGCCCCCTGGTTCGGATCAATATACCAATACGGGGATTCACCGAAAGAAATGGTTTCGGCCGGTTTTTTGACTTTTTCAATCTTATAGAATACACTCTTGCTGCCGGTATAGCCATGCGCTTTGCATTCCCCCAGCCGCCAGTTCCAACCGTAGTCCATGGTATTTTTCACATCGGCAGGACAATCAAGAATCTTCGTATTCGGTAAATACTTCTGCCTGTTAAAGATGGTATACCAACCATAATCAGCCGGCACATCCGTACGGTTATATATATGGTTATCTCCATAAGTAAGATCCATATGATCCGACGGCATATACCCGTCACGGTCATCCGTCCAGTTAATCAGTATTAAGCCCAGTTGTTTCAGGTTGTTGCGGCAATGGGAGGCTTTTGCCGATTCTCTGGCCTTGTTCAGCGCCGGCAGCAGCATCGCCGCCAGTATTGCTATTATCGCTATTACTACTAATAGCTCTATGAGTGTGAATTTTTTTGCGTTCATGCTTTGTTCCTTTATGTTGTTTGGGTTTCACCTTGATTGAATATATTACAAATCTCTGCCATACATCTCACGCTCCAGTTTGACGATTCGGCTTCCGGGAAACGGTATCCCGGATTCTTTTTCCAGGATCAGATTGTACATTAGCCTGGCGGCTTCCTCCCCGAATTTCACCGGATCGCAGCTGAATACCGGATACTTCTTTTCCCAACGACTCCAGTCCGGGGTGAAATGCTTGAACAGCAGAACCTGGACATCTTTCGGAGAGCTCAGTTCCAGATAGTCCATGGCGTAATTGAATTCCGAGACCAGTTCGTTGGAGAGAAGCAGGCAGTTCGCCGGAGCGCTGTACTTCTCCACAGTCCGGATAATCTCCTTCAGCGACGTTCCCATCATCGGCACCGATATCAGTTCCACTCCAGCCTCTCCGGCGCTCTCCTTGAATAAGTCATAGGTCCGCTGCGGAAAGTAATCGTCCCGGGACCCCAGCAGGACGATCCGCTCGGTTCCATTATCCTTGAGCCGTTTAGTCAGCCGCTGGGTGGGCGCAAGTTCTTCCGCCTGGACGACGCAATACTTACCGGCCAATTCTCCCTCTGAAAAATTCAGCATCATATGTTGAAATTGCAGCACATAAACAAACGGAATTTCTTTCGCCAGCAGATACTCGCCTATTTCCAGGAAATCCGGAGTGAAACTGACAAAAAATCCATCCACCAGATTGCGGGAAATCAGGTTCCGGGTGAAATCCAGTGCCCCCGGATGCTGTTCGGACAAAAACGGAAATAGCGACAGCGTTGCCCCCCACGAAGAAAGCTCCCGGATGATGTTGATGCCGATCCGCGGTAAATCGGACAGCGAGGCGTCGACAATTTCCTCATTACCGATCAGCCCGAAGTTGATGCCTTTGCGGATGTTCTTCTGGTCCGCGGGCTTCTGCAGCAGGACGCTGCGCTTGCCTTGTTCGCGGGCGATAATTCCCTCCGCCTCGAGCCTCTGCAGCGCGCTGCGGATGGTGATCCGGCTGACCCCGTACTGATCCATCAGCTTTTTCTCCGAATCCAGCTTATGACCCGGCTGCCAGTGCGGCTTAATGAATTCAGCACGGATATGCTCCGCGATTTCCCTGAATTTGATATTTTCCTGAATCATAACTTGTCCCTATTTTCATGACAACTTTACAATATTATAACACTGACACGAAGTTTTGTCAATACCCAAACGAAAAAAAGAGCACGAATAGACGGTCTATTAAAAGGGCAATCCCGCTAAAAGTCGGGTCAAAGGACAGAAAGGACGTAAAGGACTATAGTACGAGGATTGGTTTGCGCGAGGGCTTTTAAATAGTTTGCGCGAATAGTGGCGGGCTTGCGTAAACCGTTTATCAATATTTTTCGTCGGAAATCTGAGCAAAAAAAGAAACGGTTTGCGCATGAGATTGAATCTTGCGTAAACCGTTTATTCGTTTCGTGGTTTATTTTTTTTGTGCTTTTATTTCATAAACCCTCCTGTCTTCGAATTCCTGGCGCTTGCCTTTGTTCCAGTTGGCGGTGGGGCGGAAGTAGCCGCAGACGCGGCTGTAGACTTCGGTTTTCTGGTTGCATTTCGGCATGGCTGGGGCTCCTAGATGATCGCCCGGATCGCGGCAGTGGCGGCTATCGTCAGGGCGGTGGTGCAGATTGTGATCAGGCGATCAACAACGTCTAAACCCATCCGGGCGCTGATGTGGGCCAAAGCTGCCTTGACGTGGCGGATGTTGCATTCGGCGCGTTTGCGGTCGCCTTCCGTGGTCGCGTTCAGGTATTTATAATACTGATCCGCGAACAGCGCGGAAAGATTGCTGAGTTCGGCCGAATATTCGGCTTTGGCTCCGGCCACCAGGACGGCCAATTCATCGCGGATGCTTTCGATGAATGCTTCACGTGTAATAATCTGTTCGACCATGTTACCAGCTCCATTTGGTTGACTTGAACTTGTCGACGGTCTGCCGGGCCTGGTCGTAATTGGCCCGTCGGATCGAGCGGTCGGTTTCGTCCAGCGCCGGGTCCTGGTCGACGTACTGGATGTACTCTTGCCCGGCGGTCTCCAGGAACTGGCCGTAGGATTCGGCCAGCTGACGGTTTACGCAGCCAGGTAGGGCGCAAAGGACGAAAAGGACTGAAAGGACATAAAGGACGGTTTTCATGTGGTTTTCTCCGGGATCAGGGTGATCAGTTTGCGGGCGGCGGCGATGCTCTCCGGGGTTTTGTTCTTCCAGGCCGGGCCGCCGCACCAGTTGACCGCCTGGTAGATCGTGGTCCGGGTGTACCAGCCGACGAGGTCGGCGTGGTGCATGAAGTCCAGGAACAGCCGGTCGGCGGTCGCGCGGTCGGTGATTTGGGCCGCATACAGCGCGTCATGAAGCAGACTGCTGCGGATGTGATCGTGATCGAGCGGGTGGCCCTTGGTGGCCCAGAACGCGGCCGGGATCGATGCGCCGTCGAATTCGAATCCGGCCCGGATGGTCAGTTTGCCGAAGCCGGGCAGGAAGTAAACGGCGTTTTCCAGCAGCCGGACGGCCCGCGCTTTGTCGATGCACTGCGGCAGCTGGCAATCTTTGCAGAGCTTGCGGTCGTCGCAGATCAGGAATTCAACGCGGACGTGGCTGTTGTTGTCAGCGGTGATCATCATGAATTTGTCGATCATTTCAATTGCTCCATCACTTGAATTCTTTGGCGAGGGCGGCGATTTCGTCGGCGTTCAGTTCGCGGTTGTAAACACGCAAACTGGACATGCGGCCGTTCAGGAATCCTTCCAGTCCGCCGTAGTATGAGCCGATGCTGCCCATGGACAATACGGTTTCGCGAGCGTATGACTGTATTCCCACATCATTACCGTTGACATAGAATTTGATCAATCCGTCTACGTTTACAAAAGCGACATGCACCCATTCACCGAAATGACAGACGCCCGGGGCAGTGCTGAGTGAATTATCGGCGGAAA
Organism: Victivallis vadensis; assembly: GCA_040391785.1. GTDB lineage: Bacteria > Verrucomicrobiota > Lentisphaeria > Victivallales > Victivallaceae > UBA5239. The sequence continues at coordinate 5,673 of JBEBXH010000065.1, forward strand.
ACGCCCCCGTCTGGTTTAACGCGCCGTCCACCAATACCGCATTGCCGCGCATTTGATTTAAAGAGTTGGCCCCATATCCTAAAATGATACAATATCTATCACTGATGCTGTTTATCAATGTCCACGCCGACACGGTCGAGGCCGCGTTGCCAATCGGGAATCCGGCATCGGAAAAGGTAATATAACTGTTGGAGCCGTTAAAAACGCCAACGGTTGTCCCGAGCGTGCTGTCGGCGGTGAAAGTAACTCCGTTAATATTCAATGCCTGGCCGGTTTCGGCGGTGGCGGCGTTACTGGAAAGCGAGGCATGGAAAACCAGTCCGTCAGTCGGAATCGGCGGCAGGGGCTTCGCGATCGGCACGAAGATGTTGCCGAAACGCACGCCGGGGGTTCCGGCTTTCGGCACGATGGTTGAAGGAGCCAGATAAATATTACTCATTGGGTGCCTCGAAGGTGTAAAATACGGTTATGGTTTCACCGGCCCAACTGGTGGAGCCGTCCGGGTTGACGGTGACGTCGCGAATCTGAACGGTGCCGGTGGCGGGGTCAGCATCGGCCGTCGAAATGGCGGGCACGCCGCCGGTGTTTCCTATATTCCGATATTGCAAGGCAACCTCGGAATCGTCCTCAGAACCGTACTGATACGTTGGGGGCGTAAAGTTTTCAATCCAGCGCTTTACTTTGGAGACCCTGAATTCATCCAGTAACCAGTCTATAGCCTGCCCGGATCCAGAGCCAAGATCAAAGCCGGTGATCCCCGGCCACGACATACTTGATTGATAGACCAGTATACCGTTCAAATACAACTGCATGGTAGAACTTGCTCGATCGTATACGAATGCAATGTGGTACCATTGTCCGGTTGCTATGGGCCCCACGACCTGAGAATCATAGCCATGAGCGTTCAACTGAATTTGTCCGTTCTTGACATTACAGGATAAACTATTTCCTGCATACGCAAAATTAAATATCGACCCCCAGTCGGACTTAAAACTATTTACCTTTATTCTGAAATCAATCGTAAAATCCCCACCGTTTAATACAGTATACCACGCATCAGAAAGCGTGAAAGCGGCGGTACCCCAGGAAGAGATAACCAACCCGTTATCGAAATAGGCTTTAGCAAATTCCAGCGTTCCTGCAATCGCCACAACCGGCTGCCCGAAAGAGCCTACAGCATCGTCCGTAAACAGACTATTCTCCAGATGCAGTAACATTATAGCATCGGCATCATTGCCGGGTGAGACTTGCTGACCGACCACGATAGGGACTTTACCGATATCCTGCTCTGCGGGTACAGGTAAATAAGACTCACCACCGCCGCCGCCGACAGTGCCGGGCTTCAATGTTTGAGATTTCGCATCGAAAACCAATGTTTGACCATCTTGAATTTCGGACAGGTCTGACACGTCGGACAGGTCGGACAATATGGACGGAATATTCGGTTTGCCGGTGATATCGCTCCAACTGACCGGACCGCCCGAGCCGCCGCCAGCGATGGTGGTAATCGTGCCATTCGGGAGCTTGACGTACAGCGTGACGGCATTATCCGCGCCGACCTGCGGCCAGATCAATACGGTTCCTTCCGGGGGCGTTACCTGCGAAAATTCGTTTTCTGTTTTGACTTGTAAGATTTGCATAGGTGTTACTCCTTTAATCGGTTATTACGTTCCAGCCGTGCGCCCGCAGTTCGGTGATTCTGGCTAAAACACCAGCGCCCAACGGCGCGGCGTCGATCTGGCCGCTGATATCGAGGTAGCCATCGGATGGGCAATGCTTGAGCACGCTGTAGACTAATTCGCTGATGTGAGAATCACTCAGTTGATTGCCGGACAGATCGATGTACTTCAACGAGGAATCATTCAGGATGGTTACATTCATCAGGCCAGTGCGAGGGGCGATCAGGGTTTGAAGTGGCACATGCCGCCGTATATCGCCCCACCGAGGCGGCTGCTCGACGATGGCAGGCATTACATACCAGTTCCGCTGCTCACTTGAAATATCGATTTGAGTGTCGACCTCATACGGCAGCTCAATTACGGTATTCCGGCTATATTGGTTATTCCCCGGATCATACGCGGCGATTACAACCTCGGCTCCTCCGGGAACCCGGTCCGGTCGGAGCTTCATATTGATGACGGGATCAACTGTTTCCATATTGATGCCCCACGGGTAAACACGCACAGTAGGCAGCGGTAAAAACTGATCGCCCCCAATTGGCTCATTGAAATAAGGGGTCATAAGAAAATATAAGAGCACCATGATGCCGTTCAAAACCAGATCGCTCGATATGGTTCGATAAAACTCCTGGGAGCCGTCCGTCAAGGTGAATGTCAGCCGGTATTTATTGAGTTCCCCAAATATACCGTCGTCTATGACGCCGGTTTTCACGCAGACGCCCCGGATGTAGTGTATGCCGTTTTCGTGCCGGAAAAGGATTTCGTCGAACGCGGTCAACTCCGCATTCGCGGCTTCTTCGGTCGGGTAATATTTGCCGACGACCCCGGGAACGCCCGCGTCGAGAATCTGAAAGGGTTGGTAAAGATAGCCGTCAATCGCCGGGCTCCGCGTCATGCGGCCGAGGCGGCGGTAAAGATCGAATGCCGTTTTAAACATCAGAACACCTCCGCGATATTGTGGCGGCGGGTGGCGCTGCCGTCATAGTACCAGCCGATCAGGAATACCCCGGATACCCCCGCCAGCACAGATTGCTGATTGATTTGTACCGTGTGCCGGGACACGGTGAGCTGCAACACCAGCGTGGGGCACTCGGTGCTCAACACCGGAGCAGCGATATCGACATCCCCGGAAAGTGCCACGCGCTGCTGACAGCCGTTCACGGGATCGAGCGTCAGATTGGCCGCGTAATCGAGGTCGTACCAGTCGGCTGGGGTTTCAGCGCGGATCAAGAAGCCGGAGCTCCAGCCGCCGCTGGCCAGTCGTGTATAAATGCGCCCGGTGTCGGCATCCTCGAACTTGAATCCGGGAGCCTTGCCGTTGTATTGATCGCGTTCGGCCAACAGCCCGGATTTGTCGATAAAATAACTGCGCCCATTCTTACCTTCGGGGCCGACTGCGAAAACAATTTTCCATGTTCCGGGGATGGCGATTAAGTTGCGATACGTCATAATCGCGGCGAGGCTGATTGAGGTGACTCCCGCGCGGTAAGTTACTTCATCGAGCAACGCGAACGGATACTGGCGGCCCGATTCGTCGATGACGGCGACCGCCGGGCGGGTATCGTCGATGACCAGCATGCACCCATTCACCGCGCTGTCGTCAAACGCAAATTCATTGCCCGCGCCTCGCGTCCAGTTCAGATAATCCGCTTCGGAGCCCTCATAACCTTGCTTGAGCCAAATCTGATACGGTGAAAGCCCGGCAAGCCCCTGAGCAAAGCGGATTCTACCGCCGTGGGCGTATTGATCCGCGTCGAGACTGCCGAGGTAGACGACCGTGTGATTTTCTACATAGCACGTGCGGATCAAGACTTCGCCGGGGCGCGGGCCGCGATGCTGGACAATGCCGTTGCCTTCTTCATCGTACAACTCGACCGCCGCAATCGGGTCAATGCCCTCAATAACCACGCTGCCGCCATCGACAAACGGTTTGCCGGGCTGTTCCGGGTCATGTGCGGCCAGGAATTCGGCATCTGGTTTGACGGCGGAGTTTTCGCCCCGATCGCCTTTGACTTTGAGCGCCTCCAGTTGTGCGTCCGTGAAGTCGGAATACTTGAAATCTTTGCCGTTCTTGCCATCTTCGCCTTTCATGCCGCCGTAGAAGCGCACCGGTTCGGACCAGTCGCCCTGGGCATCCGATTCCTTACGGTAGGCGACACAGTAACGGTAGCCTTCCTCATCGGTCAGAACGTCGGTCACCAGGTAAACGAAACCTTTGGCTGCGGAATCGTAGAGGTGGAGCTTGGCTTGCGGTCCCCATTTATCCCAGCTGAGGCCATCGCCGTGCTGGCCATCCTTGCCGTTGACAATGGTGAATTCCTGCACGGTGTTGTCGGAATAAAGGATGGTGTAGGTGTCGATATTGTCTTCGGTCGCCGTTTTGGTGATGGAGGCGATTCCTTTGTTGTTGCACCATTCGCCAAACGACAGCATACCGCCGTTTTTCAGGTAAAGTTGGTATTGCGTCAGTCCGGCCACACCCTGGGAAAAGTAGATGCGGCCGGTCTTGTATTCCGGGCATTCCGAACCGAAATAGATATAGACTTTGTGATCCGCATCGCGAATGATTTTACGGACGCCGAACGCTGAATAATACGGCAGCATCAGTTCGCCGTCGTCGGTGTCGATGCAGACCGCCGAAATGGTGGCGGCCGAATATTCGGCCAGATCGACAAAAATATATTCTTTGTTCTCATCCTCCGGCCCTTTGGCCTTGAAATCGAGAGGTTTGAGCATGGCTGAATGTTCGCCATCTTCGCCGTTGGTACCGTCCTTGCCGTCTTTACCGTCCCTGCTGTAATAAGTGATGATCAGCGGCGGGAACCAGTCGCCAAAGTCGTCGGAGCGCTTCATGTAGGTGTAAACTTTGGTGGTCAGTTCGACCGGGTCGACAATGGACGCGCGGAAAGTAAATCCCTGCGGGCGGTCCGCGTAGGCGTCGCGCTCGGAAAGTTCGCCGTAGGCATCCGGCTTGATATCCCGGCCGTCTTCGCCGTTGACGACCGTGAAAGAAAACGTCGAATCATCCGAGAACGTGATCGTATAGGTGTCGATGTTATCTTTGGTGGCGGTCTTCTCGATTGAAGCAATACCGCGCCCGTTGGTGCCGTTGGTGACGGCGAACGTCTGGGTTGAGCCGTCGGATAGCGTAATCGTATAGGTATCCGCATTGTTCTGTGAATTGGTTTTCGCAATCGAAGTGATCCCGCGCCCGGCCGGGCCGGTTGCACCCTGCGGCCCCGGCTGCGGACGTTCCAGTTCCGCCAGCAGGGCGTAAATCTGGACGGCGTTCAAATACGCGGGATCGTTGATCACTTCGTCCGGAACTTCATTGCCCAGGTAAACGCGGTTGCAGATGACCAGGCTGAAGCGGACCGCGAACGACGCGGCGGCAATGCCGTATTCGGCCGAATAGCCGCTGAGCTCGCCTTTCAGCTCGACCTTTTCTTTTTTGCCGACGGCTTCAAGCAGGCCAGGGACGGCGGTGTCCGGGATTTCCGCTTCCAGATAGACATAACCGTTTTCCCGGGACAACGGGAATGCGCCGATCTTCAGGAGCTTCGGTGCGGTTTCCTGGTCGTAATCGTTGTCCAGGGCCAGGCAGTAGCTGTCACAGCGGATATCGTCGATGTCGACCGGCAATTTCATGCCGGTGGCGTCATCGGTCACGTTCTGGCGCAAATCGAACCGCAGCTTCACTCTGGTGCCGACGGCGATTTCCGGGGCCACCTTCTTTTTGCCGATGTCATCAATCCAGGTACCGGCGCTGCCGTCGACCATCAATATTCTGGTTATTGTTTTCATTCTGTCTCCACATAAGGCGAATTGCCGTTAAACCGGCCTTTGATTTTGTTTACGAATACCTGGTAGTCATCGGTTATCGTGATAACCGCGATGTCCGACCAGGAAGTCAACGGCAACGTCAAGTAGCCGGTACTGACGCCGTAAATAATGAATTTCACGTTGTGAACCGCAGCATGGCTATAGTGGCCCGCCTGCCATTTGGCCTGGACCCGGAACGTTCCCTTGCGTGACCATGAAAAGCGGCCGACGATATCGGGCCTCGAAGCGTGTTCCGGCTCGGATTTGACCGGGTATTCAAGGCTGAATTTCCGCATGAAATCCGTAATTCGGATCAGGACGCAATCGGTATGCTCACGCTTCTCGTCGCCTGAAATATACGCCACCATGGCCGGAACAATCGAACAGTCCAGCGAACCGGTAAGCAGCCGCTTACTGAAATCCGTCAGTAGCAGACCGTACCGCGATATTTTCAACAGCGGAATCGAGATTTTGAGAGGTTCCTCCTGATCGCCTGGTTCCGGCTCCTCCGGTTCTTCCGGGCCGGGACCACCACCACCGCCGCCACCCCAGCCCCAGGTCCATCCCCAACCGCCGGTACTGCCTCCACCACCGCCACCGCCCCAGCCGCCGCCACCAGCCCCACCGCCGCTGGGGCCGCCGGGATCGCCGCCGCCGGTCGGGTCTTTCGGACGTTCATCCCTGTAGAATTCATCAGCCATGGCGCGATACCTCCGCCAGCGGACACTGTTTGGTCAACATGATCACGGCCACCGTCACCGGGAATTGCCGGATCAATACCGCTTTGGTTTTCTCATCGACTTTGATTTCCGCAACCGGGAAAGCATCGGCGGCCGGTGCGGTTATTTTGAATTCCGGGGTGATCCATTCGCCTTTTTCATCCAGGTCGGTATGGAGGCAAAGGTAACCGGTTTTCGGTTCGATTTTCTCGACGGCCGCCATTTCGTTGAAAGTACCGTTACAGTTCAGCCATCCGGCGGAAACATTCAGCTTGTTTTCCTTCAACGTAACGGCGAACGGGCCGTCGTAGGTGCCGCCCGTGTCATTGGCCGGTAAATCGATGTGGAGCCTGGCCCCGGTACCGCTGCCGGAAATCCCGGCGGACGGCGTTTTGACGGTGAAATTCTGACGGATCACGATATTATGCAACGCCGACCAGAGCGTTTCCCATTTTACCTTTGACAGCCATACGATACTCATTGATTATCCCCCTTTCGGATCAGGTATTTTCTTGTTGCTCTGGGTGAGCTGGATCAGTTCCCATTCGCCGTACTGCTGATAGTTGACGGTGACGCTGGAATAGCCGTCGCCGTCATCCGAGAAGCTGAAGCCGGTGCATTGGTATTTGCCGCCGGGAACGACGCTGCCCCGGACGTTCGGCAATGCCAGGCTCGGCAGCGAGACAAAGCCGCATTCTGTATAATTGTCGATCTGCGAGGCCAGGAGCGTGTTGCTGTCGCACTTCTGCTTGGCGTTGATCGCGATGATGGCCCGGCGCATGACGAAGTGATCGGCAAATCCCTGCCAGTTCGGGTAATCGAATCCGAACTGGGTGGGGCCTTTGGCATATTCCTCGGCATAAGCATAACCGCGTGACTTGGTGAAGTCGGACGGCTGGACGGCGCGCTCGTCGAAAGAGACACCGCCGCCGGCACGCGTCCAGACGCCGCGTTGAAATCTGGTAACATCCATAAAAAAATCTCCGATTTTTTCAGTTGAAAGTGTAAAGTGTAAAGTGTAAAGTTGAAGGTGAAAATTCCCCGCTTTAAACTTTCAACCTTCAACTTTGAACTTATTAGGTGGTTTCGGTCGGCAGGCCGTTTTTCAGGATATCCGTGATTTTTTCAAGGATGACCACGATGGGCGCATTGGCTTCCTTGGCGGCGGTCAACTGAGCTTCGGCGGCGGTCAGAGCCTTGTCGCGCTGGTCCAGTTCCTGGCCGCGCTCCTGGCGTTCCTCGTCGCGGCGCTGTTTATCCAGCTTGGAAACTTCTTTTTCCGTGTCCTCGATATTTTTCTCGTCGGCCTCTTGGGCTTTTTTGGCCTCGCGAGCTTTTTTCTGATCCTCCTGGAGCTGGGCGATCCGGGCTTTTTCCTCGTCGGTGAACGTGACTTTTTCGCCGCGATTGTGAGCTGCGATTTTGGCCTGGAGCATTTCATCTTTTTTTGCTTGCAGGATTTGCTCCGGGGTTTTCAGGATATCTTCGTCGACCGACAAACCGAGCTTGGAAAGTTTTTTCTCGGTTTCATCGATCTGCTTCTGATAACCTTTGATGTTTTCGCGCCACTTCTCGATCTTGTCGCTCATCCGGTCGCGGAACAGATCATCCTCCAGCTGCTGCTGGGCCTTGCGGAGTTGTTTGCGGGCCTCGGCCACCTGGCGTTCCATTTCCAGGCGTTTGCGGGCATCTTCCTTCTCCTGGGCCAGGCGAAGTTTGGCGACCTCGGATAATTTGGAGGCCGTTTCGCGTTCGCCCTGAACGTCGGCGGCATTCAGGCGGTTTTTGTTCTCCAGATAGTCCGAGCGGGTACGGCTCATGGCGTAAAAACGGGCCTGCAGTTCCGCTTCCGTCTTTTTGGCCTCGGCCAATTCCTTGCTCAAATTTTCCTGGCGGGACGGAATCTTTTCCTGGTTCTTGCCGGAGCTGCTTGTTTCGCCACGGTTCGCCGCGGACATCATCTGGCCAATTGCGGCATAGCCCTGGACCGGCCGCCTTCGGGTGCCGATATTTTGGGCTTCACTTACTTTCAAATCGTTGAGCTCTTTTTCGAGAGCTTTGCGCTTCTCTTCGGCCTCTCTTTGGGCCTTGGAGATGTTTTCGATTTCGGCGATTTCCTTTTTGGCCGCTTCCTCGTATTTTTGCGAAGCGGCGGCCAACTCGGCGGCTTCTTTGTCTTTTTCCGCCAATTGGCCCCGCAGATTCTCGAGGGCCGATTTATTTTCAGGGGTAGCGGGCGCTTTTTCCAGGTTGCCGATCTGGTCGCGCAAGGTCTGGCTTTCGTTCTTCAGCTCCGCCTGGCGTTTGCGGTCCGCAACCAGGTCGCGTTTTGCAACGGACGGCTTGACCGGCTCATTGAGCGTTGGAGCCAGCTCTTTGTCCCTGGCGGTCATCAGGAACCGGGTAAACGCCTCCTCCAGTTCGAGCAGGTCGGCCAGGCGCTTGCCGATTTCCCAGCCGGTGAAGGCCGCCGCCGCCGCGCCGCCGATCAGGCTTAAAGACCCTCTGAGAGCGCCGGTGGCTTTGAACAATGAAGAGATATTGGCGGTGAGGACTTTAAAGATGGCGGAACTCCGGCGCAGGTTATCGAATGAACCGGCCAGGTCAATGGCCCTCATGGCGCGCATGGTACCGGCGACGGCGGTCATGGCGACATTGAGTTTTTTCCACAACAGCCAGTAAAGTCCGATCTTGCCGATGGAGGCGAAATACTCCCGGTTTTTGGCCAGCCAGGCGGCCAGGTCACGAATGGCGAGAACGGTTTTGCCGATCGTATCGGCCAATTTGGAAATGATTGCGTCCAGCTGGCCGGTTTCCTTCATCTGATTGATTTTATCGAGAAGGCTCTGGACCGCTTCCGTCAGCGCGGGGATGGCCTGTTCGCCGATGGCGATGCCGATTTTTTCGAGTTCGACTTCCACGCCGGCCCAGAGGCCGTTCAGGTTCTGGCTCTGTTTTTCCATCAGCCCGAAATACTGGCCGCCCTTGCCGGTCATGGATTTCATGGCTTCCTCCATCAGACCGAAGGAGAGTTTGCCCTGGGTGCCCAGTTTCATGATTTCGGCGGTGGAATAGCCGGTCATTTTCGCCAGCGCCGCCATGATGGGGACGCCGCGTTCCGACAACTGGTTCAGTTCTTCGGCGGCGATCTTGCCTTTGTTGGCCGACTTGGCGTAAATGGCGACGATATCGTTCAGCGGCTGCTGAGCGCCGGAGGCGATATCGCCGAGCATGGTCAACTTCTCGGTCAGCTCGGTGGTGGCGACGCCGACGTTGAGCAGCGACCGCCCGGCCTGAATGACTTCTTTGTTGTCGAACGGGGTCAGGTCGGAGAACTTATTGAGGAGTGCAAGAACCTGATTGCCTTTTTCCATGCTGCCGAGCATGGTTTCGAAGGCGCTCCTGGTATCCTGCATGTCGGCGCCGAGTTTGATGATCTTTTTGCCCAACATGCCGATACCGAGGCTGCCACCGGCAATACCGGTCAAGCCGACGACGGACACCAGTTTCTTGGCGTATCCCATCGCCTGCTGGACAGAGCTGCGAAATTCGCCCATCACGCGCTGGTGCTGAGTAATATCGGTGGTAAATTTTATTTTGAATTCTTGCATTTTGCGAAAACCATGTTAAAATATTAATTGGAACCAATAACCGGAGAGCAACAAAAATGAAAAACAATCAAATTACCTTGCCGTCAATTATCGGTATGATGCTGGTTGTGGGTTGGCATCTCCTCGGAATTGCGTTTATCGGCTTCCTGATTTACCTGCTTTGGTAAGCTCTTTGAAGCGCTTCCACAACTTATCGCTCTTATCCCTGCGCCCGATGCCTTTGATCCCGGCTTGCCTTGCGGCCTGCACCACGTAATAACTGACCATTGGCCAGGGCATTTCCCAGAGCACCTGGTGAATGGTCACGGAGGGCATGACCTTGGCGATCATGACGGCGGTGGCCGTCAGGTAGTCGAGGTCATAACGTCTTTTTTTTTAGTGCCGGATTCGCTGCTGTCCGGCAGCATGGAAAAGCCGGTGGCCAGCGTCAGATAACAGCAGAGGTCGGTCGACGCCCGCTGGAAATCGAAAACGCCGAGGGTATCGGCGAACCGCAACGCGGCGGCGTCGAAATCGCCTTCGGCATCGGCCAGCTGTTCCCGGGAGCGGACATAGATATAGGCCGTTTCCGGGTCGGTGGGTTCGGGGAGTTTTTCCAGCATTTCGGCCCGGCGCTTCATGCGCAATACCGGCAGGGCGGCTTTTTCGCGTTCGGCCAGCAGGTAGAGAGCGCGGAAGATATCGAGCTCGGTGATTTCGGACGATTCGGCGAACTCCGAAACGAACGGGGAATGGATGACGTCCAGGAGTGCGATCACGGCGGCGGTGGGGGCGGGAAATTCCCGCCCGGCGATGGTCGATTTGCCGGTGACCGCGCAGACCAGTTCGTGTTCGTCGCGGGCGCTGCCGGAATCGGCTTCGTGGCAGATATCCGCGAGCTCCCGGTAACCGTCATTGGCGGCGGCGGTCAGGCTGCTCATGGGGTTACTTCTCCTGCACCGTCGTCATACGCCACCAGCTCGGCCTGGTCCTTGCGTTCGATGGTCAGCGAGAGCTTGACGTAATCGGTGTTGGTTTTGTTTTTGGACCGGGACTTGACGATGCCGCGCCAGCCGGGTTCGGTTTCGGTGGCGGCGACGTCGACGACCTGGCCGATCTTCGGCGGTTCGGTGCCTTCCTGGAACAGCGCCTCGATCTGGTGTTCTTCGGTTTTACTGTAGGCGCGCTGCTCGATGACTTTGCCGTCCGGCCCGCGGGCTTCGGCGATTTCAGCGGACTCGCTGACGTTGTCGCTCTGAATGATACCGATGCTCGGCATTTCGGGGACTCCGAACGAGATTTGTGCTCCTTCACTGGGCATGGTGGATACTCCTATTTTCAGGGTTGCTGCCGGATCACGAATCCGGCGGTTGCTTTGAGTTCGAATTTGAATGCGGTATGGGTGCTGTCGAGTTCAAGCGGCATGAAACTCTGCATCAGGAAATGATGGTTTTCCAGTTTCAGCGCCGTTCCTGGTCGACTGCCGGTCAGACCGCCGGTGACCTGATCGAGCAACTTGTAACCGGATGCGGCCTGTTCGGACGTGACCTGAAATTCGTCGATGACGATCACGGCGATTTCCAGCTCCCTGGCGGCCGCGTTGTGCGGGAATTCCCCGCCGCCGCAGGCGACGACCGCCGCCGGGAACATGGTCAGGTCCGGCAGGAGTTCAAAAAGATTCTCATAGCCGCTGATCACAACGGTCCGTATCTCTTTGAACAGGGGTTGTTCGTCGCACACCATCGCGGCCAGGCGGGCCGCGATCAGGGCGAGCGAATCGTTGATCAGGGGGTATTCCATGCGGCTTGCTCCTTTTTGAACATGATTTCGGCTTCCCGGCGTCCGATGGCCGCGAGCCGGGCATTGGACGGGAACCACGGGTCCGGCTGCTGGTCGGCTTTCGCCACCAGGGCAAACAGCGGTTTCAATGTGCCATCCTTATTTGCCCTGGCCAGGAAGCTGGTACCTTTCGGCCGGAACAGCGGCTGGGACGGCGTGTTCATTTCGTACGCCGTCTTGCCTTTGGCTTCCGGGGCAATCGGGATGGTCAGCGCTTTGGCTCTTTTCGGGCGGACGGTGCCGCCGTATTGCTTCAGGCTGGCCCCGACCTGATTGCTGCTGACTTCGGCGGCGCTTTCCGACACGGTCCGCACCTGAACGCTCCGGGCCAGGTCGCGCCACCAGCGGCGGCCGGGTTTCCTCCGGGCGGTTTCGCGGCCCTCCTGGGCGGAGGCGTTGGCCCAGACCTTGACGAACGCCAGCTTGTTTTTGATCATCCCCACCACTTTGCGCATGAACGGGTCGAGGTTCGGGGTCTGAATGTTAAGTTTCATGATCAGTAACCTGCGAGTTTATCTCGGGTGAATTGCGGTTCTTCGCATTGGACGATCAGAGCGCCGCCGACGGCATTTTCCGCTTCGGCAGTTTCGCCGGGCAATTTGAATTTGCCTTCAGCGGCGTCGCGCAGAAGCTGCCGGACGTGCTTGACCTGTTTCTCAACTTTGTCCGGGATGGTTGAGCCGCCGGCGCGATCGTAAGTGCGGGGGAGAGCCAGGGTATAATTCCAGTCTTTCAGCAGTTCCTGGGCCTCCGGCGTGGTAACCGGCACCTGGTACCGCGAAGTAAGATAACCGTCGATTTCGGCGGCGGCCGCTGTCAAATCGGCCGCCGCCTTGGTCTGGTCATTCTTGTAGACGGAATTAAACGTGTTTCCCAGCCGTTCCTGATATTCCACAACGGCCAGATACATGATTAACCTCCGGTGGCCGGGTTAACGGTAACGGTGGCAGCCTTGATCTCAACCGTGTTCTGAGCGTTAGAGATTTCCTCCAGCGCTTCCAAGGATGGCTTCAGGTTCTTGATCCGGCAAATACGCTGTTTGGCGTTGACGAACTCAAGAGTTACTTCGCCGATAGCGACACGCTTAATACCGTCGAAACCCTTTTCGGTGGCGTCAGCATCGGTAATGGGGGTCAGGTCGGATTTGCCGAAACATTTTTCGTCGACAATGAACGCTTCGGTGTCCATGAAGTCCGGGTCGGCATAAATCGTGATGCCGGTGCCATTAATTTCATTGACGATCACCGCGACAAATGCGCCGCGCTCTTTGTCTTCCCGGATAATCTGGAGCTTGCCTTTGAACTCATTGGAAAGAACGCGGGCCTGGCCCGGAGAACAAAGGATATGGGTGGAGCGTCCGCCTTCCATGAGAATTTTCTGCGCGCCGTCGTTAACCAGTTTTGAATCGAATGCTTCCCCGGCAGCGTCGATCAGAAGTCCGCCTTTGCAGAAGAAATAGATACCGCCAAGCTGCCCTGGCTCGGTGGCCGAAACTTCGGTGCGGATACCATAGATGGCACTGCGATTCAAATCACGTGCCGCTTCCTGCATGGTGAATTCGGTTTGCCTGGCGACGTTGTTATCGACCTTGTCCACGGTAGCGGTGGCAATCGCGGTTCTGGACACGATGATTTCCTTGCGGATAATCTGCGTGCAGTTATAGTTGTTACCGGTACTGCGATGGGTGGATTCGCCGTCGCCGTTGCCGCTGGCTTCCTTGATCGGAGTGCTGACGATCCGGCAGAGTTCCCCGGCAGCCGGAGCGGTTTTGGCCGAATCGTTATCGGCCACCAGCGTATACTTGAAAGTGGTGGAGCTAGGCAACTCCGTCACCTTGAATACGGCGGGGTCCTGACCGGCGGTGAAAAGCGTACCGATCATCAGTTTGGCGCGGTCGGCGGCGCTGACCGTTACCGTAGTGGTATTGGCGCTGGTTACAGCAAAACCACGTCCTTTGATCTGATCTTCAAACCACTCGTGCTTGGTATCAGTGGCGCGGGGTTTCGCCTTGAAAAGCGCGATGAAGCGCGGTTCCTCGGCAATGACGGTATTCAAAACACCGGTGAGGTCGCGCTGTTTATGCTGGAGGGAATAAGAAACAACAGTCATAATATATTTCCTGTATGAGATGGTTGACGATTAAAAAGTCGGGGCGTTGGCAATCGCTTCCTCGACAGAGCTGTAAACTTTGCCGGACGGCTGCTCGATTTTCGGGGCCGCGCCGCGTTCGGACAGCTCAAGCGTTTCCAGCGGGACAATCGGCTCCATCGCATTGCAATATTCCGAGAGTTCGGCGGCGGTCATGTTCTTGAAAAAATCCTTTTCAAGCATGGCGGCGGTGAGCTTGCCTTCCGTGAGGGCTTTGGTTCTGGCGGCTTCCAGGTTGCGGTTGTCTTCGGCGAGCTGGAGCTGGTCGAGCTGCTTTTTGATTTCCGGCAGCTGGTCGGCTTTGACTTTCAGCGCGGCCAGCAGGGCCTTGAGGTTTTCCGGGGTGACATTTTCGCCGAGTACTTCTTTGAGAATACCCAGCAGTTCGCCGTCATTGCCTTTGGCGGCGGCTTCCGCTCCGGGGATTACCGGGGCATTGGTTTCTTCGGGCATGGTTACTGCCTCCTTGTTTGGGGTTAGTTTGGATATTGCTTCCCGGACCGTGTCCGGGGTAATCGGCGGATCATCGTCATCGGCTTCCGAAGCGGCCAGGCTGGCAATGCCCTGCAGGCACGGTTCGTTATCCAGGGCGACGCTGGTGACGCGCAACGGGCTTTTGCCGTCCAGGCCCTTGATGGTGGGCGAGAAATAGCGGATCATGCCTTCTTTGAGCGCTCCGGCGGCGATGGGGAGCCATTCCACATCGGAGAGCCACAACGCGCCATCGCGCTGCTCCAGCGCGCCGAAACCGGCGGTACCGGCCAGCCTGGGCATGCGCCGCAACAGCTCGGCTTCATCAATGCCGAGTTTTTTGGCCAGGTTGGAAATGACATGCCGGGAGTCGAGCGGGATTTTCGCGCCCTTGGCTTTGTGGTAATCGACAATGCCGCTGACGTCGGCGGCGGTGAGCTTCAGGTTGGCGGAGCGCCCCTGCAGCGTCAGGAAGTTATCACCGGCGCGCAGCATCGGCCAGGCGCACGGCAGGCCGTCCGGGCCTTTTTCGACGGTGGACAGCTCGATGAGCCCGGCTTCCGGGCAAAGGTTCACTAATTCCATAGTTCCTCCGATAAAAATTAATTGCGTAAACGGTTTACGAGGCTTTGGCGATCTGTTCGATCACGATCTGGCGGAGTACCGGGTCTTCGATGGTATCGGCATCGAACGGTTCGAAGGCTTTGGCCGGATCGAATGCGAAGCCGGATTCCGGTACCGGAACGTTGTTCAGGCGCGGCGACCGCTGGGCCGGGGCGTCGCAGTCTTCGACGTCGCAGTTGCAGTTGAAATCCCAGGGCGGGTAAATCCGGCCCCAGATGGGATCGGATTTCGCAAACACCATGCCGTCATAGGCGGCGTGTTCGGGGCGCGGGTTCGGGCCGGTGATGTAACGCCAGCAGGGCCAGCGTTCCTCGACGTCCGGGTCGCGGCTGACCTGGTAGCGCCCGACGGCGGCGGCCATGGCGGCGTTCTGACGCAAGATCAGATCGAGCCGGGCGGTACTGGCCAGGTTGGTGATCTTCGGGTCTTCGCGGTCATACTGGCCGGGGAAATCGCGTTCCAGGTAGCGCTTGATCCGTTCGCGGGCTTCGGCCAGGCCGGATTCGCCGCTGCTGTAACCGTCGGTCATTTCGCGCAGGAACTGCAAGATCCGGCCCTCGGATACTTTGGCACTGAGAAAACAGTGCGCCCGGATGTCCGCCGCCAGTTTTTCCGAAATGCCCCGGCTGCCGAAAGTGACCGCGATATTCAGGCGTTGCTTGAGAAAGCGGTTTGCATGGTCATAATTCACTTTTTCAACCTCCGTTCGGCCGCGACCGCGCCGTGGGCGATCCCGTCAAAGATGATCCCTTCAAGCTCCGCTTCGAACGCCGCTGAATTGCCGAACTCCAGCGCCTCCAGCTTGCGCCGGAACTTCGCCGGGTCGGTTTCCTCGGAGAGTTCAGCCAGGGCGGTTTTCAACGGACCGAGCCAGGTTTCCAGCGCGCCTTGCGGCGGCCTGGAGCGCTCGGAAAGCTGCAGCAAGCCATTTCCCGATGATTCCATTTTCCGTTTGGTCAAGGTCAGGCCCAGACGGCCGCCGACTTCCTGCGGGTCGCATTCAAATCCGGCTTCATACAGGGTTTTGACCAGAGTGCCAAGCGCGGCGCTGTCTTCCGGCGGCGAGGTGTCGAGTTCCAGTTTCGGCAGCGCGACACCGCCGCCGAAGTTGAAAAACATCCAGGGCGTGAACAGGTCGCGCCGAACGGTATCTTCCAGCTGCCGGGCATCGGCTTCCAGGATATCCTGGCGAACCTGCGACTGCGCGTTGTCTTTGCTCCAGCCGCCGCCGTCACCGCTGGTGGCGGTCTGGCCCAGCACCACTTTGGTGATGGCCGCACCGACATATTCCAGCAACCGGAAATAAACTTCGCCGGTGTTGTTGGCAGCCTGGAGCAATTCGATCTCAACATTGCGGCTGAAAACGCCGCCGCCGCTGGGGCCGAAGTTCTGGATCAGAGCCTTGATCTTCTGGCCCTCGCTCTGCCAGGTGGCGGCATCGACTTTGGCGACGATAAACGGCATGCCGTTGCGTTCGATGAAGCTCAACAAATCCTTGAAATTGATATTGCTGAAGCAATGCAGCCAGGCGAGCGGGCGGATCAGGCCGCCGCGAACCGGATCGGGGCCATTTTCGCCGGTGAAGTGGAAAATCACTTTCGACGGCGGCAGCTCAATGCCATTATAATTGCCGCTGACGCGCAGTTTGGGCGTATAACTGTTGGCAAAGCTGAAAAAACGCGATTCAATGGCCTTGAAGCCGTAAAAACCGGCACCGCCGGGCTTCCAGATGATTTCCGCGCCGGTGAAACCGGGCAGCAGGGCGTCGGTCAACGAATGGAGCATCTGGGGAAAACTCAAGTATTTCCCGCCGGTGGCTTCCAGGGCCGTTTTAAGCGATTCTGCCGCACTTTCGGCCGCCGGGGTATCGTCACCCGATTTGATCGTCCACTTGAGCCCCAGGACCGCGTTGCGGCGCATGGCGATGGCATGTTTGACATCGTGATTGAGTTCCGGCAGTTCCCTGGCCAGGCGGCACTGCGCCTCCGGGTCGCCGCCGTTCGCCTCGATCATCATCCGGTCGATATCGAGCGGAGAGAGGCGGCGCGAAATGTTCAGGCTTTCGCGGTCGCTGCCGGGTTCGCCGAAAATCTGCTGGCCCGGTCGCGGGACCAGCCAGCGTTCATCCGGTATTACCCGGCCAAAAGCATCATATAGCATGAGTTTAAAACCTCCAATTATCGCGTATTACGAAATCCGACCAGTCGGACTGCTCATAACCCGGCAGAGTGATCAGCGGGTTCGGATCGGGCGCGGCCGGTACCACGATCACGTCGCCGCCGGTGCCGTCTTCGGCATCCGCAATGGCGAGGGCCAGCGACCAGGCAAAGTCGCAATGCGACAAAGCGTTGACCGGGTTCTTGCTTTCGGTGTAAATCGTTTTCGCGCCGCTGGCCTCGGTTTTCACGGCGCGGATATCGTAGGCAATTTCCTCCGGGTGGCGGGGAATGATGATCCGGTGATCTTCAAACGCGCCGGTCAGCTTGCCGCCCAGGTGAAGTTTGAACGCACCGAAGTTGACGCAAGTGAAACGGTAACGGAATTCGTCGGCCAATTCCTCGCACATCTGCATTCCCAGGCCGGTGGAGTCACCGCTGCAGGTCAGGCCGGGCAAGGTCAGCATGGCCAGCCGGATGGCTTCGCGCTGGCTGGAAAACTTGCACTTCTGGAATTTGACGTGCATCACCAGGCGATGTTTCTTGCCGTCCGTTTCCAGGATTTTCAAGCTGGACAGATGGCCGGTCCGGGCAATATCCAAACCACCGGCATAGCGTTTATTGCGGGCCAGCCCGGCGAACGGATTTTCGTCGATGAACGCTTTGACCGACGGGTCAATATCGTCACCGGCTTTGGCGTCGCCTTTGAGCTGAACCGAATAAATGTCATATTCCTCCTGGGCGGTTTGAATATCGAACCAGGAGACTGCGGGGCGGCCGCGATCACGCGGATTGCACAGGCATTCTTCCTCGAATGCTTCGCGGCTGCCGACGGCGGTTTCGCAGTCGATCAGGAAGGATTCGCGGGTGAAACCGGTGCCACGGGTGCGGTTGATCGTTTCGACCAGGCCCTGTTCCACCGCGTCGAGAATCGTGATCCGGTGCATCGACCATTTGCAGGCGTCGCCTTCGGCCCGGCGCTGCTGGATGAACCGGTTGAAATCGGAGTCAACGCCGTTGTGCGAACTCCACATGGCAACGGGGTCGCCCCACAGGGAGCGGCCGCCAGCGCCCTTGATCATATCGGCCATGTTGCGGTGAAAAGCGATTTCGTCCAGGCCGACCGCGCCGCCGAAACCGCGCATGGCGTTCGGCGAACTGGAAAAGCTGACGATGCGGCATTTGTTCGGGAATTCGATATACAGCGCCCGCTGGGTGGTGTTGTCCAATTCATTGACGAAATCCGTTTCGCCCAGGCTGGTGCCCTTGACCCGGTACTGCTGCAGCCAGAAGTCGCATTCGCGGATAAAGTTCAGGGCCACGCCCTGGGTAACCGAGCTGTGCAGGTAATCGCCTTTGCCCCGGAGCCGGTCACGGACGGCGGAGAATTCCTGCGCGAAGGTCATACCGACCCGGATCGATTTCTCGCAGAGCTTGAAACGGTTTTCATCAAAAACCCAGTCAAGCTGATACGGCAGCAAAAAGCCTTTGTTTTCTGCGCTTTTGCGGCTGTCGATTTTTGAGATTTCCGTTTGAATGTTAGCCATTATTCACCTTTGACGAACCGGTCCATTTCTTCGATGGTGGCTTCGGCGGCCAGCGGTCCGAGTTTTTCTTTCAGCTCCGAAATTTTCGAATTCAGTTCCAGGATTTTGGCCTGATATTCGGCTTCCCTGGCGGCATATTCGCGCTTGGTATCTTCCTTTTCGGCGGCGATGCGGTTGCGCTCGTAACCGGCCAGGGCGGAGGAAATGCTGGAGAGCTCTTTCGCCTCCAGTTCCTCACCGGCTTCCAGTTTCTGCAGCACCAGGCGCAATAGTTCGAAATTGGCCGCCCTGGCGATGGCGTCGGAACCGCCTTCCTGGCTGATCATGAACGCGGCCATGCGGCGGCGCTCGATGTCTTCGCCGTAACGCCGCACCGTGCGGCGGTATTCGTCGAATTCCGCGCTTTCGCGATAGGCGATAAAGGTGGTGGAATGCAATGCCAGGTTGCGTTCCGTGCAGGCTTTCGCCACTTCCGGGTGGTTGCGAATGGCGTCGTAAGTCGCACCATCGTCCAGCAGTTCGCAGATTAAAAACCGGACCGCCTGCGGCAGTCTGCAGATGTTGTTGCGCGGCCGGGCGGTCATTTTACAGCCCCCGGCCCGTGGACAAATGGGTCCTGCGGGAACTCTGGCGACAACTGCCGCAGTCCGGTCACGGAAATTTCACAATATTCGCCGCCAAAGGCGGGAATCGGTTCGATATAGCCATGCTGCTTGAGTTCGCCGAACTGTTCCAATGCGGCGGCTTTATCCGCGTAACGGATGGCCGGTTCGATGGAGATTTCAATCAGTTCGGCGGCAGTGATCGGCGCGCCGACATAACGTTTCAGATCGCGCAGGATCGCTTTGCGGATTGCGTAAATTTTCAGATCAGCCATTCCCTTTTCCTCCATCGCGTAATTTCTGCACGGAATTATAAAGATTCTGCGTAAAGTTTTTTGATTCGGCCACGCTGGTTTCCACGGAGCCGATTTTGTGCATTAAATCCGATTTCAAATCGCCGATCAGCTTGATTTGCTCTTTTTCCGATTCCTGGGTGCGTTCGCACTGGCGATCAAATTTATCGGAAAGTTTATTCAGCAGGCCGGTGATACTGTCCAGCTGCAGCTTTTGAGCTTTGGGATTATCTTCCTCCAGGTGTTTGGAAAGCCGGTCATCCAGGCTGGCGATTTCCTGTTTTTTGTAGTCTTTGACTTCATCCATCAAAGAGCAGATTTCCTGCTTATCCTTGACGCGATCCTCGCGTTCTTTTTGCAGGATATGGTTGACGATCATCAGCATGATCGCCCCCATGATGATGGTGGCGGAACCGCCGCCCAACGCGGCACTGATTGCGGAGTTAAAATCCATTAATGAGGGTCCTTTGCGTAAACTGATTGTTATTTTCGGACGGGTCGGACCTGGCGGACAGGTCGGGCGAGTCGGACGATATAAAATGGCGACACCGGCCGGACTTGAACCAGCAATTGCATCCCCGCCTTTCCATCGGCTCATTCCGCAAGTCTTTTGACCACGGCGGGGAAGTGCTCTAACCAATTGAGCTACGGTGTCAGAGATAAAAGCGGGGCCGTGCCGGGCGGACCGGCAAGTAGCAAGTACGAAGTAGCAAGTAGTAAGGAGGAGAGATTACGAAACGTGTGGTTCTAACTTTCTACTTTCCACTGTTCACTTTCTACTGGAGCGTAACGGCTCCCGGCCCCTGTTTCATGGGGTTTATCAAGGTCGATCCGCCTTTGTACAAGACTTCGGCGGGACAAGAAAGAGCTGCCGGTGGCCTGATCGGAGACGCGAGGATTTCAGGCCGGATTGGGAGAATGGGGTGGGGCGATTCCTTAAAACCGTTCGCCAACTCCGACCGGGCCGACCGGCAGCAACAGGAGGTGAGACTGGAAAAACAAGCCTCTATATATAGGCGAAAACAGCGGAAAAATTTCACCGGTTTCAAAATATCAACATTAAGCCGTTAAATACCAGTGAATTATCGATTTCATGGTTTTCCCTGAAATCAAGGCACAAAAAAGCCCAGCGACAGGCCGGGCATGAAGGATGAACCGTTATGGTAATATTGGTTAACCAGTATAAGGGATACGACTTGGCATAATTTCAATATCATGAAGGCCATATTTAAGGCCGAGAAGGTCTGCCAATACTTGATTTCTCTGAGCTTCTCCATGAGGGGATACTACAATTTTCCTTATGGCTGAATTAACCTTAAATCCATCTCGAAATATTATCTGTATTCTCGGTTTATTTCCGACTAATTCAATTCCTTTTGCACTTTTTTCGATATCACAGGAAACAGCAATTCGTGTTTCTTTTTCTTCTCGAAATCCAATATCTTTATAAAACATATAATACATGTAATGATTCATATTATCAAGTTTTCTGATCTCCTCCAGCGGAGCATATTCGCACTTGCTTAAAACCGTCTGGTAACTAGAAACATAGAAGTTTACAGGTTCTTCGGTCAAGGAAGGCAAAATTGTTTTAGGTTCTTTCAGGTTACTTATAAGCTCTGACTTAGAGAACCCAATCGAGTATCCGCCTTTAGGAGCATAACCACGCCACATTGATAAATCATCCGCATTTGCCGAAAAGCTTAAGAGAAAAATAGGAGGATAATATGATTTCGAATATAATTTGACTAATTTTTCCGGGACTAAATATTCTTCATCTTTTGGCGATTCTTTTTTTCTCTGATAGTAGTTACGTTCTTCCTGCGCTTCCTTTAATATTCTATCTTTTTGGTAACGCAAATGACAAAGTTCTTCTTTATCATTCATAAATGCCCAATGAGTAGCATAAAGCCTTGCATCAGGTTTTAAAAATTCGTTTAAGACAGGGGTGGTGGTGTAGTGATATATAATGTCATCTTCAACAATAAGTTTATTCATTTCGCTAGTACCTTATCAATTTTTCTTGTTGGCTTCTTCTTTCCATTTTCTGGATTCGGCATTTTCCTTGGCGTAATTGAATATGGTGTCACCGCCGAGGGTCATGGACTCGATAACCCAGTCATTGTAAGTGGAATCACTTTTCTTCTTGCCGTATGGTGTTACGTCCAAATAATAGATATCCGAACCGTGCGGATAAAACTTGATTCTAGCCTTGACCAGCGGCTTAAATTCGATACCCATGTCGTTAACGATTTCCACTTCGCCGGTGATCAGGTACCAATTATCCTCAAGTTCCTTGAATTCCTCCGGGACTCTGGCGAATTTCGCCTTTTGAGGTCTGCTTAGCAATGGTTGAAGCGTTTCGCAAACAAAACCCCAAAGAAAGCCTTCTCTGGTCTGCTGCATAGATTCTTCAATAAAGGCCGGTTTGACTTTGTCTGAGTTCGACAGGATAAAAAGTAGGCCGGCCGTAATGACAATTACTCCGGCGATGATCGATGCTATTTTGAGTTTTTTCATGGTTTCTCTCCTCTGGGTAATTCAGCGCCGAGGCAGACTTTGCAGTTCTTGCCCGACGGTATTTTGGACATGCTGCCCTTGGACCGGGCGTAATGGTGGCAGGTGTAGTTGTGCGTCATATTACTGGAGTCGGTAATCCAGTAATCGCGCGGGTAATTCTTCCACAACCACCAGCCGCCATACGACATGGTCGACAGCGCCAGCATCAATGAAACAACCTTCACTCCCTTTTTCCAGCTCATTTTCCCTCTCCACAGTACAATGATGACTTTCTGGGTGACGTCGCCGAAGATTCGTTCGCAGACTACTGAGTTTTTCTTTCCCTGGTTTTTTTCCTGCATGGTGAGAGTTCCTTTCGGTTTTTACCTCTCTCATCACGCAATCGCACGTTTGAACAGTAAGTATAGTTTAACTGATTCGAAAGTACAATCCAAACATTTGGGAAAATAAGTAGTATTTTTACTTTTTCGGCTTCAAGATTTTGAAAATTTTGACCTTAACGGCATCCTCCAGTTCCTCGGAATCCATCAGTTTCTCCATCACTTCGGCGTACGCCTGAGTCATAACCAGTTCCGGCAGCTGGCATCCCTGGTTGCCAGCGTTGCTGACGTGAATCCCGCCCTCGGTCTTGCCGCCCTGGTTGACCCCGCCGTAGATATCCTTGGCGGTAACCTGGTTCCCGCGTTCGCCGAAGAAATCCATGTTCAGCTTAGGAAATAATCTGAACAATGTTTTCACTGACATATTTGAAATTTCACGGCGCGAATTGAGATAATCGGATATTCGACCTTGAGTTACTCCGCTTCGTTCCGCCAGCAAAGACTGAGTACCCTCCCGGCGGCAGGCTTCTTTTAAAGCATCTATTACTTCTTGTTCATACATAGACTATCTCAAAATTTAAATGTTCGTTTAAAAAATAGCCGATATGGTATGAAAATCAAAGGTTCTTTGAGAAAATTTAAAGAAAAAGTTAAAAACAGGCTTGATTTAACCGATATTGGATATAATATACCCGTATGGATATTAATATAAACCCAAGGTGGTATATATGTCGAGACTTAAGGATTTCCGAAAGAAAAGTAAAATGACCCAGAAAGAACTTGCCTCAAAGATTGGAATTTCACACGCCAGAATCTCCCAGATTGAGCGTGATGGATTCAAAAACATCAATACGGCCAAGAACTTCGCCAAGGCGCTTCCCGGACTTAACTGGAAAGACCTTTTGGACGAGTCGGACGGGTCGGACAGGTCGGACGAATCCGGCGAATAACAAAAGGCATGACGCGCACGAGCTGGAAAGCATAACATAAAAACAGGAGAATGAAAGATTATGAGAACAGGGCAGAAGGCACAGCGGGAAGAGTTCTGGAAGATCTTCCTCGCTTATTATCTGAACTTCCGGGGGGCTGGGGTCTGGTATTGCTACAGGTTGGCGGTAGCAAAATATACCGGTAAGGTGGAAAACATGCCGTCGTTGACTGCGGCCTATCGGAAGGTCCGCAGTCTTGAGCCGAATATGGTCAAACTTGCGAGGGGCGTAAAATGACGGCTTTATTCATAATATCGATTACGTTCGTGAGCGTGTATAACTTGTTTCCTGCATCGTCAACGCTCAAGAGGGCCATGATCGTTCTGAGTGCTTCGATGCGGGCTTTCCGGGTCGGTTTTTTGAGTAGCTTGGAAGCATCAAAATGCTTGAGGTTCGCCGCCTCCGCCAAAAGTGGATTGGCTTGTTCGAAAAAAACCATTTCCGACGATTTGCATAGCAACATGGAAACAGCGGCTTTATTGGTACGGATGGCATCGGCTGATATGAACCGGAACTGGTTGAGCAACTGCCGGTATGTTTCGACATGTTTTTCGGGTTGTCGCGGACAGGAAGCTGTCGCTTCAAACTCTTTCTGCAGGTCTCTCAGCTTTGGGTACAGTTCGCACTGCCAGACCCAGATTACGGTTAAAAGTTCTTCCAGGGATAAATTTTTCTCGCCACTCATTCCTAACCTCCATGTTGCTGGTTATGGAAATATATCATCAATCAACGGCAATTCAAAATTTCAACTTAAAGCGGGAGGTGTTTTATCATGAAAAAAGTGCGGAGCAAAATCGATGTACTGAAGCGTTGGGCGGTCTGTTTGCGGGAAGTGGGATTTACCTGGCAGTCGACGCCGGTACCGGCAGAACAACGGCTGCCGATGTTTGTGTATTACCTGGAGCTGGCGCGGGAACAGCATCGGGACTGTGAAGTTGTCGTTTTCGACCATTTCGCGGACGGGCCGGACGTGATCGCGGCCTGCGCCAGCATGAACCGCATGGGGACGGTCACCGGTCTTAACACGCGGATCGGAGTGATCTCAGCGGTGGCCCTGCAGCGGGCGGGCTTCCAGGTATTGGAGAGGGTAACCACGGACGGACACGGACAGGCACGGAGGGGGGGAGACCATGAGTAAAGCTGTCGAGAAGATCAAGAAACTGTTGGCGCTCTCCGGGAGCCCGGATGAGAATGAAGCGGCGGCGGCATTGGCCCAGGCGATGCATCTGGCGGCCGAATCGGGGATCGACCTGGACGAAGTCCGGGGCATTGAATACGACCAGGAGATCGGCGAAGGCAAGTATGGGGTTCCCAAGGCCCGGATCAACGGCTGGGAGAATCTGCTGGTGTGCAAGATCGCCGATATTTTCGGCTGCCGGGCGTTTATCATGATTTTCTGGGACCGGGAAGCGGGCCGGGTGCGGCAGCAGTTCCACCTGGTCGGTACGGCCAAAGACCGTGAGATCGCGGACTATGTTATCGCCTATCTGCAGCGCAGTCTGATGGCGCTGGCCCGTCGAAATATGAAGGCCCTGACCAAGCACCGCAAAATTTCGGAATCGCGGCTGCGTGAGAGCTTCCTGATCGGCGCGGTGGTGCGGGTAACGGAATTGGCCCGGCGGATATTTGCTTCGCAGGCGGATCAGGCGGTCAGCAACGGTTTTGCCCTGATGCGTCAGCGGGGGGCATTGGCCCAACGCCACATGGAAGCGAATCACAATTTAAGGGACCACGGCAAGTCCAGGGCCAAACTGGATGACCGGGCCGCGCGGTTCGGTTATAATGCCGCCGGTGAGATTATGATTCACAAAGGAATGCCGGGCTCCAATGCCGGGCTGCTGGAGGGGTGAGCATGAATATCGTCATTATTTTGTCGTTCATTATCTTCATGCAGGTGTTTCTGGTCGGCAATCTGATCATCACCAACAAGCAGCTCAATCGTAAGCTCCGCCAGGGCACTCCTGATCAACGTCTTGAAGTCCTTGAACAAGCTTTTTCCAGCTACAAGAGAGAGTTATGCCGACTTTCAATGAATACGGCGTCCCAGGCTGCCAAAATTGATGTATTGGGCAATATCCTGGAAGAACGGATCAAGAGGGTCGAAGAGCTGAAAGCGCCGCTTTACTGCGTGACGTTATCGCCGCCGGAGTACCGTGTCGTAAATCTCCAGGAAGAACACTCGGCGTCCATCATCCAGGGCGGCTGCGGCCGGAGTGCCGGGGAAGTTCGGTTTTCGGCCAGGGTGGTCGCGGTGTGCCTGGGGTTTGTGACGGGGTTTGTCGTTGTGGTCGGTGTACTTCGTTATTTCGGAATGATTGGAGGTAACTGATGGCACAGGTTCGAGTTATCTGCATTGAAAAGCTCAGGCGGATCGGTTTTTTCCGGTCGACGCTGGACATGCTGCTGGAGAAAATCCGCGAGTACAGCCGTAAATACCGCGATGACGCGGCAAGGCGGAAAACATACCCGGCATTCGGGAATGCGCACGGGTATATCGTGCCCTCGGAGTGGCAGGTCAGGAAGTGGCGGCAGCAGGCCCGGAAGCGGAGGAAATAATGGCGAATGGCGGTTTTACAGTTGAGGACCTGATCTGGTCGAATGAGTCGGTGACGCTGGACGGCTTGATGGATTGCCTGGAGCATGAGTGCGACAGCATCCATGATATGTCGACTCTGGTGATGAGTTGTTTTTGCCTGGCGATGGATTGGGCGGCGTCGAAGGAAGGCGGGGCGCGTTGGAAGACGATCAAAGAGCGGCACCAGCGTCCCGATTTAAGCCAGGAGGAACTGGCGGTGGTTTTGGGGATCAGCGCCGCGACGGTTTCCCGCCATCTGCAGCCGGTGCGGCTGGCGGAGACGGCGGAGTTTTTCCGCAAGGAATTGATGAACGAGGACGCGATCACCATAATTGACAGTGGCAAGTTGACCGTGGACAGTTATGGGAGACATAATCCGTATGTCGAGGAGGAGTTGCGGGAGGAGTTCAGGCCGGGTGCGGTGGTGTTGTTCCGGGGCAAAAAATACCGGGTGGAAAAGGGGCTTGGCCGGAGCTGCCAGGGCTGCGATCTGCGGAAGCTGAATTGCAAGGAATTTACCTGTGATCAGATCATGCGCCGCGACGGGCGGAACGTGATCTTCAAATTAGTTAAGAAATAAGAATTTCGGAGGCGGTAGGAATATGACGGTACATTTACAGGATAACCGGGCGGCGCTGGCCATGACGGTGGACGAGGCGGATCAGTTGTTTCAGCGGATTGCGGAGGTCGAGATCGCGATGACGGCGGAGCTGGCCGGTTACGAACAGGAAATCGCGGCGGTCAAGGCCAGGGCGGCGGCGGCTGAGGCGTATTATTGGGGGGTATTGAAACCGGCCCAGGAGCAGTTGACGGCTTACATCAATGCGCACCCGGAGCGTTTCATCAAGCCCAGGAAGCGCAAGACGGAATTCGGCGAATACGGTTTGCAGAGTGCGACCAAGCTGTATGTGCTCGATGAGTGCGCCGCGTTGATCAGCGTCAAGGCGCAGGGGATTCCGGCGGTGGTGGTCACGGAAAAGCTGGACAAGAAAGCCCTGGAAGCCGCGATCCGCGACGGCATGAAAGTCACCGGCGCGGAAATCCGCAAGGGCGAGATCGCCAAGTACAAAGTAGCGCAGCCGTTATTAGATAACGCTGGGGTAAAATGACAAATGACGAATTACGAATTACGAATTACGAATGATGAAACTGTCAACTATCAACTGTCAACTGTCCATTTCAAGAAAGGGTTTACGCAAATATGATGCAGTGTAGTATACAACATTCCATTGATGAAATCGCGGCCGGTCAGGTGCCGGATGAACTGAATATGCTGACCGACGTCGGCCGGGGGATCGGCGCGGTGATCAAGAGCGGTTTCCAGTCGGCGGCGGTGATCATCGCCAAGGTTCGGATGGATCATTTCAATAACGATATCGCGGAGTGGAAGCACTGGAGTACGGAGACGTTTCAGATCACGATTGATTACATGAAGCATTTGAACCGGATCGGCCGGATGTTCCTGCTGCTGCTCGGCGGTCAGGAAAAATGTTGTATACAACACTACCGGGCGTTGTTCACGCTGGATTACGACCGGCTGTACGCGATCAGCGGGATTGCGTCGCTGGATTCGGCCGATCCCGAAAAGAACCGGGAAAGTCTGTTGAAACAGCTGCTGGCGTTTCTGTCGCATTATCCGGTCAGTCGACTCAAGGAAATGAAGCGCGAGGACGTCCGGGACGCGGTCAAGGTCTGGATGGGCGAAACGGTGGAAGAGCGCAAGGTGCAGCCTGCGCTGCCGGGATTCGACGACGCGCTGCAGTCGATGAAGCAACTCAAGGGCAGCGACTTCACCCGGCTGGTCGATGCGGACAAGGCGGACGACAGTCTCCGGGTGGCGATGGGTCTGCTCGGTGCGGCGCTCCAGGTGAAGAAAAGCGCCGAGGTGCCGGACGTGATCAAGCTCTCGCGGGCCAAGGCGGCGCTGCAGGCCGAGATCAGGGAAATCGAGGAAGCCCTCGCGCGCACAGCCGAACTTAGCCAATTGACAATTGACAGTTGATAGTTGACAGTTGAAGACAGGAGAATGGATGTATGGGTGCGTTGAATTTTTTTGAGGAAGAAGTCGAAACGGCTGCACTGACAGTGGCCAGCCCGGCCGGTATAATCAGTCCAGCGAGAGCGAAGCCGCTGGCAAACACCGAAGCGGCACGTTGCCGCCTGACCGACAAGCAGCGGGCGGTGGCGGCCGAGCGCTGGCGGTATTGCCGGGACGTGGTCGACCTGATGCGGCAAACCGGGCGCGGCATGGAGGTTTGCGCCGAGTTGGTCGCCCGGCGCGATGCGGTGCGTTATCAATATCTGAAGGTGGAAAAACTGCATTATCACAACTGCCGGAACTGGCTCGGCAAGCTCGGCGTCGTCCGGGGCAAAAACGGCCGGGATTACGACTGGAACAACGTGGCCGCATTGGCCGACAAATACACCTGCGGCAGGCAGAAATTGCGGTTCGATGAAATCTGTTTGAAAATTTTCTGTGCGGCGTATTTCAGTCCGCGCCAGGTACCGTTCACGGTGGCATACCGCGAGGTAAAGAACCTGTTTGCGCGTGAATTCAAGGAAGTGCGGTTTCCATCGGAACAGCAACTGCGCTACGAGGTCGATCACCTGTCGCAGAATCTGGTCGACTCGATGCGCTACGGGATCGACTATGTGGAAAACCGTTCGCTATATATGATGATCCGCGATTGGGACCGGATCAGGCCGGGCCAGTGCTGGTTCGCCGATACCCGGACCTTCGACCAGCTGGTACGGATCGACAACGGCGACGGCACCTGGCGGGCGGTGCGGCCGAACGTGACGTTTATCATGGACGCCTCCAGCTGGTTCTGCGTGGGGTTCGACTGCTGGGAGGAAAGCGTCAACTCCGACCTGATCCGCAATACGTTTGCCAGGGCGTGTTTCGAGCACGGCATGCCGGAGTTCTTTTACGTGGACAACGGCGCGGACTTCAACAAGCGGGGATTCACCACGCCGGTCATGGTCGGCGGCAAGCCGTATTCGATTGTGCAATCGCTGGGGGTGCGGCTGGTCAACTCGAAGCCGTACAAGGGGCGGTCGAAAACGGTGGAGCGGCGCTTCCTGATCGATGCGATGGACTTCGACCGGCGCGCGGCTGCTTATGTGGGGAATTCGCCGGGGACCCGGCCTGATGAAGTCGAGCTCTATTACAAGGGCGACAATATCATGCTGCTGCCGACGATCTGGGAATTCAAGGTGGCGCTGCAGGCCGAGATCGACAAGTTCCACCGGCGGCCGATGGGCGGGCATTTGAAGGGCAAATCGCCGCTGGAAGTGTTCGACGGTTCGGACCGTCTGCGCCGGGCTCCGATGGACGAGCGTGACATGTACCTGGCGATGCTGCTGCCGGAAGGCGACCGCAAGGTTCACCGGGGCGGCTGCATCGACTACAACCGCATCCGTTATTATGCCGATGAGTTGTTTCACTTCACCGGGCAAAAGATCATGATCAAGACGACGTACCTGGAGCCGGGCAGCGTCCATGCCTATACGCTCGACGGCAAATACATCACCGAGTGTACCGCGCAGGCCATGACACATCCGCTGGCGCATTACCTGGGCGACGACGACGAGAAGCGCGAACTCGACGAGCAAACGCTGATCCAGGGGCGGCAGCGCAAGAAATTGCTGGAGCAACGCAAGGAGATCACGAACGGTCTGTATGGTTTGTCCCTGGATGAAATCACGACGCTTTCGCGCAGTCAGCTGGAGGGGCAGATCAAACTGGTGCAGCTCGGCGAGGTCCGCAAGGTCAAGGGGCACAATCACAATGTCAAGCTGCTGGCCACCGCCGAGCGCGCCGCCACGGCCAGGGCATTGGCCGAAGAAAACCGCGCCGGTACGACCGGCGGCGATTGTACGGCGGCTGACGCCACAAAAGAACCATCCATCCCAAGTATTATTGACGCCGAACCGGTCGATCCGGCGGCGATATCCAATGTTCACAAGTTCATCACCAACAGGAGGAAAAACGATGACTACTGACAACACCCAAACCGATCTCTGCCGCTTGCGTTACGACGCCTTTCAGGTGTCGCTCAACAACTGCACCGAGGCCGAACGCGACAAGCTCGAATGGCTGTGGGGTTATCTCCACGGCGCACTCGGCAAATCGAAATCCCGGCTAACCGCCGCGCTCGGTGTGGCCTGGGAGCCCATCGCGGATGCGTTCACCGGCAGGCTCCAGGGCAACGCCAGGGCGGATTTGTTCGACGCCATTGACGCGCTCAAGCGCCGCGCGGCCCGCAACAAACCGCTGGTCCGCACTGTCATCACCGACCGCATTATCGAGGCGCTGGATTACGCCCGCGATTATTCCGCCATGATTTACGTGTCCGGCCCCACCGGGCGGGGCAAGACCTATACCGCAGAATGGTGGGCCAACGAGAACAACCACGGCCGCAGCAAATACCTGCGGATACCGTCCGAATGTTCGCGCCGTGCGTTGGTGCGGCTGATGTGCCAGGTCTGCGGCGTGGCCTGCCGGGGCAATACCACCGAGATGGAAGAAAACCTGCACCGGGCGCTCAGCCCGCGCAACATCCTGATCATTGACGAAGCCGGGCATTTGTTGAGCAAGTCCGGCCGTCCCGGCGGCGCAATCGAATTCCTGCGCGATCTCCACGATACGACGAAATGCGGCGTCGGCCTCATCTTTACCGACGTTTATTTGAAGGAAATCAAATCGGGCTATGCCGCCGATTACTTCGAGCAGTTCCTGGGACGTCTCGAATTCCCGGTGGAAATCCCGAAGCTGCCGCGCCGCGATGAGGTCCGCTCCGTGCTACAGGCTTATTTCGACGATCCGGCGGAGGACCTGGTCAATTACGCCCTGGCTGCGACGCGCGAACGCGACGGCAAGCTGCGGACGCTGTTTAAAGACTTGGCCCGCGCCGAGGAATACGCTGCCGCCGAGGGCCGCAAGCCCACCAAGGCCGATCTGCAGCTGATGGTCCAGTGGCGCAAATCCGGCGGTGCCTGGCCAGACGACCGGTAAGGGGGTAATCATGCTGGATCATAAGCAACTCGGAGCGATCCATATCGCCGTAAAAGACGCAAGCCTAACCGACCAGGAGTATCGCGAGATACTCCAGCGTGTCGCCGGTGTTCCAAGTTCCAAGTATCTTACTGATGACGGCTATCAGGCCGTCATGCGCGCGATCAAAGACATTCAATACGCCAAAGCCGGTCAGGAACCCACGCGCCGCAAAACACCCCAGGAATGTAAAATATGGGCGCTCTGGCTTGGCAGTGAGGAAGGCCCCGGACTCCGGCAGTATTTGCCACAGCCTGAACGTACCATCGCGTATTTGCTCGGCTTCGCGCGCCGGGCAGCCGCCTCCGGTCGCACCAAGCTATCCGACCTGGGCGACCTTGACAGCCAGGAAGCTCACCACGTCATTGAAGCACTCAAAGCGCGTCTGGATCAGGAGATCGCCAGGGCCAATACCAAAGTTCAACAGGAAATACCATTTTAACAGGAGGTAGTCCATGACGAATTGGGAAAAATACAATACGGAGATCATTGCTTTGATCTGGTCTATGATCGGTGAATCTGATTTATGCGAGACCTGTCCAGCCAATGAAGGCTGCGACGGTCATCTTTCTAAAACATGCGCCAAATATTTCAATAAATGGTTAAATGCGGACGCAACAGAAAAGGATTGCCGGAAAATCCGTTGTTGTACCTGCAGGCATAATACCGGCAGATGTGAGCAATGGGGACGCTGCAAAAATACGCATGAGGAGGTGGACCATGCCGAAGACTAAAGACGTTCAAAAAGAGTATATCCCGGCTGCTGAAATTCCCTGGCTGTATTTGTACTTCCCGGAATCGAAAGAGAAACGCGCGG
>JBEBXH010000066.1:0-37257 GCA_040391785.1 Victivallis vadensis
TGCAGGCCAATACGGCCTGCCGCTGGTGCGCGAGGAACGCGGAGTTCCTCGCATTAAACCTGCATCAGCTATTCTTTACTGACTCTTTGGTGCTTTTGCGGCGTTTGCGTTCGAGCTCGGTCAGGTAGAGCTTGCGAAGACGCATGCTCTGGGGAGTGATTTCGACGAGTTCGTCCTCTTCGATGTATTCAAGGGCCTGCTCGAGCGAAAGCTTGTGAGCCGGAGCGATTTTCATATTGCGGTCGGAGCCGGCGGCGCGCATGTTGGTCAACTGCTTGGCGCGCTGGATATTAACCACGATATCGCCATCCTTGCAGTGCTCGCCGATAATCATGCCTTCGTAGCAATCGTCGTTCGGCTCAATGAAGAAAAACCCGCGCTGCTGCAGGCCGTCGATGGCGTAAGCCACGGCTTTGCCCTGTCCGGCGCTGACAATGGTCCCGGCGATGCGGCGCGGAATTTCACCCCGCATCGGCTCGTAACCCAGGAAACGGTGCGATACGATTGCCTCACCGGTGCTCAATGTGAGCGCACGGCTGCGGAAACCGATCAGCCCGCGGGTCGGGATCTTGAATTCAATCAGCTGGCGGTTGCCGCGTGATTCCATATTAAGCATTTCGCCCTGGCGCTGGCCGGCGAGTTCAATAATTTTGCCGGCGTAATCGTCGGGCACGTCTACCGAAAGCAGCTCGACGGGCTCCCGGGTCTGGCCGTCGATTTCCTTGCAGATGACCTGCGGGGGCGCCACGGCCATTTCGTAGCCTTCGCGGCGCATGGTTTCGACCAGGATCGAGAGGTGCAATACACCGCGGCCGCTGACCTTGAAACTTTCGCCGCTGCCGCTGTGGCCTTCTTCGACGCGCAGCGCCACGTCTTTTTCCATTTCCTTGAACAGACGCTCGCGGAGGTGACGGCTGCTGACGTATTTGCCTTCGCGGCCATAAAACGGCGAATCGTTAACGCGGAAGGTCATCGACAAAGTTGGCTCGTCCACGGTGATCG
The DNA here is from genome assembly GCA_040391785.1 of Victivallis vadensis. Lineage (GTDB taxonomy): Bacteria > Verrucomicrobiota > Lentisphaeria > Victivallales > Victivallaceae > UBA5239. The sequence goes on from JBEBXH010000066.1 coordinate 1,003, forward strand.
GGGGCATGGCTTCGGGGCATTCGGCGTCGGCAATGGTGTCGCCGATATCGATGTTTTCCACGCCGACAATGGCGCAGAGGTCGCCGCACGGCACCGACGCCGCTTCCTCGCGGGTGAGGCCCTCAAAGGTATAAAGCTGTTTGACGGTGACGGGCTTGGTGGTGCCGTTGCGCTTGATGATGACCAGCGGGCGGTTCAGCGCCATGGTGCCGCGGTGCACGCGGCCGATGCCGATACGGCCGACATAGTCCGAATAATCCAGCGTGGTGATCTGCATCTGGACCGGGCCCTCCATCACGGGCGGCGCCGGAATATGCTTGATGACCGCATCCATAAGCGGCATGATCGAATTGCGCGGATCATTTTTCAGGTCAAATACGGCCCAGCCGTCGCGTCCGCTGGCGTAGAGCACCGGGAAATCGAGCTGGTCGTCATTGGCGTTCAGGTCGCAGAAAAGATCGAAAACTTTGTTCAGCACCGCGTCCGGGCGGGCGTCGGGCTTGTCGATTTTATTGATGAGCACAATAGGCTTGATTTTAAGCTGGAGCGCTTTGTCAAGTACGAAACGGGTCTGGGGCATGGGGCCCTCGGCGGAGTCGACAAGCAGGATTACGCCGTCCACCAGGTTCAATACGCGCTCGACCTGTCCGCCGAAGTCGCTGTGACCGGGGGTGTCGATGACGTTGACCTTGACGCCCTGATACAGGATGCTGATGTTTTTTGAGAGAATGGTGATGCCGCGTTCGCGCTCGAGGTCATTGCTGTCAAGGAAACACTCCTGCATTTCCTGATTGTCGCGGAACATTTTGGCCTGCATCATGATTTTGTCGACCAGCGTGGTTTTGCCGTGGTCAACGTGGGCGATAATTGCGATATTTCTGATTTCTTTCATATAATCCGTTAATAGCTGTAATCTTAAGCAAGCTTATAATATAGCACCGGATTGTCGACTTGTACAGCAGGAAAATGGAAAAAATCGCCGGAAATTTGAGCAATTCGCGGAACTTGGCCGGGTTTTGACGGGGTGAATCATGCAATATTTTTGGGCAACTCTGCGGGGAATTGATTTGACAGGGTTTTGTTCAGACTCTATATTACCTCAATATTAGCTGGAGGATACAGGATGAAAACGGAAAAAGTCATGGCCGCAGCCGCAGTGGCTGCCTCCGTTCTGGCTTTGATTTTCTCCATGGGCTCCTTCGCCCCCGCGAAACCGCCGTCCCCGGTCCCCGCCTCCGGCTCCACGCAGATTGACGATTATGAAGAAAAAATTGCACTCCTGAAAAGCATCTGCGATTTTTACAGCGCCAAAGAAAAACACGGACAACCCGACCAGGACCGGCTGCAGGAAACACGCCTGGAATACGACAAAACCCGGTTGGCGCTGCAGCGGCTGAAAACCGGCCGCCGCGCCTTCCCGACGTTCGTCGATTCGCTGATGCAGCGGCAGGCGGAGCGGCTGCTTCTCGCGCAGGCAACCGTCAGGGCGAAGCACGGCACCGCCACGAATACCGAAGTCAATGAGTACCGGCTGGAACTGCTGGATACGGAACTGAGGCTGCAGGCGCAAACCCGGCGCGTCAATGCCGAGACGTTGCAGAAGGCCGAAACCCTGCTCAGGAGCCAGCCGGACAATGGGCTGACCGATACGCAGGTCACAGAATTAGTCGAACTTGAACCGGCCCCGCGCGGCCGTTGAAAAAAGGGAATGAAAAATGAGCAAATGTAAAATCATGCTTCCGGTACTTGTCGCGGCCTGCCTTATCGTTCTGCTCGGCGCAGGGTGCCACAGCAGCAAACGGAATGACGCTCCGAATGCAGAGTATGTGGAGAAATTCGGGGAATACGTGGTGCTGCTGAAGCAGAATTTCGCGACCATCCGCGAAGAGTTCAAGGCCGGCAACCGGGCAGAGGAAGATTATATTGAGGCGTTGGAGCGCTATGACCTGGGGCGGCTGGCGTTGCAGCGGCTGAAAACCGGTCGCGACGCGGAATCGACTTTCGTCGATGTCCTGATCCAGGTGGAAATGGCGGAGCGGACGCTGGCCAAAGCCAACCGGGATTTCCAGCATGGCACCATACCGCCCTCCGACGTCCTGGAGTGCCGGTTGACCCTGATCGAGGCCGAGCTGGAGCTGTTCGAGGCGCTGAAAGGAGTCGAGCCGGGCGCGGTGCAAACCGCCGTGGAGATCATCAAGGGGCAATCGGACGAAGGGCTCAGCGATGCACAGATTGCAGAATTAGTCGAGCTTGAACCGGCCCCGCGCGGCCGTTGATTCAATATTAACAAAGGATGTCGAAAATGAAGTCGGAAAAACTTGCGGTTACAGTGGCCCTGGCGGCGTCAGTTCTGGCGCTGATCGTTTCGATTGTCAGTTTCATGGGATCTTCGGGAACTCCGGCGGCGGCCCCGGCAAGCGGCGGCAGGGCCGGAGGCGGCGGCCCCGGCGGAGGGATGGGCGGTTTCGGCGGGGGCGGAGGTGGTTATACGCCTGCTCCCGAGTATATCGCCATTGTTGAAGAAAGGGGCACGGTGCTGAAGGCGCAATTTGAAAACGTGAAAGCGGCATTCAATATGGGTACAATCGTTCTGGATGAATATTTCAATGCACGATTGGCCCATGACGAAGGACGGCTGGCGCTGCAGCGCTTGAAGGCCGGGCGCCGTGCCAATACGACTTTTATCGACACCCTTGTCCGGATCGCGGTATTCCAGAAAAACATGGAACTGGCCAAGGCGAGATATGATAATGCCGGTTCAACCATCGAGGATTATAACAATGCCCGGCTCAAGCTGCTGGATGAAAAACTTCGGCTGCACGAGCAGACGCGCCGGGTTGGCGCGGAAACCATCAAAAAAGCCGAGGATATCCTCAAGGATTATATCGCCAAAGATCTTACCGACGAGCAGATTACGGAGCTGGTCGGGCTTGAGCCGACCCGCGGCGGCCGTTAAACATGAATTTGCAACACATTTAACATAAGGGAAAGAATATGAACATGCCAAAAATCGTGTCCAAAGTGGTCCGGGGTTCGCTGATCCCGGCATTCGTCATCTCGGGTTGTATCGCGCTGGCGGCCGGCGGCTGCAGTTCCACCGATGTGGAAGTCGCCGATCCGTCGATTGCCAAAACCGGGGTTTTCTCTCCGGTATACATTGAAAAATACGACGAATATCTGGCGGTGGTGAAGCAGTATTACGCCGCGGCGCAGGCCGCCGGCAACAAAGACGAAATGTATCTGGCCAAAGGCGCCTGCGATGTGGCGCGCCTGGGCCGTTTCATGCTCGATCACGGCAAGCGCCCCGAAGTCGGCTATGCCGCCGAAATGATCACCGTCAAAGCCATGGGGGCCTGCGAAAGCAAGCTGAAAAATGTGGATTTCCGCGATGATTACTACATCCGGAAAGTGAAGGGCTACGCGCGGATGATGACCGTCAGCGGCGCAGCCGTCAATACCACCACCGAAATCCTGATGAACTACCCGGCTACGGACCTGACCGACGAGCAGCTGCAGACGCTGGCCACGCTGGAAGCCTCCCCGAAACCCTTCGAAGTCGCCCCCCAGTACACCGCCAAATTCGAAGAACTTTCGGTGGAGCTGACCGGCCTCTACGATGAAGCCAAAAGCGGTTACGACGCCGGCAAAAACACCATCGAAGAACTGGCCACGGTCACTAACCTCGTCGACGAAGCCAACCTCTGTGTGTACCGCCTCAAGCAGGGCCGTTCGGCCCGCCCCGGCCTGGCCGAACTCTACCTGGCCCGCGAAGTGTCGGATTTCATCCGCAAATCGCTGCAGGAAAAGCTGCGCGCCAACACCGTCACCTACGCCGATATTTTCGCCGAACTGACCAACCACAATCAGAACGAATTGAACCTGTATCAATTCTGGCAGCTCGACCGGCACCAGATGCAGCAGCTGAACGGCCTGCGGCTCGGTTATCCGCGTTCGCCGCTGACCGACTCCCAGCTGAGCGGCCTGGCTGAAATGAAGGCGCGCCGCGCCCCGGCCATCGGCTCCCAGGAATATGCCGACAAATACAAGGAACTGGCCTCGAACCGCGCTTATATCGTCCGCTTCCTGCAGGCTTACAATACCGCGGGCAAAGCCACGGTGGAAAATCTGATGTACCACACCTATCTGTGGGACCTCGACCGCCTGGCGCTGGAACGCCTGGAAAAAGGCGAAGCCGCCACCCCCGGCTACCCGGAAGCCCTGCTCTCCGCCCGGATCAACGAGTATCTGCTGAACAGCCTGAAAGCCAAGCAGGAAAAAGGCGCCGCCAAGCCCGCCGAAGTCCTCGAGGCAAACGCCAAACTCCTGAAAGCCGAGCTTGATGTGATCGAAAAGTCGCAGTCCGTTACTCCCGACGCCCTGAAAAAATCCCAGAAAATCGTGGCGAATTATCCCACCGAGGCCCTGCGCGACAACCGCGTCAAGGAACTGCTGACCCTGGAGAAACAAATTGCTGTCCCCGAAGAAAAATAACGGTTTCTCGCTGAGTGAACTGTATGAAGGTGCCGCGCCGCTGGTAATCACGGCGCACCGCGGTGCCTCGTTCCTCTGCCCCGAAAACACCATTCCGGCCATGGAAAAAGCCGTGGAGTGCGGCGCTCATTTCATTGAGTTCGACCTGCGGCTGACCGCGGACGGCGTCCCGGTGCTGCTGCATGATGAAACCATTGATCGCACGTCCGACGGCAAGGGCCGCCCCGGCGATTATCTGCTGGCGGAACTGCGCAAATTCAACTTTGCCTGCAACGAAATCGGCACGCGCTTCATCGCGATTCCAACTTTCGAAGAAATCCTGCAGCAATTCCGTGCCCGCGCCTGCATGAACATTCAGGTTTACGTGGGCGACGGCGCGGGCATCGACACCGTATGTGCGCTCTACCGTCAATACGACATGTACGATTACGGCTACCTGACCATTGCCGACTGGAACATCGGCCGCCGGGTCCGCGCCATCGATCCGAAGATCGACATCTGCATGACCCCCGGCTGGAACCAGCGTTCCACGCCCGAAAACCTGAAACTCTGCCGCGATTTCGGCTGCCGCTTCGTGCAGCCGGTACGCGAATACAGCAGCAAGGAAACGTTCGATCTTTGCCGCGAACTGGAGTTGCGCGAAAATGTCTTTTTTGCCGACACCCCGGAGCAAATCCAAGGGCTCACCGCCAAAGGCGCGCGCGGCATCATGACCAACCGCCCAGAGAATTTCTAACCACAGAAGTTTTTCCGGGCGACTCGAACGAGTAGAATAACGTGATTCTCTACTATCAGTGGATCAGCCTTATTTTTCAGGCGGCTGATTTTCTTCTTTGTAGGGGGCGGCGATCATAATCGTTTCATTGGATTTCCCCTCGTAAAACAATACGATCACCATCTGGTCTTCCGGTACGCACCACAGACTGACAGAGGGATTGCTGTTGCTGAAGCGTCCCCAACCATACTGTTTGTTCAGCAGGCCATACCATTCGGAAAAACTATTTCCGCTGCGGCTGGATATCCAGCCCGCTTTAAGCATCTCAGACGGGTTTTCCGGTCGATAATCGGGATTCTGCAAAAAGTTCCTGAGGTCTCCACTGTCCCAGTAGACCGGTTTGGTCATGGTTTGGGTGATTTTAGGCAGAAGCTTATCGACTTTTTCCTGATTCTCCGGCAGGTAGTACAACGTTATCGGTGACTGGCCGCCATCCAGGTACGGGCCGCCCCAGAAAAGCACCTCAGGCGGGTTCAATTTCAATAATTCTTTGGTCTGCAGGGAATTCAGCAATACGGTCGAGCTGAGAACCGCACCGCGTTCTTTCAGAATCACCAGATAGGGATCCGGCACGAAACGCGGGGTAACGACGTTGAAGCCATTTTCGCTTTTGGCGTTCTGCGGGCTTTGCACAAAGTTCTTGTATTCCTGAATCTTGCGGAAACAGTACGCATTGTCCGGCAGATCGGGGAACATATTCGCGCTATCGTCTGGATTCACGCTGCTGCGGCAACCGCTCAACAATGCCGCCGCCGTTACGATTACAATCAGGTTCATCAATTTCATGGCCCGCCTCCTGTAAGTTTTCGGATAAGATTATACCATGAAAAACAGTCAAATGCAAGCAGGTATTCTTGTATCGGAAAAATATTCCAGTATACCGTTATCACGGTCTATGAGGTCAATCCTAAGATTGCACCCGGTGAATTCGACCTTCCCGCGGTGGCGGATTGAGTTTCCGCTCCGCGCGGGAAGGTCTATTTATGCCCATTAGTTCTTGGGGGCCAGGTTGAAGTGCGCGTCAACCACCATGCCGGGGGCGATGGTTTCCTGTTTGAACTGGAAATCCAATGATACCGCCACCTGTTCCATGAGCTCGTTCATGTTCAGGTCCAAACGGTGGATGGGAATCGCCTTGCGCAGGGTTTTGATGGGGTCGAAGACCACGATGCTGAAATCCTTGCCGTAGGTCCATCCGTGCTTGGTCAGGGTCTTATAAAGCCCCGTGGCGCTATTTTCCGAGAGTACCACAAATCCGGTCCGCCGGCCGATGCCCTCTTCCAGCAGTCTTGTGGTCAACTGGGCCGCGGTTTCCGTTTTGTAGTTGGTATCCTTGATCTGGATCCGGTCGCGGTCGTAGCCGTGCTGTATCAACGTCTCGGTGATCGGCTCGATGTAGCCGCCGAAAACCATGGTGTTGATGATGGTGGACTGCATCGGGCTAGGCTCCGGCGAAATCGATTTCGTATCCATGGTCACGAAGACGAAATTCTTCATCCGGGCCCGGATGAACTGGTTGGTCATCTTCAAAAACGCGGACCGGTAGTTCAGGTGTACATAGTTGGGTTTGCAGAAGGAATCCTGCAGATAACTGACGATGACATACGGCTTGCCGGTTTTCGCCACCAGGTCGACGTAATGGCGGCGGTAACCGAGCATGTCGACCACGACATAAGCATCGGTCTGATCTTCCATGAGGTCGATGTTTTCCGTATATTCGAGGCAGTTCACCTGGTTGCCCAGCGAGAGAAACTGCTGGTTCAGGTGGTGCACGATCAGGAGCGGTGTGGACACCGAGGAATAGTTGCTGACCGCGACATTGCCGAGAATGGTGATGCGCTTGCTTTTGACGGTGTAATTCTCGCGGCTGAAGCCGTCGCGGGAGATCACGATCGTCCTGCGCCCGCGGCAGGCGGAAATATAACCGCCCTCGCTCAGGTGGTTCAGCGCGTGCTGGGCGGTAACTCGGCAGACGCCGTAGATTTGGGAGATTTCATCGAGGTTCGGCAGCGTGCTGCCCACCGGATAAACTCCATTGTGGATTTTGCTGATGATCTGATCAGCGATGTTGAAAAATTTATTTTTAGCACCCATAATATAAACTCCTTTTATTTAAGATACTGCTTAGTAAAGAATTGCTCGAATTAAAAGTTCAATTAATCCGGGCTGTGGATCTGGACGAAATGTCTGGAAATGATTTGATAATCATATACATCATTAGTCCATGGAAAATGATTATAAGCGATCTGCGGATAAAGAAGATCAGGAACCAGTGGGTTGTAAATACTTTATTGGTAGTAACGAAACATGTTCTGTGATTTTTTTGCTTTTCTGACGGAGCCGATTCTCTATTGTTGCCGTAAACATAGCAACCCGTCATAAGTTTATTTACCTCGCAATTGCTTCGATTTTCAAAAGTATGATATACTATAATGCATTCTACTTTAATAGTCAAACTAAAAAATGATGATTTACAAAAATTCAAGTAAAATTATACTTGATATAGCAGTATGATGAGCTATTAGTATATCATTGGAAGAACAGAAGAGGCTTATGAATATACGGAATTTTGCGACGATTTGCGGAGTGTCGATCTCTACGGTTTCGCGGGCATTGAGCCGGCCCTTTGAGCAGGCGGAAATGAGCCGGGAACTATACGACAAAATCCGGGAAAAAGCGGCTGAAGTCGGGTATTCGCCCAATTATCACGCCAAGGTTCTCCATACCCAGGTGTCCAATAACATCGGATTCATTGCCGGCAGCCCGCTGCCGATGAACTGCGGATCGGCCATCGAGGGGATTTCAAGCGTATTTTCGCCCCTCGACAAGGGGCTGATGGCGTTTCCGTGCAACAATGATCCCCGCAAGGAAGTCGAGGCGCTTGCCAGCATGATTTACCGGAAGATGGACGCCATCATCTACTTCCCCCATCAATATCCGTCCGGACAGGGCAACTTCCAGCATCTGCCGGATGAGCTGAAAAAGACGCCGCATCCCCCGCCGGTGATCGCGATCATGTCCGGCATCGATTCGCCGCTGTTTTTCCAGGTCCGCTGCCGCGAATATGCGATCGGGCAGCGGGCGGCGCGGCGCCACCTGGCCGAGGGCTGCCGGATATTTGGCATTCTGGATGCGAAGATAACCACGCTGCGCAACGAGGAAATCATTCGCGGCTACACGGAAACCCTGCTCGAAAACGGCGTGCCGCCGGAAAACATCAGGCCGGTCAATCTTTCCGTTCCTTTCGTGGCGGAAGAGTTCGAGATGTTGCGCGGTGTCGACGCCTTGTGGGCCTGCTATCTGGTCGGACTGCCGGGCTGCTTCGAATATCTGGAGAAAATCTGCCGGATTTCCGAGCTGCACATCGACACTCACACTTTCACCGAAACAGTGATCCTCCTTGATGTATTGCTGACCAGTTACTTCAAGAGAGCCCAGAAGAAGCATCCTTTCAAGTCGCTGATGGTATCGCAGACCAGCATGTTCGATCTTGGCGTCCGCACCGCCAAAATGACCTTGAAAATCCTCAAAAACAAACGGCTCAAACCCTACACTGAATACGTCGAAAACCGTTATTGTTCCTTTGACGACGAAGACTTCATTCAGCTTCCGGTGAAATGAAGCCGCTCATCCCGCCATGCTGAGCATGAACGCGGCCAGGAAGCCGAGCACGGTCACCAGCCCGGCGTAATTGTGCGTTTCGCTGAACGCCTCCGGGATCATCGTATCGACCAGCATCGCCAGAATGGCCCCGGCGGCCGTGGCAATGGTCGCGGCAATCACCGTATTCGGGAAATGCGAGAAGATCGAATACCCCGCCAGTGCCGCGATCCCGGAAATAACCGCAATGCCGATCCAGATACCGAAAATGTAGCGTTTGCTGTACCCAGCCCGTTTCATGCCCGCCGAGCTCGACAGCCCTTCGGGAATGTTGGAGATAAAAATGGCCGCCACCGCGATCAGCCCCATGCCGGAACCTTCCAACATCGAGAGCCCGATGACGATCGACTCGGGAATACCGTCAAGCAGAGCCCCCAGCGCGATCGCGGTGCCGCTGCCGGCATCGTCGTCGCCGACCTCGGCCATGTGGTGATCGGGGTGGTACCCGGAGCGCTTGCGGTGTTTGGCGCCGAAACGTGCCAGTACCTGATTGGCCACAGTATAGACCACCGCTCCGCCGAGGAAACCGAACGCCACAGCCTGCAGCCCGCCCTTGTGATACGCGGACTCCATTAATTCAAAAGCCAATGTCGAGATCAGCACACCGCTGCCGAACGCCATCACCACCGCGATAATCCGCTGCGACACCCGGCTGAAATATCCCGCCAGCGCCCCCAGCAGCAAAGCCGATCCGGCAAACAATCCCCAAAACCCGGCCAGTAACAATCCATGCATAAATTTTCTCCCCTGTCGTTTTACAATGAATCCGGCAAAGATAAATCAATGGGACACATGGGACAAATGAGACATATGGGAGTCCCATGCGTCACATAGGTCCCATTCGTCCCATTATTGACGGTCTTTCCTTCTCCCTATAACATAACAGGGTTTGCGCGTATTTCAACCGGTGAGATTATCCGTGTTATTCGTGGTTAAGGGAAACAGCGGAATTCGTAGACTCTGGCCGAGGGATCGCCGTTGGTAGCGGTGACCAGCAGCCGGAATTTTCCGGCGCTCACCGGGTCGAATGTATGCAGCCGGCGGCGCTGGTAGTTGCCGGTGACGTTGAGCACGGTCTGCCATTGGCCGTCCTGCCACGCCTGAACTTCATAGTCCCGGACGCACTCGCGGGGAACGCCGCAGTAACAGGGTTTATCCAGATTGGTGTCGAAAATCAGTTCGACACGGCTGATGCTTTGTTCGCGCCCGAAATCGAGCTCCAGATGTTGCGGCGGGCCCGGTTTGGAAATCCACATATTCGGAGCCGCGCCGGTGACCCGCGACAGCCCGTTGACCGCGTTTGATGCCGGGTACAGCCGCAACGGCGGCACCGTCTCAAAACACCAGTTATTGTTGTCCAGATAGCAGCCGTCGAGCTTCCGGTCCAGACCCGGCAGGTAACGATGGTGAAGACAAATTTCGACGCCCGGCAAGGCGGGCAGCATGATGGCGTAACGCGCCCCGGGTGTGGTTTCCGCATTGAAATTAAACTCGGTGACGCCGTCCGCAATCTGTGCTTTGGCGGAAGCGATCGCCCGGTGGTCGGCATCCAGCAGCAGCGCTTCGGCCATGACCGGCTGCGACGCCTTGAAGCGGATCCGGACTGCTTCCAGGATATCGGAGGAGGTGGTGAACATCTGCGCCCGGCGGCGGTCGGCAGGCGGCACGTCGCACGGGTCGAAGGTTTCGCAGTCCAGCGCGATCAGCGGCTCGGTCGAGGTGGTTTCCGGCATGCGCAGCGTCAGTTCGCTGGACGCGGAAGCCGTCGCGGAAAGCCCCTTTACCGGGAGCGGCAGGATCGGCAGTACGGAGTCATCCTCGGTCAGTATGGTCTGCAGTTCACGGATATGGTCGCGCCCGACTTCACGCGGGATAATGCCATATTGGAGCGCCAGTACCGCGGCGGCGGCAATGGCTTGTCCGCAGAGCGCGCAGGTCGCCATGAGCCGTGTCGTGCCCAGCGCCACGTGCGTCACGCTGATGTTGCGTCCGCCCATCATCAGGTTATCGATGTTGCGCGAGTACAGGCAGCGGAACGGAATTGGGTAAGTGCCGGGGTAGATGAATGGCGGCGGGCTGCCCGGGTGATCCTTGCCGAAAACGCCTTCCGGCGGATGCAAATCGATCGGCCAGCCGCCGTAGGCCACGGTGTCCGGGAAATCCGGGTGATTGAGCACGTCGTTCTGGGTCAGGATGTAGTCGCCCATCAGCCGCCGCGATTCGCGCTTGCCGGGACAAGGGGCGATCCAGTTGATGGCGTAATTTTCCGCGCCGTGGTCGCCGCCGTTTTTCACGTGATCCCACACGCCGTAAAGCACGCTCAGGAGCGTACGGTAAATCTGTTCGTTGTCGCTAATGGTGTCGAGTTCGCCGCCGTATTCGAGCCACCAGTAACCCTGTTTCGGATTGTTGTGTATGCGGTACGGCAGGTCCTCGTCGCCATTGATCTTGTACGCCCACGGCGGAGGCACAAACGGCACCGGGTACCCCAGGTCGATGGCGCGGAAAGAGATCGAGGAACCCATGGTTTTGAGGTCGGCCTTTTCCTGACCCAGCGATTCGCCGAATTCGTCGCGCGCTTCGCGTCCGACGCGGAACTCCGCCCCGGCGGCGGCCGCCACAAACGAATCGCCGCTGCAATCGATGAAAAGCGGCGCCGCGATGATATGCGTGAGCTCGCTGCCAAGCGTACGGGCCTTGACCGATTCAATACGGCTGCCGTTCATCGCGACTTCGTAAGCTTCGGTATTCAGGAGCAGCGTCAAATTCGGCTCGCGCTCGGCCCATTCGCGCATGACCAGGCTCCAATGCTGTTCCCAGCCGTTGGCGCGGCGGTAAAACGCCTCGAGCTTCATCTCTTCAAGCACGCCGCACTCGCGGGCATTGCGGTTCACATATTCCTGAGCGCCGTTCACACAGGCCCCGTCGGAATTGCAGGAGCACTCCGAGCTGGAAGGACCGCCGAGGACGGGACGGTTATGCACCAGCACGGTTTTCAGCCCGCGCCGGGCAGCGGCAATGGCGGCCACGGTACCTGAAACACCGCCGCCGACCACCAACAGATCAACTTCATGATTTATCGTTTTCATATTTCCACATCTATAATGTTCCAACTATCGCTTGCAAAATGATCGAGCGGATAGATTTTCAATTGTCCCGCAGCAGTAATATTGCTGATTTCGATGGTCACTGCCTGACCGGCGGGCAGTGATACCAGATCCGCCTGGTTCAAGAGGTATTTCTGGCCGTTCGGCGCCACGATGCGGTATTCGGTTTTTTCGGCAAATTCCAGCCGTGCCCAGACCGAATGCGGTGCGTGACGGTTCAACAACTGCAGCTGCAGGACTCCGCGGGCGGCTTTCAATTTGGCCGGGTTCCCTATGATCAGAATTTTTTCCAGTTCGCCGATCTGCTTATCCGCATTTTTAAGCGATTCTTCGTCGTTGGCAATGCTGATAGCCGGGGCGGGCAAACGGAACTCCGCCGGGACCTTGGCCTGTGCCTCTTTGTAACGCTTCAGGGCGAAAGTCAGCATTTCGTAACGGTTCATGTCTTTCGGAAATTCATTGCGGGTCTCGGCGGTATCGAGCTCACTTTCGGCGATTTCTTTCAGCTCGAGCCAGGCGATGCGGATTTCGCCTTTTTTGTCCGGCATGATGCCGAAATTGAGGTAAAAAGGCAGTTTTTCCACCTTGAAACGAAGTTTGTAGGTATCGTATTCGTTGTCGCCGGCGAAGCGCTTGCGGAAGATTCGCTGTACCTTTTCGCTGCTGCCCCAGGTGAAGCCTTCGGTCAGGATCACTTGTGCCGAACTGGTGGTGGCGGCGGCGTTCACGGTCAATTCATAGCTTTTGCCAAGCGTATTTTCCGGCATGGCCGCGGTGACACGGCAGAAGCCGCCCGGAGCAGCCGCGATCGTGGCGGCTTCGTATGAACCGGCGGCGGTTTTCACGGCTTTGGTTTTGTGTGCGGTCCAGGTCTGTAGTTCAGCGCCGTTGATCTTTTTGGCGGGTTCGACGTCAACCGCATGGATTATGGCGGCGGCGCAAAGTAAAATCAGGGTCAAATATTTTTTCATGGGATTATCTCTCCATCAGGAAGTTGGCGATTTCGTTCTTCAATTCACCTGCGGCGGCGAAGGACTGCGTATTTTTCACGGCGGCGTTGATTTTCTTCTCCAGCACGGCATTTCCTTTCTGACGGGCCAGGTCAAAGAACAGATAATCTTCCAGCCCGATCCGGAACGCCCGCCAGCGGCGCGACGGAATGCTGTCGGCATTGTTGTCCCGGCCCGGATAAACCGTTACCGCCGAGGCGGTTTTGCCCCGGAAATCATCCCACGGCATCGATTTTCCGTCCGGCATCCACAAGCTGGTCCAGTAGCCGACTCCCTGCAACTGGTACTGGTAGGCGCTGCGTCCCATCTGACGGTAAAACGAATGCGGCCGGAGGCGCTTCTGAATCACCGGACACCAGTAAATGGTGTTGTAACGGACGTTCTTCATCAGCGGTTTGACGATGTCGGCACGGTCGCGGAAAAACGAGATGGCGTATTGGTAATAATCAACATAGTTTCCATCGGCCAACCGCTTCATTTGCTCCGGAGTGGCATGGGTGGTGGGGTCGGCGTAAACCATGACTTTCGGGTCGGCGGCTTTCGACGCTTTGGCGGCGGCGAAGAAATCATCCCGAACATTTTCATCGTACGGATAGAGGATAAAATCATCGTAACCATAACCCTGTTTTTTGACGTTGTCGATCACCAGTTTGAGGTATTCGACGTATTCCGCATAGCCTTTTTCGGTCAGTACGTTCATACCCCGGGGAGGAGCGGCGCAGCGGAGCATGGCCAGCCCTTTGCCTTTAAGCACGGCGAGCATCGCATTCAATTTCGTGAAATCGTATTTGCCGTCCTTCAGTTCCGGGCGCTCGAGCACATGAAACGCGTTAACGCGGGACTCCATCAGCAGCTCCAGCATTTTCTGTTGGGCCGCGCCGGTGGTGCCGCGCAGACTGCAGTCCCAGGTCATGACCGAGAGCGAATGCCCCTCCGGCAGTGTGAGCGGCAGAATCTCAACATTCAGCGGATTGACGGCAGTGGTATTGTCCATGACATTGGTCGCGGCGAAGGTGCCGCGGTAAGAGCCGGGTTTGACGCCGGTTTTCAGGTCGATGAAGATTTGGCGGTTTTCCCCGGCGGGGATGACGATGACGCCATCGGCGCTGATTTCCGGCAGCACGTCGGCCGGAAGCTGGCCGAGGCGGGCGCGGATGTGCACGGCTTCGCGCATTACCGGCTTCAGGGCGTCGAGCCCCTTCAATTCGATCCGGCAGTACATGGTATCGGCGGAGGGATTGTAGAGGCTGAAAACGGCGATACCCGCTTCGCCGCCGCAAAACCGCAGGGCGGCGGGTTGTCCGCTGATTTTGCCGGTGGGGCTGTAATAAGTTTCCAGCGGGTCGGCAGCCATCGACACTTCGGGGGACGCCGCATGGATGCAGGCGATCGAAATACAGGCGAGTAAAATTGAGATTCGTTTCATGAGCATATCCTTATCTGATTAATCATCGGTGCCGTTAAAGGGCCATTTCTGCCAGACATCGCCCAGCATGTTGTAATTGCCGTAAGCACCGGAGTAATTGGTGACGGCGCCGTAGCGGGGGCGGTCGGTGGTCCCGGCGTGGCCGTCAATGAAAATTACATTCATGTTGTTCTGGTGCGGAAATGCGACCATGCCGTCATCCCCGGGCGCGACGCTTTCGATGAAATAAGCGATATTGCTGGGATTCGGTACGGAGGTCATTTTAAAAACCCCCGGGATCTCAATTTTGGTCCAGCGGTCGCCGGAAAATGCCGCCCGGGCATCGGTCAACCGGTGATTGATGATAAAAGGCATACAGAGGCGGGGAAGCGGCGCCCGGCCCGGGCAGCTGAGGATCCCTTCCATCCGGATGGTAGTGTATATCCAGTCGATATAACCGAGGTATGCGCTTGGCGCCCAGCTGTTCCAGGTACCGGAACTGTCCTTTTTACCCAGGAGGGCCTGGTGACGGATTCCTTTCCATTTATCGGTGGCATGCAGGACCCGGTCACGGCCAATCGCCATATCGTTATTGTCCATGGTGTAGAAAATCAATGCCTGCGTATACTGGCGCATGTTGCTGCGGCAGTTCGAAGCCTGTGCCCGGCCCCGCGCTTGGTTCAGCGCCGGCAGCAGCATAGCGGCCAATATGGCTATGATAGCGATAACGACCAGCAGTTCAATGAGTGTGAAATTTCGTCCTTTCATGTCAGATCTCCTCAGTTGTTTTTATCATTACAGGGTCCTGTTGTTTGACGGATCACCAGCGAAGTGGGCAGATGACGGTTCAGCGTATTCACCGGTATGTTCTCGCGGCGGGCTTGCGCGATCATTTCCACCGACTCTTTGCCGGTCTGGCGGCGCGGGTTGCGGATGGAGGTCCACTGCGGGTCGTGGCTCCGGGCATGGCCGCTGTCGTCGTAACTGATCAGCGAAATGTCCTCCGGAATCCTCAGCCCGAGCTCCAGCAATACCGGCAGGCAGTAATTCGTCAGTTCGTCGCTGCTGCTCATCAGGGCGGTCGGCCGGTCTTTTGCAGAGAAAATTTTCCGCAATTTGTTCCGGACCGCGTCATCCTGGCGGCACTCCGGCAGAATCCACTCGTCGCGCATCTTGAACGATTTATTCAGCACATTCATCATGCAATCGAAACGCTCAATGGTCTGGAGCTGGAAAATTTCCCGCCGTGGAATCCATTGACCCATGGCCGCCACTTTGCGGTGCCCCAGCTCGGCAAGATACTCCGCGGCGGCGGTAAAGCCGATATTCATATCCACGGTGACTGTGCCGAGGTGCGGACGGAACGCCTTGCCGCCGATGAAAACCTGCGGCAGCGACTGCTCCGCAAGCAGCAGCTCAAAAGCCCGGTCATGACGCCGCCCGCTGCTCTCGCCCAGATAAATCAAACCGTTCAGCTTGGAAACCATTTCCTTGAGCCATTGGTTGAGCTGCTCGAATTCATTGTCTTCCTCCGGCAGCGGCACGATCATGGCGGCAAAGCCGAACTGGGTGGCCGTATCCATGATGCCGCAGACGACTTCGAGCGCGGAGTGCACCCGCTGGTTCAGCAAATCCTCCATCCGGTCCGGCAGCACGATCCCGAGGGCCGGCAGAAAGCGGTTGCAATAACTTTCGGCGAATTGCGGCGTCACCTGGAGAATGCGCTTGCCGGGGAAACGCTGCAAGACCCCGTCGGCCTCCAGTGTGCCGTAGGCCCGGCGGACGGTGTCGCGGTTCAACTTCAGGTCCTCGGCCAGCGTCAGCATCGACGGCAGCGGCGTACCCTCCGGGATGCGCCCGCGCAGCAGCGAACCGCGGATATTCTCCGCCAGCTGATGATGCAGCGGCACCGGAGAATCATACTCCAGTTGGATATCCGGATAAAACCGATTTTGTTGCTTGCTGTCCATAATAAAGACCGATGATTTTAATTATTGTATGCTATATTATACAATAAATTAATCAAAAGTCAATAGGGAGTTTGCCAGTTTGCGATAAAGTTTCAGAATTCGCGGTAAAATTCGCCCCGGTATTCGGAGTAAATCAGATAGCATTCCTTGCCGTGAAGCAGTGAGGCCGGGAGCCGCCAGGGCTTGCCGTAATAAAAATTATCGGCGACCGGTTTTCCGTCCGCGTAAAGCTGTGCGGCATCGTAGATATCGGGGATTTCGATGAAGCCTTTGTCATGGTCGACCTGAATTTTCTTCCAGGTCACTTTGCGCTCGCCGCCGATCTTCAGTTCCGGGGCGAAAAACTCCGGGATTTCAAATGCCGCCGCCGCGAGCGGTTCAAATACCGCTGCCGCCGGGGTAAAGGTTTCGCCCAGCTGCAGTGTCTCGAAATTGCTTCCGGTCCAGTGCAAATACTCGAACCGGCCATCCTGAATGGCGTGTATCCGATCTTCGGACCAGTAAAGATCGCAGTCTTTGCCGATATAAATTTCGCCGTTCAGGCAACGCAAATACTTCGCGGTGTTCCATGGCAATGTTATGACCCGGATGTCGTCAACCGTGAAATCGGGACCGGTCATCACGGAACCGGACGCGAATTGATAACGGGCCGCAATGCCTGGGATTTCCACAAAGAAAAAAGTGTTACCGTGGCGGCAGACCGGCTGCGCTGTGGCGTACTCCAGCTCAACGCCGTCAAGTTTCATCCGGAACGGCATGAAAAAGCTGACGTCGCCCCGTACGTCGACCGGCGGGAAAACCACTCCGCACCCGGTGTCGATCACCGCGCCGCCGATATCCGCAAGTTTGCTCCGGCGCTGAAAATGATTGACGAAAACGAGCCCGGATTTGCCGTCTGTGCGCATGCCGTAACGCAGTAAATCGACATCATCGCGCGGTACTTCGGTCATGGCGTCCACGGCGGACAGCGGCGCGAACCACTCCTGAAAATCCTGCAGAAAAAGATGCAGCAGATTCAACAGCCGGTATTGCTCGCGCACTTCGCCATATTCGGAAAGCGGAGCCTGAAAATCATACGAGAGAATCGTGTAATCATTGGGATACCCCGTAGCTTTCGACTCCTGAAACGTGGAGAGTTTGCCGACCGGGTTGGTGCCGCCGTGGTACATGTAGTACCCCGGCAGATTGTTGCCGCAACCCAGCTTCACCAGCGAAACGGCATAAATATCCATGCCTTCGATAATATAGCGCCGGTGATGGGTGTTTTGCAGCCCGCCGCCCAATTCACAGGTGGCAAAGGGATAGCGCTCATAAGGCAGCCGCCAGCCATCGTCGGTTTTTTCATTGATCGCGCGCAAATCCTCGCCGATGGCCGAATCGTTGCGCATTTGATTGAAGAAATAATGCGTCGACGGCGGAAGTGCTTTCGTACCGTGATCCCACGGCGCATCGCAATATCCCCCGAACAACGGCAGGACTTCGTCAACCGGAATCCGGGCGCCCGCACGGCTGTTCCAGCCGGTAACGGTGTACAAGGGAGCGACCATGCCGCAGTCAATGGCCAGTTCCTTGAGCGCGGCCAGATGGTCCGCATCATCGGTATATTCATTTTCGAGCTGAATGGCCACGATCGGGCCGCCGTCGCGGTAAAACAATCCTTTCACTTCATGGGCAATTGCGGCGTACCATTTCTGTACGCAGGCCATGTAGCCGGGGTTGTTGCGGCGCAGTGGAAAATCTTTTTTCAGCAGCCAATCCGGCAGCCCGCCGTTGCGGCATTCTCCATGACACCAGGGGCCGATGCGGATCTCGACGTCCAAACCGGTTTTGGCGCACTCCTCGACGAAGGCGCGGATATCATTATCGCCGGAAAAATCGAGTTCGCCCTCGACTTCCTCGTGGTGAATCCAGAACAGATAAGTCGGTACCACTGTAATGCCGCCGGCTTTCATCTTCGCCAGTTCCCGCGCCCAGTGTGCATGGTTGCAACGTGAAAAGTGGAATTCGCCCATGACCGGAACCCACGGCTTTCCCGCGCGGGTCAGATAAGCGCTGTTCAAACTGATTTCCTCGCCGGCCGGATTCTTGCCGCCGAGGTTCAGGTGATTCTCAAAAATCTCCGCCTTCTCGAATTTTTTGAAACAGTACATTTCTGCTCCTTACAACTGATCGAACTGCAAACTTTTCTTGTGATTATCGGAATTAGTGAACCACTCCTGGCGCTCGTAACTGACATGGCCGTCAACAAAGAGGGCGTTGGCTCCCTGCGAATGGCGTTTGGCGATTTTTGAGGCGAAAGTTCTGTTGTAGGGATTGTATTCCCAGTAGTTTTTGGTAGAGGCCATACCGGAAATATCGATGAGGCTGATTCGTTCGCTGTGAAGGGTCAGGGTCGCAAGTTTCTTTTTCAGATAATTGTTGTATCCGTAGTTATAGATCCCGGAATCGTCGCGCTGCGGGCAACTGCGGAATGTTCCGATGCGGTTGCCGGTTTGCTCTAAATAACTCCAGTACCATCCTTTGGAGTAGGAATTAGCCCAGTGGTTTTCGGAGTTCGTATACGTTGTGGCGCCGCCCATGGGGTAGCAATGCAGCCAATCGTCATTGTCGCCGGAATAAAGCTGAAAAACAATACCCATCTGCTTCAGCCTTCCGGTGCATTTGATCGTCATAGCCCTTTCACGCGCCTTGGCCAGTGCCGGCAACAGCATTGCCGCCAGGATGGCGATGATGGCGACCACAACCAGGAGTTCAATGAGTGTGAAATTTCCCGATCCCGGCTTGACTGTTTTCATTTTCCATTGTTTTGACATGATTTTCCCTCTTAATTCAATTATGTTACACGATATGTACCATGAAAAATATGATGTATTTCTGAGAGCTTTGTAATAATTATATCCTTAAATCAGCGATTTGTCAATAGGCCGAAGAAAAGAAATCACAGAAATTATGTTTTTTATTCATCATCAAAAAGAAACATATGTTGCAATGATCAGAAAATAAATTCGATTATTAAAATCATAATATGTTTATTATTAAAATATTATATTTACAATAAATGTATTCTATCTGTAACATATTGCTTTTTTATTTTCAAATCTTATTTTTGTCATTTTTCCGGAAAGTGTACTGCCACGGCCTTTTATTCTTGATTTATGTTACAAAGAAAAAACATATTTATTATTTATTCCTGATCTTGACAGATAATGATTTATGCTATATAATATAGACAATATGTGACACTTTTGAAAAATATGTTACAGCGTGAGGCTGCAGGAGATAAAAATATGTCCATCACACTCAGAGGAATCGCAAAGCTTGCCGGAGTTTCTCCGACCACCGTTTCGCGTGCGCTGAAAAACAACGGTTATGTGAAAGACGAAACCCGTGAGCTGATTGCCAATATTATCCGCGAACATAAAAATGGCACGGCGGCAACGCAAACCCGGGCAGCGGAGGCGGGTTCATCATCCCTCCTGAAACACCGGACATTTACGATGATCTGGGCAAACGGAAAGGGCGCGCCGTCCAGCCTGACCGGGCAGGCCATCTTGATGGGAATTTCGGAATCGTTGAATGCCATGGGGATCTCCGCCAATATTGAAACCATGTCTTCGCATGAAGATATTCCCGATGTATTGAGTTCCGGAAAAACCGACGGGCTTCTCATAAACGGAGGCAGTTTTTCGCCGGAGTTCATCCGGAAAATCAAATCGTTTCCGCTGGTCTGGCTGCTCCAGCCGGGTTTGCAGGATATCGGTGACCGGGTTCAGCCGGATCATCTGCATGCCGGCGAAATTTCGTATCATTATTTGAAACAGAAGGGCTGCAAAAAACTCTGCTGTATCACTTGCAGTGCCGCTTCCCTGAACTCCTACTGGAAAACCAGGGAACAGGCGTTTGTGAATGCCGCGGCTTATGACGGCATTGACTGCGAAGTGATCCGGCTTAACTTTAGCGATGGTCTCCATGCCCCAGTGGAAGCCCAGCTGAAAGCCGCGCGCGAGGCCGTGGAGCAGATCCGCGAAATGTCGCCCCGTCCCGATGGTATCTTTGTCGCCAATATGCTCGGCTTCCCGATTTACTCGGAACTGGTCGCCAATCAGATCATTCCCTCGAAAGATATCGAAATGGTGGCCGGCGACAAGAATGTTTACAGCGGTTACCTGAAGCATGAACCGGTCTGGATCGATATTGACCCCACCGGATTGGGCAAGCTCGCGGTTGAAGCTCTGATGCTGCGGCTCAAGCACCCTGAAATGCAGCTGCTCACCCATCAGGCCAAACCCACTCTCGTAATTCCGGGATAAACCTAAACCGATTTAAGGATTTTTATTTATGCAAAATGCGATTGTCCGCAACTTAATGTCTCCCCCGGCCGCGCAGACTCATGACAGCGTGGCATTGATATGGGATAAACCCATTAGTGCGAAGGTATTGTTGGGCTACCGGATTCTGCTGAATGGCGAGCTGCATGGTTTCTGCGAATGTACGGACTACACGATTTCCGGGCTGCACGGGGATACCGAATATGAGGTCCGGGTAGTTTCCGTTTCAAGAGAGGGCGAGGCTTCGCAGTCCTCCGAGCCGGTGAAAGTTCGGACCAAGTCCGTTTCTGAACGCTTCGATGTCACAACGTTCGGTGCGGTCGGCGACGGAAAAACCCTCAACACCGCCGCCATCCAGAAAGCGATCGACGCATGTTCGCCCGGCGGCACTGTTTATATCCCGAAAGGTACTTTCCTGAGCGGTGCGTTGTTTCTGAAAAGCAACATGACATTTTTTGTCGAAGAGGACGGCCTGCTCCAGGGCAGTGAGGATCCGGACGATTATCCGGTTTTTATTTACAGCTACGAGGGGCGGATGCATCCGTGCTACGCCAGCCTGTTGAATACCGCCATGCGCGATGACGTCAAATCCGAAAATATCACTATTGCCGGCAAGGGCGCGATCGACGCCAGCGGAGTCGTACTCGAGGCAAAAGAAAACGCGGGCAAGGCCAGGCGGGGCCGGTGCGTCTGCATCCGGAATACCGAATATGTTTACTTCAAGGATATCACCTTGAGGCAGTCACCATTCTGGAATCTCCATCTGATTCTCTGCCGTTATGTCAGCATCAACAACATTCAGGTCCATTCGAAATTCGATAAGTTCGGCAATCTGTACGGCATTGTTAATGCCGACGGAATCGACCCGGATTCCTGCTCGGATGTCTATATTTTCCATTCATTGATCGCCAGCGGCGACGATTGCATCGCCATCAAGTCTGGACGCGACGAAGAAGGCCGGGCCCTGGGAGTACCGTCCGAACGCATCCGCATCACGAACTGCCTTTTTAAAAGCGGTTTTGGCGTAGCAGTCGGCAGCGAAATGTCCGGGGGGGCGCGCGACGTGTTCGTGCAGGATTGCCGGTTCGAAAACGCCTACAGCATCGCCAGCATCAAGGCGCCGCGGGGTAGGGGTAGTTTCGTCGAAAACATCCGCTATGATAATTGCACCATCTATAATTATGACCTGCATTACAAAGACTGCCAATGGTTCCGCGGTGCGATTTATGTGGACCAGTTTTACGGCCACAAGGACTTTGATCCAAACTCCCTGGAACCGGTGAATGAAGGCACGTCCATTATCCGGAATATCTATTTCTCGAATATTTCCATCGAAACGCTGACCGGAAACGCCATTTATCTGACTGGCCTCTCCGAGCGTTGGCTCGAAAACATCCACCTGACGAATATCCGGGCCAAAGGCAAGTTCGGATTCAAAGCCAACAACATCAAAGGCCTGACTCTGGACCGGGTAACAGTGATTTCCGACGAGGATGACCCCTATCAATTCCACAATGTGGAATTAAAATCAGCCAACGACCTGAAATAACCGGGTCATCTTTTTACCTATTTGGCATTTGGATTGCCAGATTTGAGATAGGAGTTATTCCGGCCAGCCGGTGATGAACTGTTCGTATTGGGCAAGCAGGTATTTTTCGTCGTCGGAGATGTTTTCCGGCAGGACTGCGGGCGGGAAAATTTCCCACAGGTTTTGCTTGCCGGTCAGGGGTTTGCCGGTCAGGTTGGCAGCCAGCTGATCGATGTCGATCGCCTCCGCCGGGAGTTTCCAGGTCTGGTGCGACTCCGGGAAAAACGGCTCCGGCAGCCGCTCGAGGTTCCGCTGCTGCACGCCGCAATGGGTAAAGATGAAATTGCTGATTTCGCGGTAGCGGTCCATGTCCTCCGACCAGCCGTGCTCGCCCGCGGTCATGGCCAGCCGGAAAAGCGGTTTGTCTTCGTACAGGCGGCCCAGCCGCTTGCCCAGTGCCCGCACGACGTCGGGCGGGAATATGGCGTCGCCGCTGCCGCTGGCGATCATCACGGGTTTCGGGCACATGCAGCCGAGGCAATGGTACATTTCGACTTCGCCGACGATACCGGGGATGAGGAAACATCCGCAGAGACGGCGCTCTTTGCGCGCGGTAAACTCAAACGTCCCCGGAAATCCCGACGCCACCGCCACTGAAATCAGCTCCGGAAAGAGACCGCACAGCAGTGTCACCGCCTGTCCGCCCCCGGAGTTGCCGAGGCACCCGACCGGCTTGCCGACGAGCGTTTCGCCCAGGTAACGGAGCCAGCCGGCGGATTCCAGCGCGATCAGCCCGGCCACGGTGGTACCGCAGGCAAAGGGGCCGAGCGCACTGTAATGGCCGAGCGCCGAGCGCTCGCCGCTGCCGATTACGTCGGGGATCAGGACCGCCACGCCGTTATTGGCCAGAATCTGCGCCATGCGCTGGTAGTCGCAGCCGAATTTGCTGAATTCGTTGTGCCCCGGAATCAGCAGCATGGCCCCACGGGCCTTGTTCGGCAGGTACAAAGTCGCCATGCCGTAAAAATTCTTCCACGATTCGAAGGATAACGGCACGACCTTATAACCGCCGTACTGTTTGTGCGCCAGCGGATTGATTTTGATGCGCGGGATCCACTCGGGTTTAATGCCCAGCACCTTGCACAGCCGCGCCTTGATTTCGGCCCTGGCTTCCGGCGTGCCGGGTTCCGGACAATCCATCAGCGACAGTTTCCGGTGAAGCTTCCGTTCGTTTTCCGCATATATTTCATTCAAATTCATCATGACATAAATATAATCTTGGAGAGAGGTTTTTTCAACCGCCATTCGCTCGTTTCCGGGTTGAATTTGCCCTTAAGTGGCTGTATAGTATGGAATTAATTTTGGATGAATTGCTATGAATTGCTGGAAGTTGGAAAAAATCGTCGCCCTGATGCATGAGTGCGGGAAACTCGCCATGCAGTATTACGACAATCCCCCGATCGAGGTGAAAGACGATCTTTCCATCGTCACCGCCGCCGATAAAGCCGTCGAGCAGCGCCTGGCGCGGGAATTCGACCGCCCCGATGAAGGCATTTACCTGATCGGCGAGGAAACCATCGACACCCACGGCGAGGAATACATCCAGTCCGCGCTGACTGGCTCCTGTTTCGTGGTCGACCCCATCGACGGTACCGCGCCCTATGCACAACAGATTCCGGTCTGGGGGATTTCTGTCGGCTTTATGCAGCAGGGCAGGCTCATCGAAGGCGCGGTTTATTATCCGGTTTTCGACGAACTGATGATTACCGACGGCCCCGACGCGTGGCTCTATAAACAGGGTCAGCGGACACCGTTTCCGTTCAAGGCCGCGCCGCTGAACGGCGCATGTTCACTGGCGCTCTCGCAAAGTGTCACCCGTCATGGCAAAGTCGAATTGACCAATCACTTGATGGTCGTCGATGCCGTGGTCGGCGTGGTTTACCGCGTGCTGAGCGGCCGGATGCTCGGGTATGTGTGCAACGCCAAGTTGTGGGACCTCGCCGGCAGTTTGCCGCTGATCGAGCGCGGCGGCTTCGTCTGCCGCAATTTCGACGGCGGCAGCCTGAGCTGCGACGCCGCCGGATCATTTGACTTTTCGCCGGGCCCCCGGCGCTGGCATTTAAAGAAAACAACCGTAATCGCGGCCAACGACGAAACCGCCGCCTACATCATTGCCGGTACCACCCCGGCCGAAGGGAAATAACGCATGAATATTTACATTGTCAGCCTCGGCTGCCCGAAAAATCTGGTCGACACCGAAGTCATGACCGGTGAACTGCTGGTCAAGGGATTCGGCATCACCATGGACCCGGAAGAAGCGGACATTTACCTCGTGAACACCTGTGCATTCATCGAAAGCGCCCGTCAGGACGCCGTCGACGCCATCGAGGAAGCCGCCGACTGGAAACTCGACGACCCCGAGCACCGCATTCTGGTGGTCACCGGCTGCCTGATCCAGTGGGACAAGGACGAGCTCGTGAAGCGCGAATGGCCCGAGGTCGACCTCTGGACCGGCGTCGACATGATCCCCCGGATCCCCGAACTGCTGATGGAAGCCGGCAAAAATCCCGGCCGCATCGAACGGCAGGACGTGCCGAGTTATCTTTACAACGACGCCACCCCGCGTTTCCAGTGGACACTGCCGCACCTGGCTTACCTGAAAATCGGCGAGGGCTGTGACAACCGCTGCTCCTACTGCGCCATTCCGAACATCCGTGGACCGCTGCGCAGCCGCGAGCCGGAGTCGATCATCCGCGAAGCGAAAAACCTGATCGGCAACGGCGTCAAGGAACTGATTATTGTGGCGCAGGATATTTCCGCCTTCGGACACGATACCGGAAAGGGCGATCTGTCCAGTCTGTTGAAAGAACTTCAGGCCATCGACGGCGATTTCAAAATCCGTCTGTTGTACGGCCATCCGGCCCATTTCACCGATGAAATGATCGACGCCATGGCCGCCTGCGACAAGGTCCTCCCGTACCTCGATCTGCCCCTCCAGCACATTTCCGACAACATGCTGAAGGCCATGGGTCGCAAAACCACCCGCGCCCGGGTTGAGCACGTGCTGGACCAGCTCCGTTTGAAGCTCCCGGACATTGCCATCCGCACCACCTTCATCACCGGTTTCCCCGGCGAGACCGAGGCCGATTTCGAAGAGCTCAAGCAGTTCATCAGGGACCGCAAGTTCGAGCGTCTCGGCGTGTTCCCCTATTGCCCGGAGGAAAATACCCCGGCGCATGACTTCCCCGGCCAGGTGCCGGAAGAAGTCGCCGAGGCCCGCGCCGACGAATTAATGAAAATTCAGGGAAAAATCGCGCTGGAAAACAATAAAAAACTTGCCGGACGCGTTTTTCGTGTTATAATTGATGAGGTCCAGAAGAAATTTGCGGTCGGGCGCACCTATATGGATGCTCCCGACATCGACAACACCGTCCGGATTACCCCCGCGGGCAAACTGCAGGTCGGTGATATCGTCGATGTCCGTATTACCGGGGTCAGCAAATACGATCTTTTCGGAGAAATTAACGATAAAGGAAAAAAATAAAGTATGAAGATGCTAAACCTACCAAATGCCTTGACGGTGGGCCGGATCGTGGCGATTTTCATTGTGTTGATCCTCGCCAATATTGTCGAGCCGAACGTCTGGCCGTATTTCTCCGACTCCGTGGCGCAGAAGATCAAAATTGTCGCCTTCATCCTGGCAATCCTTGCCGCGCTGACCGACTTTTTCGACGGCTACCTGGCGCGCAAGTACAACCAGGTGACCGACTTCGGCAAACTGGTCGACCCGCTGGCCGACAAGATTTTCGTGGCCGCGCTGATGCTGATGATGGTCGAGTTCCTGCTCATTCCGGCGTGGATCGCCGTCCTCGTGATCTCCCGCGAATTTCTCGTCACCGGACTGCGGATGCTGGCCATTCAGAAAAATATCATCATTTCCGCCGACAGCTGGGGCAAGGCCAAAACCATGCTGCAGATGCTGATCCTGCTGATCGGCGCTTCCTCATGGATCGGTATTTACGACCTGCAGACCGATATCCTCGTTTTCGGCGGTACTCCCGCGATACAGATGGTGGCGGACGGCTCCACCCGGGTGTTCCGGGTCATCAACGGTCATTTCCACCTCAGTTTGTGGTTTATCTGGAAAGCCTTCCTGATCGGCATGGTGCTGGTCACGGTTTACTCCGGCATTGGCTATTTCGCCAAATTCAAGGATTTATTCATCTCGGACAAGGATTAAGTTATGAGCAAAGCGACAGATGCGCATGTAATCGGCGTCGAACTGTTTTTTCTGGAAGCACCGATGCGGGTGCCGTTGAAGTTCGGCGGAGAAACCATCAGCTCCTGTTCGGTGGCGCGTGTCCACATGCAAATGGAAAACACGGTCGGCGACACGGTTTTCGGCTGGGGCGAATCGGTATTGAGCCCGGGCTGGGCGTGGCCGGCGACCTCGACCTTTGCCGAGCGCGACACTTTCATGAAGGATTTTTGTGTGAAACTGGCCGAAGCCTGGAGCAAATTCGACTTCAGCGGCCACCCCATGGAAATCGGTCACGAATTCCTCCAGACCCAGCTCGATCCGCTGCTGGAGCAAGCCAATGCCGGGCGCGAAATCCCGATGCCGCACCTGGCGGCGCTGAACTGCGCGGCCGCCTTTGACCTCGCGCTGCACGATGCCTACGGCGTGCTTCACAAAGTCTGCACCTACGATACTTACAACGCGGACTGGATGAATTACGACCTGACCCATTACCTCGAACCTGACGTGCCGCAAGTCAATTTTGCCGGCAAATACCCGGCCGATTATATGGTCAAGGACACCCCGGACAAGCTCCCGGTATGGCACCTGGTCGGCGGCAAGGACCTGATTTCCGACGCCGAACGCACCGGTTCCGAGCCCGATGACGGCTACCCCGTGGTGCTTGACGAGTGGATCTCCGCCGACGGCCTCAAATGCCTGAAAATCAAGCTGCGCGGCAATGATGCCAGGTGGGATTACCAGCGTATGGTCGACGTCGGCCGTATCGCGCTTGAGCGCGAGGTCCGCTGGCTCAGCCCCGACTTCAACTGCCTGGTCACTGATCCGGCCTATGTCAACAACATTCTCGACAAACTGCTGCAGGAGCACCCCGCCATTTACGGCAAAATCCTCTACGTCGAGCAACCATTTCCATACGATCTCGAGAACAACCAGATCGACGTCCACAGCGTCTCCGCCCGCAAACCCCTGTTTATGGACGAGAGCTGCCACGATTGGAAGTTCGTCCGCATGGGCCGCTCGCTCGGCTGGACCGGCGTGGCGCTGAAAACCTGCAAAACCCAGACCGGCGCGCTGCTCAGCATGTGCTGGGCCAAGGCCCACGGCATGACCCTGATGGTCCAGGACCTGACCAACCCCATGCTTAGCATCATCCCCCACATCCTGCTCGCGGCCCACGCCGGCACGATCATGGGCGTGGAGTGCAACGCGGCGCAGTTTTACCCCGCCGCCTCCGCCGTGGAGGAAATCACTCATCCGGGTATTTATAAACGCAACAACGGCACGGTGGACATCTCCACGCTCAGCGGCTACGGTTTCGGTTACCGTGCCGAGGAAATCGGGCGTCAGCTCCCACCTCCCGCCTTCTGTCAAATTGATAATTGAGAATTGAAAATTGAAAATGAAGGGAAAAATTTATCTTCATCGGAATTATAAAGAGGGTCAAAGGGATTCGTCCCTTTCCTTCATTTTCCATTCTCCATTTTCCATTTTCCATTAAAAAAACTAAGGAAATAAAAATGCATACTATCGTCATCATCAATCCGGGGCATTTCCACGCGGGGCTCGTGTTGCGCGACATGCATCCGCAGATCACGCCGGACGTCTACATCTACTCCGAAGCCGGACGCGACCTCGATAACTACATGAAGCTCGTCGAGTCCTTCAATACCCGCGAGAAAAATCCGACCGGCTGGAAATTCCACGTTTACGCCGGATCCGATTATCTGGACAAAGCCATCGCCGAGAAGAAAGGCGACATCGCCGTCCTTGCCGGACGTAACGACCTCAAAATTTACGACATCAAAGCCCTGCACGCCGCCGGCTTCAAGATTCTCAGCGACAAACCGCTCACCATCGACAGCCGCGGCGTCGACACCCTCGCCGGGATCCTCAAGTCCGGCGGCGAGCCCCTGCTCGACATTATGACCGAGCGCCACGAAGCCACTTCGCTCATTCAGAAAAAACTGCTGGAAGATAACGACGTTTTCGGCGGCTTCGCCATTTCCGACCACCCGGTCATTTTCAAGGAAAGCGTCCACCACCTCGCGAAGATGGTCAACGGCGCGCCGCTGGTGCGCCCGTGGTGGTTTTTCGACGTCACCAAACAGGGCGACGGCATCGTCGACGTGACCACCCACCTGGTGGACCTCGTCCAATGGATGGTCGCCGGCGAGGCCGAGCTGAATTTCGAGGAAGACGTGAAGGTGCTGGAAGCCAAACGCTGGCCCACTCCGGTGCCGCAGGATAGTTTCGCCATGATCACCAAAGTCGAGACGTATCCCGATGAACTGAAGGATCAGCTGAAAAACGGCGTCCTGCAGGTTTTCTGCAACGGCGAATTCACCTACGAGGTCCGCGGCCTGAAGGTCAAACTGGTGGTGATCTGGAACCTCGAAGCGCCCGCCGGCGGCGGCGACACCCACCGCTCCTACATGGTCGGCAACAAGAGCACGCTGGTCATCGACCAGGGCCCGCACACCGGCAACAAACCCGAACTTTACGTCGAGCCGAAAAACGACAGCCACGCCTTCAAGGCCGCGCTGGAAAAAGCCCTTCCCGATCTGGCGATCATTCAGGAAGGCAAACGCTACCGCGTCGACATCCCGCAAAATCTCCGCACCACCCACGAAGAACATTTCGCCGAAGTACGCAACGAATTCCTGGATATGCTCGCCGCCGGAGAGGAGCCGGCCAATACCCGAGGCAATTTGTTGACCAAATACAAAACGCTTTCCACCGCCAGAGACCTGGCCATGAAGAGCTAACCCGAAGAGGAGAGAATAAATGAAAAGAATGTTCCAATTGATGGCAGCGCTGCTCGTCCTGGCCGCGCTGGTTTCGTGCAAAAGCGCCCCGAAGCCCGAAAAGAAAGACCTGTATTACGGTCTGCTGGGCGACTGGCAGCCCACCGTGATCGTCAGTGCCGCCGAGAATGCCAGCCTTGAAAAGCCGGTAGTCTCATTCCGTGACAACGGCGATGTTTTCGGCTATACCGGCGTGAATAATTTCAACACTATTTTCCGGATCACTCCGGAGAAAAGCCTGAAAATCAACCCCATAATCAAGACCCGCCGCGGCGGCACCCCTGAAGCCATGGCTCTTGAAAATGCTTTCGAAACCGCCCTGACCGGAGCCGCCCGTTTCGAAGCCGACGGCGGTATCCTCACCATTTACGGTGCTGACGGCGCCGAAGTGATGCAGCTCAAAAAGCTGCCGCCCAAGGCCGCCCAGTAAAATTCAGGTGCGAATAAATTCGGAGACGGTGAATTTCTCCGGCAGGAATGCGATGTTTCTCGTGAAGAAATGATTGCATTCCTCCGGTTTGCGCCACTGATACTCCACGTCGAGGAAATCGGGGCAGAAACCGAATTCGACCCGGCGGATATTCCGGAACGGCAGGCGCGGTTTCAGGTCGCGCCATTTGACCGGATTTCTGCTGAAAATGTCAGCGATTTTCAAAGTTTCGCCCTTGGGCTCGGCGGCGATTACCACATCATCGATCCGGTACAGCTTC
Source organism: Victivallis vadensis (assembly GCA_040391785.1). Classification (GTDB taxonomy): domain Bacteria; phylum Verrucomicrobiota; class Lentisphaeria; order Victivallales; family Victivallaceae; genus UBA5239. Next base: position 31,052 of record JBEBXH010000066.1, read on the forward strand.
TCCGCAAATTCGCCGTAGAGGTGAAACAAGCGGATACAGGAGCCGTTTGCGCAGTCCAGAATTTGTGAGTGCGGACGGCAGTTTTCCACGATCTCGCGGCATTGATCTGGTGTGGCCGTGGGCATGGGTTCGTTGTCGATCTGCTGATTGGTAAACGCGATAAAGTCATCCGCCGGTTTGAACCCGAAGCACGGATAAAAATCCAGCACCGATTCATTGGCGAAGAGCAGCGCCGGAGTCTCCGGATATTTCGCAAAAATGTGCTCGAAAATGATCTTCGCCAATCCCTGTTTGCGGAACTCCGGGTGCACCGCCACCGCACTGAACTGAATGGTCGGGTACACCCGGCCGCCGGCCAGCAAATCCATCTTGAATAAACCCGTATGTGCGGCCAGGCGGCCATCCAGCCACAGTCCATAGCTCTCGTAAGTGTCATCCCACACGCCCAGCTTGAACCAGTGCCCGAAATCAAACTTGAACACCGCCTGCACCAACTCGTTGAAATGCCGCTCATAAACCGGGTCGCCTCCGGTGGTCAGCGTAATCTCATGATTCTTCATAAAAAATCTCGTTCCCGGCATCGTCAATCACATGAACCGGATAAACCGAAAATTCCTGCGGCGAAAGTTCCAAACGGTTGATCGCCCGGCGCAAATCCTGCGAGAAAATTATTGCATGATGTTCCTGTGAATAATGGGAATAAACAGGGTAACTATTAATTTCCGAAGCAATGGCAATATGAAACTGCGGCAAATCACTCCGGCGGTAATACAATTCACTTTCGAGGGCAAAACTCCTTTCTGTAATTCCACATTTCGGACAGGTGGAACGAGGCATCTTTCTGCCTTGAAAACAATTGACTGTATTTTGTGGTTCAGCTACAGGCGGCAGAATGGTATTGATTTCCATCTGAAAATACCGGTCGGTGATTTCGCCGCTGTCAATGTCGATTATGGGGCGGAAAGTCACTTCACCTTTCAAAGCCACGGATTCCACGGCATCCCGAAATCTGGCAGAAACTACCGGAGGAACATGGTGAAAGTGAAGAAACATATAGTCCCGTTTGATTCGTGCGACCGGAAAGTTCAATTCTTTTTTCTGAAGATAGCCCTGCCGTCTGCAATGATCACACAATAGCTTATACTCGAAAATTTCTTCCGGGTTTTTGATCGGTAACTCAAGTCCCCGGGTCCAAAGCGTCTGCACGACAAATGGCGCCCGCCGCCGTTTTTCCTTGGCGGCGACTTGCGCTTTTTTCCAACTGTCCCGATTCATATTCATGCGAAAAGGTCGTCGGCCGGGGGTGGGGTTTCGATGACGTCGGCGAACTTTTTGACCAGCTCGTCGAGCTTGTCCTGATAATACAACGTGTTTTCGTCGCGCTCGGGCGGAGCGTCGGCCAGCAACCGGCTGTTGTCCACCACCGAGACTTTTTTCTTGACGCCGGTGATGTAGAACGATACCTGGTCGCCGGCGCGATAGTCCCGACCGGAAGCGATGGCCAACTCGTAAGCGGCGGAGCGGCGGCCGGAGCCGGAGCTGAGCTTGCGCTTGTAGACGTCCAGCGAATCGCCGAGGGTCTCGCTTTTTGCGAACTTATCCAGCGGCCATTCGCGGTTTTCGATGGCCGTGCGGTAACGGGTAATCAGCTCGGGAACCAGGCGGCCTTTTTCGTGCAGCAGCAGCGAGACAATTTCATGGATGAAATCGCGCTGGAACGGCTCCAAACCGCGCGATTTGAGCGCCGCGCCGACCAGCGTCACCTCGCCCTTGTGGGTCAGCAGCGCGTAGTTTTTGCTCTTATAACCGAACATGGCGGGATACGTCGAGTCGAGCTCGACCTCGATGCCCTGCGGCAGGATCTTCTGGATCGCCTGCTGGAAATCGTCGGTTTTGTCCACGCCCGCCGGGGGCTGGAAGTAGATACCGTCGGTGTCCATTTCGATGACGGTGGCGCCGGATTGCTTGAGGAAATTCATCATCATGGTCAGGATTTCGCGGCCGCGCGCGGTGACTTTTTCCGCCATGTTGTAGTCGTTAAACGTACCCATGGCGAAGCCGAGGTAACCATAGAACGAGTTGATCAGCACCTTGAAGGTGGTCTGCAGCGCGTTCAGGCGGTCGCGCTCGGCCGGGGTCGCGGCTTTGCGCTCGGCGTCCTTGGCTTCGAGACGGAATTTGCGCAGTTCGCCGAGCAAACGCGGGTACGCCTGCAGACTGTCGCGCGCCGGTACCCACTGCTCCGCCAGGATGATCGAGGGGTACAGCGAGCGCACGTCGCAGTGCCAGACATTTTTGAACACGCCGCCTTCGAAGGATTCGGTCAGCCCGCCCTCGAATCCGCGCGGCATTTCGCTGCGCGGGATGCTGCGTTTATGGTTCAAATATTCGGAAATCAGCATGGAATCGATGGAGGTGGCATTGCCGCGCACCACGCAGTCCTGAAATTTCATCGGAATCAGTTGCGCCTGATGAAAATAGCTCGGCAGCAGGATATTGGCCAGCGAACGGGTTTCGATGACGTCATCGGCGGCGTAGGCCAGCAGCGCCTGGCGGTTCTCGGTCCAGTAGCGGCAGATGTCCTTGCCTTCGATGTAGGTACGGTCGGGCGCGGCCACGCCGAAGTGGCGCGCCACGTATTTGAGGCCGTAACTGTCGAGATTGCGGTGGCTGATGTCGTAGAATAATGTCAGGTGATACGTATCGACCACGTGGCGGCCGTAAATATCGTAACGGGTGTAGTTTACGGTGCGCTCGGCGGCGGAGAGGCGCGAATTGCGTTTGGCGATCAACTTGTTGTCGCGCCCGAGTTTCAGCGCCACTTTGTGACGCTTGGCGCGGGTCTCGATGAATGGCAGGTCGAAGCGGAAAATATTGTGCCCTTCCAGCACGTCCGGGTCGTATTCCTGAACAATTTTTACGAACTCCTCAAGCAATTCTTTTTCGCTCATGTTTTCCTGCGAAAGAACCTTGGTTTCGCCGTTACTGAACGCCAGGCTCATGATGATGATCTGGTCGCCCGCCCGCTCGGGGTTGGAGAACTCAAACTCCGGCTCGACAATCGTCTCGATATCGAACTGCAGCCGTTTGAGATCGGCGAACTCCATGTCGCGGAACAGGCGGATTTTTTCCGAAATCAGCAGTTGCTGGTACATGTCGGAAATCAACCGGAAACTGGCATTCGGCGACGATACGCTCTGCCCGGTGGTTTCCTTGAGGAACTTCATTGCGACATCGAGCTCTTTTTCCGACTTGAAACGCGCGGCGTAGCGGAAAAACGCTTCGCCGGAGAGCGCGTCCAATTCGTAATCCACCTCCGCGCCATTGAGCAGCGCGGCATCGGTCAGGAGCACAAAAGGCTGGAACCGGATTTCCGTCCGAACCCGTTTGCCGGCTTCATCGGCCGCAAACAATACCGCGCGGTCGTTTTCGGGCTCAACCGCCACGATTCTGCGGTGTGTCGATTCGGTGATTTTGTCCAGTTCCAGTCCCATCATTTTTTTATCTCCGCGTATAAGAGGTTAATCATTTTTTCGGTGGCGATCATGGCGGCCACGACCTGGTCGCAGTCGATACCGGTGGTGACCATGGGGGCGCAGTTCGCGCCGTTGTCCCAGGTGATGGTGGTTTCGACCAGCGCGTCGGTTTTGCCGCCCGGGGGGATGCGCACTTCGTAGTCAATCAGTTTGGGCAGGTTCATGCCGACCTTCTTCAGGGCCTTGCGCAGGGCTTTCATAAAGGCGTCGTAACCGCCGTCCCCGTGGGATTCGGCCTCGAGTTTCTCGCCCTTGAATTCGATGACAATGGTCGCGTACGGCGTTACGCCCAGTTTCGAGTAGATGCCGTAATCGAGGAACTTGATGACCTCATTCATGGGACTGCGCATAACGTCGGCGATGATAAACGGCAGGTCGTCCGGGGTGACGCTCTTTTTCTTGTCGCCGAGGCGGACCACTTCGCGCAGAACCTTCTCGCGGACTTCCTTGTCCAGCTCGAGGCCCATCTGCTCGAGGTTTTTGTCGATGGAGGCCTTGCCGCTGAGCTTGCCCAGCGCGTAGCGGCGCGAACGGTTGAAGCGTTCGGGCAGCAGGTCGTTGGCATAGAGATTGCCCTTTTTGTCGCCGTCGGCATGGACGCCGCAGGTTTGGGTGAAGACGTCGGCGCCGACCACCGGGGTATTCCAGGCGACGCGCTTGCCGGACATGGTCTGGACCAACTGCGAGGTGTGAAAAAGCTGTTTCTCGGCCACATGGGTCTTGCGATCGGTCAGGTCATGGATCAGCGGCACGATCTCGCTCAGCGTCTGGTTGCCGGTGCGCTCACCGAGGCCGTTCACGGTCACATGCACGCCATTGACCCCTTTCTTGACCGCGGCCAGCGAATTCGAGCTGACCAGCCCGTAGTCGTTGTGCCCGTGGAAGTCCAGCCGGATATCCGGAAACGCCGAATACATCCAGTCGAGGTATTTGTCGAGCTCCTGCGGATACAGGATGCCGAGGGTGTCCGGCAGCATGATGCGGGCGACCGGATATTTCAGGATTTCCTTGGTCATATTGTAGACGTAGGCGAAGTTCTCGCGCATGCCGCCGGACCAGTCCTCCAGATACACATTCACGGTCAAACGGCGCTCGAGCGCGTATTCGATTTCCTTGCAGACCTGGGCGTAGTGCTCGGCCGGTTCCTTTTTCAGCTGGATCCGGCAATGTCGCTCGGAGCCCTTGCAAAGCAGGTTGATGACCTTGCCGCCGGTCTCGCAGATCCAGTCGATGGATTTGCCGCCGTCGACGAAACCGAGGATCTCGAAACGGTCGTCCAGTCCTTTTTGGGCGAAGCGCGAAATGATGCCGATAATGGCCTTTTTTTCGCCTTCGGAAACGCGGGCGGAGCCGATTTCCATGCGGTCGACGCGGACGTTTTGGAGCATGAAGCGCGCGATCTGTTCTTTTTCGACCGGGCTGAAGGAGACGCCGGGGGTTTGTTCGCCATCGCGCAGCGTGGTATCGAGTACTTCCACATATTTATCGAACCGGGGTAATCTCTTTAACATAATTTTTCCTCTTGAAAACAAAAAAGCCATGAATATCTCTCGATAATCCATGGCTGTAAATTCAGTAATAATAATCTAAATAAAACGTCAACTTTTCTCCACAGCCATTACGAGCCCTTCCGCGGAGAGACGGAAAGACTCGCAAATAATGCCGATCAGAATGGCAATCAGTTTAAACGGGCTGTTGATAAAGCGCAACATAACGATTCCTTACTTACAATGTCATGAATATAACGCCGCCGAATGGAAATTGCAAACCCGGAAGGGGAATTTCTGTCCACGAAACACACGAAAGGGCAGGAAAAATGAAGTTATTTTTTCGGGAGGAGTTCGGCGTGGTAGTCGTCGACGCAGCTGTAGGCGAGATAGCCGAATGAAGCGGCGAGTTTCGCCATGGCGGCCTGGTCGTCGCGCAGTTCATAATAATTGGGCGAGGCCCACAGGGCATAGACTTTGAAGCCGTATTTTTTCTGCAGTTCATCCAGATTTTTCCGGATTCCAGTCACATAACCGTAAGCGCCGTCCTTTTTGTCGAAGAATTTCGGCTGGAAGTTTTCCCAGCAGATGATATCGGCGTATTTGGCCATTACCGGCAGCGTGGCATTGATCGTCCAGTTGCCCACGAAAATGAAATCGGGGTACGCTTTGCGAAGGTCCTTCATCAACTCTTCGAGGCCCGTCAACTGTTGCTTGCGCTGATCCTCCGGCAGTGTATGGTTTTCGATGTCGGCCAGGGTATCCATGAACGCACCGTCGCAGCCGTAATCGATCAGTTCGGATTTGGTGAGTTCGACCATGAGTTTGCGCCAGCCCGGGGTATTCAGGTCGATGGCGAAATTCTTGCCCCACGGCACCCAATCCTGACCGTTGACTTTGATGCGCCAGGCGGTGGGAACGCGGTCCTTGTAATGATGCCACTCGGCGATTTCCATATAGCTCAGGTAGCCAATCACCACACAGCCTTTTTTCTTGAGTTTGGCGATGTTTTCTTTGGCATTTTTGCCCATGGCATGGGGGTCGATGATTACTACGCTGTATTTGGCCAGTTCAACCATTTCCTTATCGCCCACTTTGCCGTAATAAAGGACGAAATCGCGGGCGCTATCCAGCTTCGGGCTGGCGGCGCACAAGGTTATGGCGGATAACAGGAAAAAAGGCA
>JBEBXH010000067.1:0-36985 GCA_040391785.1 Victivallis vadensis
ATTTGGCTTCCGCTCAGATTAGCGCGAAGAATATTCTGATTTTTTGTGGCTGATCTGAATTTCTCATATTTAATATTTGCTGAAGTACGGCCTCAGCCAATGGCAATCAGCAGAATGCCGAGCAGAATCAACAGCAATGCCGGAAATTTGTACGCAGCCTGTTTTTCATGGAAAATCAGAATGCCGGCAAGGAAGGTCACCAGACAGCCGCAGCGCTTCAGTACCGAAAGAATCGCGATCCGGCTATCCGGCACACTGACTGCATAAAAAAACAGATAATCCGCCAGAATCAGCGTCAATCCGGCCACCAGTATCGCAGGCGAAGGGCGGAAAGCGGGAAAGTATCCCTCGCGCCAGCGGCAAATCAACAGCGCCCCACCCAGGATCGCCGTTAAATTCAGTTGGAAATAGAGCTGAACCGTATCGCGCGGCAGCGCCATGATACTGAGCAATTGTTTGTCGTATAAGCTGGAGAAGCCCTCCAGGACAACGCCGAGCAGCAGTAGATGGATGCCGCGGTTTGTCCTCCAGTTGATCCCCTCCGGTTTGCCGGCAGAGGAAAAGAGGATGTACCCGCCCATAACCGATAGCAACCCAAGTGCCTGCAGGATCGTCGGATATTCGCCGAACCAGAGAATCGCTCCGACAAATGTCACCAGTGGCGACCCCGCCCCGATCGGCGCCGCGATGGATATCGGCAGGATGCGAAACGCATAAAAAGCGGTATACCAGATCACAGCCACCAGCATCGCTTTGCCGAAAAGTGCCACCCACTGGGAAATCGTGCAATTGCCGAGCGCTCCGCCCAGCCCGCTGCTCACTGCCAGCGCCGCCAGGCAACTCATGGTCCCGGTCAGCGTGACAAGAAAAAGTATTGGCAGAATCGGATTGCCCCTGACCGCCGCTTTTTTGGCCAGGTCATAGGCTCCCACCAGCAAAGCGGAACCGAATACCGGCAACAGCCAGGCGATCACTGGCGGCCCCCGAAATGGAGCTTGGCGATGAAAATGGAGTTATCGCTGCCGCGTTCGGCGCAGCGCCTCCAATTGCCCCGGTGACGGGCGCGCTCGGCCTCGGTCGGGGCGTTGTTTTCCGGGGCCTGCATCCATTCGGCGGCCACGATCCAGGATTCGTTGTCATTGATCCGGAGGCAGCCGAAATTGCAGAGCCGTGCGCCCCGTTCCGGGATCGCGATGCGCTCGGTGGCGCGGAGCACCCGTAGCGTTTGCGGATCGACTTTGGCAATGAAAAGCGGCGCGCGGTGGCGGAAAATATGATCGTTGTTCGCGCCGCGCCGGGTATAGACCAGATAAAGCCTGCCGCCGCCGGAGATCCAGTGCTGCTGGGTATTGTAGCTGCCGAGCTCCGCGCCGTCGTCATAGCGCCATTCGACCGGCCCGGAGTAGTGCAAGCCGTCGTCGCTGGCGGCGACATAAGAGGTCAGATCGTTTCGCAATGTCAGAAAGAAGCGGTCGCCGTGGCGAATGACCGATGGCTCATAGAGCCCGCGCGGCACTGGAACCTCCAGCGCGTTGCCATGCTCAAGATAGCGCAGTATTTCGCCGTCAAAAGAGCAGCGCATGACCGCCGATTGAAAACTGTTGCGATGAAGCTCGCACGCTTTTTCCTTGCTCATGAAATAAAAGGGAATCAGCAATTCTCCGTTGTCAAGCTCCAGATACTGGGTACAGCCGGCCGCCGCGCAAAAAAAATCGTCCCGGACCGTCTGCGGCATTTCCAATAGACGGCAGCCGTTCCAGCCGGCGGCATCCCGGCCCATCGAGCTGTAGGCGGTGTGACGCGGGCGCGGTTCGGCTACGAGTTCGTCGTTTTCGTAGAGCATACTCATTCCGATCAGCAGAAATTTGCCGCTTGCCCGGTGCCAGAACGGCGTGGCGTCCGCCAGAGTCAACTCCCACGTCGGATGCCCGGCGTATGGGCGCCGCGCCAACGTTGGTTCGACAGTCGGAGCGCTCCAACTATGCCCGCCGTCCCGGCTCAACAACTGATGCATACCGTAAAAAATATCACTGCCGGAGAGGCGCAACGGCTGGGTGGTGATGACCGCCGCGTCCGGGCCGACAGCCGCACGGGCGTGGGTAAAGCAGTACTCGCCTTTGAATCCGGTGGGAATCCGTTGAAGTTCCAGTTGAAAATCGGTCGACATTTTTTGATTTCCTCTTGATTTTAATTGTACTTTGGAATCATTGCAACTATAGTATATCATTAAATCAAAGTCTTGTAAATGGTAAAAAAGTAACATTGATTTCCCGGAGAAAACAATATGAGGCAATCGAAGACCGGAAACCGGCTGACGGCGGCTTGTGCCAGTGCCGAGGAACGGATCGGCAAGGCGCGCTATGTGACGTTTCTCTCGGCATCGCCGTTACCGGAGACACCGCCGGGGAGTTTGCATAGTTGTTCACGGCTGCTGGTGCCGCTTAGCGGATCGCTGTTGATGGAGTGTGCGGTGGAGCATCGGATTGCGGTACGGGAATTTGTGCCGCCCTATGGTTGGAGTACGCACCATTGGGAGCGGCAGGGAGAACTGCTTTCGCTTTCGTTCCGGGCTGATTATCTGCGCTTTATTTATTTGAATTGCGACGGGACGGGACCGCCGGGGGATGATCCGGCGGCACGTCTTTACCGCCATAGTGCCAATGGCGGCGGCAGCACGCTCCGGCGACTGGTCGGCGTGCTGAACTCCTGTGCGGACGATCCCTCGGTCCATGCGGTCGAATTGCTGCGAATTTTATTCGCCGAAGCCGTATCATTGTTGGAACCGGACGCAGAGCCGGAACCGGGGGGCGCGGCACGGCATACCTGGCTGCTGCTGCGCGAATATCTGCGTGAACATTTCACGGAGGAACTGAGCAGGGAATCGGTGGCGCATCATTTCAAACTTCATCCCGGCCATGTATCGCGCCTATTCCGGGAGCACGGGGAAAATTTCGGTGATATGCTGCAACGCCTGCGTATCGAACGGGCCCGGGAATTGCTTGACGGAACCGGGCTTTCGATAAAAGAGATCGCCGAACGCTGCGGATTCCACTCTGCCGGGTACTTCATCAAGGCTTTCCGGCGCGAGTCCGGCACGACTCCCGGCGCCAGCCGCCGCGCCGCCGACCTCAACCTTGAATGAAGGAAACGACACCACTCAAACTGCCCTGATTGCAATCTGAAAACCGATCATTTACCCGATCGCCGGGCAGTCGATTTCTCCATTCTTCAGCAACAGAGTTGATTATTATGAGTTCAATATAATTGCATGGAGGATCTGGCCGGCTACTTCGACGGGCTGAAATATCAGGTGACAACCGCACTGGATTCTTTATAAGGCTTTTCGAAATTGTTCCAGTAAAGAGACTGAAGTGTTATTTCATTCATCATTTCTGTTGAGAATTTCTCTTTCGCCTATTGACAAGATGCGATTTCCCGATTATAATATAGTGAAGTTATACGTATAACTTTTTGTAAAAAGGAAATAATCGATGACGATCACGATGACCGAATTGGCAAAGCAATTGAAACTGTCGCAGGCGACGGTTTCGCTGGTGCTGAACAATCGTGACAAAAGCCGTGTCCGGCCGGAACTCGCCGAGCAGATCCGCGAAGCCGCCCGCGAAGCGGGTTTCCGTCCCAACCGTGCCGCCGGTGAACTGCGTCGGCGTAAATCACATGCCATCGGCATTCTGCTGCCGAGTTCGCGCAATCTCTACTACGCGGAGTTGGTAGCCGATATTCATCAGGCCATACGCAAGCGCAATTACGCCCCGATGTTCGCCTTCTGGGAAAACGACGACGAGAAACCCGAGGCGCTGGAAAGCATTCTGGACTGGAACCCTGACGGGCTGATCACAATCGAGCCCGAATGGATTCCCGCAAATGCCCATCAGCCGGCGGTAAGTTTTTATATTGAAGATCCGCGTTATGATTGCATCAAGCTCGACCTGGAACGAACCATACACTTGGAATTCGAGCATTTGCGCGAGCTCGGGCACAGCTCAATCGCCTGGCTCGGCAACCCCGACGACGAGCGTTTCCCGATCATCCGGCGGCTGGCGCCGGAATACGGATTCGAACTCAGGCCGGAGTGGATTGTCACTGTTTCAGGTATTCTCGACTTTGTCAGCGGGCGGGAGATGCTTGAGCAGTTACTTAAACAAGCCGGAAAGAAACTGCCGACCGCGATCCTGGCGCATCACGACATGGCGGCACTCGGCATCTGCCGCAAAATGCATGAACTGGGCTACAAAGTGCCGGAGGATTTCACCATCATCGGCCACGACCATATCCAGCATGGACAGCACTCGATACCGACATTGACCACGGTGCGCTATGCGGCCAAACCGTCAGTCGGCGATTATCTGGTCGAAACCTTGTTCGAGCGTATCGAAAATCCGGACAGTCCGCGTAAGGTGATGAAAATCGAACCGAAACTGATTATCGGCGAAAGCTCCGGCCCGCCGCGAAAAAATTTCAACAAACAACCTGTAAAATAAGGATTGAAAAATGAAGCGAACAAAATTCACATTAATCGAGCTCCTGGTAGTAATTGCCATTATAGCAATACTTGCCTCTATGCTGCTTCCGGCCCTGAACAAGGCGCGGGCAATGGCGAAAAGCTCCAAGTGCCTCAGCAACCAGAAAAACCTGATACAGGGCATCCTGATGTACACCGACGATAACAACGGCGAGATCATGTGCGAGATGCATCCGGCCGATACCAGTTATTTCTGGATCCATGAATTTACGGCGATATCCTACAGCATGACCACTTGTCAGGCGTCGAGCAATGGTTCGTATGTCAATTCGATGTTCTGCCCGACGCTGGCGGGTCCGCCGGAAGCGCAGAAGGCAATTCCCTGGGATGGCTGGCAGTACCGCACTTACGGCATGTTTCTGGGGAGCGGCGGACTGTCGCTGCGTTTCGCCCCGCTGCAGAACAAGAAAGCCGGTTTCTGGACCTCCGGCTTCATGGACAACGGTTCGCTGACCATGTCTCCTTCGCGGCTGCCGATTCTGGCCGACAGTCTGTATCCCTGGGTTGCCAGGTGGAATACCGGCGATTCCAAACGCATTATCCTCGTCCCGCATAACCGGCGCGCCAACCTCAGTTTTGCCGATGGTCATGTCGAAAGCCTCGAAGCCAACGGCATGCACGCCCTGGGCATCTCTCCGACCTGGCTGGAATACCGCTGAAAAATTAACATAAATGAGAAAAGGACCCCGGTTCATGTATAAATACATCTTGCTCGCATTGTTCATGCTGCTGAACTTCGCCCAGGGCGGAGAGGGACAGCGTATCGACGGAACCTGGCGCATCGTGCTGACGCCGGGGACCACGGAAACGGAGCGTTTTGCCGCAGAGGAACTACAGACACATGTGAAACGGATAACCGGAGTGACCCTGCCGGTGGCGACGCAATCCGTGAATGACGCCCCGGTCATCTGTATCGCCGATGTTTCCGGCCGGCCGGAACTGGCCCGCCTGCTCGGCGGGAACACGGGGAAACAGAAGAACGACCGGTTTGCCGTATTGTCCAAAGACGGCAATTTATATCTGCTCGGCACCAATCCGCGCAGCGCGCTCTATGCAGTTTACACTTTCCTGCGGGAAGTGGCGCAGGTACGCTGGCTGTGGCCGGGAGAATCGGGAACGTTTCTGCCTGAATCCGGAAAGATTGTTATCCCGGAACAACTGGCCATCCGGGAGACGGCCGCGTTCCAGTACCGGGGAATTCACTGGTGCCGGCTGCATTACGACGGGGCCACGGAGTTATGGGGGGCACGCAACCACCTGAATATCGTCCGCAGTTTCCCGATCTGGTCGGAGGATATCCGCAGATCGAACGACCGCCGCATCGTCATGGGCTACCACATGATGGTCTCGCTGCACAATGTCCAGCTGGGCAAAGAACACCTGGCAACCCATCCGGAATGGTTCGCGCTGCAGGACGGCCAGCGGCGGCCTCAACAACTCTGCTGGACGAACCCGGAGGTCGCCGAGATGATGGTGAAGCGTTTTTGCGCCGATATCGATAAGTACCCGGCAATTGAGATCATGAGCATTTTTCCCGCGGACTCCCTGGTCCGCTGCCACTGTCCGGAGTGTTCCAAATGGACGACTTCTGACCTGTGGTTCAAGCTGTTGAAAAAGATCATCGCAGGAGTACGCCGGCAGTATCCTGAAATGAAATTTGCCGGGCTGGCTTACCAGATTTATCAGGACCCGCCCTCGGTCGGGCTCGAGGAGCTTGAATTCATCGAATACGCCATGTATGACCGCTGCTATGTGCATCCCTTCGGCAAATGCGGCATCAACAACAGGGCGCAGAAAAGCCTTGACCGGTGGCGTAAGCGGAGCACGCCGGTCGGTATCTACGGCTACGCCTTCGATATGTTCGAGACCGAAGGGGATATGTTCGTGCCGTGGTTTGCGGTAATGCAGGACGCCTTGATCACATTGCAGCAGCAGAACATTTGCTCCGTCATCACCGAAGGCCGCCCATGGGGCTATGTTCGGGAAAATATGAAGGATGCCGATACCCGCGACTTCAACCGGAACCGGCTGCTCTATTATCTCTATTGCCGGCTGCTGTGGAACCCGTGCCTGGATATGGACGCCATGGTGGCGGAATATTGTCAACTGGCCTACGGACCGGCGGCGGAGATCATGGGGCGCTACTATCTGACGATGAGCCGGAGCTGGAACGCGGTAAAATCGGAAGTACCGTATAACTTCTACGCCCACCAGAGCACCATCGCCATGGAATTCCTGACGCCGGAACGGATCGGGGAGCTGCAGGATATTTTCGTCGCAGCCGTCAAATCGGTCGAAGCGGCCGGAGACTCGAACCGGCGCGCGTTCTACCTGCAGCAGATTGAAATCGAACGGAAATGTTTCGATCTATGGGTGATCGCCTACCGGAAGGGTCTTGTCGAGCAGCAGAAAATACAGGTTCCATTTTCCCGTACGCCGGGCCATATCGCCAAATCCGTGATGCTGCCGGAATTCACCATTCAGGGCAACAAGGCGGATTACCCCACCCGCGTCCAAATGATCCGGGACGCTGAAGCGCTGTACCTGAAGATTGTCTGCGAGGACCCGAAAATCGAAATGTTGAAGCCGCAAGTCACCGAACCCGGCGGCAAGGTGTGGGAAGACGAATCTATTGAACTGTTTCTGGCTTATCCGGGCGACCGCTCGGGCCAATATCGGCACCTGGTCGTCAACAGCCTCGGAACCCGGTTCCAGGAGATTGCCCTCGGCAAGGCTGAATTTCCCGGCGATGCCGGGTTGGAATTCCGGCGGGACTGGCATCCGGCCTGGACGGCTTCCGTCCGCCGGTTGAAAAACGCCTGGGAAGTGAACATCAAAATTCCGTTCAAGGAACTGGATGCCCCGGTGCCCAAAGCAAACGAAGAATGGCGGATGATGATTATTCGTTCCGCGGGCCCGCGAACCGATTACCGCAACAGCGGCTTCCCGACCGCAGCTTACCACGACTACAACTCATTCGGCCGCATAATCTTCATACAATAGAAGCATCGGAGATATTGGCTATGTCCAGGAAAGAAGCTTATGAAACCAACCGCCCGGACGGGCGCTACCTTAGCACTCTCGCCGCACAGATGGAGCGGTTGCGCCGCCTGAAGCCGGAACTCGCTTATGATCCGGGTATGGCTTCGGCGGAATTCCCGGCGTGGCGGGAGCGGGTTAAACAATGCCTGCGGGCGCTTCTGCTGATACCCGAAGTGGCCATGGCGGAAGCACCGCAACAACTGTGGGCCGAAAAGCGTGATGGTTATCAACTGGAAAAATGGGAATTCTATCCCGATGAATTTACTGTAGTACCGGTATTGATGCTGATTCCGGACAGTGCCACCCGGTCCAATCCCGCGCCGGGAATCTTCTGTCTGCCCGGTTCAGGAACCAGTAAGGAGCTGTTGGCCGGTGAACCAGTGCCGGAGCATCCGAACTGCTCTTTCACCAAATTCGCTGATCGAAATGCTCAGGCGCGGCATCTGGTGCTGAACGGCATGGTGGCAGTGGCCTTCGATAACCCGGCCACCGCCGAATGCGCGCTGAATACACCGCAGGAAGAAGGCGCGACCCAGTGGGAAACCCGGCAGAAACTTTCTTATTCACTACTGGAATACGGTTTAACCTATCCCGGTGTATCGGTACATCAGAAGTTGTGTTTTCTAGAATGGTTTAAAACATTGCCGTTCGTCGATACTTCGCGCCTCGGGCTCAGCGCACATTCGCTCGGAACCCAGACGGCATTGCCGCTGGCGCTCCTCTGCGATGATTTCACCGCTTACGTGCATAATGATTTCGCCTGTGATTTGCGGCGGCGCTACGCGGCAACCACGGCGATGTCTCGTGAAGAAGAATCCGTACTGACTTCCAATCTGGGGATTTGCCAGATTGTGCCCGGTTCATGGCGCAGTTTCGGTTATCCGGACCTGCTGGCTGCGGTCGCGCCAAAATTCCTGGCCATCAACGAAGGCGGCGCGGAGGAATTTCTGAACAAGATACGCCATGCTTATGAACTCAATCAAGTCATCAACCGACTGCAAATTACTTATTATCCGAAATACGCCGATCCGGTGTCGCGTACCAACACCGCCGACATTCCTTTGAGCGGCCTCTCGCTTGACAATTTCATGGTTGATTACTCGCATGTCGATGCAGAGGACCACTCTTATCGCCCGGAACCGTCAGTACGGTTCTTCCAGCAGAGCTTTGGCAAAGGTTAAAGCCGGAGGTTGGTTTTGCGGTCGACCAGAGGCTTGCGGAGGCCAGACTCGAGGAGGGTTTCGAGGGCCATGAAGCTGGCGTCCGTCATCTGCTTCACGGACTCGTCTGCCACCCGGGTGATCCAGCGCCTCGAGCGCGAATACGGAATCCGGGTGTCGACAACATGAGCCCCGGCTGGCTGAGGCCGGAACTGACCGCCAACGGCCGCCTTGCCATTCAGGAATTCAGCGACTACATCGACAGCAGCCGCCGGAAACCGTTCCACCTCGACGGCGAACTGAAACTGATCCCCCGCGAAAGCTGCTGACCCTTTTACCAATTGATAATTACAGGAAATGGGAAAATTACGTTTTTTCTCAGCAAGGGGGGTTGACATGATCTATACCAGTTGGTATTCTAGTTAATAGAAACATGCATTAACTGTGGTTGGATTATGAGACCAATTTACTGTCAATTAAGCGAGCGGATCGAACAATACATCATCGACAACGCGATTGCCGGGCGAATGCCGGGAACCGTGAAGCTCAGCAATGAATTGAAGGTAAACCGGGTGACGCTGATCAAGGCGATGCATGAACTGGAGCGCCGCGGCGTGGTGACGATCTGCGGCACCAAGGGCACGTTTGTCAACGACAAATTGAACAAGCGGGCACGGCACCGGGTGATCGGCCTGGTCGGCATAGGCATCGGGAACAGACAGGGACAGGCATTAATTGAACATCTGAATGGCGTCAGCAGGCCCTTCGGCTACAGCGTGGTGGGGATAATTTTCGACGAAGCCATGTTCCGGGAAAACCCCGGGCTGCTGCTGAATTTTCCGGTGGATGGGCTGCTTTTCCGGCATTCGGCGCTGCGCCGCGAACAGGAGGAATTGCTGAGGCGGGAAAATATTCCGATGGTATCCATGGCCAGGAGATATGACTGTCCGTGGCTGGATATGGTGGACTGCGATATCGAAACCGGTTACACCGGATTGCTGAAATACCTGAAATCCCTGGGGCACCGGCGGATTGCATTCGTCACCTTCGACCGCCGGCCGGAATACCGCCCGTATCTGGAACATGTCCGGGACATGTTCAGCCGGGAGCTGGAAAACGATTACGATCCGGCCCTGATTTATGCCAGGGAACTGGCTGTCGATGTTTACCGGAAGTACGGCGAGAAATACCGCGAAAAATACAGTACCCGGATTGTTCAGTATTTCAAATCGCTGAAGAACTTTCCGACGGCTATTGTGCTGCCGATCGACATGTGGAATGAACTGCAGGACGAATTGGCTAAATCCGGTTTGCGGGTTCCGCAGGATATTTCCCTGGCGGCGATTCAGACGAAAGAAGCGGCCGTAAGCCCGGATCTGAGCGCGCTGGTATACGACGAAACACCCATGCTGGAATGGGGAATCAGGCGTTTGATCGACCGCCTGATGGGAAAAGATGTCTTGCCGGAATGCCATCTGGTCAAACCGTATTTCAACCGCGGCTCAACCTGCGGCCCAATCAATAACATAATTAATTCACGTCAACAACTTATCAAAGAGGTACAAGCATGAAAAAATCACGAAAATCAATTTTCACACTTATTGAACTCCTGGTTGTAATCGCGATCATTGCAATACTGGCGGCAATGCTGCTGCCGGCATTGAACAAAGCCAGAAGCAAAGCCCATGACTCCGGCTGCAAAAGCAATATGAAGCAAATCGCCTTGGCGCAGCTATCTTATTCGGAAGACAATGACGAATTTTTCGCCATCAGTTACACGACAACGAATTATTTATTCTGGGGATTTGCCCTCAGTCCGTATTTGAGCAAACAAACCGGCCATGTCAATGTGAATGTATTGTCGTGCCCGGCGGAGAAGCGCGCCCCATTCGGCACCGCCACCGGCGCAGTGACCGATACAGCATTTCAATACTCCCACTATATCCAAAAC
Source organism: Victivallis vadensis (assembly GCA_040391785.1). Taxonomy (GTDB): domain Bacteria; phylum Verrucomicrobiota; class Lentisphaeria; order Victivallales; family Victivallaceae; genus UBA5239. The sequence goes on from JBEBXH010000067.1 coordinate 10,697, forward strand.
GGCAGATTGTGCGGTTCCTACAAAGGCGCCTCTTCGTACTCCCTGTACCGGAAGAGAACCAAAATTCAAAAACCCAGTGAAGTTGTTCACTTTATGGATTCGGCCCGTACAAATACCTACCAGATAGACGGTGCTTATCTGGTGAGTTATCGTCACAGCGGCTATGAGTGCCCGGTCAATAATATGGGCGCCATTTCCCTTCTGACCTGGCAGTTGGGAAATATCGGTTATGTGGATGGACACGTTGCAGGGAGAACCTATCCGACGACGGAATTGTTCTATACCGGGTTCAACTATAACGATGCCATCTTCTAATACTCGGTAAACAAAAAAGCCAGCGAAAACCGCTGGCTTTTTTAGTTGATAGTTGGCAGTGGATAATTGAGGAAAAAGGATGAGCTTTTCCCCCAATTTTCCATTTTCCATTATCAATTTTCCATTCGGCTTAGATGCCCTGGTCGACCATGGCGTCGGCGACTTTCAGGAAGCCGGCGATGTTGGCGCCCGCGACATAGTTGTCTTTGTAGCCGTAAGCGTTGGAGGCGTCGACGCAGGATTTGTGAATCCGGGTCATGATCTGCAGCAGCTTCTGGTCGACTTCTTCGGCGGTCCAGGACATGCGCAGCGAATTCTGGGACATTTCCAGACCGGAGGTGGAGACACCGCCCGCGTTCGCGGCTTTGCCGGGGCCGAACAGAATGCCGTGGCTCAGCATGTAGTCGACGGCGTCCGGGGTGGACGGCATATTGGCGCCTTCGGAGACGCACATGCAACCCTTGGAGCTCATGTACTTGATGTCGTCCAGATCCAGTTCGTTCTGGGTGGCGCTGGGCAGGGCCATGTCGATTTTGTCGACCAGCTGCCAGGGCTTCCGGCCGGGAACATACTGGATGGATTTGTATTTTTCGGCGAACTCGCTGAGGCGGCCGCGGCGGATGTTCTTGACTTCCATGAGGGCCTCGAGTTTTTCTTCGTCGATGCCGTCTTTGTCGACAATGGAGCCGGCGGAGTCGGACATGGCGGTGACTTTGCCGCCGAGTTCAATGATCTTTTTGGCGGTGTACTGGGCCACGTTGCCGGAGCCGGAGATGACGGCGGTTTTGCCGGCGACGTCTTCACCGCGGGTGCGGAGCATTTCACGCATGAAGTAAACGTTGCCGAAACCGGTGGCCTGCGGGCGGATCAGGCTGCCGCCCCAGTTCATGTTTTTGCCGGTGAGCACGCCTTCGTGAGCGTTCACGATGCGCTTGTACTGGCCGAAGAGGTAACCGATTTCGCGGGAGCCCACGCCGATGTCGCCGGCCGGCACGTCGCAGTCCGGGCCCACGTGGCGGTAGAGTTCACGCATGAAGCTCTGGCAGAAACGCATGACATCGACGTCGGAACGCCCCTTCGGGTCGAAGTTGCTGCCGCCCTTGGCGCCGCCCATCGGCAGCGTGGTCAGGCTGTTTTTGAAGATCTGCTCGAAGCCGAGGAACTTGAGGATGCTCAGGTTCACGGAAGGATGGAAACGCAGGCCGCCTTTGTACGGTCCGATGGCGCTGTTGAACTGGACGCGGTAGCCTTTGTTGACGTTTACCTTGCCGCTCTGGTCGACCCACGGCACCTGGAAAATGATGATGCGTTCCGGGATGACCATGCGTTCGAGAATGGCGTGCTGTTCATACTGGGCGTTCTTGTCGAGGACGGGGGCCAGGCTTTCGATCACTTCCCTGACGGCCTGAAGGAACTCAAGCTGGTCGGGATTCTTGGCGACGACGTCTTCGTAGACTCTCTTTCCGTACGTGTTCATAAATTGCTTCCTTTTTATGTTTTTGGTTATTGTTTTTTACCGTTAAAAATATTACAGATTTTGACGCGCAAAAGGTTGAGAATATAGCAGTGAAAATTTTTTTTACAAATTTGGAATCGGAAAAAATTGTAATATTTTTCATGAAATCGCGTCCAGAAAAATAGAAGCTTTCTATTAATCATGTAAATGGGCGTCTTTGTAATTTGATTTAACAAAGCATGGATTTGGCAAGAACCGGATAAGGTAAAAATTGTAAAGAAGGAAGAGGATATAGAAAAGCATCGGACTTGTCCGACAGGTCCGACCCGTCCGACAAGTCCGATCAGAGAGTAGTTATTTCAAAAACGACAGGGCTTCGAGGACCTCGTCGCTCAGGGTGCCGTCGGCCAGGTTAAAGGGGACGTCCCAGCTGACTACCGCCTGCATTTGGTTCAGGCTGTCAGTGTAATGCTTGAGCGCCGGGCCATCGAACCGAAGCTGGCCGCGTCCCCAGTTGGCACCGGCGTAGGTCAGGATATGACGGCGAAGGCCGGTCAAATTGTCAAGGCCATGTTCGAGGACTTTGTCGAGTTCCACGACTTCACCGGCGCAGTAGTCCTCCTCGTCGCTGATGCTGACCGGCGGATACAGCACGCCGCAGTTGAAAGTAACCATCGACCCGGGGTTGCCGGAGCGCGCGGCGGCGGCGAAACTGTGGAAATTCGGCTCGTCGGCATTCTGGTACATCGTTTCATAATAATAACAGCCGTCGAACCACCAGCCATTGACTTGATTGCCCCAGCGGCCGGACCACTCGCGAATGACGGATTCGTAGTTACGCTGTCCGCGGCTCAAGCGCGGATCGGGGTCGGCGCCGCAAGCCTGAAGCTCGGCGAGGTTGGGCGGACTCCATTTGCCGAAGTTCCATTCGGCGACGAATCCGAGCTTCTTGACGGCTTCGGCGTCCGACATCGGCGCGTGACTCGGCAGGTAGACGAAAAGCTTGATGCCGTATTTACCCAGTTCCACGGCAAGGTCAGCAACCAGGTCGCGGCGGCTGCAGCGCGAATTGGCGGCATCCCGTCCGACAATCCGGTCCAGCGCGGCGTTCGGCGAACAGTAATAGCCGGAATTCTGGCCGAGGGTCAGGAACATGTATTGAGCGCCGGCCTGATGGAGCTGCGCGGCCAGTTTGTCGGCACGGAAGGCGTCGACGCGGCGGTTCCAGTTGTCCGGATTGAGTTCGCCCGGCAGCGCATTGGTACTGGCGGGAATCGCCAGGTAATGCATGAATATCCCCCAGCGCAAGCCCTCAAAATGATCTCTTTTCATAGTTTTCCTCTTGATGAATTGGATAATTGCGATATAGTAAATTATACAATAATAATGCTGAAAAACAATGGTATGAATCCGATATTAAATGGTATAAATACGAACTATGAGGCATCCGGATAAAACAATCAACGCATTTCTGTCGATCCTGGACCGGCCGCGGGAATTCCGGCAGGTAATTTTCGCCGGGGAAGGTTGTGCGACGGACGGCATGAACTACGAAACCGGTGGACTGCTGGAGTTTCTGGTCGGCGGCAGGCAGCGGGCGCATTTTTACCGCCAGGGCAGGGTCGTGTCGCATGTGTTGAACGCCGGGGAACTATTTTTCGTGCCGCCGGGGCACCCGTACCGGGTGGATTGGGAATATGACTGCCGGCGGATCGGGATCGTGGCGGGGGAATTCGGGCGGCTGGCGATGTCGTGGCACAACCATACCGCGGAGCGCTCGCGGGTGGTCACGCGGAGCGACCTGTGGTACACGGCGGAAATCCGCGAAGAACTGGATATCCCGGCGCTGTTTGCCGCCATGACGGCCCGGATCGGGTATTCGGCAGACTCGAAATTGAGCTGCGAACTTGGGGCGATGATGATCCGGCGGATCGTCGAGCACCTGCAGAACGGCGGGCGGGGCTTGCCGGGGCGCTCGGCGTATCATACGTTTCAACAGGTCAGTTCGTATCTGGAGACCAACTGCCGGGAGCCGGTCAGCCGCAAAGAGCTGGCGGTGAAATTCGGGGTTCACCCCGATTATATTACAAAATTGTTCAGGGAATACGCGCATTGCGGTTTTTCCGAATACCTGTTGCGGCTGCGGATGTCCAACGCGCAATGGTATTTGCACAACACCGGGCTGACGGTACAGGAAATCGCAAACATCTGCGGTTTTTACGACGCCGGGCACTTCATCAAAAGGTACCGGGCACAATATCACACTTCCCCCGGACGAGGCCGGAAATAACTTATTTTTCATTATAATTATGTAAAAACCGGTTGTTATTTTCGGGGGTGGCTTGTATTATTAGATATTATCCAAAAAGAGGAACCATCATGAATCAGGAAGACATTCTGAAGTACAGTCAAATTCCCCAACCGGCTCATGAAGACCTGGAGTTCATCCGGGACCTGGCACGGCCGGAGGAACTTTGTTTCAATAACCGTCCGGGCTGTCCGCCGGACGCGGATTCCCCGGATTTGAGCGGAGGTGTGGAATTCGACATCCAGTTCCCGGCGGGGAACATCGAGACCGCCTATGCTTCACTGCGGCGGATTCTCGGCGCTAAGGGGATCGAGGAAAAAACAGGCGGCATTTCGGTCCGCTTCATCCGCGAAGCGGAACTGGCACGCGAGGAATACCGGTTGAAAATCGGTCGGAACAGCATCGAGCTTGCCGCTGCGGACGAGGACGGTATGCGCCGGGCGGTGTATTATTTTGAGGACAAATTGCGCGAAACCGCAGGCAAATCAGCGCCCTCCGGTGAATGGCGGCGCAAAGCGTATGTGCGGCACCGGATATCGCGGTGCTTTTTCGGGCCGACTTACCGCGCACCGTTTTTTATTGACGAACTGAACAATGAGATCGATTATTACCCGGAAGAATACCTGAACAAACTGGCGCACGAAGGGGTTAACGGGTTGTGGCTCTCGATGTATTTCCGCGACTTGAAATCGTCGTTGTTTCCGGGGCGCGGCGAGCAGATGGAGAAGCGTTTTGCCAAGCTGCGCACAACTGCGGCGCGTTGCGCCCGGTACGGCATCCGCATCTATGTCTATATCTGCGAGCCGAAGATGTGGGGACGCAGCGATTTTGCCATTTCGGCGGAAGACGCGAAGGACCATGCCGAGCTGATCGGATGCGATACGTTTTCGAACCTGAAGTGTTTCTGTACGTCTAATGAAACGGCAAAGCAATATTTCGCGGAGTCGCTGACACAACTTTTCACCGCAGTCCCGGAGCTCGGCGGGATCATCAATATCATGTTCGGCGAGGACAACGGCTCCTGTGTCAATTACATGATGTATCCGAATACGACCTGCAACTGCCCGCGTTGCTCGAAACGTACGCCCGGCGAGATTTTCGGCGAAATCGCCCGCGTGATGTCCGACGCCATGCACAAGGTCAGTCCCAAAGCCGAATACATCGCCTGGTTTTACGCGCCCGGCATTCGCGACGGTTCGGTGCTGGCGCAGCGGCTCGACGATGCCGTGAAAAATTGGCCGGACCACTGCTCGTTGATGTTCAATTTCGAGTCCGGCGGCGTCTCAATGCAGCTGGACAAGGGGCGCAACGTGTATGATTATTCGCTGGCCTACATCGGCCCCTCGGAACTTTTCCGTACTACGGCGGCGAGAACGGCCAGACCGGCGGCCAAGCTGCAGGTCGGGTGTTCGCATGAGGACGCCTCGGTGCCATTCATCCCGGTGCCGGGCAATCTCTACGAGAAATACAAGATCATTCACGAACTCGGCGTCGGCGCGGTCATGCAATGCTGGTATTTCGGCAATTACCCGGGGCTGATGAACAAAGCCGCCGGCGAACTGTCGTTTGACCCGTTCCCGCAGAGCGAGGACGAGTTCCTGCGGGCGCTGGCGCGGCCAATCTGGGGCGAGGATACGCCGCTGGTCGTGCGCGCGTGGAAATATTTTGCCGAGGGCTACCGGCAGTTCCCGGCGAACATCGCGTTTGCCTGGTACGGGCCGCTGCACCAGTCGATTTCATGGCCGCTGCATCTTTTCCCGGCGGATGCGCCGATTTCGCCGAGCTGGCTGCTGAAAAACTTCCCGGAAGTTTCCGGCGACCGCATCGGCGAATGCCTGATTTACCAGCATACGCTGCCGGAAGCGCTGGAACTGTGCCGCCGGATGCTGGATTCGTGGCAGAAGGGTATGGCGATTTTCTCGTCGCTCTCCGAACGCTACAAGAACGATCCCGAGCGCCGCGCCGATATCGACCTGGCCGAAGCTATTCTGCTGCAGATCAGCAGTACGTACAATATCCTGCAGTTCTATTCCCTGCGTGAGGATATGCTGTTCAATCGCCGGAACCATCTGGAACCGATGAAGAAAATCGTTCACGGCGAAATCCGGAATTCGCACCGGATGAGCGAGTTGTGCGAACGCGATTCGCGCCTGGGCTATCACTCCGAAGCGGAGGGATATCTGTTTTTCCCGGCCAAACTCAAGGCCAGGGTCAAGCTGCTCGAACAGCTCCTGAACGACGATTTCCCGGAATTCGACCTGAACGCCCCGTGGATCGACGAGTACACCGGCCGCAAAATCACCGGGCCCGTCGCGTTTTGCCGTTCGGAACCGGGCGACGCCCTGGCGGTTGACCCGGAGATCAAATGGCAGACGCATCATGACGGCAAAATGCTCTATTTGCACCTGCAGGGCAAGCTGGATAAATACCTGAAAATCGAGATCGAAGCCTGCCGGATGTGGCCGCCCTTCGTCCTGATGCTCCGGGAAAACGGCTGCCGGGACCTGTATCAGATCATTTTTCGCGAAGTTCCGGAGGTGACTTACGAAGGCACCGGCGACCGCCTGACCATCGGCATTCCGTTGAAGATTTTCGACGGCTACCGGCGCGAAGGCTACCCGATGCGGATCAACCTCAGTACCAACGACGGCGCCTGGGTCAAACGCGACCCCTGGCCTCATCGGCTGCTCCAGGAGGATTACAACCCGGCCTGCGCCGGCTGGCTGGTCCTCGGCGAATAAACCGGGGAACTCAACAAGGCCGTCAAAAAATAAATCAATGGGACAAATGGGACTTTCTGGGACCTATGGAAAACTGATTTTTAAGCTCACCAGTTACTTCCCACATGTCTCATTTGTCCCATTCGTCCCATAAAAAAAATACTTTTGACAGCCTTGCCCTACGGGTTTTCCGGGACTTTTTTTGTATGGGGGGATTGACAATTGCTATATATTGCTGTATAATGAAATATATTGATGTAGGTTATATGGTGATTTATGACGAAGTTGGAACCATTGAAGAAGAGCGACACACCGCTGTATTTGCAGGTGCATGAGCTGGTTTTGAACAAAATCGCGGCGCACGAATGGGTGCCGGGGCAGAAACTGCCGTCCGACCGCGAGCTCTCCGCCATGCTCGGCGTGAATGCCATTACCCTGAGCAAGGCGTTGAATATGCTGCGCGACGGCGGGTACCTGACCCGCTTTCCCGGGCACGGTACCTATGTGGCCGAGAGCAGCCCGGAGCTGACCGTTTCGCGCAAGACCGTGGCGCTGGTTTTCGACGACGCCAACACCGATACGTTCCAGAAAAATTTCTTCCTCGAGCTTCATAAACAATTTGACGCGGCGGGCTTGTCGCTGCTGTTTTTCTCCTCGGATGCCAACTCGGAGAAGCAACTTCGACAGCTGAAACAGATCGTCAGCGACCCCAGTCTCTCCGGGTGCCTTTTCTGGTCGATTCTGAACCGGGCGCAGGCGGAGGAACTGCTGGAGTGCAAGCCGAAGAATTTCCCGCTGGTGTTCATCGATAAATACTACGAAGGGCTGACCCATGATTACGCGGCATACAGCAATTACCGCTGCGCGCGGGAAATGGGCAAATACCTGCTGGGCAAAGGCGTCGAGCGCTTCATCTGGATCGAGAAGAACGAGGAGCAGAGTTATAGCTCGCTGAAGGACCGTTACAACGGACTGCTCAGCGCAATCAAAGATCATCCGCTGGAAAAATATCTGTGCAAAGACAATGATTTCCCGGCAATCGAGATCGACGAAAAGCAGAAAACGGCAGTGATATTTTCCACCCATGTGGTGGCGGCAATGGCTGCCCGGGAGTTTGAAAAGCTGAAAAAACAGACGGAAATCGTGATTTTTGAAGTCGATATCGAAGTGGGAAAAAAATTGTCGGATTACACCGGCTTCCGTTTCAGTTCGACCGGACTGGCTGATGAAGCCGTCGATGTTTTGCTGAAGCGCCTGAAAGGTGATAAAAGTGCGGCCATTTGTCAGACTGCAGACTGGCAGGTGATCAAATCATATGCGGAAAAAACCGCAGAGTCCCGAAAATCATACGTAACTGTATAAAGAAAAGGAGATGGAACGATGGATAGGCAAAAGAGAGAAATTTTTACACTGATAGAGTTGCTGGTCGTAATTGCGATTATAGCAATTCTTGCGGCAATGCTGCTGCCGGCGCTGAACAAGGCACGCAGCAAGGCGAGAACCATCAGTTGTACCAGTAACTTGAAACAAATCGGCGTGGTCTCGCACATGTATACCGATATGTACGACGGTTTTTTTGCGTCGACGAATGACTACAGCGATTCGAAATATCCGGATGGCAAGTGGTACTACAGCTTTTTCTATGAGGCCGGGCTCAACAAGGAAGGTGGCCGCAGCACCTATGCCGACCAACTTTATTCCTGCCCTGAGGACAAGGACGGAACCCCCGGTTGGCGCTATTGGGGCGTGGGCTGCTACGGTATGAGTTTGCATATCCGTTATGATTATGTGACACCGGGCCTGGCCAGTTCGTTTAGTCCGGCCAAAACTTCGACCTTCAAATCGCCGAGCCGGAGCATCATTTACGCGGACAGCATGGCGGATACCACGAGCTGGCGGGGTGCCAACTATATGCAGGGAGATCCCGGAGATGCCATGCGGGCTTATGCGCGGCATGAGGGCGGAAGACGCGGCAACATCGCGTGGATCGACGGACACGCCACTACGCAGACCAGCACTCCCACCGATTTCAAGCTGTTTTATGCCAATGAAGCGGGGGTAACAAGCAAGTGGCAGAGCAACAATTACTGGACCCGGACCGGCGGCGGCGCCATACGTTAATTAACAGGGAAATACTCGAATGAAATGGTTTATGACGATGATAGCCGCTTTGCTGGCCTGTGGCGGATTTGCCGCTGAAAATGTGGCCTTGAACAAAAAATACCGGATGGAGCCTGCCCCCAATTATCCGCTGTGCTCCGGTGAATCGGATGCGGTGGACTTGACGGACGGGAAATTCTCGCGGGATATTTACCCGATCTGGGTGTATCAGGGCACCGTGGGATGGCAGCATATCGGAAACCCGATCAAAATAACCGTTGACCTCGAGGTGCCGGTATCGGTTTCGGAGATGCGTTTTTATACGGCGGGCAATGTCAGCGACGTGTCCTGGCCGAAAATCATCGATGTGGAAGTGAGCAACGACGGACAGAAATTCTACACGCTCGGCTGCCTGACCGCGCTGAGCGTGAACCGCCCGCCCGCCCCGGACGCCGGTTATAAGACCCTGACTTTTCAGGCGGCATTCAAGCCGGTTACGGCGCGTTATGTGCGTTTTCGCTGTCTGGCAGGCTCGACTTATCTTTTCTGCGAACAGCTCGAAATTTACCGCAGTACCGCCGCCAATGCCGTGAATCCGGAGAGCTTGACGCCCGCCATGAGCGACCAGGAATTCATGGCCAAAAAAGACATCCGCCTGGTCGAGAGTTCCGCTCAAAACCGGATGCAGCTCGACCTGCAAAAACTCTGCGGCCTAATCGGAAATGCCGCGATTCCGAACCCGGAAAAAGAACAACTGTTGAAATCCTGTGCGGCGCTGGGCGATAAGATTGAAAAGTGGCGTTTTGAAGGGGAATTGGCGGATTTCCGCTCGGTGATTCCGTTGAATTCACTGCACCGGGAAGTCTATGCGCTGAACGCGGCGCTGATGAATCTGCAAGGCACAAAGGGCATCGTTTGCCGGACCGGTGGGGCATTCACCAATCTCGATCCGATGGCGCGTCCGAACGGTGCCGATTTGACCGGTATTTCCATGGCGATGATGAATAATGAAGTGCGCGGTAGCATCATAAACCTGACCAACGCGGAAAGCCGCACACGGAAGATCAAGGTGGAAAGCGCCGATTTGCCGCTGGAGCTTTTCCGGGTGGAGTTCATGGATTCGAATTCCTTTCTGTTGACTTCGACCGTATTACTGCCGCTGAATGGTGAAATCAATCTTCCCGCCGGCATGACCGGTCAGATCTATTTGCGTTTCAAGCCGCGCGGGCTGGAATCGGGGATTCACCGGGACGCCATAAAATTGTCGTGGGACGATCAGGAAATGTCCATACCGGTGGCGCTGGAAATATCGCCAGTGGCATTTCCGGAAAAAGCTTCATTGACAAATGGGTTGTGGGATTATCTTGATTTTGACGGCCGGGCTCAGGTCTGGGGTGTACGCAAAAATCTGGAGAATTCCGCCCGGAAAATCGAACAGGAATATCTGGTGAATGCCACCTTTGCCGAATGGGGAATCGGACTGGTGAACCGGCCCGAAACCCTGCAAATTGACGGCGGAGGTAATTTATTGACCCGTATGGACTTCGGCAAGTTTGACCAATGGGTACAGGCGTGGCCGGATGCCGGATATTATTTCATCTTCATGAGCCTGAAGAAAACCACGAAAATCGGCGACGCAGCCCCGGGTACGGAACGGTTCGACAAAGCGGTACGAAACTGGGCCGCGGAATGGCAGAAGCACCTGCAAAAAATCAATCTCGACCCCGGTAGAGTGGTCTTTCATCTGTACGACGAGCCGAAGGATCAGGAGAGCTACCGGATCGCTTCGCAGTGGACAACCGCCGTCAAGGCTGGCGCGCCTGGAATTGTGGTCTACAGCAACCCACTCGAATTCAAACCGGAATTCGTCGAATATCTACAGGACGCGGATGTCGTCTGTCCGCTGCTGAACCTGTTGCTGTACGATGAAAAACAGTCGAATGCGCAGAACCTGAAAAAACTGCAGGATCAGGGCCGGAAACTGTGGCTCTACAATTGCCATTCGGGTCCGTTCAACTCTTCACCCTGGTATTACCGGCGCCAGCCGTGGGCAGCATATTATTACGGCGGAAGCGGTTCCTTTTTCTGGGCGCTCGGCGATACGGCGGGCAATCCGAACGGTTGGAACCAGTACCTGACCGGAACGATTTATTACGCGCCGCTGATTATTGACGCCGAATCGTTAACCACGACCAAGCATTTTGAGGCATACCGCGAGGGTATTCAGGATTATGAATATTTATGCATTCTCAAGCAGTTGATCGACCGGGCCGGGCCGAAAGGTGCGGCAGCGCAGAAGGTTCTGAAAACGGCTCTGGATGCCGTCATGAAACAGCAGATAAAATCCCTGAACGGACAGGACGACCCTGCAGCCGCACAGAGAATTTATATTTTAAAGGCAATCAATGAATTAGCGAAAGAAGTAGAGAAATGATCAAGAAAATTTTCATGGTCCATCACACCCACATGGATATCGGGTACACCGATCAGCCGCTGGAAGTGATGGACCAGCAGTTGTGCTTTTTGGACAAGGCGGTGGCGCTTTGCCGGGAGCATGCCGGGTTCCGTTGGACCATCGAATCGGCATATCTGCTGAGGGATTACATGCGCAACCGGCCGCCGGAAGCGGCAGAGGCGGTATTCGACTGTCTGCGGCGCGGACAGATGGAGCTGATGGCGTTTGAAATGCAGCCGCTGACGGAACTTTTTGACGCGGACGGACTGTATAATTCGGTTCGTTGGGCGGTGGAGCTCGGGCGCGAAAAAGGGTTTCCGGTGAAGTGCGCCATGCTGGACGATATCGGCGGATTCGCCGGGTACACGCCGAGCGTGTTGAGTGCGTCCGGTGTGCGTTATCTGGTGGCCGGAGTCGGGGCGGTACAGGTGTTTTTGCCGTGGGCGGATTTGCCGCATCTGTTTTACCTGCGCGACCGCGGTGGGAAGCAAATATTGGTCTGGAACCTGGGCATTGACCGCCGCAAAGTGCCGCAGGAAATGGGGGCGCTGCTGGCCGTTTACGGGCTGGGCGCAAACTTCGTCATTCTGCCGCATTTGAAGTATTTCCAGGCCGGGGCGGACCGTCAGGTCGAAGCGGAGGGAAGTGCCGCAAATACGATCATCCCGCCATACGAGAAATACCGCGAATTCGAGACCCGGCTGGAGGCCGAAAATTACCCTTATGAAGAGGTTCTGCTGCAGTACGGCGGCGATAACCGCTGGCCCTCCGCGTTCCTGCCGGAACTGCTGGATAAAATCAATGCCGCAGGCGAATTGCCGCCGATCGAATTGACCACGCCGAGCCGGTATTTCGAGTTCATGGAACAGAAATACGGTGCAGGGATTCCCGTTCGCGAAGGGGTCATTACCGACCCGTGGAACATCCGTACCAATCCGTCGCCGGAACCGCTGAAAATTTTTCGCCGGGCGCAGCGCAATGCCCGTTTTGCGAAGGAACTGGCGGCACGTAGTGGAATCCATGATACGGACCCGATTTTGCGCGACGCCACAGCGCAGCTCGACCTGTATGTCGACCACACCTGCGGATTGAGCTGCTGGCACGCGCCGGACCTTACCACAAATGCGGCGCCGGACGATCCGGTTTTCGAACCGCTGCGCCAGAGCTGGCAGCGCAAGCGTGCTTATGCGGTTCAGGCCGATGCGTTGGCGACCGATGCTTTGCGGCAGTTGCAGAACCATCTGGCGAGCACCGTCGACGGCCCTTCGGTGGTGGTGTTCAATCACGCGAATCAGGCGCAATCGGGGCCGGTGGAGTTCAAGCTGGGGCGCGACCTGCCGGGTATCATCGGGTTGCATACTCCCGATGGCAAACCGGTCAAATACCAGATGATCGATCACAATCATTACCTGGCCGCGGTTCACGATGTGCCGCCCGGCGGCATGCTCGCGTTGACCGCCACGCCGGACGCGCTGCCGGATTATTTCGTCAAACAGGTCGCGACGCTGCAGCCACTGTCGGAAGCACTGGAAACGGCGCATTACCGGGTTGAATTCGAGCCAAACGGCGGCATCCGCAAACTTGAGTCGAAAGACGGTTTACAGTACGGCGGCGCGGGCATGTTCGAACCGTTGCTGCAGAATCCGCGCGACTACGCCCTGAGCTGGGCCGGAGCCGGTATGGTACCGCCCGCCGCCTACGATTATCCGCAGCCGATTTATACGGCGGCGGGGCTGCGCTGGACCGGCGAAGTCGGCACCGCCATCGAACGGCGCGGGTACTTCCCGGATGGCACAAGCTTCCGGCTGATCGTGATTTTTTACCGGGAATTCCCGCGGATCGACATCCGGTTTTACCTGAATAAACCGGCGCACCGCAATTTGGAAAGCATCTATCTGGCGGTACCGCTGCACGGGCGCACCGTCAATTGGACGCTGGAGCAGAACATCGGCAGCATCGACCCCGACTGCGACCTGTTGCCCGGAGCGATGCGCGACGCCTTTTACGTGGCCGGTGCCGCCCGGGTGCAAACCGAGGCATTCACCGCCGTCATGCACAGCCCGGACGCCCCGATCCTGCATCCGGCTACCCCCGCGCTTTTTCGATGGCACACCGACCGCAATTTCAAGGATGAACCGCCGGCGTTTTACTGGCAGATTTACCACAATATGCTGATCACCGACTGTCCCGCCTGGCAGGATATCCACACGGAGTTCAATTTCTCGCTGCATTTTGCCCCGGATGCCGCGGAAACTGACTCCCTGCACGCCCTCTGGCGCCAGTAAGGAAAAATCCTATGTGTCCTATCTCAAAAAAATCTCGTTTCCAGTACTTGAAAAATGGCTCAAGACGGTGTAGATTATCAGGCTTAAGAAGTTACACCGAAACAATAATGGAGCAAAGATTCTTATGTACAACGCATCCGATTTGAGAAAAGGTCTCAAAGTTCTGGTCGATGATTATCCGTGGGTCGTTACCGATTTTGAATTCTGCAAGCCGGGCAAGGGCACCGCGCTTTATCGCTGCAAACTGAAAAATATGATCACCGGTTCCACCATGGACCGCACTTTCCGCCCGGTTGACAAAATCGACAAGCCGGACCTGGATGAACGCGATACCGTGTATTCGTACGTCGACGGCGACTTTTTCGTTTTCAGCGACGTGGAAACCTACGAAGAAATCCACGTAGGCAAGGACGTGATCGGCGACAAGGAATATTTCCTGATCGAAAATTCCGAGTGCCATATCCTGTTTTTCAACGGCTCCCCGATTGAAGTGACACTCCCGACCTTCATCGAAAAGGTCATCGCGGAAACCGAACCCGGCGCCCGCGGCGACACCGCCACCAACGTGACCAAGCCGGCCAAAATCGACAATGGTTACGAAATTCAGGTCCCGCTGTTCATCAATCAGGGCGATACCGTCCGCATCGACACCCGTACCGGAGAATATGCCGACCGTGTGTCCAAAGCCTGATCATCTGCAGCAGCTTACCGCAATTCAAGCCCGGCTCGTTCAACGCGCCGGGCTTTTTTCGCATATCCGCCGCTTTTTCGACGAACGCGGCTTCATCCACGTGGAGACGCCGGTGCGGATTGCCGCACCCGCGCCCGAAGAATTCATCGAATCGCCGCGCTCCGGCAGCCGTTTTCTGCGCTGCAGCCCCGAGCTGGAAATGAAGCGCATGGTCTGCGCCGGTTACGAAAAGATCTATCAGATCGGTCCCTGTTTCCGACAGGGCGAACATGGCCGCAGGCACCGCGAGGAATTCACCATGCTGGAGTGGTACGAAACCGGGGCCGATTACCTGAAACTGATGGAGTTCACCGCCGCCATGGTGCGCTCGGTTATCGATCTGCCGGTGGAAAGAATCACCGTCGGCGAAGCCTACCGTAAATACGCCGGCATCAGCGCCGATGAAGCCATGGCGCAGGATATTTTCGACGAGGTAATGGTCGAAAAAGTCGAGCCGAATCTCGGCCGGAACTGCATGACCTTCCTGATGGATTATCCCGCCTCGCGCGCCTCGCTGGCGCGGCTGAAAGCCGACGACCCGACCGTAGCCGAGCGCTGGGAGCTCTATATCAATGGTCTCGAACTGGCCAACGCCTACGGCGAATTGACCGATGCCGCCATTCAGCGCGAACGCTTCGCCGCCGAGAGCGCCGCCCGTGCCGCCTCCGGCATGGCCGACTATCCCGAAGCTACGGAATTCCTCGAATCACTCGATCACGGCATGCCCGAATGCGCCGGCTGCGCTCTCGGCCTCGACCGTCTCGCCATGATCTACACGCAGGCTACCGACATCGGTCAAGTCACCTTTCCATAGCTGAAGTTAACGCGATGGAATGAGGGGCGAAAATAAAAATATTTCGAAAAAGACTTGACTTATTCGAAAAAGACTGTATAATCAATATCAGGAAGCAGGTCAATCTCTGAATAAGATTGCATCGGGCCCGCAAGGGCTTATATTAAAAGTTACTTAGAGTAGCACCTGCTTCCTTTTTCTATTTCTTTATTCCAATCAAATATCAAATTGACTTCTTTTTTGCGATGATCCGTGAATTTGGTGAAATGTTATAATGCCTTGATGCTACTGCAGTAGCGGCAAGGCAGTATGGCATTTTACAAATCACGGGCGCGTAAATAAAGTGGCAATTTGATATTTAATTGGGATTATTTCAGGATTTTTTCAATCTTGCCCAGCTCGGTTTTGCTGAATTCCAGATTTTTCAGGCAGTTGTGGATGTCGATGATCTGTTCGGGGCTGCTGGCGCCGATCAGGGCCGAGGTCACGGCGGGCTGGCGCAGCACCCAGGCGATCGCCATCTGGGCCAGGGTCTGGCCGCGTTTTTCGGCGATGGCGTTCAGCGAACGAAGTTTTTCGAGGCCCTCTTTGGTCAGGTAGGCTTTTTTCAGACCGTCATTGCGCGAAGCGCGGGAACCGGCCGGAATGCCTTTCAGGTATTTATCGGTCAGCATGCCCTGGGCGAGCGGGGAGAAAACGAGCGCGCCCACGCCTTCTTCGAGCAGCAGGTCAAAGAGGCCGTTTTGTTCGAAATCGCGGAAAAGCATGCTGTAGCGCGGCTGGTGGATCAGACACGGAGTGCCAAGCTCGCGGAGGATACGGTAGGCTTCTTTGGCGCGTTCGGGCGGATAATTGGAGATTCCGGCGTAGAGGGCTTTGCCGCTGCGGACGATGTGGTCGAGCGCGCCCATGCTTTCCTCCAGCGGGGTGTCCGGGTCCGGACGGTGGTGATAAAAAATATCGACGTATTCGAGGCCGAGGCGCTTGAGGCTCTGGTTGCAGCTGGCGATCAGGTTTTTGCGCGAGCCCCATTCGCCGTAGGGGCCATCCCACATCAGGTAACCGGCCTTGCTGGAGATGATCAGTTCGTCGCGGTAGGACTGGAGGTCCTTCGCCAGAATCTGCCCGAAACAGCTCTCGGCGGAACCCGGCTCCGGCCCGTAATTGTTGGCGAGGTCGAAATGGGTGATGCCGAGGTCGAAGGCGGTATGGATCATTTTGCGGCTGTTTTCGAAGACATTGACACTGCCGAAGTTCTGCCACAGCCCGAGCGAAATGCGCGGCAGTTTGATGCCGCTGCGCCCGCAACGTTTGTATTCCATTTTTCCGTAACGATTGTCATCCGCTTTGTAAATCATAATAGCTCCTTGCGGTTTTTATCCTTTTATATCCGTCGCCATAGGGAGGCGAATGGTAAAAATACAGCCTTTGCCGGGCGAGCTCTCCACCGAGACCGCGCCGTGGTGATACTGCACCGTATGCTTGACAATGGATAATCCGAGGCCGGTGCCGCCCAGCTTGCGGCTGCGGTTTTTGTCCACCCGGTAGAAGCGCTCAAAAAGCCGCACGAGGTGTTCGCGCCCGATCCCGCAACCATTGTCGGAAATCTGCAGGATCACGGTGGGTTTTTCGATGGTGATAATGACTTCAATCCGGGTACATCCGGAGTACTTCACCGCGTTGTCGACCAGATTGAACACCGCCTGTTCCAGCAACTGCGGATCGCCGTTTACGTAGGCTTCGTCCGGGTGGCGGAAATCGGTTTGTATATTCTGCCTGGCGGCGCGCTCGCTGACCAATTCAATGGCATTTCTCGTCACGGAAACCAGGCTCACCGGGATGAATTCGCTGACGTCGCCCTCCGCGCGGTGCTCCAGCGCCGAAATGTTCAAAATGTCCCGCACCAGATTGTTTAAACGCTCGGACTGCAGGACAATCATGTTCATGAAGCGGGCCGCTTCTTCGGGATCGCTGTCCGCCCCGCTTTGCAGCGCCTCGACGGCGCCGGAAATGACGGTGAGGGGGGTTTTGATCTCGTGCGAAACGTCGGCGATGAAGTCGCGCCGGAAATTTTCCAGCTTGTACAGCCGTGTCATGTCGGAAATCACCAGCACCACGCCGGAGGTTTCCGCATGCTCGGATTTCATCAGCGTGCCGCGGAGACGGATGTAGCGCGGACTGTCGCCGTCAATGGTCAAATCCTCCATCAACGGTTGCGATTCTTCCAGCAGCCGCATGGCAAAATCATGGAGTTCGCCGCCGCCGCGTACCAGGCTTTTCAGCGAGCACCCCTCGGTCAGGGTCGGCTGGTCGAGGATTTTGGCTGCTTCCTGGTTGATGTCGATGATGATGCCGTGGCGGTTGGCCGCGATCACTCCCTCGCTCATCGAAGAAAAGATCACGTCGCGCTTGCTTTTTTCCAACCGCAGCCGTTCAATCTGATCTCTCCGCGCAACCAATAGTTCATTGAGTCTGTCCGTCAGGTTCCGGACGTACGAGGGGCCGGATTTGATGTTGAACCGGAAATCCGGCTGGCCGACAATGACCGGATTGGACTGCGAGGCAAGGGCATCGACCGGAGTTTTGATCCACCGTCTCAGGAAAAAACCGGCACCAATCATGATCAGGATAATACTGATGGTCAGAAAAATGATATCACGCCGGGCGTACATCACCATACTGTTGACCGAATGCATGGGCATGCCGATCCGGGTGACATAGGTTTTGCCGTCTGCACCTTTGCTTTTGAGCGCCACATAGATGATTTCCTGCCGGGTTGCCTCGCTGAACCGCCTGCTGGAACCGGAACCCTTTTGCAATGCGTCGACGACTTCGGGGCGCGTCGAATGATTGGGCATCAGGGCAGGGTCGAGGTCGGTATCGACAATGACCTTACCCTGTTCAGTAATGATGGTGATCCGGCTTTCGGAGACTTTGGCCATTCTCAAGGCGCGCTCAGCTACCTTGACCGTATTTTCTTCCCTGGTGGATGATTCAAGAACCAGCCTCACCATTTTGGCCCGGGTTTCCATGTTGTGCTGGAAAATCTTCGAGTAGGCCGACTCCAGTGATTCGCTCTGGAACCAGGTCATCGTCACGATCAGAAGCAAGGTCAGAACGATCAGGCCGGGAATGGCATGAAAAGCGTAATTTTTCATGATGACTCTGCGCCGGTTGATTTACTCAGTATCGACGTCGCAATACAGCATGTGTGCGCAATTGTCGCAATTCACAATCATGCCGCTGCGGCAGGCATTACGGGTTTGTGGAGTGGCTTTGAACCGGCAATTGCCGCAGATTTCGCCGTCCAGTTTCACCGCCGGGGGGCCGCTGTCCTTGAGCAGCCGGTTGTAGCGCTCCAGCAGATCGGCGGGGACGCGGGTGGCGAACTCCTTACTCTTGGCGACGAGGGCACGGCCCTGTTCCTTGATCTCCTTTTCCATGGCATTGAACTCTTCGAGTTCGTCCTGGATGGATTTGATCTGGGCGGCGCTCTGGGTTTCCTCGGCCTTGACGGCTTTGCGCTGGGTGTCGGCGGTATCCATCAGCCCGAGCAGTTTGGTTTCCTGATCGCTGATTTTGTCCTTGTGGTGCTGAATTTCGGCGAGCATGGCCTGGTACTCGTTATTTTTCTTGACCAACGCGGAATTGACCTGCAATTTCTTGATGCTTTCGTTAAGCTGGTTGATTTCCGATTCGGCGGCCCGGATGGCGAGTTCGGTATTTTTCAGGCGGTCCTGCTTCGCTTTCAGCGCGGCGCTGGTGGCGGCAAATTTCTTTTCATTGGCCTCGCGTTCTTTCGGCAGCATGGTCAGACGCGTCTTGAGTCCGCGGATCTTCATATCCACATCCTGGAGCGCCAACAGGTCGAACAACTGTTTATTCATATTTCTCCTTACCATTGCATTTATGATACTCTAATTAACATATCGGTGTTTTGCAAACCTGATTTGGGATTTTTCGCCATTGATTTTTGGGTTTTCGGATGTAATTTACTTGCAAAAGGTGACATTGCATGGAATTTAAAATTTTACCGAAAATACTGAATATCCGGGTGATCGTTTTTGAGACCATCTGGGCGCAGGATTTTCACTCGAGCTACGCCAATGAACTGCTGCATGTGCTCGACGGTAAATTCGAGTTGACTTTTCCGGACGGGCGCCGCTATCCGGCCGCCGCCGGCGACACGCTGTTTGTCCCGCACTCCACCATGCATAAAGATATTTTCGAGTTCGAGGACGACCTGAAAATCCTGCTGGTCAGCTTCCATTGGGAGCACTTCGACGAATTTGCCCAGGGCGTCAGCAACTCCAACATCAACAAGATCCGGCCTGAAATCCGCAACGAGGTCCGCTGGATCTTCGAACGGATGCGCGAGGACCGCGGCGGCGGCGAAATCGACAGCATCGTGGCCGGCGCCCGAGTCATGAACCTCCTGACATTGATCTACCGCGACCTGACCCAGACCGCCGAGCCGGCGGTGGAGAACAACTCCCAGCACGAGCTGATTCAGGCCGCCCGGCGCTATATCGAGCGCAATTTCGCGCTGCAGCTGCGGCTGGAGGATATTGCGGTGCACCTGCGGGTGAGCCCGTTTCACCTGTCGCGGGTGTTCAGTCAGGAGAGCGACTTCTCACTGTTCGAATACCTGACCGAAGTACGCATCAACGAAGCGAAAAAACTGCTGCGCGACGGCCGCTTGCTGGTCTCCGAAGTCGCCGAACGCACCGGCTACGACAACGGCAATTATTTCGCCAAAGTTTTCCGCCGCAAAGTCGGCATATCCCCCGGAAAATACCGCTCGACCTGACAAAACTAACGATAAGGGGCACAATCATGAACACACTCAAACGCATCCTGATACTCATTGCGTTTGTCGTTTGCGCACTTCATGGCAATGATTTACTGCAGAAACTGGAGGAACAGGAAAAGGAATCGCAGAAAAATGCATCGATACTGGCCAGTTTCTATGGCAGCGAGATCAGCTCTGGCGAAATAGCTACCCTCGAGAGCCTGACCAAGGTTTACGATGAGCAAATGTCCCTCAAACTGCTGAACCTCTGGCGGCGGCCCGAAACCCACCGGCTCATCGAGGACAAATACTTCAAATTGTACGAGAAATATCAACAGATCGTTTTCGACCGGGAAACCCTGACGATTTCTTATCCGTGGGGACATGTCAAACCGCTGATCGAACCCTATATTGTCGCCCGCAAAGATACCGGCGAGGACGCCACCAAAGCCGAGCTCCTCGCCATGCTTTACGGCCGGAATTTCCAGGAGCTGGAACAGCTCATCCAGTTCGATCGGGACAAGCCGGAGATGTATTTTCCGCTGATGCTGATCGGCGGCGCGGCCGCATCTTACAGCAAAAACGAATTCTTCCTTGAATGTCGTCGCGAAGCATACCGGATCGACCCGGTGAAAACCGTCTGTACCATCCTGTGGTTTGAGGAAGGGCCTCTTAAAGCCTCCGATACATTGGTCGGGATGCTGGAAGACGACCCTGCGGTTCTCGCCAGACTGCCGCAAAGCGCCCAATGCGGCATCATGTTTTCATTAATCGGCCATTATGCCAGATTGAATGACTATGACACGGATAAAACGCTCAAGGCATTGGAGGAAATCAAGCTCTACAACGAATTGGCCAAGTTGCTCCGGCTCGGAGTCTGCACCTATACCGTTGTCGGAAACACCATTAGCTCAAGCATGACCTGGCGAAAAGAGGAGGCGGGCGCACAGTTCACGCTGCGGATTATCGATGACCGCCAGAACATTCTGCAGAAACTGGCCGAGGCGGAACAGAAGTTCCTGAAAAAACGTTCGCCGCTGTTTCAATGCTATTATGGTACCATGAGCAACGAGGATGCCGCCATTATGGCAAGTTTGCAGGAAATTGACCGCGAATGCTGGACGGAATCCCCACGGAAGCGGGTGTCCGATAAATTGACGGAGCTCCTGCCGCAGCCGGGCTACCGGAGGGAGATCGCCGATAAATATTTCGCGCTGTTCGAAAAATTCAGCCGGATGGTTTTCGACCGGAAAATTCTTGAGCTTGATCACGAATGGAGTTACCTTCATCTGATCGTCAAGTCTTATAAGGTTTACGCGGAAGACAACAAGGACATACCGCCGGAAGCCAGACTGTTGCTGATGGTCTATTCCAAAGAATGCCAAAAAATGGAGCAGGTCATCAAAGGCATTTCAAATACTCCGGACATGGATTACCGCCTGCTGCTGGCGGGCGCACTTGCTTCCAGGCAGGTGCCGGATCCCTTTTTTCTGGAATGCCTGAAAAAAGCCTACAACATTGATCCGGTCAAAACGGCCTGTACACTCGTCTACTTCAGGTCCTTTGACTCCCGCAAAGCGGAAGATCCGGATCCCCTGCATGAATTGCTGGAAAACGATCCGGCCACCCTGATGAAACTACCGGAAATGTGCCAGGCCAACCTGATATTCGACCTGCTGCACGAACATGGGAAATTAAATGACTACAACCCGGAAAAAACCTTGGAATCGCTGAAAAAGGTCAAACTGTACAACGAACTGGCTGTACTGCTGAAAGAGTATCATTTCAACATTACGGTTTTCAAATTCGGGTATTCGAGCTCTGCCATCAAACACAAAGAACAGCCCACGGATGAGGTAACGTTCACCATCACCGACAACAGAAATAAGACGGAATAATCCACAAAGGCACAGAATTTTTTATTGGTCCTCTTTTGCGGTTAAAAAAAGCGAGAAATTACTTCGCGGTGAACGATTCCTTTTCGTACTGGAAATTGCGGACGTAGACTTCCGGTTTTTTCTTGTTCGACTCCGGGCGCTTGATGGCGGCACCTTCCGGCCATTGCAGAATCCAGCCGACATCGCGTATCAGCGTCGTCGCGGGCGTCTCGACCATATACACCATGCAGCTGCGCATGGAGGGATGGAAGAAACAGGTCATGCCGTAGTCCAGTGCCAAAGTACCGGTTTTCGTATAGTTGAACACCAGCGGGAAGCCGTAATACTCGCCGCCGAAACGGCACCCTTTGGCATACAGGTTTCCATGATTGTCGAACCAGCGGTTATCTTTGGCATACGGCCAGTCTTTGATGAACGGCAGGTGGTTGTACTTGTGATCGCTCATCGGCATCGGCACGCCGAGCATATCGGTAATGCGCATGTCGCCGCCGAGGTTGGTGATGAATGCGGATTCATTCATCCGCCCGTTGGTACTGACCCAGAAGTCATGGATTTCGCTGTGCTTCGCATTGGTCACTACACCGTGCACCGGCGAGATGAAGACCGATTTGCGCAATGCGAATTCCGTATTGTTGGCGTTGTTATCCGCCATCACCGAAACTGCGTTATCCTGCTGCTGGTAAAAGAGGCATTTATCGATCAGGATCTGTGCCTTATCCACTCCGGTGATTTCGAAGCCGTTGGAGCCCGAGGCCAGGCGCAAATTGGTCGCCCACAGCAACTGCTGGTTTTTGCCGCGGAATATGGGCTGCTTGAGATTGCTCTGCAGCAGCGTCGCCAGTCCCGGCGCGGTAAATGCCACCTGCGAGGGAATGTCGAGTGCTTCCGAGAGCGAAATCAGGGCCGGCGGCAACACGATCAGCGCGGGTTCGCCGGTGGACGCGGCGGTGAGTACTTTTTTCATGGCTGCGGTGTCGTCGGTTTTCGGGTCGAGGTCCATGCCGTAATCGACGGCGTAGAGCGTCCGGGTGAACTTCGCCGCCATCTCTTTTTCGGTGATCTTCACCTCGGGAATATGGACCTTGGCGAATACATGATCCGGCAGCGGCTCGTCGAAGGCGCGCTTCAGGAATGCCGGCATGTTGGCGGTGGACAAACCCTTGCATTTGGCTATGGTCAGATTGTAAGGAAACGTAGTGGAATATTTGGCACCGGGGATATTGTTGATCGCCCACGAAATATCGAACATCGAGTCCTTCAGCGATTTCTCGGTCGGCAGCACCGCCCATTCCATCATATTGACGGTCTTGCCGGAAGTATTGGTCACTCCGATGGCTTCGACGATATTCGGCATGTTATTCGGGCAATAAACAAGCGGTGCTTTGCGGCTGAAAAACTCCGTGTTACGGGCGCTCAGGTAGCACTGCACTTCGCCGCGCTTCGGCAAATCGACATTGAACAGCGACATCCCGTCGCCTTTCTCTACCTTTAAGGATGAGTCCTCGATCATAATGGTACCGGTGCCGTTGATCCAGGCCCCGCCGGGTATGGCTTCGGGAGTTGCGGCCTGCAGATTGACGATCCGCACCGCAGCCCGCAGGTGCATTGGAAACGGCTCCGCTCCGGCCGGCATCTGGATGCGGCAGTTCTCGATCACCGCGCCGTCGCCATTGAAGCGGAATATCTCGCGGCAATCGATGAAATCGCAGTTTAGAAAGGTAAATAAAGTTGAGTTTGCATACGTTTTTTCGTTTTCATTGTTCGGGGTAAGAACCGGCTTTTCGCCGTCCCATTCAACACTGTAAGAACCGTAAGTGGTATTGGAATAATTCGTACGCTTCGGGTTCAGGAAATTGAACGAATAAAACGCTGTACCGGATGATTTTTCGAAACGGCAATTTTCAAAGGTGATATTGGTCGTATCTTCATTGCCGGTCCAGAGAATTACCAGACGGCGCCCACCGGAAAACGCCAGATTGCGAATCTGTACGCGAAATCCCCGGCTGAGGTACAGCAGGTCTTTGTCCGGTATCGACTGCGTGATGACACTGCCCGCCTCGCCGCGCAGGTACAAATAGGCCGTTGCGACCAGAGTTTCGCTGATTTTGTAGTTGCCAGCCGGGAAAAACAGCTCCGGGACCAGCATATTTTCCGAGGTACTGCTGAGTACCGGCAGATTTCCCAGGTGAGGTGCTCCGGCCAGCATCGGCTGGCGCGCCAGATTGACCACATGGTTGTTTGTTCGGATGAAGTTCAATGCCCGCTGGATCGCCATCGTGTCGTCGGTCACGCCGTCCCCCTTCGCACCGAAATCCTTGACATTCAGCCCGCGCGAAAAATCCACGGCGAAGCCCGAAACTGCAACACAAACAACCAATAAAATAACTGTAAAACGCATTATATTCTCCTTTTTTTTAGTCGGCGTAATCGGATTTCAGCGGATTATAATAATTCAATCTTGAATTCAAGGTGTTCATGGCCAGCCACTTATTAATGTTTTCCACGTGCCCGTCCATCATCAACAAATTGGCCGAGCCCTTGTAAGTCGAGCGGCCGGTGTTGCCGCCGCCGTCGTGTGGCGACGAGATCACCGTGGGCTTGATGGTACCGCCGTAATTGACGCTGAAATAAGCCACGCCGCGTCCGCCGTCGTCGGCAGCATAGGTTTCCGCCAGGACCACTTTCATGGAGTTATTTTTCGCCAGGGTCGCCTTGAATGGTTTGGCATTCAAATCCACGCCGGTACTGCCGCCGAGGTAATCCATATTGTAGCCGTAAGGAGCGCAGACGAAATTGAAATTATTCAGCGTCGGATTTTCATGGAAACTGTTCGGACCGTTGGAGCTGGGATGATTCAGGTACGGTGAGATGGTCGGGCACATAAAGGTTTTCGGGGCGTCGACATATTTGCCGTTCCAGAGCATCCATGAATAATTATCATAGGACATATCCATGGCGACTTGCGTGTAATACCAGCGGCTGTATGGCATATAGACGTCGTTATTGTCGGAGAGATACCCATGCATGCCGAGCCCGATCTGCTTCAAATTACTGATACAATGCGAGCGTCGCGCTTTCTCGCGGGCCGTATTCAGCGCCGGCAGCAGCATAGCTGCCAGAATTGCTATAATTGCAATAACGACCAGCAGCTCTATGAGTGTGAAACGGTTTGCCTGTTTGTTCATATTCTTCTCCTGTTATTTGGTTCTTGTTTGAAATAATAAATCTTGGGGATACGGGTTTTCGTTCCAGTTCATTTCCAGCGATGAAAAAGAGTTGTACAACGGGAAAATTTCCAGCGTCCGGTTCTCCGCACCGCAGCTTTCCGAGGGGTAAAAATACGGTTTGATGGCGATATTGGCCGGTTCCGCCTGGCAGGTTTTAGCCTCGATCCGCTTCAACAGCAATTCGGCGGCGGCCTCCGCCTTTTTCGCGACCGGCTGGATCACCGTGGCCAGCGGCACCGCGCAGAAATCGCAGAAAGACAGCCCGTCGTAACCGACGATTTTGAGCTCTTCCGGGATCTTGACCCCGGCGCCGGTCAGCGCGGAAATCAGGCGTCCCGCGTAATAATCATTGCTGCAGAATATCACGTCCGGCGCCATTCTCCGCAGCTTCCGGAGCAATGTTTCCGCCTCGCCGGCGCATTCCTCGATGGTCAGGATCTCCAGTGAGCAGCCATGTTTTTTGAACACCCGCAGCAGTCCCTCGTATTTCTCCCGGTTGGGGTTGCCGAAAATGCTTTTGTCGAAGGCCGGGGCGATGTAAACGCCCTTTTTGCAGCCGCATTGCAGCATGTATTCGGCGGCCTGGCTGTTGCCCGCGGCGTGGTCGATGTAGATGTCCGCCCCCTCGATCCGCCCCGGCGGGCTGAACACCGAAGGAATCATACCGTCCAGCCCCGAACCCGCCAGCGGATTGTACTGGGTGGTGATGATGATGCCGTCGATCCGCTTGCCGAGGAGCTCACGCACCGCGCGGTCGGCCGCTTCGCCGTTCATGCCGTAGGAGGTAATCAGATTGTAGCCGTGCCGGTCCAGCGCCACGCTGAGCTCGTTGAAGTAGGTCTGTTCCTGCACCTGGGCGTAGGGTGCGCCGTAAACGCCGATGGTGTGGTTCGAGACCCCCTTCAAGTGCCGCGCCGCCTGATTCGGGATATAGTTCAAATTGTCGGCAATTTTCAGGATGCGCTGGCGCATGGCCTCGGAAACCTTGCTGGTCCCCTTGGGGTTCAGCGCCGCAGCCACGGCCTGGCGGGTAACGCCCGCCGCCTGTGCAATATCATTCATCGTAACCGGCATGATTCAACCATTTTTTTAAGTTAATTACTCGTGCAATTAAATTATACTCCAAGCCAGTGAAAATGTCAATAGGCGGTTTGCAGAATCAGCGAAAAAAAATCAGAAATAATTTTTGCATGCTAAAAAAACGTCGCTG
>JBEBXH010000068.1:0-36698 GCA_040391785.1 Victivallis vadensis
GTTCTTCCAGTTTCGCCAAAGCCTCTTCAAAGCTCAATTTGGTGAAGTCGGGCTTGGTTGTTTTGTCACTCATGATTATTTCTCCGAATCAGTCAAAAAAGATACCACCTAATTATAAGATGATTTGGCCACTTTTCAAGCCCGGATTCCGGAAAAGTCCGCAATTTCAGATTGTTTCCGGCAATGGACGGATTCTGCGGACAGGGCTCTCTCGCTGATGATATAAATTGTTTTGTTTTTTCTTTATGAGAGGATTGACTTTTTTGTTAAATGATATATATTATTATTGTAAATGATTTTAATGGCATATATCATTAAGAGATAAAATATGTATAACTTGCAACCGTTTATTTTTCCGGCCGGTTTTCATTGGGGGACGGCAACAGCTTCACTTCAGGTCGAGGGGAGCCTGGACGCCGATGGTGCCGGGAACTCTTCCTGGATGGCATTTGCGTCTTTGTCCGGGCGGGTTCGCAACAATGATACTCCGGGGCTGGGGTGCGATCATTATCGTCGCTGGCGCGAGGACTTGAAGCTTATGCGTGAGCTCGGCGTCACCGCTTATCGTTTTTCTGTTTCCTGGCCCCGGTTGTTTCCTGCCGGCGACGGCCCGGTAAACACCCCGGGCGGTGATTTTTATGATATGCTGATCGATGCTTTGCTGGAAGCCGGGATCGAGCCGTTCATGACGGTTTATCACTGGGAAACGCCGGAAATCGTTGAACGCGACTGGGGCGGTTGGCGCAATATCCGTACGGCGGCGGCATTGGGGGACTTCGGCGGATATCTGGCGCGCCGTTACAGTGACCGGGTCCGGCATTTTATCACAGTCAACGAAATCCCATGCTTTACCGGTTATTGCTACGGGGAGGAAGCATTGCATCCGCCGGCGTTGAAAGAATGCGATGCCGCAACCCTTGAACGCGTAATCTTCAACGGAGTGCTGGGGCACGCATATGTGACATCGGGGCTGCGGGCGAATGCGCGGCAGCCGTTGGAGATCGGTTTTTCCGATAATCCGCACGGTTTCGTGCCGGCGAGCGGAAGTCCGGACGATATCGCCGCCGCGCGGCAAGCCATGCGGTTCGAAAATAGCCGGGTCGGGACATTGATTATGGAGGGGGCATTTCCGGATGATTGTCCGGTGGAGTGCGATGCCGGCGAATTGGCGCTGATCCGGTCGGCCCGGCCGGATTTTTACGGGGTGAATGCTTATTCCGCCCGGCATGTGGCGGCGGCGCCGGAGTGTCCCCACGGTTACCGGCTGCTGGATTATCCGGCCGATTACCCGCGGCTCGATATGCCGTGGCTGCAGCTTGAGCCGTCGGGCATATACTGGAGCATACGGTTTATCAATGAGCTCTGGAAACCGAAAGCCATCTATGTGACCGAAAACGGCTGTGCGTGCGGAAATGATCTGCGCGATGCGTCGGGGCGGGTTCTTGACACTGCCCGGATCATGTATACCCGTGAGCATCTGGCATGGATATGGCGCGCCTGCGCGGAGGGGCATCCGTTGAAAGGGTACTTCCATTGGACGCTGCTGGATAATTTCGAATGGCGCCACGGTTATTCCAAACGTTTCGGGATGGTGGAAATATTGGCTGAAAGTCTTGAGCGCCGCCCGAAATTGAGTTTTGAATTCTATAAAGGGGTAATTCAGCATAACGGTGTCATCTGAACCTTGCGGAAGTTTCTTTGACGATATATAGTAAAGAGAATTAAAACCATGACGACAATGAACTCGAATTTACCGAAATACAAACAGGTGACAAACCGCCTGCAGGAAATGATCGAAGCCGGAGATTTCGCCGGTAACGGACGGTTGCCGTCCGGACGGGAGCTGGCGCAGTTGATGGGCGTGACCCAGATGACGATCAACCGCGGGCTCGAGGATCTGGTGAACCGCGGTATCCTTGAACGCAGGGTAGGAGCCGGTACATTTCTCCGCAATTCCGGGCATGTGGCAAAGAGCGCGGAGCGGGGCGCGGCCCGGCTGCGGATCGGCATCCTCTGCCATTATCAACTCAACCGTGCGTGGTATTCGCAACGAGTGGCGGACGCCATCGAGCGTTATTTTGCCGGGAAGCCAGTGACGCTGTCGAGTTTCGTCCGCGACGGGCAGGAATATCTTGACACGGTTCAGGAATACCGGCTGGACGCGGTAATCGTGATCAGCCCGTGGCGCGAGCATGAAACCGGGCTGCTGGAATTGGCCGGGGCGAAAGTACCGTTTGTCGTCATCGGCTGCCGCTTTCCGTCGCTGGCCGGATATTGTTTCTCCAACGATGATTTTGGCATGGCGTCCGAGGCGGTCAAATACCTGAATGGGCTGGGGCACCGGCAGATCGGGTTGGTCATGAGTCCGATTTGCTGTCCGTCCACGGTCGAGCGCGCCGAGGGATATTTTGCCGGGATGTGCCGTCAGGGACTGCCGGTCAATCCGGCCTGGATTCCGGGCGGCATGTTCAATACCCGGATCTTTTCCGATGCGGAGGAGAGCGCCCTGATTCTGGAGTTGCTTCGTTCGGACAATTGTCCCACGGCTTTGATTACCATGTTTTATTCGAGTACGCTGAATGTTTACCGGGCGGCCGGGCAGGCGGGATTAAAGATCGGCCGTGATTTGTCGGTCCTAGGGTTTGACGATCCCGAGTCGGCGGAACACCTTAATCCGGCATTGACTGCGTTCAAGCAATCTTTAGAGGAGATTGTGGTCGCGGCTCTCGGAGCTCTGGAAAACCTGGTCAATGGTGTTCAGCCCGGCGCTCCGCTTGAATTTTTCAGTACCCTCAGCGTACGTGAATCCTGTTCGTCCCCAATAAAAATTTAATATCAACAAGGAGAATGAAACCATGAAGCATCGCAGAATAAATTTCACACTTATCGAGTTGCTGGTTGTTATTGCAATCATCGCAATATTGGCGGCAATGCTGCTGCCGGCCCTGAATAAAGCGCGTCAGGCGGCCAATATCTCGCGCTGCTTGAGCAATGCCAAGCAGATCGGGCTCGCGTTCGTCATGTATTGCGAGGACAATCAGGATTATGTAATCAGGACCGGCAATGATGCGATTCCGTCTCAGGGGCCCGGGGATGTACAGTACGGACTGGGGATCGGGCCCTGTGGCGGGACCGCGCGCGACAAACTGGTGAAATACTATGTGCCGAAAACGATTTTCAAGTGTCCGCCGGATCAAACCTGGGGGGCATTGGTAAACGGCTGGTGGCCAATTGATACGAGCTATGCCTATAATCCCTATATCGGGACCAAGAAGTTGGCTGATGTGGCGAAAAACCGGAACACAATTATCTTTCATTGCTATCGCTTCATCTCGGCAAGCCAGGAGATCCGTCACGGCGGCAGGAGGACATTTTACGCTGCGGTGGATATGTCCGACCATCCGATGGTTTTTCCCGACGGCCATTCTGAAATGGTGCGCGATTGGAAATTGGTCGGCGGCGGCTGGACCCTGGATCGATAATTAACAATAGAAAAAAGGAGAAAAAGATGTTACGTTTTATTTTGACGGTTATAGCGACGGGAATGATTTTACTGCCGGGGGCCGGGGCGGAAACCCGCGTAACCAGACTGGCTCCGGAATACTTCAGCGAACGTGATATTACGCCGCGTGACAGTGTGGCCATTTCCGGCGCGAACGGCACGCTTCACCTGAAATTCGGCAACGGCTGCCGGATCGAGGCCGAATCCGCGGAGGGGCACTTGACCGTGTTCGCGCCGGATGGTACGGTGCTGCTGTATCATCCCGGCAAGCGGGCATTGGCCTCGATCACGGAATTGACGGATAATAAACCCGCCGGCATCAAATATAGTGCCAAATTGAATGAAGTATGGCAGAATGGATCGACCGCGGTATTGAATTACACCTTGACGCCGGAATCCGGCAAGCCGTTGACCCTGAACTGGATCTTTGACACGGTCAGCTACGAGATCAACGGCAGGCGTTTCGACGGCCTCGCGGACCGTATGGAAATTCTGGCGCCGGGGCGGCAGTTGCATTTGCTGGAACTCCACGGCATTACCGCCCGGGGCGGCGAACTACCGGGGGCGAAGAGTTTCCGCATGGCCTGCTATACGGAAAAGCACGGTTATCTGGAGAAAACGTTTGACGGCAAGCCGGGCAATCTCGGTACCTGGGGCAGTACGATCGACGCCGGACAGTTTTTTCATGTGCTTGGCCTGAAAAACGGCACGCTGTATGAATATCTCGATGACGAAGCGCATGACATGACGTTGATGGAACAGCAGAACGTGTTCGGCGGCGTCGATATCCGGCACACCTTGACCTTGGGGAGGATTCCCGGTTACTATATGTCGCCGCGCCGCTTCCGGCTGTTTACAAGCGAACCGCTGAGTGCGCAATTGTGGATGGATCTGAACCGCAGCCGCCACCGGGATCTCGCGCAGCGTTACAATATTCCGCCGACGACTCTGCGCCCGGTGGTCTTTATCCGCAACTTCTGGTATAAACAGGGGTTTGATATGCCGATTGACAAATGGCTGCCGGCGTTTGCAGAAGCCGGTTTTCGGCGCTGTGAAATCGGCTGGATCAACGAGCGCGGCCTGAATCCGAAGCAACCCGAAGCCTGGCCCGGAAACCACATTTATGAGGCCTCGGGCAAATATAAAACCTGGAAGACCTATCAGAGTGAGCTGAAAAACAGCATCATGACCGAGCATGGCGGCATTCCCGAGCTGCGGCGCTTCACCGATGCCGCGCATCAACATGGGCTCGAGGTCTATGTGTGGCACCAGACGGCTCATGGCTGGCGCGGGGACCCGATCGTGCGCAATCATCCCGATTGGATGATCTATAATCTTGCCGGTGAACTGGTCGGCGGCGATTACCAGAATTGCCTGGCATGGTTTGACCTGAACAGCGGTTTCCTCGATTATACGCTCGGCGAAATTCGCAAGCTCAAGGATTCGGTCGGCATTGACGGTTTGTGGCTGGATATGTACGGCACCGGCGTGCACGGATCGGTCAACTATGCGAAAAAAATCGCGTTTCCGGGGATGGCTTCACGCCGTGAGTTCACCCGGCAAGTCCGCGCAATGGGCCTGGGGATTTACGGAGAGGGATATTCGCCGTATGTGATTCCTTCGTTTGAGATTCAGCCCAACCCGAACTGGACCGGACATGAATTTGTTTTGACCGGAACCGCGCCGTTTGACTGGCGGCTGATGCAGAATCCTGAAAGCAATCTGGATTTTTTCCGGTTGCTCGCCTATCAGTGCTTTCCTACCGATACCAATTGGTTCATGTCATTGAACGACAAAGCGACTGATGCCCAGCGGGCGCGTGCCGCCATGCTTTTGCATCGCAACCGGGTGTTCAATGCGATTGAGGATACGCTTGGCCCGGCCCCGCTCGGCGTGGTCATGCACGACAATGGAACCCAGTGGATTATGGAAAACGGCAATGTATTTTTCTTCTTTGAAGCCGGCGATGCCGCCATTGATCTGGCGGGTCTGGCCGGCGAAGCAATCACCCTCTCCCCCGGGGGCACTTTCCAGTTGACCCGGCAGGGGGACCAGCTGACCGGACATGCACCAGCAAAAAGCGCAGTGATTATCCGCAAATAAAAAAGAATGACGGCAGCGGCTCAGAACTTCTTTTTGGGCCGCTGCCGTGCTTTTTTGAAGAATTCCTGCATCAGTTCTTTGCAGTCTTCTTCCAGCACGCCG
Source organism: Victivallis vadensis (assembly GCA_040391785.1). Taxonomy (GTDB): domain Bacteria; phylum Verrucomicrobiota; class Lentisphaeria; order Victivallales; family Victivallaceae; genus UBA5239. Next base: position 5,708 of record JBEBXH010000068.1, read on the forward strand.
GAGGTGACCTGAACCTGATGCAGCATGCCGGGGAAACCGGTGATGTCCAGCGCTCCGCCGGCGCCGCCCGAGCGCGGGTCGGCCATGCCGAAAATCAGCCGCCGGACCCGGCAATTGACCAGCGCACCGGCGCACATGGCGCAGGGCTCTTTGGTCACATACAAATCCACGTTTTTGAGCCGCCAGTCGCCGAGCAGCGCGGAGGCCTGGGTCAAGGCGAGGATTTCGGCGTGGGCGGTGGCGTCCTTGAGTTTTTCCACTTGGTTCCAGGCGCGGGCAATGATCCGCCCGTCCATCACGGCCACCGCGCCGACGGGCACTTCGCCCTCGTCCGCGGCGTTTTGCGCTTCGCTCAAGGCGCGGCGCATGAAATATTCGTCGTCAAATACAATCATGGTCTTACTTTATGGTGCCCATCGTCACTTCGCAACTGGTAATCACCGTCCCCGAGCCCATGAAGGCGAAGCGGACATACTCCTTCTGCCAGTTGTATTGAAAGATGATGATATCGCTGTCGTCGGAGCGTCCTTTGTGGGCGTCGGTCGTGCCGAAAATATCGACCAGCGTCTTGGTGTCGCGCGCAAACGAGAAATCGACTCCCTGATACAGGCGTCTGGCGGCCTTGAATTTCGCCTCCGATTCGGCGTTCAGGGTCGGACTTTTCAGAACGTATATTTCGCGTTCGAAACGTTTGGGCACATCGATATCGTTGCACGGGATTTTTTTCGGCTCGGTGTTACAGCCGCCGGCGAATGCGGCCAGCATTAACGCGGCCACCAAAGAATAAATCAGTCTCATATCAAAACCTCAAAAATTGATCATTCTAATGTATATAAACCATTTCCGGAAAAAATCAAATGCCGTAAGCAAAAATCCCTGAAACAAATATTTAAAATATGCGCCTTGACATTCGAAAATTGGCTTGTATAATATCAATGACAGATTCAAGGTGATATATACACATAACAGGAGAGCGTGACAATGGACAAGCTGCAAAAAGCCTATGAAATGGCCGTGGAAATGTATGGCGCCTGTGGCGTAAATGTGGATGAGGCGCTGGAGCAGCTCGGCAAGTTCGAGCTGTCGATTCACGCCTGGCAGGGGGACGATGTGGTCGGATTTGAGGACATTGGCCACGCTTTGACCGGCGGCTGCCAGGTCACCGGCAACTACCCCGGCCGGGCCCGCAACTCGGACGAACTGCGCAAGGACCTCGACGAAGCCATGCGGTTGATTCCGGGGAAGCATCGCGTGTGCCTGCAGGCGCATCAGGTAGACAAAATGTTCCCGGGTCAGGACCGCGACGAGTTCAGTATCGACAATTTTCAGGGATGGTTGAACTGGGCGGGAGAAAATAAGATCGGGCTGGATATCGCGCCGGTATTTTATTCGCACCCGAAACTGGACCACGGGTTTTCGCTGTCGCATCCGGACGCGGCAATCCGGGAGTTCTGGATTAACCACGGCATGGCGGTCCGGCGGATCGCGGCGGAGTTCGGCAAGGCGCTGGGGACGCCGTCGGTATGTAATTTCTGGATGCCGGACGGCTTCAAGGATATTCCGGCCGACCGCTTCAGTTTCCGGCAGCGGATGATCGAATCGCTGGACATCATTTTCGGCGACGACATTTCGCCGGACCTGATCCGCGACGCCGTCGAATCCAAGCTCTTCGGCATCGGTACCGAAAGCTGCACCATCACCTCCAACGAATTCTGCCTGCTTTACGCGGAGAAACGCAACAAGATGGTCTGTTTCGATACCGGCCATTTTCACCCGACCGAGTCGGTGGCGGACAAGCTCTCGGCAGTGTTCGGGTTCATGGACGAGGTGCTGCTGCACGTCAGCCGTGGCGTCCGCTGGGACAGCGACCATGTGTTGCTGCTGAACGACGACCTGCGCGACCTCGCCCGGGAAATCGTGCCCTACGGCTACGCGGGCAAGATCCATATCGGGCTGGATTACTTCGACGCCAGCATCAACCGCATCGCCGCCTGGGTGATCGGCTCGCGCAATATGCAGAAAGCCCTGCTATCCGCCCTGCTGGAACCGCGCCGGAAGCTGATCGAATACGAAAACAGCTGGGATTTCTCCGGCCGGATGGCGCTGCAGGAAGAAGCCAAGGCGCTGCCGTTCGGCGCGGTCTGGAACTACTACTGCGCCAAATCCGGCGTACCGGTCCTCGACGGCTACATGGCCGAAATCCGGAAATACGAAAAATCGTTGAATCGGGATTGACGGCATCCCATCAGAAAATATAGGACGCATAGGACAAAGAGGACGAATAGGAGACGATTTGTGAGCTCCGAACACTGTCCGACTTGTCCGGCCTGTCCGACCTGTCCGACTTTTGTCCGGGCCGGCAATCGATAATTTGTCCAGAGAAATCTGGAAAATTGTTTTAAAAACTGCTTTCCAAGTGCTATATTAGTCCTGATTAGCCAGATTAACTAATGATGGGACTATATGGTAAACAGATTGAAATTAAGACTTGATGTGCGGCTGTTCGGTTTGATGTGTGCGTGTTTCCTTTTGCTTGCGGCAGCCGGTTGTGGAAGATCCGATGAGAAGTTGACCCTGGACAAAATCAGGGTGGTACATGGAGGCAACCAGTGTGCGTTGCCCGGCGAAAAGTATGAAGAGAAGCTGATTGTGGAGCTTCAGGGGCCCGAACGCTACAATATGTTCGGGGCGGTCAGCCGCCGGAGCCTCAGCAATGAAAAAGTTCTGTTTACCCTGGTGGATAATTCCGATCTGGTGCTCTCGGCCACCGAGGGCGTGTCGAATGCCGGGGGCGAAGTTGCCATCGACGTCACCGCCGGCAAGGTCATCGGCGACCAGTATTTGAAGGCCATTCCGGTCAAATATCCCGAGAAGAGCGTAACGGTCCGTTTCGTCAGCGGCATCAAAATTTACGGCGGCCGCCAGGAGGGCATCGCCAACCAGTTCCTGCAGGAACCGGTCAAAATCCTGGTCGTGAGCGAGGAAGGCAAGCCGCTGGCTGATGTGCCGGTTTACTTCAACCCCGGCGATGGTACCGATGCCTCGCGTCGGCCGGTTCTTTCCAATTCCTACGCGGTAACCAATGCCGAGGGTTTCGCCGAAACCAGCATCAAAGTGGGTGAGGAAACCGGTACTTACCGGATCAACGCCGAAATCGCCGACCGGAATCGCAATATTTTCATTCGCGGCGTACGGGTCGATGTGCTTGGCCTCAGCTATATGTCGCTGATCGTCAACGTTCTCGGCGGCCTCGCGCTGTTTATCTTCGGCATGAAGCTGATGAGCGACGGGCTGGAACAGGTGGCGGGGAACCGCATGAAGAGTATTCTGCAGTTCTTTGCCCGCAACCGTTTTGTGGCGGTGGGCGCGGGAACGGCGGTGACTGCGGTGATTCAGTCCTCCAGTGCGACCTCGGTCATGGTGATCGGCTTTGTCAACGCCGGGCTGCTGAATCTGGTGCAAGCCATCGGGATTGTGCTGGGGGCGGACATCGGGACCACGGTTACGGCGCAGATTATTTCGATGAACCTCTCCATGCTGGCTTTGCCGGCGATCATCATCGGTACGGGGATGGTCGTCTTCGGCGGCAAAAAAGCGTTTAAAGGATGGGGGATGGCGATCCTCGGGTTCGGTCTCCTCTTTTTCGGGCTGACCATGATGGGGACTGAACTCAAACAGATGGGGAACTTTCCCAGTTTCATTCAATTTTTCTCGCTGTTCGACTGCTCCCCTGGCACGGCCGGCATCATGCCGCTGCCGCAGGTGCTCGGGGCTTTCGGCATCGGACTTTTCCTGACGCTGGTGATCCAGAGCAGCTCGGCCTCGATCGGTATTTTGCTGATGCTTTGCGGCAGCGGGCTGGTCAACTTCTATACGGCCATGCCGTTGATGCTCGGGGCGAACGTCGGGACCACTGTCACCGCGGTGATCGCGGCGATTCCGAGCAATGTTTACGGCAAACAGGTGGCGTTGTCACACGTGTTGGTCAAGGCATTGGGCACGATCTGGATGATTGTATTTTTCTATGTCAAGTGGCCGGGCTCGGATGTGCCGATGTTCCTGCAGCTGGTTGATGTAATGACGGAGGGGGATGTCTTCGCCGTGCAGCCGCAGAACGTGGTTAGACACGTGGCCAACGCGCATACCATATTCAACATCGTCAACGTGATGATTTTTATCCCGCTGATCGGCCCCATGGCCAAGCTTTGTGAATGGGCGCTCAAGCCCAAAGATACTGCCTCGGTCACTTTCAACGTCCTCGAACCGAAACTGCTGGATGTACCGGCGGTGGCGCTTGAACAGACGATTCAGACGCTTCGGGCCATGGTCAGTGAATCCTGGGACATGGTCAGCGATGCGGTGAACAATCATTTCCGCAAGGGCGTAGTCGAGGAAGATTCGGCGCTGCAGCTGGCGCGGCGGGAGAATGAGATTGACCGTCAGCAGGGGGCGATTACTGAATACCTGGTGCAGCTCTCGCGCCGCCAGCTCGCTGAAGATCAGGCGTTTGTGATTCCGATGCTGATTCACTGTACCAACGACGCCGAGCGTATTGCCGACCATACCGCCAATATCCTGCAGCTCACCGAGCGGCTGGAAGGGCTGCCGCACGATATTTCGGACTACGCCCGCGGCGAGCTGAATAAGCTCTGGGACATCCTCGAGGATCAGGCGAAAAACGTCATTGCCGCCTTGAACGAACCGCATCCGGAGCAGTACGTGGAAAAAGCGCTGCTTGAGGAGGAACGCATCAATATCCTGTGTCAGGATTACGAAAAGAACCATATTACCCGGCTGAGTTCAGGCGAGTGCCAGCCTCAGGTCGGAGTTATTTTCATCGAATTGCTGAGCGAACTCGAACGTGTCGGCGACCACTTGACCAATATCGCCGAGCGTGCGCCCAAGATCCAACAGCATTTTTTGATCAACTGAGGTTATGACTTATGAAAATGGACTGGCAGAAACTTCTTTCACCGCAGCGTTTGGGCAAGGAGGCTCCGGATAAAATCACCCCGGGCCGGTCACCGTTTCAACAGGACTTCGACCGGATCGTGTTCTCGCCGGCCTTTCGCCGCATGCAGGACAAGGCTCAGGTGTTTCCGCTGGCCGACAACGACTACGTGCACACGCGGCTGACCCACAGCATGGAAGTCTCCTGCGTCGGCCGTTCGCTCGGCTCCGCGGTCGGCGCCGGGATCTGCGAACGCCACAAGCTCAAGGACATCCAGCCCTCCGACGTCGGCGCGATCGTGGCCGCCGCCGGGCTGGCCCACGATATCGGCAATCCGCCGCTTGGACACTCCGGCGAGGAGGCCATCCGCTACTGGTTCCGCCATTCGCCGCTGGCCGCCGAAATGAAAAAGGATATGACCGAGAAGGAGCAGAACGACATCGCCAATTACGAGGGCAATGCCGAGGGCTTCCGCGTGCTGTGTACGCTGCAGATGCCGGACAATCCCGGCGGCATGCAGCTGACTTGTCCCACGCTGGCGGCCTTCGCCAAATACCCGGTCGAGTCTTATGTGAAAAACCGTCCGGAGGGAACCGCGTCCAAGAAGTTCAATTTTTTCCAGGCCGAGCGCGAACTTTTCCGCACCGTGGCCGAGACCACCGGATTGATCTCGCTGAGCCGGGACGAGGGCGATTACTGCTGGTGCCGCCATCCGCTGGCGTGGCTGGTTGAGGCGGCGGATGATATTTCCTACCGGATCGTCGATTTCGAGGATGCCTGGGTCATGGGGATCATCGACTACGGCGAGTTGAAAGATATTTTCATGAAATTCGCCGCCGAACCGGTCAGTACCACCGGCAAACTGCAGAGCCTCAGCAGCAAAGCGTTGAAGGTCCAGTTCCTGCGGGCGCGGGCGATCAATTGCCTGGTCGGCGAGACCATTGAGATTTTCGAGAAATGGGAAGACGAAATCCTGAGCGGTACGCTCGACCGTCCGTTGATCGAGCTGATTCCCAGCGCCGAGACGATGCGCGAGATTTACGACCGCAGTTTCCGCGATGTTTATAACTTTCCGCGCGCGGTTCAGATCGAGGTGGCGGGGTATGAGCTGACGCAGGGGCTGCTGGATGTGTTCGTGTCGTGCGTGAACGAGGTCGCCGCCGCCAGGCGCGAGGGGCGCAACCCCATGCATCGCAATTTCAAGATTATTCAGCTGATCCCGCAGGAATACTGCAATCCGGATTCGCATGAGTGGCAGCACAACAGTTACATCCGGCTGATGTCGGTACTGGACTTCATCTGCAGCATGACCGATACCCGCGCCGTTTCGCTGTTCAAAAAAATCAAGGGTATTTCATTGCCCGGTCAATGAGGAGTTCACCATGCCCGAACTGCCCGAAGTACACACCGTATCCGAAGCGCTCAAGCCGTTCCTGCTCGGTCATTCGTTCAAAAAGATCGAGATTTTCATCGACAAACTGCGCTACCCGCTGGCGCCGCTGCTGGACAAAAAACTGCTGAATACGCCGGTCACGGCCATTCGCCGCCGCGCCCGTTATATCGTCATCGAATTCGCCAATCTCAAGGCGCTGGTGATTCACCTCGGCATGACCGGGGTTTTCCGGCAGGCGGGGCCGGGCGACGAGCGCCTCAAGCACGAACACGTGATTTTTCATTTGGACGACGGCCGCCAGCTACGCTTCGAGTGCACCCGGCGCTTCAGTTCGATTGTGCCGTGCATCGTCGAAAAACCCGGGGCCGAACCGGAGTGCCTGCTCGAGCTTGGCGTGGAGCCGCTGAGCAAGGATTTCACCGCCGCGCAGCTCTACAAAGAACTGCAGCAGCGCCGGGGCCCGGTCAAGGTCGCACTGATGGATAACGCCATCGTGGTCGGCATCGGCAACATTTATGCCGCCGAAACCCTGTTCAAAACCGGCATCGACCCCGCCCGCCCGGCCAACAAAGTCACGAAGAAGGAATGCGCCGCTATCGTCAAGGCTGCCAAGGCCGTGCTGAGCGCAGCCATCGAGGCGGGCGGCACCACCTTTTCCGATTACCGGCAGCTGGACGGCACCGAGGGATATTTCTTCCGCGAACTGCAGGTTTACGGCCGCAAGGGCGAGCCCTGCGTGATCTGCGACACGCCGATCGAGACCATCACCCAGGGCGGCCGCACCACCTTTTATTGCCCGAAATGCCAACGCTGAAATACAAATACATGCCCGGCCCCATGGAAGGGGTCATGAATCCGCTTTTCTGCCGGACCGCTGCCGCGCTCGAACTGCTGCCGGTCATGGTGACGCCGTTCCTGCGCATTTCGATCGACGTGCCGCGCCGCAACAAGATCATCCGCTGGCTGGAACCGCTGATCATCCCTGGCAAACCGCTGATCGTCCAGCTGATGGGCGACGATCCGGCAAACCTGACCGCCGCCGCACGGATTCTGTACGATTACGGCGTGCGCGAATTCAATTTGAATTTCGCCTGTCCGAGCGGGCAGGTCGTTCGCAGCGGGGCAGGGGGCGCCCTGCTGAAAAACCCGGAGCAAATGCGCCGGATCACCGCCTCGATCAAAGAGACTCTGCCGGACATCGCGCTGAGCGTGAAACTGCGGACCGGCTTCAAGGAGCCCGGCGAGCTCGAAAATATCGTTCCGGCCTTCGAGGGGCTGGTCGATTTCATGGTGGTGCACTTCCGCACGGTCAGCGAGGGCTACAAGGCCGTCGATAACGGTGTTCTGAGGTTGAAACGGGCGGTGGAACTCTCTCCGGTGCCGGTCATCGGCAATGGCGATATCGAAACCCCGGCCGACGCTCGAGCCATGATCGACTTAACCGGTTGCGCCGGGGTGATGTGCGCTCGCGGCTTGTTGCGCGACCCATACATCCTGAGACGGCTCGCCGGGGAAACCTGTCCCGGCGTCGAGGCCGGGCGCGACGCCTTCTTCAATCGCGCGCTGAAACTCGCCATGGAAAATCCATCAGAATTCTGGAACCGCCCGCGCCTGACCGAGCTGGCGCGCTTCATCTACGGCGCTGACTCCGATCAATTCCGCCGCCTGGTCGAAATCGACGACTTCTCTCCCGAAAACGTGATCTCTCAATTCGCCTGACATTTTTCCGCTTTGGCGACGAGGTCGCAGAGGACGGAGTAGAGAGGGTGCTTGCGGTTGGCGGAGAAATTGATCCGGTTGCCGTCGCTGTTCTGCTCGACCAGGCCGAGTTCGACCAGGTGCTTCAACTCGCGGTGAATGACCGGGGCGCTGAAGCCGGCTTCGCGCGCCAGTTTGCGCAAATAATACGATTCGGGCTTTTTGACGAAAAGCCGCTTGAGAATTTCCGCCCGGCTTTGCGAACCGATGATTTCCTGCAGCATGGTTTGCTCCTTGTTGTTTTCTTTAAGATAACAGATATTCCGGAAAAAGTAAATCCGTTTTGACAAAATAATATTGAAAACATCTGCGAAGGGGTTATTTTACCATATCGAAACAGGAGGCGTGTATGCTGGAAATCCCCGAAGCCAAGGTCTGGTCCGGTCAATTGTCGGAGGTCGCACTCGGTAAGAAAATCACGGAAGTGGCGGTGGCGGCGTCGCCACACGGTTTCGCGTTTTACTCAGCGGAACACGAGGTTTACCGGAAACTGTTGATCGGCAAGAAATTCACCGCGGTTTATCCGCTGGCGGGGCATGTCGAAATGGCTGCCGGAGATATTCGCCTGGACCTCTCCGACGGGGTCAATATCCGCTATTTCACCACCGACAAATATCCGAAAAAGCATCAGCTTTATATCGAGTTCGCAGATGGTTCCCGGCTGGTTTTCACGATTCAGATGTATGGCTTCATGAATATCTTCCGCGAGGGCGAAAATCAGAACGAATATTATCTGATCGCCAAAAACAAACCGAGTCCGTTGAGCGGCGAATTCGACTGGAATTATTTCAACGGAATTATCAAAGCAGCCAAGCCGAGCCTGAGCGCCAAAGCGCTGCTGGCCACCGAACAGCGCATTCCCGGGCTGGGCAACGGCACACTGCAGGATATTCTGTTCAATGCCGGAATCAATCCCCGGACCAAGATACAGGAGCTGGCGGAAGCCGACCGCAAAAAACTGTTCAAAAGCGTCAAAGAAACCCTGCGAAAGATGGTCGCAGACGGCGGCCGCAACACCGAAAAAGACATCTACGGCAACCCCGGCGGCTACCAAACCATCTTATCCAGCCTGACGCTGAAAACCCCCTGCCGCAAATGCGGCGACACCCTCAAACGCGAAGCTTACCTCGGCGGCAACGTCTACTACTGCCCGACCTGCCAGCCGAAAAAACAGGGGTAGCCATGGGACGCCTGGTTTATGCGTTGATTTTCTGTGTGTTGATACCACTGTTGATCGTTTGGGGTAGTTATTGCCTGGAGCCGTATATCGGCTTTGCAGTACCGGATTGCCCGATTGCCGGATGGGTGGCGGCCGCGATTGGTTTTGCCGTGATGCTTGCGGCCATGGCCGGGCTGAAATTGCAGGGCGGGGGCTTGCCGATGAATGGGTACCCACCGCCGAAGTTCGTGGCAAGCGGCGTTTACGCGGTGTGTCCGCACCCGATTTATGTGGCGTCGGTCCTGGTTTGTGGCGGCATTTCAGTTGGCTGCGGGAGCAGGGCAGGATTGTACGTTTTCACGCCGTTATTGGCGCTGGGGTGCGTGGCAATTGTCTGGGGATATGAACGCATCGACCTGATTCGGCGATTCGGCAGCAGCGCCCCACCGACCTGGTTCGGAATCCCGGCGGCAAACGATGATTTCATGGAAATCTGGCGGCGTTTCGGGGCCGGGGTGGTGCCGTTGCTGGTTTCGGGTATTGCCGTATATATTTTGAAACAATTTCACGGCCATTGGCCTGAAGTTTGGCCGCAGGGAATATGGCTGGTATATCTGCTTGCGGTAAGCTGTCAACGGACCGGCCGGCGTATGCTGCATTTCATCAACCGCTGGCTGATTTTGTCGCTGGCGGGCATATTGCTTTGTTTACCGGTGAATGTATTGTATGGTTGCTGGCTGTTGTTGTGCCTGGTGGGGTTTTCAAGCCGGGCAGTGGAGGTGGACACCTGGATATTGCGGCAGTTATTCCGGGTGACAGGGACGGTGTCGAATTCGTGGAAATCATGGCGATTTGGTCCCTTGCGGATTATGAACCACGCGGTTTATACGTTTCTTGCCGCTGCGGTTGGATTTTATCTGACGCTGGCCTTGACCGGCGGCGCCGGGCTGAAACCGTTTCTGCTGGTGACTGGTTGTTCGTTACTCGGAGCCGGATTGTGGGCTCAGTTGGTCGAGGGATCATCGAAATTGTTGAGGCCGTTCGGCTTTTACGGCGCGGTGTTCGGGGCGGCATTGGGTTTTATGATTTGCGGGATGTTTGATTGGGGCGTTTCGCTGTGGGTATTGATGGGGGCCGCGGCGGTGGCGGCGCCGTTTATTCAGGCGATCGGGCGGCTGCGCTGTATGGTGCAGGGATGCTGCCATGGGCGGCCGGTTCGGGGGGCTGCTTATGGAGTCAGTCATACCAATCCGTCCTCGCGGGTTTGCCTGATGAGCGAATATACTGGAACGGTACTGCATGCGACCGCGCTTTATTCGCTGCTGATCAATTTGCTGATCGGTTGGCTGCTGCTGGTTTTGTGGCAAAATCATTGCGCGGCCGGATTGATTGCGGGGTTGTATCTGGCCCTGAGCGGGCTGGGGCGCTTCATTGAGGAGGCGTACCGGGGCGAGCCGCAGACGCGGCATTGCTGGAGGCTGAGTCAATACCAATGGCTGGCGGTTTTGCTGGTGCTTGGAGCATTTGCGATCTGGTCGGTTCCGGCCTCGATGATCAAGGCTCCGGCGGTGGTCTGGTGTTATCCGTTTTGTTGGATAGCGGTCATTGTCGGATTGGTTTATGCGTTTGCGATGAGCATGGATTTCCCGGAGTCGAACCGCCGTTTTTCGCGCTTAAGTGGATAGAAGAAAAATCACCGGGAATATTGAAAACATCTGCAAACGGATTATCTTACAGTATTGTTTATTTACAAAATAAGGAAAATTGATGGTGAAAAAGCTTTTATTGGTGTTGATGCTGGGGGTGTCGCTTGTTACTTTGATGGGGCAAACCGATATTGCGGAAATCGATGCGAATTTCCGCGAGGCTAAAGTCGGCAACCTGGAGGTACGTTATTTCAATGCTTTGGCGGCGCCGTTTGAGCTGAGTGGTTTTCCGTGGTGGAAGGCGGGGGAGACTCTTTACCGGATTCCGCGCAGTTTTACCGAAAAAGAGGTGTCGAAGGGTGTGTTGTCGCTCGCGAATCACACTGCAGGGGGACAGGTTCGCTTTTGCACGGATTCGCCCTATGTGGTATTGCGTGCGGAAATTCATTACGGATCGGATATGAACCATATGCCGCGTACTGGCAGTGCCGGGTTCGATGTATTTGTGGACAGCGGAACCGATGCCGAGCAGCACCTGAAAAATGTTGCGCCCTCGGCGGCTGCGGTTCAGGGCAAGGTCCCGGTCGAACAGCTGATATTCAATGCCCGGAAACAGCCGCGCGAAATCACTGTTTTCCTGCCCTTGTACAGCGGTGTCAAACAGTTGGAGATCGGTCTGGCGCCCGGGGCTGAATTGAAGGTGCCCCGCAAGCGGAAAATCGAGCATCCGATTTTGTTCTACGGTTCATCGATCACTCAGGGGGGATGCGCCTCGCGCCCCGGCAACAATTATACCGCCATGCTGTGCCGTGAGCTGGACGCCCCGGAAATCAACCTCGGCTTTTCCGGCAATGCCAAAGGCGAAATCGCCATGGCGGAGGCCATCGGTTCCCTTGAACTCGCCGCCTTCGTCATGGACTATGATTACAACGCTCCCAGTGTCGAGCATTTGAAAAATACCCACGAACCGTTCTTCAAAAAGGTCCGCGAGCTGCAGCCAAATCTGCCGATCGTCCTGCTCTCGAGCATTCGCCCGAAAAATGCCGATAGCGACAGCCGCAACGCGATCGTCAAAACTACCTACGAAAACGCCATCGCCGCCGGTGATAAAAACGTTTATTTTATCGACGGGCGCACGCTCTTCGGCGATGTTCCGCGCAAGTATGTGACGGTCGACGGTACGCATCCGACCGACCTGGGTTTCTTCCTGATGTTCCGCAGCGTACTTCCTGTGCTGAAGCAAAGCATGAAGCTACAGGCCCCTTGATTGAAAAATAGAGGTGTTCAATGGAAACAGGTTTTTTTGCCAAACCGCATTTTCAACAGGCAGTTGCCAAAGTCACTGGAATCCTCGGATTGCTTTTGCTGGTTGTCTTTCCGGTTAGTATCGTTTTGGCCACTATCGGTTTGATCATGAGTTCATCAGTCAAGTACAGTGCCGGAGTCATTTTAAACGCTATTGTTTTAGTGTTGGCAGTTATGATCATGATGACCCTGGCAATGTTAATGTCGCCAGATTAAAACCGGATTCAAACTAGAGGTATATCATGGAAAACCCGGAAAACCCGGAAAACCCGAGAGATTCAATTGAACAAGGTTTTTTTGCCAAACCATATTTTCAGCAGGCTGTTGCCAAGTTTACCGGGGTCCTCGGTTTGCTTTTGTTGATTTTGTTTCCGATTAGTATAATACTGGCGATTATCGGTTTGATTGCGAGTATTTCAGTTCGATATAAAAACGGGATTATTTTAAATAGTATTGTTTTTGTACTGGCAATTATATTGCCATTTATCTGTATGATGTTATTGGTAATAATTATGGCTATCGACAATCCCTCTATACTATTTTAGTGGCATCACTGATCCACATCAAAATTTTCGGACTTGAAGCTGCTGTAGTAGCGGCCGTCCCGGGCGGTGAATTTGAGTACGCAATAGTCGGGATCGGTGACGCCCTGCGGGTAGTATTGGGTGTCGCCTTCTTCCCAGATCATTTTCTTGTGGCGGCTGTCCTCCATCACTTCCACGGTGCCGCGCAGCATTACGCCGCGGATGAACCGCCGGTCGCAGAAATAGATGCAGGCATGTGGATTGGCGCGGTACTGGCCGGCGCGCATGGACGAGGTGTTGGTGGTGAAGTAAAAGACCTTGATGCCCTCGCGTTTGCGCGGCGGCAGCATGGCCTTGGTATTGGGGAAGCCGTCAGCGTCGACGGAACTGATGAAGGCCACGCCCTGGTGGTCGATCAGATTGCCGATGGTTTGAGCCGGATTTTTCATCATATTTTTGAACTCAACAACATTTTGGAACGCCTTTGACGCCGTGCAGGCCGTTTGGAACCAGTTCCATGGCCATGACGCATTGCGAAGGAATCCCGTCCGGGGGATTGATGCCGAATTCGGTGGTAGCCCGGAAGCCGAAGCGCCGGTAGTAAACCGGATTGCCGACCAGAACCACCGAGCGGTGACCCAGTGCTTTGGCGCGGTTCAGGGCCTCGCAGATCAGCTCAGAGCCGAGGCCGCGGTTGCGGTAGGCGAGGTCGATGGACACGGGGCCCAGCAACAGGGTTTCGTGCGTCTGCGTCTCGTCCTTGATGATGGTCCGGGTCAGCATGATATGGCCGACCAGGCGGCTGTCTTCATGCATGACCAGCGCCAGTTCGGGGATGTAGTTTGCTGATTGCCGCAGATCGTTTACGAAGTCCTGTTCGCTGCCGCTGGATACCTGCGCGGTCTGAAATGCGGTTTTGACGAAGTCATAAATTTCCGCACAATCCTGCGGCGTTTCCGGTCGAATGTCCATATTAGTTTCTCCTGCTGTATTTTACACGCGCAAAATGCAAATACAAGCAGGAGAAATAATAAACTATGGAATACGGAAATTACTCCCAGGAGAGGGTGAGATTGCGGGCCAGAGCGGCGAAGTCGGCGGAATGCACGATATTCGGTGTTTTCAGGCTGACACGGACGGTGAAATCCGTTAGCGGTTCTGCATGTTTGACCGATAGCTTTTCGCGCTTGTTCTGGCCGGAAAACCAGTCGAACCTGAGCGTGGTGTCGCTGGCGGTTTTTCCGGTGGCGGGTATCAGCTCCAGGAGCATATTGGCGTGGTAGCCTACGGCGTTTTCGCCCTGCAATTCGAGCTGAAGGTTCCGGATGGGTTTCTCCGAATGGAACTTGAACTCGATTTCGGCGCGGCTTTCCAGCGCTTCCGGGCCGGGATAGAGGATCAGCATCTGATCCGGCACCTGGCGCAGCTCGGCATTGGCGATGTTCAACCGGGAGAGCTGGTTCATGATATCGCGGCTGCCGAAGTTGAGTTCGAGTTTGTTCCGGTCGGCCAGATCGATTTTCCGTTCGGGCTGCTCGAATGACTCAAGAATGGAGCCGGTGCGCTCGGGCAGGGTTTCCGAATTTTTCAGGGCGGCGAGCTTGGTTTCGTCCAGCTGCAGATGGGTCTCGATATCGGGATTGGAGGAGAGGACGATGGCCATGCCGGTGCGCAGGTTTTTGACCGGGATCACGAGTTTGCCGTTTTCAGCGGTCAGGCTCAAGGGGGAGGTTTTGTCCCATTCGACGTTTACGGCGCGGCGGAGAGTGAACCACGGGGGCAGCGTCACGGTGATTTCACCGTCGGCCGTGCGCAGATAGGGGAAGTTCAGGTGATCGGTCGCGGAAATGGTGATGTTCCGGTTTGCGGCAAAAATCAGGATTTCGGTGGAGCCGCTCATCAATGCGCCGCTCCAGAGTTTGGCGGGGTTGGAACTCCGGGCGAAAGGGGCCGGGTAGGAATTGGACAGAAGTTCCGCCATGCGGGTGATCCGGGCATTGTTGCGGCCGAGCTGGTCCCACAGCGGTTTGATGCGGCTGGCGCCGATGTAATAACCGCCCTCGGAACGCTGTGGAAATGAGGTCCAGTCGACGAAATAATGCAGACCCTTGACCCCCGTGCCGAGTGCGTAGAGCACCTGGATTTCGTTTTCTTCCGGGGTGGGGGCGCGCCTTACCCGGTGCCCGGTGTTGGTACAGGCCCACAGCATCAGGTTGACCGGGCGGGGGCCGAAGGCGTTCAGCAGGAACGGCAAGGTTTGCGCCACGATATGCAGATCGAAGGCCATCCACTGAGTCGGGGTATAGCAGTCGTTGAACGGCAGGTCGGGCACTTCGCCGTAGGTATACCAGTTATGCGGGGCGTAGGTGCGGTCGATCATCAGCGACGTGGGGTGGTGCGGATCGAGACGGCGCTGGAGCTTCATGACGGGTTCCACCTGGCGCATGATGTTGATGCCGCTGCGCTGCATGTATGGGAGGCCGGGCGGTTCGTGGGCGTCGGGCTCGTCGGCATTGCCGTAGATGAATTTATCGCGCGGGAGCTGGGCGGCGACCTGAGTGATTTTCTTTTCAGCAGGGACCGGACGCCAGATGATTTGAGTGTCGGATTGGAAATTATCCGGGAAATTTTGCGACGGATGCAGGATGTAAGTGAGGTTGAACAGCTTGGCCGCATTTCTGGGGGTAGTGCCGCCGACCAGACCGAGCAGGAAACGACTGGGAAGGGCGCGCAGCTGAGCAGCCGTGGCGGAGTTGCCGCCGGCGAGTTTCAGCTCGAAATACTGGCCGTGACGCAGCGGTGTGGCGAGTTTCAATTGCAGATGAGCCGGAGCGTCGGCGGCGAAGTCCACATTGAGCGTTTTTTCCGCTTTGACCGGAGTGCCGTCGATGAAAATCTCTTTGATTTGAGCCGGAACCGGATGATTTTTCAACGCGTAAATGTTCAGGGTATCAAGCGATTCGCTGTAGCTGACATAGGCGATGCGGAAGGCGGGGGCTTGCAGCGGGATGGTGGTTTTTACTCCACTGATGCCGACGACCGGCGGAGTTTCCGGTTTTTCCCGCAAGCGGATGTACACCATGGCGGTACCGCCGGGCGGAATGATTTCCGGATTGATGCGGTGCCAGATGACCGGCCCGGCGAAATCCGCGCGGGTGGTGATTTCGTCGATGGGTTTGCCGTTCAGTTCGAGCTGGATATCCTGCAGCGGGACGGCACCGGTGTTTTTCAGGAAAATCTGAATGGTGGCCGCGGGCCGGTAATAACGCGGATAGAATTGATTCGGCTCGCGCCACCCTTCGGGAAATACGACATCCTCGATATCAGGCGGCAGAATATCATGACGGATTTGCGAATGTGTTACGGTCTGGGCGTTCATGGTCACAGTCACCAGTAATGCGAGGGGTAATAAGAATTTCATTAGTCGAGTTCTTTCAGGGTTAGGGATTGAATGGAAGCGGTACGGTTTTTGGAGTTGGCGCCGCTGCCGTCCCGCAGTTGCAAGTGGATATAAAATTCATTGACCGGGGCGTCGAAACGGGCTGGAATCGTCAGATTGAAGCGTTTTTGTTTGCGGTCGAGCTTGGCGGTGTCCGCGTTCCAGCGGATATCCTTGCCGTCGAGCGAGATTCCGGCCATGACGGCGGAATTCCAGTTGGCGGCGTCCGCTCCGCATTGAACGGTCAGTTCGAGGCCGCGTACCGGTTTCTCCGCACGGAAATGACGCGAGGCATCCCATCGTGCGCTGTAGCCCTTGCGGGGCGAGATGCCCAGCCCGCCCGGGCCGCTGCTGAAGGTGGGGGCATCGGTACAATGCCAGTCAGCGATGAAGGAATCGTCTTTGAACGTTTCTTTAAGCTCGCCGGTCCACGCGGTCGGGGGATTGCGGGTAAAGGGGATATCAACCTGCAATTCGAGCGATTTGAGCACGGCGGATTCCTGCGGCATCAGCCGGACGTGCAGCGTGCGGAAATTGCGGAACGGCGCGTTTGCCTTGCGGCCGTCGACGATGAACTCCGTGTTTACCGTGCCGTCGGCGGTCAGGTTCAGCGTGGCGGAAGTCACCGGGACCGAGCTTTCCCATAGCCATTCCAACACGGTTCCGTCCGACTTTGCGGTGGTTCCGGCCGAGGCTAATTGCAGGGCGTGGACGTTTTGAATATGGCAGTCATTGACGAATGCGAATTTGTTGAATTCTGTTTTGAACTGGTATTTACCCTGCGGGTTCGGGGCGAATTTGACCGGGATCAGCGGATGCTCCTGAGTGTTGAATTTACCTTCCTTGATTTCGGCGAGTTTGCCGAAGAAAAATTCGCGCAGTTCGACATAGGGGGAATCGTTGGATTTCAGCCAGACGTTGACACTGCCGAAATTTTCTTTTTTGCCGCTGA
Organism: Victivallis vadensis; assembly: GCA_040391785.1. Lineage (GTDB taxonomy): Bacteria > Verrucomicrobiota > Lentisphaeria > Victivallales > Victivallaceae > UBA5239. The sequence continues at coordinate 22,835 of JBEBXH010000068.1, forward strand.
CGGCGAACAGGATGACCGGCAGATTCAGTTCGGCGCAGTAGTCCATCTGGGAACCGGCGTCGCGGAAAATGCCTTGAATGCCGTCCTTTTCATAATATTTGCCGAAGGGTTCGGAAGCCCAGACCACCGGAACCACCGGCTTGCCGCAGAGGACGAATTTCTGCAGGTGGCGGAAGAATTTTTCGCCTTGGATGGAATAAGCGTCCATCACCCAGCCGTCGGCCCGGATATCCAGTCGAGGTTCGAGCGGCTCGCTGAGCCACTGAAAGACCTTGATGCCGTAGGTGGCGGTGATGTAATCATAGATTTGGTTCATCAGCTCGATCTGACCGCCCCAGGTGATGTTTTCCTCGTGCGGGGTGATCGCATAAATCAGCTCGGGATAGGTTTTCACGTTGTCATCGGAGCGGAAAAATGCATCGATCTGGGCCTTGGCATTTTCCCACGGCGGGAGCGGATATTTCCAGCCCTCCGGACGGGCGAAATTCAGCTGGAAAATATAATACTGGCGCTTGCCTTCTTCGCGGAGCTTGCGGTGATTTTCCCAGAAAGACTGTTTATTGGCCGGGTCGCTCATCCGGGAAAGCGTGATGCGGCCGATGGCGGCCGGCCAGTCCTCGTTGGCCGGGACGTAAAGCCCCGCGACGGTGCGGTCAAGCGCGGACAAGGGGAGGGCGGCGAGCAGGCAAAGTAATAAAATATAACGCATATGTATTTTCCTGTTTATTGAAGCGCGTTGATATAGGACATGGCGTTCCAGTAATAATTGGGCGTACTGTAAACGTCGTAGGCAGCCAGGTAGATGCGGACCTTGGAGACGGAGTCCTGCTTGATTCCGCCGCTGCCGTCATAGGCGGTATAGGGGATATTCGGCCAATGAAACATGCGTGCGGCGGAGGAGACTTCGCAGGTGGTAAACGTTTCAGCTGAGGGGGACTTTGCTGAGCCGAGCTTATATGGAACGTGGCCGGTATAAGCGCCCCATACGCCACTGGTGGTGATGCCGCTGTTTTTGAAGATGGCTTTGATGCCGATGCCGGAAAGCCAGCCGTTATACGCAGTTGGAGCTTTGGGGCAATAAATAGCTTTCGTGGTGGCGAAGTTGGGGGGCCACGCGACTGCCAAATATTTATTGTATATCAGGAAATACCCGGCAAAACCTCCGGTTACGGCACCGTTGGCCTGATAGCCGGAGTGATTGTAGCTCCAAATGGCGATATTGTCGTCGGCGTCGTTGGCGTACATCAGGGCGGCCTGGTTGAATTGTTTGATATTGGTGAGGCATTTGCTTTGCAGCGCTTTGTCGCGGGCTTTGTTCAGGGCGGGCAGCAGCATGGCCGCCAGTATTGCAATTATCGCTATCACGACCAGAAGCTCTATGAGTGTGAATTTGTATTCCGGTGATTTGACTCTTCTCATGTTTTTTTCCTTTTTTATTTGACTGATTTGCTTTTTGCTGTCATTACTTATTATATATGATTTTATTGAACTTGTCAATATATTTCGTATTTTAAATTATTAAAATCTTGACTGATTCGCTTTTGGGGTTATAGTATTTATAGGACGTATGGGACATATAGGACAAATAGGACAAATGGTATGGTGAAGAACAAGAACAGTAAATCCGAGACGATGGCCTCGCAGTTGAGAAGCGAATTGAAGGGCGGGCTGTACCCGGTCGGCAGCCGCTTTCCTTCCGAGTATGAACTGGCGGAGCGGTTTCAGGTGAATAAGACCACGGCCAATAAGGTGGTCGGCCTGCTGGTGGCCGAGGGGTTTCTGGAGCGGCGGACTTCGGGCGGCGGCACCGGGGTGGTCCGTAATACGGTTTTTCCGGAGGGAATGCTGGTGTACCTGACTGCGGCGGTGGATGATTTTTATGCGCGGTTGCTGCACGGATCTCAGCAGGGGGCTTACAGCCGGGGTTATCTGGTGTCTTATTTGAGCGTGAATCCAGACAATCTGGACTTTGCCCTTGACCAGCTCACCGGGGCAAAAGTGCGCGGCATGTTAACCAGTTGTTATGGCAGGATTTCCCGTGAGCTGCCTTTCCCTGTGGTGCATGTGGACAGGGTTTTGAGCAATGGCGGCGCTTTCAATACGGTTATCAATGATTATTATCACGGCGGTTGCCTGATCGGGGAATGCCTGTTGAAATACGGGCACCGGGATATTGTTTACTTCTCGTCGGACCCGGTGCCGGAGCATATGTCGCTGCGGCGGAAAGGGACCTTCGACGTTTTGGCGCGGGCCGGAGTCGGCAATCTCGAGCGGCGTTTTTTTCCCGGAGAGTTCAGTTCCTTCGGCGCTCTCGCGCGGCTGAAGCAGGCGCGGAAGCGTTTCCCGCACCTGACGGCGATCGTTTGCGATACCGACAATGACGCGTCGAGCGTGCATAAATTGATGGGCGACGCCGGCTTCGATCCGGAGCGCATTTCGCTGGCCGGTTACGGCAATGTCCATTCCGTGCAGAGAGTTCAGCCGTTGACCACCATCGACCAGCACCCGGTGGAGATGGGGAACCATGCCGCCAATCTGCTGATCGATATCATCGAGGGGCACGTCACTCCGCCTTGTTCGGAGGTGATGGATGTGGAGTTGCTCGACCGCGGAAGTATTCGGCCGGTAAACGGCTTGATTTAAAAGGAACCAGTGACTATATTAACCAGATTGCCCAATATTAATTAAAGGAATTCAGCATGAAAGTCAAGTATCAGATCCGCGCGGCCCAGCTCGATCTGGCGCGTCAGCCGGAAACCATGGAATTTATCCGGGATTTTATCGATTTCATCAAGGCGAATCATTACAATACGCTGTTTCTGTACCTGGAATGGCGGGTGCGGACCAGGACGTTCGATATCGGCAAGGACGGTTACACGGCGGCGCAGCTGAAGGAGATCACGGATTACGCCGGGGAGCGCGGGATCGAGGTGATTCCGGGGCTGGCGGCGCTCGGGCACGCGGAGCTGGTTTTGGAACAGAAAAAATTCGAGAGCTATGCGGAATTGCGCGACGGCGTCAAGGGGCGCTTCGATCATTCCAAGCGGATTGACTTCTGCCCTTCAAAGCAGGAAGTGAAGGATTTCATCGCCTCGTATTTCACCGAAGTGAGCAAGATTTTCAAGTCGGAATACATCCACATCGGCGGCGACGAGGTGTGGGATATCGGGTACTGCCCGCAGTGCCGCGAACGGGCGGCGACGTACGAGGGCGAACAGCGGATTTACCTCGAGCATTTCGCGTTTGTCCACAAGGTGGTGAAGAAACTGGGCAAGCGGACGATGCTGTGGGACGATATGTTCGAGTATTACCCGGATATTTTGCCGGAAATGCCGCGCGATATGATTATGGTGAACTGGCAATACCAGTCGAATGTGACGTCGTTTCAGGGGCATTTCACCAACCTGATAAACATCGATCTGATTTCACAGTACGAGAAACTGGGCATCGACTACCTGATCGCTCCGGCCGATTATTTCTGGAGCAATACGGAGTCGTTCACCAATTACACCCGCAAGGGCAAACCGCTGGGCGGACTGGTGACGACCTGGGAGAAATCGGTGTCGTTCCTGTATAAATCGTTTCCGTTTCTCGCCGCGTCCGGCCAGCTCTGGGGCGGTGCGAAAGACGGCGAGGCGGCGATGGCAGCCGGGATCAAGCAGATTTTCGGCAACGTCGACGAGGTATTCGGTCAGGCGGTGCGGCAGTTTGCCGCCGCCATGCCGCGGGTGTCGGTCTCGCTGCCGTACCTGATGTCGATGGCGCGGTCGGGGCCGGATTACCGGCACTTGGCGACCTACCGCACGCTTCACGCAGTGCTGAAATCGTATGAAGGAAAGTTCAAAAATCAGCTTGCACAGCGGGTTTTGCGGGATATGACCGACGATGCGGCGATGCACATCCTGGCGATGCGCTGCCGGATCGCCTGCTGGCACATGGTCAAGGGACTCGAAGGCGAATCCATCGGCGCGCTTCTGAAAGAGCTGGATGTCCTGGCGGCGGAACGCACCGGGCTGTGCCGGAAATACCGCGGGAAACAGTTCGAAGGACTTTTCAAAGGGTATTTCGAGAGCTGGCGCGGGGCCCTGGTTGAGTTCCGGGAGGGGATGAAGAAATCCGGCATTTTGAGCTGTGAGTTCTGTTTGCCGGATACTTTCGGCGCGGAGCGGATCACGATCGAGGTCAAAACCGGCGGCAAATACCAGAAGGTCGGCGGCGGGGTGTTCAAGGACGGTCACGAGCCGCTTTTCGAATATTATTTTTTCATTCCGAAAAGTGCAGAATTGGAAGCGGTCCGGATCAGCGCGGCGGGGTTTGCGGGGCAGGGCGTGTGCTACGTTTCGGCCGTGAACGCCAAGGGCAATTTTGTGCCGGACGGCGTGACCGGAGTGGCCGGGATCGTCGAGCATCCGGAGCATGTTTTGACGGCGGACGTGACCCGTTGCTGGCTGGGCTCGCAGTGCACAATTGACGCTTTCCATGACCGTAGTTTGGGCGATTTGGTCAGCAGCATTGCCGTTTCGCTGAAAAAGGAGTCCGTGTAAGTCGCTGTGGTATGCTGTGTTGTAGTATATTTTGCGGAATTTCATGATTTTGTATTTGTAAAGTGCGGAGCCCATATTACATTAAGCTTAGTCCCAAACGGGAGCCGTATCCTAAATAAATTCTAGCATGAAAGGGCTAAAAAATGATCAATGGTGTAACAGGAATCGTACTGGTAAACGTCGAACGTCCGATGTTGAAGGAAGTCATCAGCCGCATTATGCAGCTGGATGGGGTCAGCGAAGTCTACACGGTAGCCGGTGAGTATGACCTGGTGGCCATGGTAAGAGCGCGTGACAACCGTGAACTGGCCGATGTAGTCGCCAACAAAATGATGCGCGACATTTCGGGGATCACCCATACCCGGACTCTGATTTCGCTGGATGTCGACGCCAAGTTTGACCTGTCCCCGGCTTTCAGGTCGGAGTAACCAGGGCAACCAATATGCCGTGAAGCGCTCCGGGCTTGGCCGCGGGGCGCTTTTCTATTTTCAGGAGAAGTGATTTATGCGCAAAATGTTGATATTGCCGGCCATGTTCCTGGCGCTGACGGCGGCGGCTTATGAGTTCAAGGATTTCCTGAATGAGCACCGCGGCGACATGTGGAAATTGAATCAAACTCAGTTCGCCACCGCGTTCGCCAAGACCGCCCAGTTCATTCCCTCCGATAAATCGGTGAAAGAACTCCGCTATGCCCTGACCAATCGAAGAGGGCAGCTCAAAATCGACGATATGCTCGTTTATGAATCGCTGGCCGCATTCGAGGAAAACACGCTGAACCGGATTACCGTCCTGATTTTCAGCCGGGGCGACGGCGGCCATTGGGATTCGGACAATGTCAACTTCTCCATCGGCAAAATTACCGCGTTGATGAAGGAATATTATCCGGACATCGTGCCGGCCAAGGATTACTACAACATGGCCCGGCAGAAAATCAACGCCTTGAACTGGAAAACCCCCGAAGGCAATTACCAGCTGAAATGGAGCTTGTCGGGAGCGGGCAAAAACGCCCAATGCGAGTATTTTACATTTATTATCGACAAGGATCAGTTCACTCCGCTGCAGGAAGCCGCCAAAATCACGGTCAAAAAAGACGATCTGAAAACCAACGTCCAGACCAATAAGGACGGTTATCGCTATCTGGATATCCCGATGGTGGACCAGGGGCAGAAGGGGTATTGCGTGGTGGCGGTGCTGGAGCGTATTTTGCGTTATTACGGTTCGGAATTCAACCAGCACCAGCTGGCGCAGCTGGCCAATACCGAAGTTTACGGCACGACCCGCGACGATATGGTGGATGCGATCAAAAAGGCCGACAGCCGGGTCGGGGTCAGGATGCGGCAGTTATTTGTCAACGATGATTTTTACAAGATCAGCGATTTCCTGCGGATGGTCGACGATTACAACCGCACGGCCAAAAAAGCCCGCAAGAAAACCATCAATCCCGATGATTATAAAGTCGTTATCGGGAATTCTTACTCCTATGATATCGGCAAATTGATGGCGCAGATGGACCCGACAATTCTGGTCGAATCCAAGGCGCGCGACAAACGCGAGATCGGCAAATTCGTGGAGAGCATCAAGAAAAACATCGACAGCGGCGTACCGCTCGGCTGGTGTGTTATCCTCGGTCTGGTGGAGGAGAAGAAGCAAAACCCGCAGATTCGCGGCGGCCATATGCGGTTGATTACCGGTTATAATGACGCCAAGCAGGAAATCGTTTTTTCCGACAGCTGGGGACTTAACCACGAATTCAAGACCATGAGTTATCAGGATGCCTGGGCCATGACGACCTGGCTGGCCGTATTGACTCCGCGCGACAGGCAGGGATTATGATCGATCACACACAATTAATGACCGAGGCGTTGAGCCTGGCGAAAAAAGCCTGGGGTATGACCAGCCCGAACCCGTTGGTGGGGGCGGTGGTGGTGAAGGACGGGCAGATTATCGGGCAGGGGTACCATCACCGGGCAGGGGAACCGCATGCGGAAGTGAATGCCCTGCGCGATGCCGGAGCGGCCGCTGCCGGCGCCGATCTTTATGTGACGCTGGAGCCGTGCAGTACCTACGGGCGGACCCCGCCTTGCACGGAGGCGATTATCAATGCCGGAATCCGGCATGTTTTCGTGGGGGCGCTGGACCCGAATCCGGCCCATCGCGGTGTCGGGATTGAAATCCTGCGCGATGCCGGGATTGGTGTTGTGGACGGCGTTTTGAAGCAGGAATGCGAGAAAGTCAACGAGGCGTTTTTCAAGTGGATTGTCACCAAACAGCCTTTTGTATTATTGAAAATGGCGATGACGCTGGACGGCAAAATCGCTACCGCGGGGGGATCGTCGCAATGGATCACGGGTGAGGCCGCACGGGAACGCGTTCAGCGTCTGCGGCAGTGGGCCGACGCGATCATGGTCGGCGGTGGCACCGCCCGGGCGGATCGCCCCGGACTGGTGGTGCGTGAGCCGCAGAACTGGCCTCGTCAGCCGCGCCGGCTGGTGGTGTCGGGTTCGATGACGGCGGCGGAGGCCGCGGAGCTGCTGCAGCCCGGCCCTGTACCGGAGATTGTCAGCGCATCGACGCCGGATGAATGGCGCGAGGTTATGCGGAAGCTCGGCAGCGAAAACGTCACGGCAATTCTGGTCGAGGGGGGCGGTGAATTGGCCGCTTCTTTGTTGACGGCGGGTATGGTGGACAAGGTTGAATTCCACATCGCGCCGAAGATTCTCGGTGGACGCGACAGCCGTCCGGTGGTTGGCGGCGACAATCCGCAATCATTGGCCGAAGCGGTGAACCTGACCGGGATCAAGACCAAGCGGATTGGCGACGATATTGTCGTAAGTGGCTACCCGAAAGAAAATTACGAATTGCGAATTGCGAATTACGAATTGAAAAAATAACTCGCCACCGGGCGCTTGCCCGGGCGTGATGCAACGGCGAAACGTTGCTCGCCTGTAGAGCGAAACAAATGTAAGCTGTAGGCGCTACAAAATAATCACTATTCGGCTGGGAGCGAGGTTGAAAAAGCGTGAAACAGTTTTTTCAACATTGAGCGGGAAGCCGTCTTCTCCTCCACTACTTGCGGAAAATGAAATACACGGCGCAGACCATGCATAACCCGGCCCATACGTAATTCAGCTTGAAGCCTTCCTTCATGTACAGGATCGAGAACGGTACAAATACCGCCAGGGTAATGACTTCCTGCATGATCTTGAGCTGTCCGAGCGTCAGGTGCCCTTCGTGACCGATCCGGTTGGCCGGAACCTGTATGGCGTACTCGAAAAAGGCGATTCCCCAGCTTACCAGAATCGCGATGAACAATGGCTTATGGTTCAGGGTTTTCAGGTGCCCGTACCAGGCATAGGTCATAAAACAGTTGGAGAGAATGAGCAGCAAAGCAGTTTTCAGGATGACGGGCCACATTGCGTATTACTCCTCAAATATCCATGACCATGCCGTCGTAGGCTACCTGGAGCCCATGCGGCTCGAAAAATGCGACCAGGTCATCGTGAGTAGCGTCGCCATTGTGCGAAAAATGATTGGCAATCACCGGAGTTTCCGGCGTAATGCAGCCGAGTTCGAGCAGTTTATCGCGGAACTTAACCACGATATTGCCGCCCATGTGGCCGCGTTCGCAGTCGATGTATTTGGTCAGGCCCATGGTGGCGTCGATGATGACGAGGTCGAGTTTCACCCCTTTCAGCGCTTCCCAGGATTCTGCGGGCAGGTAGCCGGTGTCGTTGGCAATAAACGTTTTTTTGCCGTTGCGCCCGACCACGTAAACCACCGGATAAGTGCCGGGGGCATGGTCGGCAGCCAGCGGCAGCACTTCGAGATCGCCCTTGCAGATGATTTCGCCATGATGCGCCAGATTGATGCCCAGTTTCAGGTCATCGAGCTTATAAAAATGCATGGAGTCCGCGACCGTTTTCATGAGCTTGGCGAAGACGGCCTGCGGGGCGATCGTCGTCACTGTTTTGCTGACCTGGCTGAAGCTCGGCGAAAAACGCATCGGCAGGTCCGTGCAGTTCAAATGATCGCTGTGCGCGTGGGTGAACAGCATATAATCGATCTTGCGCAGGTCGACATTGAAGTCGATGCATTGCCAGGCCATGTCGGGACCGAAATCGACGATGATATCGTCATCGATCAGGTAACTGGTCCGGCGGCGTACTTCTTTGCCGCGTTTTTCCCATGCATTGGCACACACCGCGCATTCGCACCACTGAGCGGGAAAGCCCTCATAAGCGGCGGTCCCGAGAAAAGTAACTTTCATGATCATTCTCCTGGCTGGATATTCCAGTAATATACTTTCGCCAAAGCTCATTGGCAAGCGGCGAATCGGGATAAAAGTGTAAAATCCGAATTTGGCAATTATTGTATATTTTTACAATATTGTAAAAACTTGAAAAAGATTCATGCTGCATAAAATGTTATCAATGAGGAAAATGCGAAAAACATCCGGACTTGGCACGGTAAATGCTTTTTAAATTGCTGTTTTATTAATAACGGCAACAAGGAGGTGCCAGATGAAATTGATTATCGCTTATATCAAACCCGAACGCCTGAACGCGGTCAAGCAGGAATTGTACACGCGCCGGGTCTACAAAATGTCCATCACCAACGCTCTCGGTTGCGGACAGCAAAAAGGCTACACGAAAGCTTATCGCGGCGCCATTCTGGAGGTTAATCTGTTGAAGAAAGTCCGTATCGCCATCGGCGTCAACGAGGATTTCGTGGAGGAAACCATCAATGGCATCATCGCCGGGGCGCGTACCGGGGCAGGGGAGATCGGCGACGGTAAAATCTTCGTACTGCCGATGGAAGAATGCATCCGCATTCGTACCGGCGAGCGCGGCCCGGAAGCAATAGGTTAATAAAATTATATGGAGTAATAAAAATGAATGTGGAATTAATGATCAATAATTTATGGGTGCTGCTGGGCGGCATGCTGGTGTTTGTGATGCACCTGGGGTTTGCCATGGTCGAGGCGGGATTGTGCCAGGCGAAAAACTGTACGAATATCCTTTTCAAAAACACCATGGTGCCGGCGGTCGGATTTCTCAGTTACGCGGTTCTCGGGTTCGGGCTGATGTACCCCGGTACTCAATGGCTGCTGGGCGACTACCTCGGTTTCGCCGGATTCTGGCTCAATCCGCCGGAAGTGCTTCCAGCGGACGCAGCTTATACGTACTGGACCGATTTCTTTTTTCAGGGGATGTTCGCGGCCACGGCGGCCACGATTGTCTCCGGGGCGGTGGCCGGACGGGTGAAGCTGCACTCATTCATGCTGTTCACGCTGTTTTATGTGGCGCTGGTATATCCGCTGATTGGCTCGTGGGGGTGGGGCGGCGGTTTCCTGAACCGGATCGGATTTCATGATTTCGCCGGATCGACGTTTGTGCACAGCATTGGCGGCTGGGGTGCTCTGGCCGGGGTGCTGCTGCTGGGGCCGCGCATTGGCAAATACGTCGACGGACGGCCCCGGCCGATCATGGGGCACAGCATGCCGCTGGCGACGATCGGGGTATTTCTGCTGTGGTTCGGCTGGTTCGGGTTCAACGGCGGTTCGGTGCTGAAGGCGGACCCGCAGGCGATTTCGCTGGTACTGGTAAATACCATGCTCGGGGCCTGCGCCGGGATCATGACGGCGATGCTCACCAGCATGTCGCTCTTTAAAAAGCCGGATTTGTCGATGACGCTGAACGGCTGCCTGGCCGGGTTGGTCGGCATTACTGCCGGAGCGGATTGTTTTTCGCCGTTGGGCACAATCGTGGTTGGCGGCATTGCCGGATCGCTGGTGGTGTTTTCGGTACTGTTTTACGACAGGTTCTGGATGGATGATCCGGTTGGCGCGCTGTCGGTGCACCTGACCTGCGGCATCTGGGGTACGCTGGCGGTAGGGATCTTTTCAACGGATCCGAGCCATAAATTCCTGATCCAGCTGACCGGAGTACTGGCAGCCGGGCTGGTGGCGTTTCCCGCGGCATTTCTGATCTTCTTTGCGCTCAAGAAAACCATCGGCATCCGGGTATCGGAGCGGGCGGAGTTGTGCGGACTCGACCAGAGCGAACACGGACAGGAGGCGTATCCCGGGTTTCAGGTCTTCAGCAATCAATAACCACTGCAAGGCAGGTCAGCTTGTCGCGTAGCTTTTGGCTTTGGCAAGCTGCTTGCCTTTGACGCCGACGTCTTCCAGGCCGTAGAGACGGTGGATACTCCGGAGCTTGATAATCTTGCTGGCGGTTTCCGCGCCGATAGCGGGAATGCGCATAAGCTCGAATTTGTCGGCCTTGTTGATGTTTACCGGGAAGAAATTCGGGTTGGCTCTGGCCCAGATTTCCTTCGGGTCCGCATCCAGCGACAGGCAGCCGTCCTGCTCGAAAATGATTTCCTCTTTCTTGAAACCGTAGGTACGGAACAGAAAATCGCATTGATACAGCCGGTGCTCGCGGGTGAAACGCGCCTCCGGTTTGAGGCTGAAATTCTGTTCGCCCGGGATCGAGCGGTCGCCCAGCCCCGGCTGGTACGCGGAGAAATAAACCCGTTCGAATTTCAGACGGTTGTAAACGGCGTCCACATAATTAATGATGTCCTTGTCCGGTTCGCCCGCCGCGCCGACGATGAACTGCGTGGTGGCCTTAACTTTGGAGTATTTCGAGCCGCGCGCGGTCAGGTTGCTGATCAGCTTCAACGGATGAACGATGTCGCGCTCGAACTGTTTGGTGCCGGAGAGTTTGTTGAAATATTTTTCGCCGGGCGCTTCAATATTCAACGATACCGCCGTGGCCAGGCGCAGGGCCTCCTCCACCGCGGCATCGGAAGCCCCCGGAATCACTTTCACATGAACATATCCTTTGAACTGGTAATAGCGGCGCAGGATATCGACCGTGTCCAGCAGCCGCTGCATGGTGAAATCCGCATCGCGCACGATCCCCGAACTGAGAAACAGCCCGAAAATCTCCGGTCGCCGCCGATGGTATTCCATGAAAAGCTGCGCCGTTTCCGCCGGCGAGAGCGAACAGCGCCGGGCATTGGCATTGCTCCGCAGCGGGCAATATTTGCAGTCGCTGGCGCAACAGTTCGACTGCAGCGTTTTCAGCAGCAAACCCTTGCCGCCGTGCGCCACCGTCACCGGATAAAGCCACCGCCCGTCCTCGCCGCGTTTGCGTGTGCTATCCTTGCCGTTACCGCACGCACAGGCCAGGTCGTATTGAGCATCCTCCGCCAGAATCTCCAGTTTTTTTAGTGTATTGTTCATGATACTATGATACATTTATTATACGAAAAATCAAGTGAAGATTCTAAAAAACATGGTAATAAAAATGCGGGATGGGCGTAATTGGCCAGGCGCTTTTTGGTTAACCACGGAATACACGGAAAGCACGGAAGTTTTTTAAATAAATCTTTTGTGTATTTTTGTGAATTTTGTGGACAAAAAAGAAATTTTCCGGGTATTCCGTGGTTAAGAATTTTCACGGACTGGGTGTCAGGAGAATATGGCGGCTTTTTCTTCCGTGAATTCGTCACTGTCGCTGAGTTCGTTGCGGTGAAAGAATTCGCGAACTTCGGCGGTCCATGCCGCAAGTTCCCGGGTCAGCTCTTCCGCCGGGTCCTCGTAGTATTTGCGATAGGAAGCCGGATCGTAACCGATGTATTTCCGGGTTACCTGCATGCATTTTTTGCCGAGCTCGACGCCGAGGTGGTTTTTGACCATCAGCTGATAGCGCAGGCCGAGTTCCAGCCATTTGCGGCCCTCGGCCTCGACCGGGTCGGCGATGGGGAGAGTTTTGACCCCGGCAATCAATTCCTTGAGCTCGTGCGGCCATGAGCGCAGGAGTGCCGGCGCCAAACGGTCGAAAAACGGTTTCCACGGGTGCCGCTCCCAGCGTTCGGGATCGGCCGCCGCGATAAATACCGCCACCGAGGCGTGCCACGGCGGGTACAAATTCCACAGATTGCCGGGACGCCCCCAGGTGGTGTGAATCACGTTGAAACCGCTGTGATTCCAGCCCAGCACGTTCTCCAGCCGGGCCCCCGGGTTGTTGATGGCGCACCACCAGTGTTCATACCAGGCGCATTGAATGGCCGAGGCGCCGTAAACATCGAGCCCGGAAGCCTTTAGCTTGGCTGTGGTTTCGTAAGGACCGGCGCCGGCATACTGCCAGTTGACCAGAATGGTTTCCGGCGGCAGCTCGCGCGCCAGATCGGTACGGTTTTCCGTACAGAACATATCTGCCCAGATCATCGGGCGCAGGCCCTTGGCGATGACATAGCGGCAGATGCCGCTGACATGATCGAGATAACCTCCGAGCTTGCCGCGGGCGGTATCACGGGCGGCGGTTTCCCGGCATTTGCCACAGGAACACAGGTGCCAGGTTTCGTCCGCGCCGAGGTGGATATAATGGAGGTTCGGGTGCAGCGTCAGGACTTCATCGATCCAGGCTTTGATCATCGGGGCGGCGTCCGGGTGCTGCGGGCAGAGTTCGTTGACGAAGCCGCCCTCGCGGAGATGCGCGTACCGTTCATGCTTGAGGAGCCAGTCCAGATGTCCATGAATCTGGACCAGCGGAACCTCTTCCATGCCGATGTCCTCGGCGTGAGCGGTGATGCGGCGGATTTCGTCCCTGGTCAGCCGCGGATTGGCCGCGCCCGGCCAGCAATCCCACTGCACCCGGCAATCGTATTCGAAAATTACCCGTTCAAAACCGCATTTCCGGAAAAAATCCAGCCACTCGCAAATCTTCCGATCCGGTACTCGCCGGGCGTGGAGCCGACCGGAACCAGTACGCGGTAGGAGTTGCCCTCCCGCCGGGCTTCCATCGGGTTGGCGTCGTTGACTGTGACCAGCACTTTGGCCGGAGTCACCGCCGAGCGGAAATTCAACCGCACCGCAGCCTGGTTGTAACCCGGATAATACCAGCAGGCGCCGCCGCCGATCTGCCCCAGATCGAAAACAACCGTCGCCGGATGCCGCCCCAGTATTTTGCCCGCTCGATATCCAACGGTATTTCGAACTGAAGGGTGTTGATGCCTGCATCTTTCGCCAGAGGATTCACCGTCATTTCGACCCAGACGAAACCGTCGAATTCCACGGTTGTCTTCACCGATACCGCGAGCTTTTGTGTCAAGGTTGCAGCGGTCAGAAATTCGATGACATTGTCGTCACGCCGGATCAATTGCATCGAAACAGGCGCATCGTTTTACTCCCATTACGACCGGATAAAACGCCTCCGGCAGAATTGGCAAAGTATCGAGGTGCAGGCCATTGGCTTGCCGGTGCCGACGTTCGGCCGCGGAGAGCGCGAGAGGGTGCGTAGCCCTCTCGC
>JBEBXH010000069.1:0-33759 GCA_040391785.1 Victivallis vadensis
TTTTTCAAGCCGTCTTCGCTTAATTCCTCTTACTTTTCACTTTTGAAATTGGCTCTATAATATAGAAAATGGGATTTATCCGCCTTCGCCAAGGCTACGGCGTGACAAGTGGGACGAATGTGGCCTATGGGAAATGAGTATGACCTCTCCCGATTTCCCAATTCAGGCGCTTGCGCCGACCAATTCAGCGAAGCGGCCAATTCTTCAATTCAGGCACCAACGGTGCCGGCCAATTTGAAAAAAAGACTGCGGCAGGACGGATGAGGGGGGTGTTTGGGCGTGGGTAGATCCGTCCCGCCGCAGAAGGGGGTTATTTCAGTTTTATTTCAGTTCGTCTTTGCGTAATTCCCTTGGGGTCATGCCCATTAGTTTATAGGAACCTTCCGCGAGGTACTGGAAGATCGCATACAGACCCGGAATGAAGATCATCCCGAGAACCGTGGCCACCAGCATACCCCAGAACGTGGTTACCCCGATCGAGTGACGGCTGCCGGCGCCCGCGCCGCTGGCCACCACCATCGGGAATACCCCGATCACGAACGACAACGCAGTCATCATCACCGCGCGGAAACGGATTTTCATACCGTTCATGGCCGCGTCGCGGATACTGGCGCCGGCTTCGCGGTCCTGTTTGGAGAATTCCACCATCAGGATTGAGGTCTTGGCGGTCAGGCCGATCAGCATCAGCAAGCCGAGCTGGCAATAGATGTTCAGCGCCATACCGCTGAGTTTCAGCGCCAGCATCCCGCCGAAGGTCGCCGTGGCCACCGAGAGCATTACCGACACCGGTACCGTCCAGCTTTCATACTGCGCCACCAGGAAGAGATACGCCATGACCAGCGACAGCGCCAACAGCCAGATCACCTGTCCTTCATTCTGGTCTTCCTGATAACTCATATCGGTCCAGCTGATCGTGTAATCATGCGGCAGCTGTGTACGCACCAGATTGTCGACCAGGGCCATCATTTCACCGGAACTGAAGAATGATACGCTCTGGATGTTGATGCTGGCCGACGGGAACATGTTGAAGCGTTCCGCCTGGCGCGAACCCAGCGTCCACGAGACATTGGCCAGAGCATCCAACGGCACAATGCTGCCGGTACTGCTGGTGACGTGGAGCTGTTCGATGACGTTGATGTTTTCGCGGAAATTGGCTTCGGCCTGCATTTTCACCTTGTAGGTTTTGCCGAACATATTGAAGTCGTTGATATAGTACGAGCCCAGCTGGGTCTGCAGCGTGCTGAAGATCGCGCTGACCGGCACATTCATGGCTTCGGCCTTGGCACGGTCAATATCCAGATGCAGCATCGGGGTATTGGCGTCCAGCGAGGTAAACGCATGGACCGCTTTGCCGGATTCCCGGACTTTGCCCAGCAAGCTGTTGGTCACCTGCGAAAGTTCCTGGTAACTCTGGTCGCCGGTGGCCTGCAACGCGAAGGTCACCCCTCCGGTCGCTCCCAGGCCCGAGATCGCCGGCGGCGCAAACACCGTCACCGAAGCATCCGGAATCACCGCGCAACTCCGGGTGATCGCAGCCTGAATGGCGGACAATTGGGTATCCTTGCTTTTCCGCAGGCCCCAGGTTTCGAGGTCCAGGATCACCATGCCCACGTTTTCACCGTCACCGGAGGTAAAACTGCGGCCGGGCACGCTGATGGTCTGCTTCACGCCCGCCTGGGCCTTGGCGATTTCCGCCACTTCGGCCAGCACGGCCTGCGTCCGGGGAATCGAAGCCCCCGGCGGCAGGATCACTTCGCAGAACAGCGCGCCTTTGTCTTCCTGCGGCAGGAAGGAGGAGGGCAAACTGGTGAAGATGAGGTAGTTCCCGAGGAGGATCAGGGCAAACCCAATCGCCGTAATTATCGGATGACGGACCAGGAAACGGCCAATGAACATATAGACATTACGTATCCAGTTCAACAGGATATTGAACAATCCGAAAAATGCTCGCAGCGGCAGCCAGTGCTGGCGGTGCTGACGCAGCACGATCGCGCACAGCGCCGGGCTCAGCGTCAGCGCATTCACCGTGGAAATACCCAGCGCGATACACATGGTGACCGCGAACTGCATATAGATTTTGCCGACCATGCCGCCGTAGAAAGCGATTGGGGCATACACGGCCACCACCACCAGCGTGGTGGCGATCAGCGCATTGGTGATCTGTTCCATGCTCTTCATGGCGGCGGCAAAAGGCGTCATGCCTTCTTCGTCGATCAGCCGTATACAGTTTTCGGTAACGACGATGGCGTCGTCCACCACCGAGCCGATCACCAGGATCAGCGCGAACATGGTCAACGTGTTGATGCTCATACCCAGCAGGTACAAGAAGAGGAAGGTACCGATCAGCGATACCGGAATCGTCACCATCGGGATGATCGTGGCGCGCCAGTCCTGCAGGAACACCCAGGTGATGAGCACCACCAATATGAAGGTGAGGATCAGTGTTTCCACGATTTCCTTCATGGTCATGACCACGAATTCGGTGGAGTCATACGCCACGCTCCAGTTCATGCCTTCCGGGAAATTGAGCTTCAGATGGTCCATTTCCTTTTTGACATGGCTCATCACGCTTAACGCGTTCGCATCATTGAGCTTGAATACGGCCAGGATCACGGCCGGGCGGTCATTCAGGTGGCACAACCCAGTATAGGTGGACGAACCGAGCTCGATCCGGGCCACGTCCGTCATGCGGACCTGACGGCCACCTTCGCCGGATTTGAGAATGATGTTGCCGAATTCCTCGGCGGTGGCCAGACGCCCCTGCGTATCCACCTTGAACTGCATATAATTGCTGCTGGTTTCGGTACCCACCGAACCGGTCGCGGCCTGCACGTTCTGGCTGGCCACCGCGGTGCGGATGTCGTCGTAACTGACCGAGAACGCCTTCATCTTGTAAGGGTCCAGCCACAGCCGCATGCTGTAGTCCTGTGCACCGAATACCACCGCCTGCCCGACACCGTCGAGCCGCGCAATCGCGTCTTTCATGTGGATACTGGTATAATTGCTCAAATAGAGCGGCGTATGCTCCGGGTTGTCGCTGTAGATGGCGATGATTCCGAGAATGTCGGTAGAGCGTTTGAATGACATCAAACCGTTGCTCACCACTTCGTTCGGCAGTGAACGTTCCGCGCGCTTGATGGCGTTGTTCACGTTTACCAGCGCCATATTTTCGTCGGCGTCCGGCTTGAAGGTCAACGTCAGGGTATAGTTCCCCATATTGTCGGATTTGGAAGAATAGTAAATCATATCTTCCACCCCGTTCACTTCCGATTCGATCGGCGCCGCCACGGTATCGGCGATCACCTGGGCGCTGGCGCCCGGATAACTTGCCATGACCATGATGGTGGGCGATGCCACCTGCGGATATTCCGCCACCGGCAGTTTGAACACGCAAACCGCACCGGCCAGCATCGTAAACAGCGATATGACAATCGCGAAACGCGGCCTTTTTATGAATATTGCTGAAAACATTTAATCACCTCATATCTTGGGCAGGGCATCGGCAACCGTTTTTTCCGACGGTTTCACTTTGCCGCCAACTCTGGCTTTGTGCAAACCGCTCACGATGACACGGTCACCGACTTCAAGGCCGGATTCAATCAACTGCATGTCACGCACCTGGCGGCCGATGACCACTTCGCGCTTGAGCACGGTATTTTCCTGGTCCAGCACATAGACGTAATGTCCTTTGCCGTCGGTCATGATCGCGGTGACTTTGATGGCCGGCATGGGCTTGACGAATTTCTCCGCCATCTGCACCTTCACATAACCGCCCGGGACCAGTTCCATATTCGGGTTGGCCGCGGAGAGCTGAATACCAAGCGTGCCCGTGCTGCGGTCGATTTCGTTGTCAAAGAAGTCCAGCTGGATTTTGCCGTTGAATACTTTGCCGTCCGCGCGGTAGATCGTCATGATCGAATCGCTGCCTTTCTTGTCCTTGAAGTGGCGGAAGAAGTCCGCTTCGCTGATGGCGAAGTTGATCAGGATCGGGTCGAATTTGACGATCCTGGCCAGTTTACCCGTAGCCGGGGTGATATAGTTGCCCGCGCTGTAGATATTCGCCCCGATCTGGCCGTTGATCGGCGAATAGATCTTGGTGTAGGAGAGGTCGTTCTGGGCCAGAATCAGGTTGGCCTTGGCCTCTTCGATCTTGGCTTCGTAGAACTGCAGCGAACGCAGTGCGTTGTCGTAGGTGGTCTTGGCCGTGGCATCCGCCTTCAGGAGCCGCTGATAACGCTCGTTTTCCTTTTGGGCGAAGTCGTATTCGGCTTCCATCTGCTTCAGCGCGGCTTCCGCCACCCGCACATTGGCCTTGTAAATGGTATCTTCAATCTCATAGAGCAGATCGCCTTTTTTGACGACGCTCCCCTCGGTGAACGCCGCTTTCCACATCGTGCCGCTCACTCGCGCGACGATGTCCACCGTGGCGTCCCCGCCCAGGGTACCGACGTAGGATTTCGCCTCGGTACTCTCCAAGGTCCCGACGGCTTCCACGCTTACCGCTGGCGGCGGCGCATCCGGTTGCTGGGCCAGTACCGGCACGGATGCCAGCAGCATCACCGCGCTCATTATAATGGTTTTTGTCCTGATTTTCATTTTTACCACACCTCGATTTGTTATTCCGCCTGTTCCCAGGCTGTTTCTTGATTACTTTCCACGCCTTGTATATGAATGGACTCGATGTTTTTGCCGATTTTCTCGCAAATCATCTTAAAAGTCCACACTTCCTCTTCGCTCAGGTTGCCGCGCAGCCTGGCTTCCAGCTTCTCGAGTTCGTTCAACACATGGCGCTGTACCTGCCGCGCCTTGTCGGTCAACACGATCTTCTTCAGCCGCGCATCCTGCGGCACGCTCACCCGGTAAATCATCCCGCTGCGCTCCAGATGCTGCAGGATCCCCGTGGCCGACGAACGCCGGATGTCGAATTCCTCTTCAATATCTTTCTGAAAGATGTCCTGCCACTGCGACGCCACGAAAATGTGGGCCAGCACTCTACCCTGCACACCCGTCAATCCGATCTCCCGTCCTTCCCTTGTATAAAGACGGCTTACCTTCTTGAACAAGCGCCCCATCGAGTGACTCAGCGAATCCTTCATCTCTGCCATGCTCAACCTCTTACTGCTTGTGACTATATCCGAACTGTTTGCTTCCTAACAATACCAAAATGAAAAAAAATCTCCCCCATCAGCAATGATTGGATGGATGATATTAAGTTTGTTAGCTACCTAATCATTTAATATAGTCCATCCGGTTTCTTTTTCAAACAATTTTTCCAACAAAATTTTCAGATTTTTTTCGCTTCCGATTCAATGAGCTATTGATTTCTCTACAAATTCAGCTATAATGAATATAGTTCATGAATAATGAATTCAAAAAGGAGCATCATTATGAGCGCAAATCTGAACTACCGGGTCGATAACCCCGAAACCATGAAGATCAAACATTACGCCATGGAAACCCTGCGGGCCGACCTCGTCGGCATCGCCAACATCGAGCGCTTCAAGGGCGCACCGCTGAAAATGAGCCCGCAGGGCGTCATGCCCTCCGCCAAATCCGTCATCGTCATGGCCGTGCACCACCCGGACGCCGCCATCGAGCTCGGCGGCATCAAACACCCGCAGGACATCGGCCCCTACAGCATCCAGTACCACATGAACTGGCGGCTGGACGATATGTCGTACCGAATGAGCAGTTTCCTCGAAAAACTGGGCTGGAGCGCCGTCCCGATCGTCTCCTCAAACATCTGGCGCTACCGCGGTTACAAGGATTTGAAGGAGCAGTTCGCCCCGGACGTCTCGCACATTCACTCCGCCGTGGCCGCCGGGCTGGCCGAATACGGCTACAGCGGGCTGGCGATTACCCCTGAATTCGGCGCCCGCGTCCGCTTCGTCACCATCGTCACCGACGCCGAACTCACGCCGTCCCCGCTCGTCGAGCCCGGTTCCGTCTGCGACAACTGCATGATCTGCAAAAAAGAATGCCGCTCCGGCGCTCTTTCCAAAGAGATCAACGGCTGGAATGTTATCGATTACGAGGGCAAGAAGTACCGCTATGCCAACAAAAACCTCTGGCGCTGCTCCTGGGGCGAGCATTTCGACCTCGATCTCGACCT
The DNA here is from genome assembly GCA_040391785.1 of Victivallis vadensis. Lineage (GTDB taxonomy): Bacteria > Verrucomicrobiota > Lentisphaeria > Victivallales > Victivallaceae > UBA5239. The sequence continues at coordinate 6,113 of JBEBXH010000069.1, forward strand.
GCCGATCCCGGATGTGGTGGACGAAAAAGTCATCATGGAAGCCACCATCAAGTACGGCCGCCGCGCCGGCGAAATGGGCTCCTGTCTGCGTTATTGCCTGCCGAAACCGCTGCGCTACTGGGAGCGCGAATACACCAATGCGCCGCGCCGCCGCCGCCAGTTCATCGCCAACCCTGAGGTCAAGGACGACATGTTCCATCGCGGCGTGTTCGAGGAAATCCGGGCGTTCGGCGCGGCCTGGGGCGTGGACCACGTCGTAGTCAGCGATGCCGAAACCCTGAAATCGAAGCTGAATATCGACCTCGGCAGCCTGATGCCGGGCGCGATCCGCGCCGTCAGCATGGTCTCGCAACGCAATATCACCGACGCCGATTTCTCGACGCCGAATGCCCATACTCACCAGTTCGACCTCGCCTGGAACCCGATCATGACCCAGGCCGGTTACGACGCCGTGCGGCTGCTCGAACGCTATGGTTACAGCGCCTGCCAGTACCTCCAGTTCCCCGAGGAACAGTTCCAGTCCGCCCTTTCCACCGCCCCCGGCAAGGAGGCCCGGACACTGACGCTGCTCACTGACGCCCCGCTGCCGCTCACTTCCTGGGAACTTCCCCAGCAGCAGTTCCACGGCGACCTCACCGCCCGCCTCCGCCGCGAAATGGAACTGCGCGAGTGCGATGTGATGGGCATCGCCCCCGCATCCCGCCTCGAGGAAATCGTCCCTGAGTTGAAAAAGATCTTCGAAGGCGAAGTCGAATACATCGCCCGTAACAAGGCCGACACCATTTACAAGCCCTACGAACCCGAGATCACCACCGAAACCCGTCGGGTTTATGGCCCGAAAGACTACCTGCCGGGCGCCAGATCCGTCATCGTCATCGGCCTTCGCATGCCGAAAAAGACCGTCGACATCACCGCCCGCACCCCGGCGGAAGCCGCTGGCCCCTACGTTTTCGCCCAGTACGAAACCGTCTGGCGGCTGCGCTTGATGGCGTGGAACCTGACCGGCCTGCTCGAAGAAGCCGGTTACAAGGGCATCCACACGCTCGACCTCCACCACACCGGTTCTGTCTGCATGAACCCGCGCGGCGAACAACCCGACGCTTTCAGCAACGTTTTCGCCGCGGCCGGTGCCGGGCTCGGCAAAATCAGCAAATGCGGCTCGCTGGTCCATCCAAAATTCGGCTCGAACATGCGCTACATGGCCATCGTCACCGACGCCGAACTGGATTATGACGAAGTATTGGAAAAGGTCAAACTGGCCTGCGCCGACTGTGCCGGAAATTGTTTCAGCGCCTGCAAAACTGATGCTTTCGAAAGTGACGAACATTCCGTCACAATTGGCGGTGTCGCTCAAAATTTCCGTAAAATCGACGTCAATCGCTGTAACTGGGCCAAACGTTACAGTCTGGTCGGCTCCGAAGGCAGTATGTACACCGGCTGGAAACTCGACCTGCCCTATCCGGACGATTTCACCGGCGACAAACTGGCTGACGCCCTGCGCCAGCTCCCGCAGGTGGAAAAAATCCGCCCCTGCAACTTCGAGCAATGCGTTCTGGCCTGTCCCCACTCCCGCAAACAGTAGCCCCCATCGGACTTATCACTCAAGAGGTGGGGCCGCCTCTTTGCAGGCGGCCCCACCTTAAGCCTTTTGTTACAATTGCCCCAAATCCCTAGTAACCGACATTAGAATCAGAAATATGGCCCATTTTCCCATAAATATTATTATATCGAAGAAATTAACTCCATATTGTCTGATTATATAAACTACTCAATATACTTTATGTTTTTATAAGATATCATTTAAATCAGCATTCTCTGACAAGGGATCTTGCTGCATATCTTTGCTTCCGTTGTATAAGATACGTATTTTTTTACGTTTCATGGCTATTATTTTTTTGTACTTTATTTCGGAAATCCTTACTATAGACGTATGTTATAAACTTTTTTTGATTTTTTTTTCATTTTTTTGAGTTTTGCTCTTTTTTTTTCATCAAAATCATGTATACTAGTATTGGTTCAGGGTTCGGAACGTCCAAGTTCCTATACGCAATTTCTCCTCTTCATAATTACTCCTCTAAACTTGGACAGACCCCTGAACCTTTTTTTATTTCTTCGAAAAGGGTTCCCCGTCAAACTACCTGGTCAAGCCGTCAAAATCAAATGACGGATAAGTGACGGAATGTGCTTTACGCTCAAAAACTGTATTATCCGTCATTTCCAATTCCAGAAAAAGAGCCATGGCACCAGGTGCAATCCAGTGCAAAGGGGAGACCTTCCGGCAGGGTTCAGGGGCGGCAGCCGCCTGACGCGAGTCGGAAACTCGCGGATCTCCCTTTAGAAAGTACTGAGGTGCAGGCCAATTCGGCCTGCCGGTGCCGACGTTCGGCCGCAGGAGCACGAGGGGCGCGGAGCCCCTCGTATTGCATTACCGTTGTTTTAGTAGCGGTAGTGTTCGGGCTTGTAGGGGCCTTCAACCTTGACGCCGATGTAGTCAGCTTGCGCCTGGCTCAGCTTCGTCAGCTTGGCGCCGAGCTTTTCCAGGTGCAGACGCGCCACTTCTTCGTCCAGTTCCTTCGCCAGACGGTAGACGCCGACTTTGCGATCCGGATTTTTGGCGATATCGATCTGGGCGATCGTCTGGTTGGTGAAACTGCAGGACATCACGAAACTCGGATGACCCGTCGCACAGCCGAGGTTCACCAGGCGGCCTTCTGCCAGCAGGTAAATGCTGTGGCCGTCCGGGAACACGTAGCGGTCCACGGGACAATGGAAATCCTTGATGTTCTCTTTTTTCACGCCGGCCCACTTTTCCAGCTTGGCTACTTCGATTTCGTTGTCAAAATGGCCGATGTTGCAGACAATCGCCTGATCTTTCATCTTGCTCATGTGTTCGGCGGTGATGATATTGCAGTTGCCGGTGGTGGTGACGAAAATATCGGCAAAAGGCAGGGCATCTTCCACAGTCGTAACCTTGAATCCGGCCATGCAGGCCTGCAACGCGCAGATCGGGTCGACTTCGGAAACCATGACCTGGGCGCGTTCGTTGCGCATGGCTTCGGCGCAGCCCTTGCCCACGTCGCCATAACCGCAGACCATGGCGGTCTTGCCGGAAATCAGCACGTCGAGCGCACGCTTGATGCCGTCGGTCAGCGAATGGCGGCAGCCATAGATATTATCGAACTTGCTCTTGGTCACGGAGTCATTGACGTTGATGGCCTGAAAGAGCAGTTCGCCGCTTTCTTCCATCTGGAGCAGACGGTGCACGCCGGTGGTGGTTTCCTCGGAAACGCCCTTGATTCTGGGGGCGACTTTGTGCCAGTGACCGGGGTTTTCCTTCAACACTTTTTTCAGCAGGTTGTTGATGACCTGAAGTTCGTAAACATCGGTGGGGACGTCGAGAATAGAGGCGTCGTCCTCGGCTTTGCAGCCGCGGTGGATGAGCAGCGTGGCGTCGCCGCCGTCGTCAACGATCTGGTCGGGGCCGCTGCCGTCGGGCCAGGTCAGGGCGTTCCAGGTACATTCCCAGTATTCTTCGAGAGTCTCGCCCTTCCAGGCAAAAACCGGGACGCCGGTGGCCGCGATCGCCGCTGCCGCGTGGTCCTGGGTGGAGAAAATATTGCAGGAGCACCAGCGGACGTCCGCGCCGAGCTCGGTCAGCGTCTCGATCAATACCGCGGTCTGGATGGTCATGTGCAAACTGCCCATGATCTTGAGGCCCTTCAAGGGCTTCTCCGGGCCATATTTGCGGCGGGTGGCCATGAGGCCGGGCATTTCTTTTTCGGCAATGCCGATTTCCTTGCGTCCGAAGTCGGCCAGCGACATATCTTTGACTTTGTAATCCATCATTTTACTCCTGTACACCCATTTGCTGTTTGATCCGCGGCCATCTGTCCGCCGGAATTTTGGGGCCGACCACCTGCACCACTTCGGCCCCGAGAATGGAACCGAAACGGGCGGAGTCCGCCATACTGTAACCGTTTAAATATCCGTACAAAAATCCGCTGCCCCACAGGTCGCCCGCGCCGGTGGCGTCGACGGCCTCGACCAGATGCGCGGGCACGCGGTCAAATGACGAAGCGGTTTTCACGATCGAACCCTGTTTACCGAGCTTGATGCAGGCCACGGGCACGATGGCGCTGAGCCGCGCGGCCCATTCCTCCGGGGTGCCGGGACCGAGCAGTTCGGCGGCTTCGTCTTCGTTGGCAAACACAATATCGAACTGCGGCAGGAGCCTGGTAAGTTCCGCCTTGCAGTTGCGCACGACTTCGAACGAAGCCAGGTCGATGCTCAGCGTACAGCCGGCCTCTTTCGCCAGCGTCACCAGGCGCTCAACCACGCCGGGCACATAAAGCAGGTAGCCCTCGATATGGAAGTGCCGCACATCCTTGAAATCGTCCGGCGCGATATCCGTCGAAGCGAATTGCAATGCCGCGCCCAGATTGGTCCGCATGGTGCGGTCCGAATCGGGAGTAATCATGGAGAGGCAGCGCCCGGTGTGGGTATCGTCCGAATAACGGAACGAAGTGCCGCGCCCGCCGAGGTCCTCCAGACTCCGGCGCAGGAACGCGCCGTCGTCGTCGCGGCCGAGCTTGCCGATGAATGCCGTGGGCATCCCCAGCATGGCCACCCCGAAAATCGTGTTGCAGGCGGAACCGCCGGGCACCCGGACGGGTTTCACGCCCGCCGTGCCCAAAATCCGGTCCATACCGGCATCGTCCACCAACACCATGCCGCCTTTTTCGCCGTCGATGCTCTGCAGAAATGTTTCATCCACATGAATCAGCAGGTCGATCAGCGGCGAACCGGCGCCAAGGATGTATTTGTTATCGTTCATTACTTTGATGCGTATTTCCCGGCGGCGGCTTTCAACTCATCCACCTTGTCGGTCTTTTCCCACGGGAAAATATCGCGTCCGAAGTGTCCGTAAGCCGCGGTATCGCGGTACGACCAGCCGGCCTGCGACGGGGTTTTGAGCCCGAGGGTCCGGATGATGTCGGCCGGGCGCAGGCTGAAAATCGAACGGATGATCTTCTCGAGATCGCTGTCGTTTTCCAGTTTGCCGGTGCCGTAAGTGTCCACGTTGATGCTCAGCGGATCGGCGATACCGATGGCGTAGGCCACCTGAACTTCGCATTTTTCCGCGAGGCCGGCCGCCACGATATTCTTGGCGATGTAGCGGCTCATGTAAGCTGCCGAACGGTCCACCTTGGACGGATCCTTGCCGGAGAACGCGCCGCCGCCGTGGGAGCCCACGCCGCCGTAGGTGTCGACAATGATCTTGCGTCCGGTCAGCCCGGTGTCGCCATGGGGTCCGCCGATTTCAAATTTACCGGTCGGATTGATGTAATATTTGATATCGTCATGCAGCAGCGAAGCCGGAATCACCTGCGCCACCACTTCCTTGACCAGCGCGGTCAAGGTTTCGATCTTCATTTCGGGGGTGTGCTGGTGGGAAACCACCACATTTTCCACGCGGACCGGCTTGCCGCCGCGGTAGAGGATGGAAACCTGGCTCTTGGCGTCCGGGCGCAGATAGCTGTACTTGGCCGGTTCGCTGTGACGGCGGCGGGCCAGTTCGCTGACGATGCGGTGCGAATACATGATCGTGGCCGGCATCAGTTCTTCGGTATCGGTACAGGCGTAACCGAACATCATGCCCTGGTCGCCCGCGCCCTGCATCGAAGCCTGTTCGCGGCTCACGCCCTGGCAGATATCCGGGGACTGCTTGTGAACACAAACCAATACCTTGCAGTCTTCGGCCGAGAATCCCACGGTAGCATCGTTGTAGCCGATATCACAGACCACTTGACGGGCTATCTTTTCCCAATTCACTTTGGAATTGGTGGTAATTTCACCGGAAACGACGATCAGGTCGGTGGTGGTCAGGGTTTCGCACGCGACCCTGCTCTCGGGATCGTCTTTGAGACATGCATCGAGAATAGCATCGGAAATCTGGTCGCAGACCTTGTCGGGATGGCCTTCGGACACGGACTCCGAGGTGAAGACATGTTCAGCATGGATTTTGCTCATTTTCTTTTTACCTCTTCTGGGTTATATGTTATTCATAAATAAAAATTGCGGTTTACAATACATTCCCAAAGGGAATTTTACAAATGCCGTAAACAAAAAACCCGGGTTTCCCCGGGTTCGTAAAAAAGCAACCTATAACTTTCCAGGGAATCACTGCATTCTGGCAGGGATAGTCTCGCCGCGACGGTTTTTGGCGCGGGCTTCGGAGGAAGTACCCTGGATAGCCGGACGGTCCTTGCCGTAGCTCATGGTCTTCATGTGTGCATCCGGCACGCCCATCCGGACCAGCTGGTCGCGGAGGGAAATGGCGCGGCGCTCGCCGAGGGCGCGGTTGTATTCTTCGCTGCCGCGGTCATCGCAATGGCCTTCGATGATCACGCCGAGCTCGGGACGGGTCCGGATGAAATCAGCGACTTTCTGGAGCTTATTCAGTTCGCTCTGCTTCAGGTCGGAGCGGTCATAATCGAAATAGATCGGCTCGAAATGCAGCCCGGGGATCACCACCGGAGTGAATTCGCCGTTACCACGAGCACCGAGGTTGCCTTCTGCACCGCTTCTCCAGGCGTCCGGATCGCCGCCGGTGTTATTGCGGTTTTTTGCATTGAGTGCGTCGAAATCCAGCTCACCATCGCCATTACCATACCCCTTGCCGCCGGGTTCGCCAATTTTCGGATCCGGAATGGGACCCATATCCACGGGCACATCGTTACAACCGGTGAGGGCCAAGCCGAGCAGTGCAACCACGCCCAGACTCATGATCATACGCGAAATTTTCATAGCTATAATTCCTTAGTTTTGCCAATTATTTATAAAGTAACATTGATTATTGGGATTGCATAAGGTATATTACAGGATGTTTTGAAGAAATCAATTCTTGATTTGATTTTTCACGTGAAATTTTTATCATTTTAAACAGGCAGGTTAGCGTTATGAACATCGATTGGTCCAAACTGGGTTTTGAGTTCTTTCCGACCCGCTCGAATATCCGTTTTCAGTACAAGAACGGTCAATGGAGCGAAGGAAAGTTGCACAACGACTACGACATCACCATGTCCATTGCCTCCCAGGTCTTCCATTACGGACAGGCCTGCTTCGAAGGGCAGAAGGCATTTATGGGCAAGGATGGCAAGGTCCGCATTTTCCGCCCGGTCGAAAACGCCCGCCGCCAGGCCGCCACGATGAAACACCTGATGATGCCTGATTTCCCGGAAGAACTCTACGTCGAAGCCATGAAAAAAGTGGTTCGCGACAATATCGATTATGTGCCCCCGTACGGCACCGGCGGCTCCATGTACATCCGCCCGGTGGCCTTCGGCAGCGGCCCGAAAATCGGCGTGGCTCCCAGCGATGAATACGAATTCATCATAATGGTCATGCCCGTGGGCCCGTATTACAAGGGCGGCATCAAACCCGTGGACGCATGGGTGATCAACGATTATGACCGCGCGGCTCCGCTCGGCACCGGCACCATCAAGTGCGCCGGCAACTACGCGGCCAGCTTGCTCCCGGCCAAAATCGCCAAGGACAACCATTGCCCGATTCCGCTGTTCACCGACCCGAAGGAACACCTTTACATCGACGAATTCGGCACCAGCAATTTCATCGCCATCAGCAAGGACGGCAAATACGTGACCCCGAAGTCCTCTTCGATCCTGCCCAGCATCACCAATAAATCGCTGATGCAGCTGGCCGAGGACCTTGGTTTGAAAGTGGACCGCCGCCCGGTCGCCAAGACCGAACTGCCGGACTTCGCCGAAGTCGGCGCCTGCGGTACCGCCGTGGTGATCACCCCCGTCGGCCGGATTTATGACGGCGGCAACGTCATCAGCTACAACACCGAGACCATCGGCCCGGTGCTGAAGAAGCTTTACGATGAAATGACCGGCATTCAATACGGCGAAATCGCCGACCGCCACCACTGGATGGTCGAAGTCTGAGCCGAAAATGAAAATCATCCGTACCATTTCGGAAATGCAGGAATGCTCCCGTCAGGCACGTCTGGCGGGTAAGCGCATCGGTGTGGTCCCGACCATGGGTTATCTCCACGAAGGGCACCTGAGCCTGATCGACCGCGCCCTGGAAAAAGCCGAATTCGTGGTGGTGACGATCTTCGTGAACCCCACCCAGTTCGGCCCCTTTGAGGATCTCGACAAGTATCCCCGCGATTTTGAACGCGACTGCCAGTTGTGCGAAAAACGCGGCGCGCAAGTGATTTTCGCTCCTGAGAGCAAAGATATGTACCACCCCGGCCACAGTACCTGGGTGATCGAGGAAGCGCTGACCGGCGACCTCTGCGGCCGCAGCCGCCCGATTCATTTCCGGGGCGTAACGACCGTGGTCGCCAAGCTTTTCAACGCGGTATTGCCCGACGTGGCGGTATTCGGCCAGAAGGACGCCCAGCAGGCGCTGGTCATCCGCCGCATGGTGCGCGACCTGAATTTCCCCATCGAAATCATCGTCGCCCCGCTGATCCGCGAAGCCGACGGCCTCGCACTCAGTTCGCGCAACCGTTACTTGAGCACCGATGACCGCCACCGTGCGCTGACGATCTCGCGGACACTGCTCAACCTGACGCTTGACAATCTGGACGCCGACGCCATCTGGAACAGCATCACCGAAGCTGGCGGCCGTGTCGACTATGTCGAGATTCGCGACGCCGAAACCCTGGGCGAAGTCACCCGCAATACCGCCGAAATCCTGGTGGCCATCGCCGCCTATTTCGGCTCCACACGGTTGATCGACAACGTCCTGATCCGCAAAAAATGACCCCCGACTGGCAACAACGCACCGAACTTCTCCTCGGCGCCGACAAGCTCCAGCGCCTGCGCGACGCACACGTATTGGTCATGGGCCTGGGCGGCGTGGGCGCGTATGCGGCGGAAATGCTCTGCCGCGCCGGCATCGGCCGCATGACCATTGTCGACGGCGACATCATCGAAGCCTCGAACCGCAACCGCCAGCTCCCGGCACTCATCAGCACCGTCGGACGGCTGAAAGGCGATGTCATGGCCGAGCGTTTCCGCGACATCAATCCCGACATCGAACTGACCGTGGTCAACGAATTCATCCGCGACGAAAAAACCGCCGAACTCCTCGACGCCGCCCCCTATGATTGCGTCCTCGATGCCATCGATACCCTGTCGCCGAAGCTGAACCTGATCTGCAAGGCCCTCGAACGCAACCTGAAAATCGTCAGCGCCCTCGGCGCGGGCGGCCGCATCGATCCCGGCCTCGTCCAGACTGCCGACATTTCCAAATCCTATAACTGCAACCTGGCGCGCGCACTGCGCAAACGCCTTCACCGCCGCGGCATTCATTCCGGCTTTACGGTCGTATTCTCCCCCGAAGACGTTCCCGAAGAATCCACCATCGAAGGCGAAAACGACCTCGGTAAATTCCGTTCCACCGTCGGCACCATCTCCTACATGCCCGCCATCTTCGGCTGTCACTGCGCCGCCGCCGTCATCAAAGAAATTAGCGAAGGTTCTCTTCAGGGGAAAACGACAAACTTTTAACAAAGGCGGCAACGTGCCGCTTCGATGTTCTTCCCCTGAAACCCCTTTGGCTTTTCAAAACTTTCTAAGATCAGGCCGTTTATCGAATTGCATCGCAATCCGATAAACGGCCCAGTTTTATAAAAGTTTTTGGAAAAAGGGGTACGGGGAAAAGAACCTTTTGCCAAAAAGGTTTTTTCCCCGCGAAACATTACATTATTCTCCAAACAGTTCAACGGCTTTTTTCATGTCTTCGATAATGGATACGCCGAAGGGACAGCGGCTTTCGCAGGAGCCGCAGGCGATGCAGTCGGAACCGTGTGCTTTCATGCTGCGGTAGTGTTGGGCGATGCTTGGGGGGATGCTGGCTTCGTCGAGCTTGGCGATATCGAGGTATTTGTGAAGAGTGGCAATATCGATTTCGACGGGACAAGGCAGGCAGTGGTTGCAGTAGACGCAACTGCCTTTGAAATCGGCTTTGTAACTGCTGACGATGGAGGCGTAGTCGCGCTCTTCGGGGGACATTTTGAGGTAGCTGACGGCTTCGGCGACCTGTTCTGTGGAACTGTAGCCGATCAGGGCGCTGATGACCGCGGGACGGGTCAGCGCGTAGTGGATGCACTGGGCCACCGTCAACGGCTTGGCGAACGGCGTCTGCTCGGGGGAGAGCAGTTTACCCGCGCCGAGCGTTTTCATGACCGAAATGCTGACGCCGCGCTGTTCGCACAGCCGGTACAGCCCGGCGCGCTCGGGGTCCATGCCGGACATTTTGCCGGATAAATCCTCGAACGCTTCCATCAGATCGGTCTGCGCGGGCATCAGGTCAAAAGCCGGGTTGATGCTGAACATCAGGTGCTCGATTACGCCGGTTTCGACCAGTTTGCGGGCCACGGCGGCGTTATGCGAACTGGCGCCAATGGCGCGGATTACGCCCTGCTTTTTCAAGCCCTGCACGTAATCGACGATGCCGTTGTCGAAAATCTCCTTCAGTGCTTCGTCCGAGTCGATGAAAAACAGCATGCCGATGTCGATGTAATCGGTCTTTAGATTAGTCAGGAGGTTTTCGAAATAACGCTTGCTGATGTCGAGGTCGCGGGTGATGTCGTACTGTTCCTTGAGGTCGCACGAGCCGATGTGTCCCTGAATAATCATCCGGTCGCGGCGGCCGGACAGTGCCTTGCCGATGAAGCGGCGCACTTCGTCGCCGGGCATGAAAAGATCCATGAAGTTGATTTCATTTTCGAGGACGACATTGATGACCTTTTCCACGGTTTCATAAGGTTTGCGGTCGAGGTGCTCCGCGCCGAAGCCGATGATGCTTCCCTGCATGTCCGTTCTGCCGATCTGACGGTATTCCATAAGTGCGCTCCCTTGGTTATAGTGTATTCAATGAATATAGCTGGTAATAGTATCCTTTCAAGGCCAGCAAATCTTCGTGGCGGCCCTGCTCGACCACTTTGCCCCGGCGCATGACGTAGGTATAGTCGGCGTCGCGCACGGTCGAAAGGCGGTGGGCGATGATGATGGTGGTGCGGTCGCGGCAGAGGCGCTCCATAGCGTCGCGGATCAACTCTTCGCTTTCGTTGTCCAGCGACGAAGTGGCTTCGTCGAAGATCAGGATCGGCGGATTTTTCAGGAACACGCGGGCGATGGCGATGCGCTGGCGCTGGCCGCCGGAGAGCTTCACGCCATGCTCGCCGACTTCGCTGTCGAGTCCGTCCGGCAAACTGACGATGAAGTCGTAAATATTAGCGTCGCGGGCGGCGTCCATGATCTCCTCGTCGGTGGCGCCGGGGCGGCCGAAAAGGATGTTCTCGCGGATGGTCGAGTCAAAGAGAAACGGCTGCTGCTGGACGATGCCGATGTTGGAACGGATGAAATTCTGGCTCAGGTTCATGACGCTGATATCGTCGATTGTGATCGAGCCCTCGGTGGCCTCGTAAAAACGCGGGATCATGGCGGCCAGCGTGGACTTGCCCGCACCGGATTCGCCGACCAGCGCCACACGGTCGCCCGCGCCGATGTGCATGGTGATATTTTCCAGGATCCACTCGTCCTCCGGCGTGGTCTGGTATTTGAAGTAAAGGCCGCGGATGCCGATGTTGCCGAAAATCACTCCGGGGTCCTGCGGGTCCGGCGGGTCCTTGATGTCCGGCTGCTCCTCCATCACTTCTACGAAGCGCTCAAATGCCGACGCTCCCTGCTGGAACTGCTCGATGAAGCTGCACAGCTGCAAGATCGGGTGGGTGATGAAGCGGTTGTACACATAAAACGTAATGATGTCCGACACCACCGCCTTACTCATATAAACCATGATCGCGCCGCCGCAGATAATCAGGATCGAGTAACACTGCACCAGCACCTGAATCCCGGAGTGGAACCCCGCCATGGCCGCGTAAACATCCTCGCGGGCCTTGACGAACTTCCGGTTGGTCTCGAAAAATTTGGTGATTTCCTGATCCTCGTTGGTGAACGATTTGACTTCGCGGATGCCCTGAATGGAGTTTTCGACGCTGCTGTTGATATCCGCCACTTTTTTGCGCACCTGCCGGAAACCGCGGAACATTTTGCCCTGAAAAATCAGCCCCCAGACCACGATGAACGGCAGCGGAATCAGGCACAGCGCCGCGAAAAGCGGGTTGATGTAGAACATGAAGCCGAACGCACCGAGCAGCGTCAGAGTCGACGTCAGCAAGTCCTCCGGGGCGTGGTGCGCGGCCTCGGCGATGCTGGTCAGGTCATTGGAAATGCGCGACATGATGTGGCCGGTTTTGGTGCGGTCGAAGTAGTTGAACGAAAGCTTCTGCAGGTGGGTGAAAATATCCCTGCGCATGTCCGCCTCCATCCGCACCCCGAGCACATGCCCCCAGCGTGTGTTGATATACGAAAACGCCCCCATCAGGAACGTCATCGTCAGGATCACCGCGCCGGCGACAATGATCATGCGGATATTGCTCTCCGGCAGGTATTCGTCCAGCACGATCTTGATGCCGTAGGGGATGACCGAACTGAGAAGCGCGATCATCAGCGCGCTGAAGAAGTCCAGCGCCACCAGTTTTTTGTGCGGGAAATAATAATGAATGAAATTTTTCAGCAGTTTCAGCTTGCCCATAATCAATATACCAGTCCTATAAGGGATTGCAGCACTCCGATGACAGCGCCGATGATCCCGCCGAGCCAGGTGACCCAGCGCAATTCGTGATTGGCGATCTTGCGGATCAGCTGCTCCATTTTTTTGTTGTCATATGATTCGATCGACTCCGAAACGATGTTCCAGAGCCCGGTTTGTTCGGTGAAGTCGTGCAGCCGCTGGATCACGATGGTGCGGACTTCCTGCACGCCGAGCTCGGTCATGCGGCGCCTGCCCTCCGGCGAAACGAAACGGCTGATGCGGCCGAGCGGAATCTCGCGTCCGCTGTCGATGAAATCCTTGACCTTGTCGCTGAGGACGTGCCGCATTTCCTTGCCGGAAAGCAACCGGTGCAGCGCCTCTACCACCTGGTCGAGCGTCTGGCCGCCGGCTTCGATGCCGCTCAGCTCGCCCAGCTTGCGGTGCAGCAGCTTGTCGATGCCGTTCACCAGCATTTCGTTGAGCGTACCCATGGTCTGGCGGCTGTCCAGCGCGGTGTTCAGTCCGAGGTAAATCAACTGTTGAATCTGGCGCGGCGTGGGGTTATTTGTCGCCTCCCGCCAGGTTTTGCGCATGAACTCGCGCCCGGACCGCTGCAAGGCCTGACGAATGTGCTCCTGCGAAGCGGGAGCGAGGAAGTGTTCGCGGATCGTCTGCGGCAGATTCGCGCATACATCCCGGATGTCGCTGTCAATGCCGAGCATGTGCGCGCCGAACTGCTTGATCCGGCCGAAAAGTCCCTGCTGGGATGCCAGCTGCGTGTTGACCGCGTTGCACACGGTATCGGCGATCATGCGCTGGACCTCGGGCTCCTCGACCGCATCGGCGAGGCGCTCGACCACGAAACGCGACTGGTCGCCGATCATCCGCAAAACCGCCTCGCGCAGGGCGGGCGGAAGTTGTTCTTCAAGGCTCTTGGCCGCGTCGAATTTCTCGGTCATGATGGTGCTCAGCGTCATGCTGAGCCGCGCGCGGAAAATCGGCGACGACAGCGTTTTGTCCAGCATCGGCCGTACCACCGGTGCGACCTCTTCCTTGAGCTGCGGAAACAACTCCAGCGGCGTTTTCGCCTGCAGCCTCGCCCACTGGCGCTCCACCATCGGACGCAGAATTTCGTCGCGAAACTGCACGCCGCTCAGGTGCGTTGTGACCTCACCGACGATGATGTGCCGCAGCGTCTGGCTGAATTTCTCCACATCCGGCAGATGGTTGTGAAAAAGCTCGTTAATGCTCGGCAAATCACGCTCACACCACTCGTCCAGCCACGCACTGATATTGCGCGAAATCTGGTCGTGCACCACGGTCTGCTCGAAATGCGCCACGATCTTTTCCGTGCTGAAAAGTTCCCCGGAAATGACCTCGCGCACCGAACCGGCCATCTCAGCCTTTTTGCGCGGGATGATATAGCGGAAAATATAGTAGATCGCCAGCGCATTGGTAAACGCGCCAATGACGGCCCCGAATATAATATTAATGCTGAAATTGAGTAACATCGATATTCTCCATTAAGCTGAAATATAGTCCAATGTAATTATTATTTCAACCGAAAAACGAAATTCCGTTCAATCCGCTTATACCGATTTGCAATCTTTCCATTCCGGTAATATTTTAATGAGATTTTATCACCGAATGGAGGATTGCATGAGTACCGTGCACCTGGAACTGGGGGACCGTTCCTACGATATCGTGATCCGGAAGGGGCTTCTGGATTCCATGAAACCGCAGATGCGCCCGGGGCGCAAATGCCTGATTGTCGCCGACCGCAACGTGGCCGGTCTGTATCTGCAGAAAGTTACCGCGCGCCTGGCCGAATGCGGCGCCGAAGTCCATTCCCATATCATCGATCCCGGCGAAATCCACAAAACGCTGAGTACAGTGGAAGGCATCTGCCGCGAGGCGGCCCGCCTCGGACTCGAGCGTAAATCATTGATCGTGGGGCTGGGCGGCGGCGTGACCGGCGACCTGGCGGGGTTTGCCGCGGCCATTTATATGCGTGGAACCGGGTTCGCCCAGGTTCCGACGTCGCTCCTGGCCATGGTCGACTCCAGCGTCGGCGGCAAGACCGGGGCCGACCTGCCGGAGGGCAAAAACCTCGTCGGAGCTTTTTACCAGCCGGAACTGGTCATCATCGACCCCGAGGTACTCAATACGCTGCCAGCCTCCGAAAAACGCAACGGCCTCGCCGAAATCATCAAATACGGCGTCATCATGGACCGCGCCTTTTTCCATACGCTCGAAACCACCAAATGCGAAATTACGCCCGAGGTCATCGCCCACTGCTGTCATTTGAAAGCGGCCGTGGTCAGTGAGGACGAAACCGAACAGGGCCGCCGCGCCATCCTGAATTACGGTCACACCTTCGGCCATGCGATCGAGCTGCTTTCGGACTTCAAAATGAGCCACGGCGAGGGCGTCGCCATCGGCATGGGCATGGCCGGCGCCATGGCCACCCGCAATAACCTGTGGCGCGCCGAGGACGAAAAACGGCAGAACGATCTGCTGTTGGCCGCCGGGCTGCCGTTCCGCGTCGGCGGCTTCAAACCCGAAGAAGTTCTGGCCGCCATGAAGCACGACAAGAAAAAAGCCGACGGCAAGCTGACGCTGGTCCTGCCGGTCGAAATCGGCCGCGTCGAACTCTACAGGGATTTCTCCGACGAAGCCATTCTCGAAGCCATCAGGAGCTGTTGTGACTGACCGCGAAGCATACATCGTACTGAACCTCCTGCCGGGCATCGGCTCGCTGCGCGTTCAGGCGCTGATCAACGAATTCGGCTCGGCTTCCGCCATTCTTGAACGCAGCTACGATGAACTTAACGCGGTTCGCGGCATTCCTTCCGCGCTGGCCGCCAAGCTCGCCAACTGGCAGAGCGAAACCAATTTCCAGTTTGAACTCGACCTGGCCGAGCGCGGCGGCGCGCAGATCATCACCCCGGTCGATTACGATTATCCGGCGATTTTGAAGGAAATTTACGATCCGCCGCTGTGCCTGTACGTGCGCGGCAACATGCCGGATTTCGACGCCCGGACCGTGGCCGTAGTCGGCTCGCGCCGCATGACCAAATACGGCCGCGCCATGGCCAATCTCTTATCCGAAAGCGCCGTCCGCGCCGGTTGGAAAGTCGTTTCCGGCCTCGCCTACGGCATCGATGCCGTGGCGCACCAGGCCGCCGTGAACGCCAATGGCATCACCGTGGCGGTCCTCGGCGGCGGGCTGGCGCGGATCCATCCGCAGGACCATATCCCGCTGGCCCGGGCAATCATCGACGCCGGCGGCGCGGTGATGACCGAATTCCCGATGACCTACCCGGTCAGCCGCCAGTCGTTTCCGCGGCGCAACCGCATTGTTTCCGGCCTCAGCCGCGGCGTAATCGTGGTCGAGGCGGATATCGACAGCGGCGCCATGATCACCGCCACCACCGCCATCGATCAGGGGCGGACGGTTTTTGCGGTGCCGGGCCAGGTGGATAACCCGCAGTCGCGCGGCTGCCACAAGCTGATCCGCGAGGGCGCCCGCCTGACCGAGAGTTTCGACGATATCCTCGAGGAATTCGAGTTCCTGCCGGGCTTCGGCAAACCGGACAGCAACGTCCGCGAAGAACCCGGCGAATACGTGGCCGATCTTTTCGATATGTTTGACCCGCACGAGAGCAAGGTCATGGAGCTGCTGCGCAGCGGCCCGATGCATTTCGACGAAATCGCGGCCGAAAGCGAGATCCCCACCGGCGAACTCCTCGCCGTCATGATGCGCCTCGAAGTGAAATCAGCCATCGACCAGGACATCGGCCGCATCTACCGCCTGAAATAATATCCCACCGGAAGTTTTTACCACAGAAAACGCGGAAGTACACGAAAGTTTTTTCTTTTTTGTGGTTCAAATGAATTTTTCCGTGCTTTCCGTGTTTTCCGTGTTTAACAAAAAATGTGGAATTTCTCGCATTGGCTCTTGCCAAACGCCGCGGAGTGGTTATATTAATATGTAACACGAGTAACATGGTTTGAATCATGCGGGTAACTTTAAAAGATATTGCGAAAAAAGCCGGGGTTTCGCGCCCCGCCGTGTCGATGGTCCTGAACAACCCCGACACCACCCATTTGAACGAGGCCAAAAAACAGGAAGTCCTGCGCCTGGCACGCGAAATGGGCTACCGCCCGAATTACTCGGCGCTGCAGCTGCGCGGCAAATCCACCCGTGTCATCGGTGTTATCGGAAGCGTGTTTTCGGTGCCGGTGCATACGGCCATCATCAACAGCATCATGCAGTGTTTCCGCCAACATGGTTATAACGTGCTGCTGGGCGACCACGGCGGCGATTTCAAGCTCGAAAAAGAGATCGCGGCCGAATTCGAGTCGCGCGGCGTGGACGGCATCATCCTGTTCAACGCCACCAGCCCGAAAATGCGTCAGCTGATCAAGGTCCCGCAGGTCGCCGTGTCGCACAACCAGCAGATTTACGACATCTGTACCGACCTGCAGATGGGCGGCCTGATCGCCGGGCGGCACCTGATCGGGCACGGCCACCGCAAAATCGGTTTCGTCGGACATTCGGAAAGCTCTGGCCCGTTGCGCCGTCAGGGCCTGGCGGACGCGCTGGCGGAGTGCGGCGTGGAGTTCAATCCCGCCTGGCACCTGCAGGCCGCGACAGATCAATTCAGCGTCAAACTGAAACGCGCGTACAAGAGCGGCGTCACCGCATTTTTTACCCTGAATGATTTTCTCGGCGGCTATGTCCTGTCCGAACTTAAACGGCTGGGGATCGAAGACGCGGCGGTGATCGGTTTCGACGGTCTCCGCTTTGCAAATTATTTTTCGCCGCCGCTGACCACGGTCGTCCAGCCGGTGCATGAGCTCGGCGAAGAAACGGTCAAACTCATGCTTAAACGAATCGGCGGCGAGAAGCCCGACGGCGAAATCCTGCACCTTCCCCCGCATCTCCATATCGGCGGCAGCTGTGGCTGTTCCTACACCCCCCATTATTCAGAAAATCAATCCATTTATTAAAATGGAGAATGGAAAATGGAAAATGGAAAATTTGGGAAAAAATTATCGTTTATCAAAAAAATATAAGAGGGTTAAAGGGATTCGTCCCTTTCCTTCATTTTCAATTTTCAACTTTCAATTTTCAATTCAAGGAAAAAAATGGCTACTCTGAAGAACAACACCGTAAAAGTCGAATTCGACAACAATGTCTATTCGCTGAGTCTTCCCGGTTTCAAGCTCGAAAATTGCGCCCCGGCCTTGTGGCTGAACGGCGACAAAATCGCCATGGGCTGGAAAACCGAATGCGCCGACCACGAAAAAATGATTATCGCCGGCAGCAACTCGCTCGGCGAATGGCACCTTGAATTCCGCTTCGTCCAGAACCTCGACGGCCTCAACGGCGTTTCGGTGCGCCTGAGCGGCAAGCTCGCCAAGCCCTGCCGCGAACTGCGCATTGCCCCCCTGACCGTGCCGGAGCTGGAGCTCGACCATCTGTTGAGCCAGGGCATCGCCATGGGCCGCTGCCGCTCGGTCAAATTCCCGGCGGCCGACATCGACGAAACCGGATTGAACGGCAGTTACATTCTGATGCTCTCGCGAGGCGGCATGCACCTGCAGATTTCCCATCCGCTGCGCCAGAAAATCACCACCAATTTCACCGCTCAAATCATGCAGAACGGCCTCGAAGAACTCACCGCCGCCGCCTTCACGCTGCACAACGACAAGCTGGAAATCGATACCGATCCCATCGAAATCTATTCGTCCGCCGAGCCTTTCTCCATGATGACCGCCTGGGCCGAGACTAACACCGAGGTCCGCAAGGATTTCACCAATCTCGTCAAGCCGGGCTGGAACAGCTGGGATTATTACCGCTGGACCATCACCGAGGATGAAGTGCTGAAAAACGCCGAATTCATCGCCGCCGACCCGGTGCTCTCCAAACACGTCAAGCGCATCATCGTCGACGACGGCTGGCAATACTGCTACGGCGAGTGGGACGCCAACCCGTTGTTCCCGAACGGCATGCCGTATCTCGCGAAGGAGCTCACGAAGATGGGTTTCGAACCGGGGCTGTGGTTTGCGCCCACGATCGTCGAACCTCACTGCCGGATCGCCCAGCTCGATTACGACATGCTCGCCATGAGCGAGGGCGGACAGCCCTGCATGTGTTACTCCTGCATGGAACGCGTCGGTTTCGTGCTCGACCCCACGGTGCCGAAGGTACAGAAGCACCTGTACGATCTCTTTGACCGCTATGCCTCGATGGGCTACAAATATTTCAAGCTCGACTTCCTCGGACAGACGCTGAAAGCGCGCCAGTTCCACGACCGCACCGTGCCGCGCTCGGAAATCATCCGCATGATCGTGAAGCCGATTGCCGAAGCCGTCGAGGGCCGCTCCACCATCCTTGGCTGCAACTACAATTTCGAGGCGGGCAACCGCTACGTGGACGCCGCCCGCATTGGCTCGGATATCCACTCCACCTGGCATGGCATCTGCCATAACGTCATCTCGGTGGCGGCGCGTTTCTGGAGCAACAAACGCTGGTGGGTCAACGACCCGGACTTCGCCCTGGCGCGGGCGCTCGACACCTCCAAAGACCCGGATATCGTCCGCCTGAAACCCTGTCTGGTATTCGCCAAACCGGATTCGCCGCACAAAGACCTCTTCGACTTCGTCATGGTCGATATCAGGGAGCCGCAGTCCGAACTGCTGCTGAGCATCGTGCTGATGGCCGCCGGCGCGGTGAACCTCTCCGACAATATGCCGCGCCTGAACGAGAAAGGCCTGAACCTGGCGCGCCGCGTGGTGGCCGCCGAATCCGGCGATCCCGCGATCCCGCTGGACCTCTTCGAGAACGAAAAACCGGCGAAATGGCTGCAGAAAATCAGCGACGGCTACCGCGCGCTACTGATCAACTGGGGCGATCAACCCTGTGAAATGTGCTTCGACCTGAAAGCCAACGGCGTCGAGGCCGCTTCGGCGGTGGATTTCTGGCACGACACCCCGGTGGAAATCACCGATGGCGTCATCCGGAAAACCCTCCCCCCGCGCAGCGGCCTGCTGGCCGTGGTGAAAGCATAATATTAAACACGGAATACACGGAACACACGGAAAAAACCAGAAGAATAAAAAATTTCCGTGATTTCCGTGTTTAAAAATCCCCCTACCGGAAATATGCCGAGGCCCGGGCTTTGGCGTTCACTTCCAGGTTGCGGTAAAAGAAGTAGATATCGTCGCCGTGGTAAATCCCCTTGCCCGAATATTCGTTGTCGTACTGGCCGGGGTACTGCGGAATCGCAATCAGCGCTCCGGTGTCGGGATTGATGACGGCGCTGCAGAAGTTCGGGTACTCTTTGGCAGTATTGGTTTTGTAGTCAAACAGTACCGCGCCGAGGTTTTCCACCGCCGTGGCCGGGGTCGCATCGGTTTTCCAGTTCAGGGGATTGATGCAATACGTGCCGGGGCGGCCCGTGAACACCGATTTGACCGCGTCCGGCGCTTCGGTGTTCCAGCTGATGATCACGCCGGTGTCGTATTCGCCGCGCGCAGGTTTCAGGTGCGGATATTCCTCGAAATCGTCTGCGGTGACCGGGAAACCGATCAGATAGGCGGCCACCAGTTTCCGCTGTAGCGATTCGTCCTTGAATTCGAGCTTCATCATCTTCAGGAGGTCATACGCCCCCTGGCTGTGCCCGACCAGAATGAATGGACGCCCGTTATTATGGTGTTTCATGTAATACCGGAACGCCTCGACGGTATCGGCAACCGCCTGATGCTGCGACGGGCCGGTGATGCGTTCGGCCTTCATATCCTCCAGCGCAGTGAAAAGCTCCGTCTGCCGCACAAACGGCGCATAAATATTGCCGACCTTGAACGGTCCGGTCTGCTGTCCGGCAATGGCCCGCGCCTTGGCGCGGATCTTGTCGGTATCCCAGCGCATCAACTTCTCAGTTTTGCTGCTGAAAAGTGTCGGATAAACATAAAACACATCCACCTCGCGCATTTCCGCCGAGGCCTCCGGCAGCATCACCCAGTTTCCCCGTTCGGCATAATCGACCGGAAGCATGAGGAAGTGGCTTGTGGCTTTATTTGGAGCCTGCTTATCAAACACACACCCGGCAAAGAATACCAGCGTCAGCGCCAGAATCAGCAATCGTAAAAAATGTTTCATCATAACTCCTTGAGTTTTTACCAGACGCCCTTTCGCTCAACATTGAGCCGAAAAGATAGTTGCCGCTTTATCTTTTCAACTCAATATCGCTTTCGGGCGAGTGGTAGATATTTCGATTAGCGCCGCTGCACGGCTTACATTTCGTTTCGCCCTGCAGGCGACCAGCGCTGTCCGCGCGCTGGACCGCGTCCGGGTAGCACCCGGTGGCAAATTTCTTCTTTCTTCTTTTTTCTTTCTTAATTATTTTTCTGGTTTTGCCGGTTGACGGATCTCAGCAGTGCGTACATCGTCCGCAGGCGGGGAATGTCCGCGCCGAATTCATCGGCTTTGCGCACAATCGAGCCGAGAATGGTCTCGACTTCCAGCGGACGCTTGTTCTCGTGATCCAGCAGCATACTCGTTTTGTACGGCGGGAAATTGTGCGTGTAATCAAGATTTTTCTGCACCACGTCGGCAGGCAGTTCCTTGCCCGCGGCTTTGGCGGCCGCGCAGACTTCGCGCATCAGGTCGCCGCACAAGGCGTCCAGCAGCGGATCGGCGGAAATTATGCCGGTATCCACGCAGCCGGCCAGAATCGACACCGGATTGTACGGCGCGTTCCAGACCAGTTTGCTCCAGCGGTCGAGGATGATATCGTCGCTCTTGCGCGTGCCCACACCGACGCTGTTCCAGGTGTAAACCAGCCAGTCCAGCAGCGCCGATTCGCCCTGCGGAAATTTGCCGATGGCCAGCGTGCCGCCGCCCTGGTGCACGATCCGCCCGTCGCCCTCGCGGAAAACACCGATGTAGGCGATCGCCCCGAATAACGGGTTATCCGGATACGCCGACGCCATTTCTTCCTCCATGCCGAGGCCATTCTGGATCAGCAGGATCGCGGTATTCGGGCCCACGGCGGGCTTGATCAGAGTGGGGGTATCGATGCCCGGCAGCACTTTGGTCGTCACGATGACCAGATCGAGTTCTTCGCGGTAATCCGCCGGGGTACGGAACACCCCGGCCGGCATGAAATCGAAATCCCCGGCGATGCTTTTGATTTTATAACCACCGCTGATGACCGCCTCGAAATCCGAACGGCACACCACCGACACCTCGGCCTTGCCGCTCTGCGCCAGCCGTCCGCCGAAATACGCCCCGACGCCCCCGGCGCCGACCACCAATACTCTTAATTTACGGTTATTGTACATAATTCACTCTATTTTAATTGAGAATTGAAAATTGAGAATTGAGAATTAAAGAGAAACCATATAGATGCGAAAGTAACTACATTGAAGAGGGTCAAAGAGATTCCTCCCTTTCCTTCATTCTCAATTCTCAATTCTCAATTCTCCATTTAAGAAAGGTAATTTCTTTTGCCGAAAATAGCAGTGCCGATCCGGACCATGGTTGACCCTTCGTCGATGGCAATGGCGAAATCGCCGCTCATGCCCATGGAGAGCTCCGGCAGTTCGATGTTGTATTGCTGCTGCCAGCGATCGCGCAGTTCGCGCAACGTGCCGAAAAGCCGCCGCAGTTCCGCTTCCTCCGCGTCAAAGGGCGGCATGGTCATCAGACCGGCCACATTCAGGTTTTCCGCTTTGTAACGGATCATATCCTCGGCCTCGGCCACGGTCGCGCCGGACTTACTGGCCTCGCCGGAAATATTAACTTCAATCAGGACGTTCGGGCGCTTGCGGAGCTCGCCGGCCTGTCGGTCGAGGCGCTGCAGCAGTTTCAGCGAATCCACCGAGTGAATCCACGAGGCGAACTCCACTGCTTTGGCGCTTTTGTTACTCTGCAGATGCCCGATCATGTGCCAGACGATGTCCTGCGGCAAGGCCGCGACCTTGCCTTCCAGCTCCTGGATTTTGTTCTCGGCGAAATCGCGCTGCCCGGCCTCGTAAGCCGCCAGGATGTCGTTCACGGAAAACGTCTTGCTGACGGCAATCAGTCTGACCCCGGCGGGTTCGCGCCGGGCCGCCAGCGCAGCCTGACGGACCGCGCCGCACATCTCTTTCAGTTGGCGCTCCACGTACTCCATGACGCCCTCCTTACTTGTGATGCTTGGTCCTGATCTGCTGTTCCGGCGGGGAAATCACGATCCGGGTGTTGGGGGGCAGGCTCTCGGTCAGCCAGACGTTGCCGCCGATGATCGAGTCGTGCCCGATGACGATGTCGCCGAGCACGCTGGCTCCGGCGTAAATCGTCACGTTGTCCTCCAGCGTGGGATGGCGCTTGTTGCCCTTGATGATCATGCCGCAGGCGTCCTTCGGGAAGCTCAGCGCGCCGAGGGTTACACCCTGGTAAATCTTGACATTGTCGCCGATATGGCAGGTCTCGCCGATCACCACCCCGGTGCCGTGGTCGATGAACATCCCCTTGCCCAGATGGGCGCCGGGGTGGATATCGATGCCGGTCTGCGAGTGCGCGTACTCGGTGAGCATGCGCGGAATCAACGGAATATTCTTGTGATACAGCAGATGCGCGAAGCGCTGGATCGAAATCGCCCGCACCCCGGGATAGCTCAAAATCACTTCATTCAGCGAACTTGCCGCCGGGTCCCCGGCGTAGGCCGCCTCGATGTCGTCTTTCATGTTCTGACGCAGCTCGGGAATGCTCTCGAGCAGGCTGATCACGGCTTGTTCGCTGCGCTCGACCACCTTGCAGTTGACGTCGTCGGACTCGCCGCAGTCGAAGCGGCAGGCGCGAATCGTCAGGTCCAGCAGCAGCCCGTAAAGCTCGGTCAGCAAATGACCGGTGTGATACGGCATGGCGGCCATGGAGTAGCTGTCCTCGGTATAAAACCCGGGGAAGACGATTTCATTGATTTTATTGACCAGGTCGACGATTTCCTGATAACGCGGCAGGTTATCCTCTTCGGCGCTGTTCACGCCGATTTTGTCCTCGTAAGTATCGCAAATCCGCTCGACCAAAGCGCTGAGCTTCCCGCCGGACAAACGCGGCAACGGAGAGCTGTTTTTACCTGTACTCATATGTTAATCTCCTCAAATTGAAAATTGAAAATTGAAAATTGAAAATGATTAAACACTATTCGATATTCTGGACCTGCTCGCGGATTTTCTCGAGTTCACTTTTGAATTCCACCACCATGGGGGTGATTTCGCTGCAGGAGGCTTTGTTGCCCAGCGTGGTGATCTCGCGGAAAATTTCCTGCACCAGAAAATCGAGGCTGCGCCCGGCCTGCTGGGTGTCCGTATCGACGAACTTATGGAACTGGCTGAAATGGCTGCGGAGGCGGATCAGTTCCTCGGTCACATCGGTTTTGTCGCTGTAAATGACCAGTTCTTTCAATAACCGCTCGTCGTTCAAGTCGATCTCGAATTCGGCGCTTTTCAGCCGTTCGTACATGCGGTCGCGCATCACGTTGGGGAGATTCGCCGCGATCGGCTCGACCGCTTTCACGATATTTTCAAGCTTCGCCAGGCGCTGGCGGAAATCGTCTTCGATCGATTTACCCTCGGCGGAACGCATCTCGAGCAGATTATCCATGGCCGACTCCAGCGCTTTCAGCAGCAGTTCCTCGAACCACGGCTGCGAGGCGTCCATGGCGACCGGCTCGATGATCCCCGGCACGCTGATCAGGTGCTGGATCTCGATCTGGCCCGGCACACCGGTTTCGGCCTGGATCTGGCGGATTTCGTCGATCAGTTTCAGGAGTGAACCGCGGTTGATCTTCGGCACGCTGAGGGCGTTGTTTTCGCCCTCCACCAGGACGCGGACGGCGATGCTGCCGCGGCTGATCCGGGCGGCAATGGCCGAGCGCATGACCGGCTCGAAAATGCTCATTTCGCGCGGGAGATTGACCCGTACTTCAAGCTGTTTGCGGTTGATGGAGGAAATTTCCACCACGAACGTGGTCTGACCGTCGGCGGAAACCGCGGAGCCGCGCCCGAATCCTGTCATGCTTTTCATAGTGCTCAGCCTTCGTTTTCTTCGACAATTTCTTCGAGCAGCTTTTCGATGGCGCTCTTCGGCGGCGGCTTCGGCGTGCCTTCCACGGGTTCGACGGCGGGCTGTTCCAGCTCGGGAATGTCGGTCACCACATGTTTCAGGAACTCTTCTTCGCTGCTGAGCAGACTGGCAAAAGCCTTCCAACCACCCAGGTCGGTCTGGCCGAGCCCGATGACCACGATCTTCTCGTTCGGCTTGGTTTTACTGCTCCAGACCATCGACATCTGGGTCTGCTTCATCAACGCTTCGGACTGCTGCTCGGTAATACCGCGATCCTCGTGATTCAGGTCCAGCACGTAATTGGTCACATAAAACTCGGGGACGGCAAACCGGATATGATTCATGTCCGCCAATTTCAGGTTCAAGAGGGTATTGAGCGCGTACTTCTGGCCGGCCTTGACCGCGTTGTCCTTCTTCTTGTCGGGCTGGATGAACTCTTTGACAATCAGCCGCTCCGGGAACCACATCGCCATCGAGGGTTCGCTGACGCCGAACACCAGATACACTTCATCCTTGCCGGGGATCACCCAGGCGATGTTGAAATGCACCAGCGCATGCGGTGAAATCACCTCGTCATCCTCGCCATGCGGGTTGCCGATGATGGGCCTCGACATGATGTACGGTTTGTTGAATTTGACGTACTCGCGCTGCATCATGTTCAAACCGGGTGCCTTTTTCAGCAGATATTCGCGGGCGCGGTTTACGGCGCGCTCCTGGTAATATTCCGGGGACTGGCAGCCGCTGAGCAGCACTGCCGCCATCACGAAAATGCTGAATATCCATTGATTAAATTTCATAACACCCTTTTCCGGTTGGGTTAATCCTTTTCGACGAACTCCCGATGCAACGCGACCTGAGCCTTCTGGAAATGTTCGCGTTCGATCATGAACTGAATATTGACCTGACGTATACACTGGTCCAGCGCCAGCACGTTGATATGGTTTTCCGCCAGGGCGTTTGCCGCGCGGGCCAGGAAACCCGGAATCTTCATGTTCGAGCCGATCACCGAGACGATCGCCACCTCGCGGGTGGAAATCTCCGCACCCGGGAAGTTGACCTTCATATCGGCCAGACACGCCGGAATGTTCTTGTTTTTCTGCGCCACATAGTGCGTGATGGTGTTCGCGTTGGTATTTTTGGCGATATAACTGAGCTTGAAGCGGTCGAAGCTCTTGAGCAACTGGAAGTCGTAACCGCTCTGGCCGACCATTTCGGGGTCGAAAACTTCGATCGCCAGCACGTCGCTGCGCCCGCAGATCATCTCCACGTGCGGCTCCGGCGATACGTAGTCCTTGCTGATCAAGGTGCCGGGGTGCTCGGGATCGAACGCGTTTTTCACCCGGATGCGGATGTTGCGCAGTTCCATTTCCTTGGAAGCCTTCGGGTGAATTGCTTCCATGGCCATGTCGGCGAGCTGGTCGGCGATATCGAAATTGGTATTGCCGATGATCCGGACATTGTTCACGCCCATGAGCTTGGGATCACCCGTGCTCAAGTGGAACTCCTTGTGAATGATCCCCTCGCGGGCATTGGTCACCACCGCGATCTTGCTGAAAGTGATTTCGCTGTAGCCGCGGTCAAAACGGTTCATGATGCCCTCGGCGCACTTGGCGTAGCCGGTGACGATCGGCATGCATTTGCTGAAGTCGAGGATGCACAGATTGCGCTGAATGTTGTCCTCGATGCTGCCTACGATGGTTTCACGCCAGCCGGAGAGGTCCACGAACTCGGCGTTGATGCCGTGGTGGCGCAGGATTTTCACCGAATTGAACGCACTGTGAGCTTCGCCCACGGCACTGAGAAATTCACGGGTGGCCGGTAGGAAATCCTTCGGCTGGAAATGCCCGAACGTCCGCAGCGTCTGCAGATCTTCGAGGCAGGACTTGATCCCGTCCATGCGCTCGTTCACAAACGCATCCGCTTCCGCCTGGTCCAGTCCGAGGTCGACAAAGGTGCGGTTCAGCTCGATCATCTTCGCCCGGGTCTGCTCCAGGACGCTCTGCCATTCTTCGTCGTCGGCGAATTTGCCGTAAATGCCGGGCTGGCCGGTCTTTTTGTCTTCGAGCAGCAGATTGGTGATGCCGCCGTAAGCGGACACCACAAAAATACGGTTGTACAACTCTTCGCCCTTGCGGTTGCCGATGATGACATTGCGCATGATGTCACCGAACATCGACATCGATGTTCCGCCGATTTTCTCTACGGTATGCTTGCTTAAACTCATATTATGATATATCCTCGATTCGGAAAAGTTTCACTTTTTCGCAGACTTCCTTCATGGCCTCGATCTCGGCGATGGCGCCCTTGATCAGCTCCTCGCGGGTCAGGTGGGTCAGGATCATCAGCGAAACGTTGTCCTCGGACTGCCCTTCCTTCTGGATAAAGCTGGAAATGCTGATTTTCTTGTTGCCGAGAATAGCCGACATCTGGGCGATCACGCCCGGCACGTCCTTGACCTGTATCCGCAGGTAATAGCGGTTTTCGGTCTTGTCCATCGGCAGGATGTCGCGGAAAAGCTTGCCGGGGCGGAACGCCGCCAGGCGGTTCTGGCAGTTCGCGGACATGCTGCGGCCGATATCGATGATATCCGCCACCACTGCGCTGGCCGTGGCTTCGCGTCCGGCGCCACGGCCGTAGAACATGGTGTTACCCACATAATCGCCGTTGACCATGACCGCGTTGAACACTTCCGACACGTCGGCCAGCAGCGCGTTTTTGGAAATCAGCGTCGGATGGACGCGGATCTGGATATCGCCGTCGACGTTCTGCTTGATGATCCCGAGGAGCTTGATACGGTAGCCGAGTTCATCGGCGAAACGCAGGTCCATCAGCGAAATATCGCGGATGCCCTCGATGTACAGCGGGTCCATGCCGAACCACTTGCCGTAGGCCA
>JBEBXH010000070.1:0-33509 GCA_040391785.1 Victivallis vadensis
GCCGCGACCGGGTGAAATCGGCTCTACAAAGCTCCGGCTACCCCCATCCTCAAGGCACAACCGTAATCAACCTCGCCCCCGCCGACTTACGCAAAGAGGGTACCGCGTTCGATTTACCGATTGCCATGGCAATGCTGGCCTCATCCGGAGTCATCAATCGCGAGAAACTGGAAGAAGTAGCCATGATCGGCGAACTGGCCCTGAACGGCATGGTTCGCCCGGTACGAGGTGTCCTGCCCGTGGCCCTGCGCATGCGTAACGAAAAACATATCAAAGCCCTGCTCGTCCCCGAGCCCAACGCCGCCGAAGCCGCTTTGGCCTCCGGTAATATTCCGGTTTTTCCAGTCAGTACCCTACAGGATGCCGTAGATTTCTTCTCCGGCAAGCCAATGCTCCCCTACCAACCGGGCGAATTATCGAACGGTATGCTCCATGCCCGGATGCCGGACTTTGCCGATGTCAAAGGTCAGAGCCTCGCAAAACGCGCGATGGAGATCGCTGCCGCAGGCTCTCACAATGCGTTAATGGTTGGATCGCCCGGGACGGGCAAGTCGTTAATTTCCACCTGTTTACCGGGTATTCTTCCCCTGATGACATTGGAGGAAACTCTAGAGACCAGCCGCATTCACAGTGTGCTCGGATTATTGGAACCGGGCCAACCATTGGTAAACCGGCGTCCGTTCGTCGCACCGCATCATACAGCCAGTGATGTCGGATTGATCGGCGGCGGCAAGAATCCCGCGCCCGGTACCATCAGCCGTGCTCATAACGGCGTACTGTTCCTCGATGAGCTCCCCGAGTTCAAGCGCAATGTCTTAGAGGTCCTACGCCAACCGCTTGAAACCGGAATAGTTTCAATCTCTCGTGCCAATGGCAACTGTACGTTTCCTGCCAAATTCCTGATGGTCGCCGCGATGAATCCGTGTCCCTGCGGAATGGTTGGAGCGCACGGTTGCCGCTGCAAGCCCAACGAAGTCCGCAAATACCGTGGTAAAATCTCCGGCCCGCTGCTTGACCGTATCGACCTGCACGTGGAAGTATCACGCCTCAGCGAAGACGAATTGATCAAAGCCCCGACCGGTGAATCCAGCGCGATCATCCGCGAACGCGTCATCGCTGCCCGTCAGATTCAGGCCGAGCGCTTCAAGGGAGCCGGGATTTACTGCAACGCCCACATGGCCCCGCGCGAATTGCGTCAGTTTTGTCAGATCGGTCAAAAAAGCGAAGTCCTGCTGCGTCATGCCATCCAGCGCTTCGACCTGAGCCCTCGCGCCTACGACCGCATCTTAAAGGTAGCGCGAACAATCGCCGACCTCGCAAATTCCCCTGAAATCGGCGAAAACCATCTTTACGAAGCGATCAGCTACCGCAACTACGACCGTAGTAACTGGTAATTTTTTCTGATTCGGTGTAAGAAATGTCATTGGCATTACGCATTGTTAGGCAAAATGAGCTATACGACGAAAAAATCTTTATTGGAAGCGATTCAGAACGGCGATGAGATTTCATGGTTCGAATTCTATGAAACGTATCGGCCGCTGATTATTCTGCGCGGAAATGACTACCGGCTGACCCCGCCGGAACTGGAAGACTTGTGCCAAACGGTTCTGCTGGATATTTTCAAGGCGGGAAAGCGGTTCCGTTATGATCCGGAGAAAGGCCGGTTCCGGGACTATCTGCGGCGGGTGATTTCGCATAATGCCGTTGATCTGATCCGGAAGCGCAAGGAGCGAGAATACGCTCAGGATGGCTTAATCGAGCCGCCCGACGAAACGAATGAAGCGCATTGGCTGGATGAATGGCAAGCGCATATTCTAAGCCAGGCGTTGATGATTCTGCGGACGCAAATCGAACTCGGTACGTTTCAGGCTTTTGAGCTTTACGCCATCAAGGGCGAACCGCCGGAGAAAGTGGCCCGGTTCCTGGATATTCCGGTCGGGTCGGTTTATGTGGCAAAAAACCGGGCGGTCGCCAAACTGCGGAAAATCGTTGAAAAGTTACGGGAGGAATAGCCCATGAGACATTATCAAATACCTGAACTTGACCAGTACCGTAATCATAAAATGCCGTTTTTTGCCCGACTAATTTGCCGTTGGCACCTTGCGAAATGTAATCGCTGTCGGGCACGCCTGAATCAGCTTGGAACCGATGATCTATTCCTCCAAGATGTAAAAGAATCGCTGAAAAAACTGGATATTCCGGAAAATGAAGTTGCTTATCGTCGGCTTTGCGATACCTTTCAGGAAAAGCCTGAACAACATTCATCGGTATAGACATGCAGATTCCCGATTACGAACTCCTACAGAAATGCGGTCACGGAGCCTACGGCGAGGTCTGGATCGCCCGCAGTCGTTCCGGTCAACTGGTCGCCCTTAAAACTGTAGAACGTTCGGAGCAGATCGAAAAAGAGTTTACCGGACTGAATCACTACGCCCGAATTGGCGATTCGCCCCACCTGATCCGTATTCTGCACATCGGGGAAGTCGGTTCTACCCTTTACTATACAATGGAGCTCGCCGATAATATCGGTACTGAAACCGACTACGTTCCGGCTACTCTGTCGAATATCTTGAAACGGAAAGGACGCTTCACCGCCGATGACACCTTGGAGCTCGGCCGGATGTTACTGGAGGGCCTGAACGTACTTCATGCCGCAAGGCTGGTTCACCGGGACGTCAAGCCGGAAAATATTCTCTACGTCAACGGCGTGCCGAAACTCTCCGACATTGGACTGGTACGCTCGATTTCCCAAACCTTGACCCTCGGTGGTACGTTAGGTTTCATTCCGCCAGAACGACTGCGCACCGGTTCAACCGGCAAGGGCCATGCCGATGACCTCTACGCGGTCGGGAAGGTGCTCTATTGCTGCCTGACCGGGAACAGCGTGGACCTGTTTCCGTCGTTCCCGCAGGAACTGATCGGCGATAAGCCGTGCCAGCATTTGAATCAGGTCATTTCCACCGCCTGTAGCCCGGACCGCTTCCATCGCTTCAAAAACGCGGATGAGTTCCAGCGGGCGCTTATAGGCGGTGTCCCTCATAGAAAGCGTTTTCTATCACTGGTATTCCGCTCTCGCTATGTTGTCATTGCCCTGCTGATTCTGGCGGGATTTGTAGCGGTGTGGTTTATCCGCCCATCCGGGGATAAATCGCCATTAAAAATTGGCGAAATTGCCAAGCGGGATAGACTTGACTTTATTGCTTATGGAAACGGCCTTTTGTATATTCCCAAATCCGGGGATATTCTTCACCAGAAGCATCAGGCGTATCAGTTGGATAATGCCCCACGGCGGCAACAACTGGTATTCTCCGATGATTTTTCATCCAAAAAGAACTGGAATACCGCCGATAGTGCGAACTTCACCTTTTTCGACAAATCGCTGATCGTAGGCTCATACGGACAAATCCAGTTGAAGAAACCGCTGGAATCACCTTACGTCATTCGGTTTAACCTCGACAATTCAGGGTTGAGCGGTTCCGTTTACTTCTGGGTAGCCGCCTTGGGACGCCGTGGAAACGAACGCGCATTTTACCAATGGGCGCTCAGCCGGAAAGCGGACGATAAATTGACCGTTTCACCATTGGAATTTCAACAGGAAAGCGGGCAAAAAATCTCATTGCAACCGCTCAAACAGCCGGATCAGGCCAAAGATTTTATCCGTGTTGAAATGGTCCAGACTGAAAATTTTTTCCATCTTTATATCGATGGGAAATTATTGATCTACGTACCGTCGCTTTTCTTCGGCGGTACTTTCGGAATAGCCGTTGACAATCAAGCCTCGCCTGATTATTGCCGGATCAAAGATTTTCAGATTTTCAGCATTAAACATGACCCCAGTTGCCCTCCCGAAGCGCAATATCGGTTACCCGGACAGATTGTACCGAAAAAAGAAGCTTCACCGCCCGTGATGGCAATTACCCGGGAGCGCTTATCCTATTTGGCCGATCGCTACACCAGCGCCGTAATGGCAAAGGTATTCGGTACCGATGAACAAACCATTCGCCGCCATTTAGACGAATACGGACTTGAGGCACGCCGCCTCAATCCTCCCGGTTCCGGAACACGGCAGCCGAGGACTCGCCTGACAGATCGCGAAATAGCGAATCTGCGAAAAACGCTCTCCGAACTATAATTTCCCCAAAAATCTTCTTCTTTTTTCTTTTCCGGTGTAAGAAATTCCGGTCATGGGGCGCATTGTCTGCCAAATAACCATGAAAGGAGCGTCCAGAAGCCAGGAAAAAAGTGAGCGTGAGATCGGTTGGCCGGGTTGACAGAAGCCTTTTTCCATTGTAAGTTACTGAAGTTTAACTTATATAGGAGATGATCGAGTTAACCTGAAACGAAAATAACATAACAACCGCACGGCGTTGTCCCTGAACTACCACTTTCATTACCAGCGCCAGCAGATGAGAACCGGAAGGCATGTTTATATGCGAATATAGACGTGTCCTGCTCTCATGACTCATCTGCAGGCTGTGGTAGGCCGAGGGACAATCATGGGAAACGGGGCACGTCTTTTTTTGTCCCGATGGTATTGGGGAAATAACCTCTATAATAGGAGTTCGTCATGAAGTTTATTTTGAGCAGAAAGGGTTTCGATTCCACCTACGGCGGTATGCCCAGTCCGGTTTTTCCGGACGGAACCATGCTGTCATTGCCGATCCCGGAGATAACCGCAAAAGGCAGTCAGGAACAGGGTGACGGGAGCACGAATACCGGAACAGCATTCGAGCATCTGAACCTCCCAAAAGACCAGAAAGAATTACTGAAAAATAACCGTCATAAATACTGCCACCTTGACCCCGATATCCGAAAGGGCTTACATCAATCCCTGTCGGATAGCTGGAAACCGCTTTTCGGGCAATGCAGAGGACCGCAAACCCATCTGGCTAGTAATGGGGTTAAGCCGGGTGATATCTTCCTCTTTTTCGGCACTTTCCGGCAAGTAATCCTGAAAGATAAATCATGGCAGTTCACAGGCGCTCCATTTCATGCGATTTGGGGATATATGGAAATAGCCGAAATCCTATCCGGAACGGATATAGAGCGCTATCCTTGGCATCCGCACAGCCACAAGCCTTACACCGAGTGCGAGAATAATACGCTATATATAGGCCGAGAAAAACTTTCTCTGATCGGTATGACCGATTACCCCGGCTATGGTGTTTTCAAGCTGAATCCCGCCTTGATCTTGACCCTCCCCAATAAGAAAAAACGCCTCAGTTGCTGGGACTATACGAAACTCCCGTGGCTCGACCTGAAAAAACAGGAAGCCAACATGACCGGCCATACTCCCAAACCGAATGCCAAGGATGAGCGCCGCCAGCCCGGCTTCAAGAATAAAGACGGCTATCACTGCCAGAATCCCGCTGAAATCGCATATTTCCAATCAGCCTCCATTGGTCAGGAATTCATAATCACAGAAAATAAAACGGATGCAGTGGTCCCGTGGTTCCGCAGTCTCTTGAAATCGGGTAGCTAAAAAATATGTGATTTTTACGAATCGTCTCATAAACTAATGACTGGAAGCGTCAAGAAATTAGGAACATAAATGGAAGATCAAGGAAAAATTAAAGTCCGTTGCCCTTACTGTGATCAGAAACTCAGACTGGATATCGAGCAAAGGGAAGTGACCTGTCCAAAATGTAACGGCCAATTTGACATTGAAGAAGAAGAGGCTCCCCCATCCATGCCGGAAATCTATCCGGCTGTAAAACCGGCAATTTCCCTCTCTCGCTCTCCAAGACTGAATTCTGACGAAAAAAACTGTCCCGAGTGCAATGAGATTATCAAGAAAGAAGCAACGTTCTGTCGTTATTGCAAAAACAATATTAGTGAAGTTCCCCAAATATTCTGTAAGTGCCCTATCTGCGCAGAAATATTTCAAACAGACGAAACGAACATGGGAAGGGCTATAATATGTCCGATATGTAATCAGTCAATAATTGCGAAATCAAGTGTAGTTGAATCTCAAATCAGAAAAAAATCCCAAAGGAGAAAGCGATCTTTAGTCGTTGGTATATTGATAACTTTGATACTAATATGGGGAATATGGGTTGTGAGTACCAAGTCCTATCCTCAAAATTTACTATTTCGATCTTCTGGAATTTTCCATGAAGCGTTATTTAAAAGTCCACCACCTAACATCATTATGGAGGCGGATGACGATGGAACTGTTCATTATTGGGGCCAGAGTGCCTCTGATGCAATCTATTCAAAACATGATCTGTCTCTGACATTTGGCCCAAGAATTCAAAGGAAATCCAACACAATAGAATGTCAAATAATTTTCGTTTGTAATAAAGGATATCCGCAACAACTCAGTATAAAATTTGCTTCCGGGCGCACTTGGACGATACCTACCACTGAACAAGAAACTTTGGATGCTGATGGTGTTATATTTTATCGCAATATTAGCTCCATACCTGTAAATAAATACATTGAGTATTTCGTCAAGGACTCTCCTGTTGATATCAGAATAAAGGGACCTCAGTTCGGGAATGGGCAATTGGAGATTCCCCTGATTCAAGATTTTAAGACTGCTTTTCATGAGATGGCAGTATTCTTTAATGTTACCGATTCGCAGTCAACAAAAAATATAGCCGTCACGGATAATCCCCCTCAAAAACAGATTTCAGAAACGCCAATATCAGGAATAGACAAGAAGGAAAAAGATAATGCCGTAACTAATGCTAAGCTGATCAGAGGGATCAAGGAAAACAACTTGTTTCTGGTTGATGAAGCATTGAAAGATGGCGCTTCATTATTGCAGGCAAAAGATGAAGCCGGCAGGGATACGATGGAGCTGCTAAAATTGTCCGCCAATGCGAAACTGACGGAAGTAATAGGCCTGCATATCATCGCTATGACCAAGGCATTGGAAACAGCAAAAAGCAGGGAGGAAGCCTTGTTGCTGATTAAAAGAGGGGCCTTGCCGAAATATAAAGATGAAAAAAGAAGAACACCGCTACATGGTTGTGCTAATGCGGACGTCGCGGAATTATTGATTGAACTCGGCGCTGATGTCAATGCTTCCACCAATTTAGAAAACAGCGTTATAGGTTGGCGTGGAAATGATACCCCTTTGCATACTTGCGAAAATATAGAGGTTGCCAAGGTTTTGATCAAACATGGCGCAAAAGTAAATGCAACATCAGCAGGATTGCGGACTCCTTTGCATTTTTCTTGGCATAGTATTGAGTTTGCCGAGCTGTTAATTAAAAGTGGGGCCGATGTAAATGCACTGGATAAAGATGGAAATTCTCCGTTGTTTTCTGTATCAAAGGTAGAAATAGCAAAAATATTGCTTGAAAACGGAGCCTTGATTGACTTAAAAAATGAATCTGGGGAAATATGCCTACACAGGGTAGACAACGTCGAAGTAGCTAAGTTTTTAATCCAGAAGGGAGTCAATGTAAATGCACTGGATAAAGATGGAAATTCTCCATTGTTTAATGCTTCAAAGGCGGAAATAGCAGAATTACTCATTCAGAATGGGGCTAATGTGAATGCTCGGAACATATATGGACGGACTCCTTTACACTGGGCAAAGGTCGATGTGGCGGAAATATTATTGAAACATGGAACCAATGTGAATGCGCAAGACAAAAAGGGCAATGCCCCCTTGCATGATTCATTTCGTGATATCGACATGGTAAAAATGTTAGTAAAACATGGGGCCAATGTTAATATTCAAGATGAAAATGGAGATACTCCTTTGTATAAAATTGCAAACACCTTTCATCCTAATCGTAAAGAAATAGAAGTAGCCAAATTCTTAATTCAGCATGGAGCTGATGGCAATATTAAGAACAAATCAGGAAAAACGGCAGGTTATGTTTGTAAAAGTGCTGAAATCGCAAAAATGTTACCACAGACTGCTCCCGTAAAAACCAAAGAAACAAATTATCGTTCAAATGGAATACCTACTATTCAAGATTAGCTATCTAGATGGACAAACCGGAAAAATTAAAGAGAGCTTACCTCTTAAGGGACGTGGAAATGATCAGGCAGGTTATTTCCACGCTTCCTCAAGGGGAGCTGAACGAAAGCTCCGAGAAGCGGGGTTTACCGCTTATTATCGCAATCCGCTATAGATGCCTGGAGGCTGTTACCGGTCTTCTGGAAGCCGGTTGCGATCCGGATATAGCCAGTAAAGCCAAATGTGACGGGTACCGAAGCGCCTATTCCTATGCCAAGACGTTCTTTCTAGACGAATACATCGCCCTAATGGAGCCGTATCATGTTGAACGAGTGAAATACACGCCGGGTCCGGATCGCGATTTCGATATTTACGGCTGGCTTACCGATGAGATATTGGAAGAATGGGGTATCCCAAAAAACGGCCGCAAGCAAACACGTCCCCGCAGGAGATAAGGATGTCCTATATTTCGATTTTTTGTTTAAATCTGACGGAAGCACAGAAAAACCTGATTAACCTGATAGAAGAAAGAACCTCGGCAAAAGTAATTTTGGCGCAGGGTTATTTTGAGCCGAAATCGAAGGAGGCATTCCTGGCGGTTCCGATAAACGATAACTGGAGAGGCGATCTATATGAATCGAATATGCCACGTGTTTTTGAGTCTGAAGAATGGGACGAACTCTTTTATATCCGCACATACCCTCAAGAAATGGTCATGGCAGATGACGAGATTACGAAATACCCGGATAGAATTCGTCATGAACTGGAATATCTACGGAGCTGTAATGATTCATGCAACCTATTGCCATCAGGGGCATATGAAAATGACACCGATTTAAACTTGGCTTACCTGTTGGAATTTACAGAGCTCCTGAACATGGGCTGGTATCTCGGGAATGGAATTTCATTCAGTGATCCGTTTATAGCCACTGAATCCCAAACCGAAGAAGACTTCCCGTGGGAAGAATGACCGTCCAGTCCCCCACCCATCTTAACTCCCGAGAAGCGTCCCTCTCCAGTGGTTTCATGGCTTATCCAATAAACCCGGTAGCCCAAGAGCAAGCGATACGAGAGGGACGTTTTAGGGACCGTATACTCTCGATTAATAATCCCGTCCCTCTCTCTCATGGGATCACGCTATACCGTAGAATCGAAATCCGGCCCCCCTCACACTGGAGGGCTCTCTCTCCGGAGATAAGTTAAGAAACCGGCTCGCCCGGTCATCCCAGTCACCCTCAAGGGAACCTAATGAATTAGGTCTATGATTAGGCCTGAATTAGGTTTTTATTAAGGGAAATAAGAAGCCGGGCGAGCCGGGCTTTCTTGGTATAAATACTCTCTTGTTAATCGGATATTCTGGAATGTGTTGATTCTTCCTTTAGGCGTATCAGTTCGTGTCTCAAATGATTTTGGATATATGTTTTTAACCGCGCGCTTGAAGTTTGCGGCTCCCACTGAATGATAACCATTATCTCTCGTCCACTCCTTATACCATTTGTAGAGCTGGTCAGTGCCGACGTAATCACCGGTGGATACTTCCGTGAACTCATCTAAAAATTCACGTTCATGATCGCAGCCGTTCCGATGCTCTTTCTTTAATGTCTCTCCATCCCGACATTCAGGAAACGTCTTTAGTGTTCGAAGCTTTGCCAGTCCCTGCAAGGCCCAGTTGAATATGCCGGGAAGCTCGGACAGTAAATCATCACTTAAATTGGGATTTTGCTTTGCTGTCCCTCGAAAAATCTGATTGAATGGAATGATCCGGAGTCGATCCCATACACCGGCGCTTCGGTCGGTAAACATTGGCATTACATTAGTCGCAAATACCATTCTGGCGATTGCCCTTGCTTTCCAACCGTCTTCGCCTTTGCGCTCAACCGGTATTTCATCACCACTAGTTATCGACTTGAGAAAGCCCTCAACATCAGCACTACGGCCACTCTCCGGCATTTGCGGCAGTTCTCCTACAATATTCAGCAGTTTTTCGGTCAACGGAGCCAGCCCGAAACGATTGGCCAGTCGTGACAGAGGAATATTACAACAGTTATCTTTTCCTACAAGGGCGGTCAGAATATTCACAAATACGCTTTTGCCGGTTCCAGCGGGACCATATAAAAAAAAGCACACATTGTAACGGCAATCAGGTACTAATGCAAGCCCTGCCATCATCTGAAGACATTCCCGGTTTTTAGCTTCCGGTTGAACCTCCTCAAGATACGTTTCCCAACCGGGACAGGTTGCCGTGAGGTCGAAATCATAATCAAGTCCGTATGTTGCGAATAATGCTGGGGAATGATCACGCCGGGCTGATGCCGGTAATTCTGCTCCGGAACCAACAGCGCGTGCTGCCTCCTCTATATTGATAACCATATTTTTCATCGGAAGCCATCCAGTTGCACTTTCTCCGCTAGGTAAAAAGCAGGGATTTTGAAAATGGCTCGAACGTAAACTACATAGTTCGGATGATCTTATATTCAGGGTAATATCGTTCACTAAATTAGTTGAAAGACGTTCTTTTTCCGCATAACCATTAACCTGTAAGAAGCCAGTCAAGTCATTCTCCAAATCTTTCCGATTAAGTTCATGCCAGTAATCGCCTCGAAACTCATACCATTGTCCGGCAAAGAAACGTAAGGTATATAAATTTCCAGACTTGTAACGTTCTTCTACAAAACGCTGAGCCCATTTGTCCACCGGGACATGTTTCCTGCCGCCCTTGCGTCCATTTTCAGGACTGGAAATAGCACGCAGATCAGTTTTATTTTCGTCACCCGAATTGAGCGGCATCAGACGGGCAACTATTTTTTCCGCCTCGCTCAATAAATTCTCAGTTGCACTCATATGATTCCTCCTTTTGGGGCAAGGTAAAGTAACCTTTGCCAATTACTTTTATCAGTTCTATAGGCTCCTGGCAGTCTGGAAAGCCGTGATGGATTGGAACAGGCTCTATCCACCCCAAGCGCTGCCAGCATGGGGAAAAGACGTCCTTTTACGTGAAATGCCCACTCATCGGCATTGGTGATTTCTCTATCGACTATAAGCCAGGCATGGCATGACTTACCCCCTGAATGAATCAGAGCGGCGATTTTCCAATCTATCGAGCAGAGCCCACGCAGTACGGCACCTTGCTTCGGCATCGGGAGGTCATCAAATTCCGCTACGATATAGCGATAGGATTTTACACAATTATCCCCCCGTAAAGTCTGCTTATCGCTACCCTTAACGGTTCCTGGCTCTCCCGTAAGCGGATTAGGAATAATATGAGGGTATTTTTCAGTAATATCCTTGAGAAGCAATTGCAAATTGGCGCGTTCCTTAAATATTTCCTGAAAAAGCGCCAACCATTCACTAACAGTTTTAACACTACTTTGTTTGACGTCATAATAATTCCCGATGAACAGAACATCATCAGGGCGATAAAGGTTTTCCAGCAGAGTCAATATATCTGCCGCAAACAGCAAGCGTTCTCTGAATTCCTTAAAACGTATCGGGCTTTTCTCGTATACGTCTGAACCCTCCGGGTCAAGCTCTCCGCCTCCAAGATCAATCATATGCGCTTGGAAAGCCTTGGCGTATTCTGGAGCTTTCAAGACGTTCGCAATCGCACTAAAACGATCCGGTGGTGTTTTGGGCGGAATGAATATAGGCTCTGAGCTTGCAGTTAGAGGGGTGGTATCTTGATGTGCCCGGTCTATAGCGTCCTGAATCTCATCATCAGTGACTTCACGTGCTCCAGCCGGTATGTGCGCCCGGATTTCGTTCAGGATCGTGAAATCACCGCGACCGGTCATAATTCCGAGGCTTGCGACTCCTAACAATTTCGGATGACAACCGCTACCCGGAGGAGGAATATCTTTCAACGCCTGAATATACCGCTGCTCAATGCTCGACATAATTAAATTTCCTTTTGTTATTAATTATTCTTGGATCTTGGTAATAATTATAACCGGAAATTCTTATACGTCAATATGCGTAAGTCGTTTATTTTCAAGATAATCGTGGCATTCGATTTTTCACGGTTTCGCTATTTTTCGAATAGTTCGATAACGTGAAATATCGATCATTCACGAAGAGAAGAAAGCTGCTTGCTTTAGCTTTCGGATTTCGTTTTTGTTATATGAAGAAATTTGCGCCAATTATCTTTGGTCCAATTCTCAAATCGCCCCTTGTATTCGGGATTGTCCTCTAGTTCCTTTTGGACTATAGCGTTGGCTGCTGTTGAGGTTTTTCCCGCCGCTAATAATTCTCGCTTTCTAATATGAGCCTCTCTTTGTGCCTTCGCGCGTATCGGATCCTTTTTCTTATTAAATAAATTACATCTGGTTTCTAGTTCGGGATTTTCTTTTAGATATTTGACTGCGAATGCTCTATAAAAACTCATCATTGCGTAATAATAGAGCCTTTCATTTTTTGTTGGACATACAGGGATTATATCTTCAGGTAACTCGATTTCATTTTCGGTACAATAGTGAAAATCTATAAATGCGCGTATAGCTCCAGCGTATAAAGGGTCTATGGTAATAGAGTTTTTGGTATTTGGTATATTGAGTTTCTCGCGGTAAGAAAAATCACGCCGATTATATTGACCAGGGGCAGCCATTATAAGATCAAAATCTTCTTGTCCTATTCTTTGGAGAAAACGATAGACTTGATTCATCAAAATATCTTGATCTTCTTCCGAAACAGAGATATTGCTTGACGTTTCTTCCTTTTCCATCATGACTTATTCCTCATGGGTATAATAAATTGCACATTTTACACTTTTGCTAATATACCTTGCTTTCTTCGGATTTCCATTAAAGTTGTATAGGTGCAAATTACTTCGAGTATATGGAGCTTCATACGTCCGTAATACCCCGCCCCGCAATAAGCCTGATCGGATTCATATGGGCTGTACACCAACTGTACGACTTCATGGGCTCTCTGCTGAAAATAATCCACTGGAAATAATGATTCCGGCTTTTTAAAATTATCAGGGCTAGATAAACCTGTCCGACTTTCGAGATTTATTTTTTCTTCCTCTGGGAATTATTTTTTAGTCCAACCTTTGAAAACTTTCTGATTTGGGTGTATTATCATTTATCGAATTTGGTGTGGTCGAAATGTGCCCTCGTAGGGGGCCTCGAGAAAAAAATTGCGATATGACGAATTTTTGATTTTTTTTGACTTTTTTTGTTTTCGAGCTTTTTTTCTGTAGAAACAGGGGTATAATAGAATGAGGCGGCAACGTATACTTAAGAAACCGGGTCCCCCCGGGACGGGCAAGTCGTTAATTTCCACCTGTTTACCGGGTATTCTTCCCCTGATGACATTGGAGGAAACTCTAGAGACCAGCCGCATTCACAGCGTGCTCGGATTACTGGAACCCGGCCAACCATTGGTGAACCGGCGTCCGTTCGTCGCACCGCATCATACCGCCAGCGATGTCGGATTGATCGGCGGCGGCAAGAATCCCGCGCCCGGCACCATCAGCCGCGCTCATAACGGTGTGCTGTTTCTTGATGAACTGCCCGAATTCAAGCGCAATGTCTTAGAGGTCCTACGCCAGCCGCTCGAAACTGGAATAGTCTCAATCTCACGCGCCAATGGCAACTGTACGTTTCCTGCCAAGTTCCTGATGGTCGCCGCCATGAATCCCTGTCCCTGCGGCATGGTCGGAGCGCATGGCTGCCGTTGTAAACCGAATGAGGTTCGCAAGTACCGGGGCAAAATCTCCGGCCCGTTGCTCGACCGTATCGATTTGCACGTGGAAGTCTCGCGCCTCAGTGAAGACGAGCTGATCAAGGCCCCGACCGGCGAATCGAGCGCGGTCATCCGCGAACGCGTCATCGCCGCCCGTCAGATTCAAGCCGAGCGCTTCAAAGGTGCCGGAATCTACTGCAACGCTCACATGGCCCCGCGCGAGCTGCGCCAGTTCTGTCAGATCGGCCAAAAAAGCGAAGTTTTGTTACGCCATGCCATCCAACGCTTCGACCTCAGCCCCCGCGCCTATGACCGTATTCTGAAAGTAGCCCGCACCATCGCCGACTTGGCAAATTCTCCCGAAATCGGCGAAAACCACCTCTACGAAGCCATCAGCTACCGCAACTACGACCGCTCCAACTGGTAAAACAGGAGATTACGATATGTTGATGCACAGATTATTAGCGACGGTTTTTGTTGCGTTTTTGATCGTAGGATGCAGCCACCGGCAGGAAGCGTACCCCGAAACCATGGCTTCGGAGGTGTTTAAAGGGACCGGGTTAAAATCCGAACTCGATATCCGGCTGTACATTTACAGCGATATTCTTAAACACGGTAATAATGTAGAAATTTACCGGTTGATAAATGAACCGGATTATGATTTCATCATCAAGTGGATTCAGAAGCCGGAGTTGAAATTTGAACGTGGTTTGCGTGATGAATCCGGTGTGGCGGAAGACAATCTTGATTATTCATGGGATTATTTGTTCAAGAATAAGGTTCGGCTTATCGCCATCAAACCATTTGAATTCCCTGTGCTCGGATGGACATTGGAAGTCGAAGCGACATGTGACAGGGGGCCCAATACGGGCATCAGGGAAATTTATGTTTTCGAAAAAGAGCGCGGGAACTGGCGTCACTGCAAACATATCAGCAAGGCGTGGGTAACTCATGCATTCCCGGATTGAGTTTTCAGCTCGGCATGGCGGTCCTGAACATCTGGCGGAGTGAGTCCACGGTAATCGGTTTATAGAGGATGTCGGCAAATAATTGCCGATCCTCTTGTGAAATCTGAGTATCGGCGGTGACCGCCACAATGGGGATATCGGCAAATCCTTTATCTTTAAGAGCTTGAGAAAATTCGGCGCCACTCATTCCCGGCATCCACAAGTCTGTCAGGATCATATCGAAATCACGGTCCTGATGCAGTTTTTCCATGGCAGCCCTCCCGGAATCCACCCGTTCGCTTTCCACATCCAATAATTTCAGCATGGCGGCCAGGACTTTCAAATTGAGTGCGATATCGTCGACCAGCAACACCCGGAGCTTGCGGTCCCTCAGGAGATTGATATCGGTGCCGAGAAGGACTTGCTGTCGACTGGCCGGAGGACTTTCCGGAGCGGCTTCGTATTTGACCTGGTTGAACCGGATGGTAAAGGTACTGCCCTGACCGGGCATACTGTCGAGGTGGATATCGCCGCCCATTTTGTCCAGCAGTTTCCGGGTGATGGTCAGTCCGAGTCCGGATCCTTCGTACATCCATTTGCCGCGAATAATCGAGTCGTGGACAAACGGCTCGAAAATGCGCTCCTGATTCTCCGGTGCGATACCGATACCGGTGTCGGAAACGCGAATGACGAGCGTCCCATACTCACCGTCATCCGGCGTAAATGAGGCCTCGACGGTAACCCGTCCTTTTGAGGTGAATTTGATGGCATTGCCCACCAGATTGAGCAGGATCTGACGCAGCCGCAGGTTATCCACGTGCAACATATACGGGCCGATGCCGCCGGTGGAAGTGGAAATCTCGATTTTCTTCTCCGTGGCCTTGGTCATGAATATGGCGGTGGTCTGCTGAATCAGTTCGGCGACGTCGTTTCGGGACGGCGTGATCTGCGTCGTATCGGCCTCGAGACTGGAGATATCGAGGACGTCATTGATCAAACCGAGCAAGGCGTTGCCGGCGAAACTGATCGAATCCAGGTATTCCTGCTGCTTTTTCTCGTCAACGCCGCCGTTGCGCAACAGTTCGGAGAAGCCGATCACCACGTTCAACGGAGTGCGGAGCTCATGGCTGACGGTCGCCAGGAAGTTGCTTTTGGCATAGTTGGCGGCCTGCGCCTGCTCCATGGCCACTTTCAGCTCTTCCTTCTGGCGGGTGACTTCGGTAACGTCGAGATCGATGCTCAACACGTACTGCATTTTGCCGTTGCGGTCAAAAATCGGCTGAGAAGTGTTGATCAAATGTTTACCGCCGAACTCGAATTCCTTCTTGCTCGGCTGCTGGGTCCGCATCGTTTCCTGGACGGCGCAGAACTCCGGCGGAGCACCGAATTTGCAAACGTTATCGTAACAGTGGGTGCCGAGTAATTTGTCCAGCGGCATGCTGACGTTGACTTTCTTAGTGGGATTGGCGGCCATGACGCGGTAATCCAGGTCGACCAGCAGAATCGGAACGGAAATATTGTCCATGATCTGTGTTTGCAGCGACGTACTCTCCAACAGTTTTTCGTGCTGCCGTGTACGTTCGTAAGTCAGCCGGAAAAGTTGGGTAAAGGATTTGGTGGCATGAATCACCGAATGCGGGAATTCTTTCCGCTTCCATCCATAATCAATGCCGACGAAGCCGTACAATCCGCGGGCGGTCCAAACCCCAAAGATAATCCGCGTGGGCTGGAACACCGTCTCGTGCTTAAGCAGCGTATCATGGTAACCGGCAAAGTCAGACATCTCCAAATCCGGCAAATCGGTAAAGGGCATCGCCGGATCACACCACTCAAATGTTTTTTCAATCCCGGAGAATTTTTCGTCGAGGTATTTGCACACATAGCAGCGGTCCGCCGCGGTGCTTTCGCCAATCACACGCAGCATTTTTCCGACTGCGGGGCCGAAATCCATTTCCTCATTCACCGTTTCAAGGAGTTGATCGACAATGTCTTCACTTTTCCGGCAGTTGCAAAGTGCTCCATCGTTATTTATCATTAGTACATTATTCTCCTGCGGATTTGGATCAAAATATTTTATACAGTACCACGGTTTACAAAAAAATTCCAGAATAATTCCCGAAAAAAAGTATAAATTAAAACCAGGGCGGCAGGATTCAGAAGCCAGGGATGCATCCTTTGCGGAGAAATATAACGTCATCTATGTTCAAAAACGAATTGGTATAAATTGGTAATATCGGCGATTTGTGATATATTTACCGGATAAATAATTGAAGGAAATATGTTATGCAGATTATCGATTGCACCCGACCCGGTTTCGAAACGGAACTGGCGAAGATTTTCAATCGTCCGGCCACGCCGCCGGAAGTCGATGCCGCCGTGCGCGATATCCTCTCCGAGGTCGAGCGCGACGGCGATGCCGCGCTGGTTAAGTTCGCGGAGAAGTTCGACCGCGTCAAACTGACCCCGGCCCAGTTCAAGGTCAGCGACGCCGAAATCGAAGCCGCCGCCGCTCAGATCAGCGACGAATGGAAACGCGCCATCACCACGGCGCTGGCCAATGTGGTGTCGTTCGCCAAACAGCGCATCCCGAAAGATTGGACGTATTCGCCACGGCCGGGCGTGACGCTCGGCGAGCGTTTCGTGCCGATGGAGCGCGTGGGCGTTTATGTGCCGGGCGGCACCGCGCCG
This sequence comes from Victivallis vadensis, assembly GCA_040391785.1. Lineage (GTDB taxonomy): Bacteria > Verrucomicrobiota > Lentisphaeria > Victivallales > Victivallaceae > UBA5239. The sequence continues at coordinate 17,239 of JBEBXH010000070.1, forward strand.
CTGGTCTCCACGGTCATTCACACGGCGGGAATCGCCGGGGCGGCCGGGGTTTCCGAAATCGTGGCCGTGACCCCCGCCAATTCCGAGGGCAAAATCCATCCCGCCGTGCTTTTCGCCATGAAGGCCGCCGGAGTTACTGAAATTTACCGCCTGGGCGGCGTTTACGCCATCGGCGCGCTGGCTTACGGCACCGGCACGGTGCGCAAAGTCGATAAAATCGTCGGCCCCGGCAACGCCTGGGTGACTGCCGCCAAGAAGCAGGTTTACGGGCAGGTCGCACTCGACATGGTGGCAGGACCATCCGAAATCATGATCGTGGCCGATGATTCCGCACGGCCGGAATTCATCGCCGCCGACATGTTGTCGCAGGCCGAACACGGCAGCGGCCTCGAACAGGCCGTACTGGTCACCACCGATGCCACGCTGATCGAAAAAGTCCAGGTCGAACTCGACATCCAGAAGCAGCAGCTCAGCCGCAGCGCCACCGTGGACAAAGTGCTGGACAACGGCGTTTACTTCATCCTGGTCAAGGATCTGGACGAAGCGGCCGATGTCGCGAGCCGTTACGCCTCCGAGCACTTGGAAATCATGTGCCGCGATGCGGAAAGTACCGCGAAAAAAATCCGGGCCGCCGGCGCTATTTTTATCGGCGAATGGACCCCCGAACCGATCGGCGATTTCTGCGCCGGCCCGAGCCACGTGCTGCCGACCGCCGGTAGCGGACGTTATTTCTCAGGGCTGACGGTGGAAGGATTTTTCCGCCGTATGAGCACACTCAATTATACCAAAGAAGCCGTCCAGCCCGAAATCGCGCTGGTCAAGGCGTTCGCCGAAATGGAAGGGCTCGACGCCCACGGCCGCAGCGGCGAAATCAGAGGATTCGAATCATGAAAAAATCATATTTCCGCCCCGCGGTTGACGCCATGGCCGGTTACGTGCCCGGCGAACAACCCAAAATCGATAATTTGATCAAAATCAATACCAACGAAAATCCGTATCCGCCCGCCCCCGGCGTGTTCGACGCGATCCGGGATTTCGCCACGGAGCGTCTGCGTCTATACCCCCAGCCGCTGGCCGATATCGCCCGCGAAACCATCGCCAAACTCAACAATGTCGAGCTGAATATGGTCATCGCCGGCAACGGTTCGGACGATATCCTGAATATCGCCATGCGCTGTTTCTGCGCACCGGATCTGCCGCTGGCTTGTTTCAATCCGTCGTACTCGCTGTATCCGGTGCTCGCGCAGATGCAGGAGGCCCCGGTCATTCGGATCAACCTGACCGCCGATTTCGGCATTCCTGACGATGTACTGAAGCAAGCGGCGCAGGCGAATCTGCTGATTATTGCGCGGCCGAACGCCCCCACCGGCAATGCCTTCCCGATGGCGCAAATGCGCAGAATCATCGAGGGTTTCGACGGCGTGGTGCTGATGGATGAAGCCTATGCCGATTTCTCCGACGACAACTGCATGGCGCTGGTCCACGAATACGACAATCTGATCGTCAGCCGGACCATGTCCAAGAGCTATTCGCTGGCCGGGATCCGTTTCGGCTATGCCGTAGCCAGCAAGGAACTGATCGGCGGCATGATGAAGATCAAGGACTCGTACAACGTCGACATGCTCACCCAGTATATCGTCCGTGCCGCACTGAGCGACCAGGCGTATCTGGCGAAAACCCGCGGCGCCATCCTGACCACCCGCGCGCGGCTGGAACAGGAACTCGGCAAGCTCGGTTTCAAGTATGTGCCGTCGCAGGCGAATTTTCTCTTTGCCATGCCGCCGGATGGTGACGGCAGGCGTTTCTTCGACACACTGCGCGAAAATGCCGTGATCGTGCGTTATTTCCCCGGCGAAATCACCGGCAAATACGTCCGCATCAGCATCGGCAGCGACAAAGAAATCGACAAAGTCCTCGAAGTAGCCCGCAGTCTCTATAAATAACTTTTTTCTGACCACGGAAAATCATAGGCAGCCACCGGATGGCCGCCTATGGAAATTCATTTATTTTTTGGGAAAGGCAACCCATCTTCACTGGCGGGTTACCAGCCTTTTGATGAGTTTTAATTTTTTTATCTTTCCGCCTATTGACATTTGCGGTTTTGGCAATATAATAATCTTGATAGAACGTTCGGTTAACATAATTTTGGCCAATTTGATAGAACGTTCGGTTTTAATGATAAAATCCGGAATGCGGGAAATGCAGAAAAGAGTTACGATTAAAGACATAGCGGAGTTGAGCGGGGTATCATTTCAGGCGGTTTCGTCGGTGCTGCACAAGACCGGCAACAGCCGGGTTTCGGCGGAAAAGGCTGAGCGGGTCAAACAGATCGCCAAAGAGCTGAATTACCGCCCGAGCCACGCGGCAAAAAGCCTGAGTTCGCGGCGCGGTTTCACCATCGGCGTGACCATGCCGATTGCCAGCTGCAGTTTTTATGATGAAATGGTGCTGCACCTGCAGCGGCTGATCAAAAAACTCGGCTATCACAGTCTGTTTTCATTCTGGGGCGGCAGCGACTCGCTTTCGGCGGCCGAGGAAGCGATCAAAGCCATATTCGAGCGCAATGTGGACGGCATCCTGAGCTGGGATATTTCACCACAATTCCGGGATGAAAATATTCCAACGGTCGTCTTTGGGCAGGACAATAATCTTTATGACAGCGTCGAACCGGATTTCGAGTACCTGACGCGTGAAGTGCTGGAATACCTGACCGGACTCGGGCACCGGAAGATCGGATTTATCGGCATACACGATGACCCGCGGTATGTCTATCTGAAGCAGCAGGCGCCGGAATTCGGCGTAGAGCTTAATCCGAAGTGGAGTTTCCTCTCTCACCTGACTTCACCGGAAATCAACGCCATGGAATTGCTGCTGAAACAATGCGGCAAAGACCGCCCTACCGTGGTTTTCGCACAAAGCGATTCGGTGGCGATACAGGCCATCAAATTCGCTGCACAGGCGGGCTTGAGAATTCCCGAAGATATCTCGATGATTTCCTGTGACAATATTCAGATTGCTGATTTTTACCGTCCGTCCCTGACGACTTTTGACATCAACCTGGAGGGAATTGCCACGGCCATGGTCGAGCAACTGCTTCTTCGCATGGAACAACCCAATTCGGAGATGAAAAGCATAAAAATACGTCCCCGCCTGATCATTCGTGAATCATGCATACCAAACCATAAATAAACTGGAAAAGGAATCGAGACATGAGAAAATTTTTTACACTTATAGAACTCCTGGTCGTTATCGCGATCATAGCGATCCTTGCAGCTATGCTGCTGCCGGCGCTGAACAAGGCTCGTGAGAGGGCTTTTACGAGCGGCTGTACTTCCAATCTCAAGCAGATCGGTACCGGCATGCAGCTGTATTCCAATGACTATGAGGATTATTTACCGCCGAACTGGAGTCCGCCGGTTGATGGCGTCACCTTGAATACCAGCTATAACTTCTATCTTCGCCCATACCTTGGCGGCAATGGTGAAAATACGAAGACCGACCGGGAGTTCAATAAGATTTTCTGGTGTCCGGCACACTTGAAAATTGCCCCGGAAGGTACCGTTACCTGGGGCGCTCATGTTTCCTACGGATACAACTTCACTTTATTCGATTCCATGAACTGGTGGGCTTTGGGAAGAACTCCGAAGAAAATTACCACCTTGAAAAAACCGTCCTCGCTGATGCTGCTATCGGAATTCCGCAAGACCGGCGATGCCGATACCCGTATCGGCGGCTTTTACGGGGAAATCAACCAGATGATCGGACGGCACAACAATCCGGCAAATATTGTCAAATATGGCGATACCAATATCTTATACGTTTCCGGCCACGTCCTGCCGGACAAAGCTCAGCGTGTATCCAGTATCGCGGCCGCGCTGCTGCCTTGGGATACCAATCTGGACGGAATTTAATGACGAATTACAAATGAGGAATTACGAATGAAAAAAATCTTATTGTTTCTGCCGCTGTTGGTCGCCCTGAATTTATCCGCCGGGGAGTTCTTCGCCGGGGGAAAAACTGCCTGGCGGATCAGCATCGACCCGAACGCTTCGTCCACGGTCAAATATGCCGCCACAGAATTGTCCGCCGCCTTGAAAAAGATTTCCGGCGCGGAGTTTGCGACCACTGAAACGTCGGCACCCTCCGGTTCGGCGAATATCATCGTCGGCGATCTCAGTTACCGCCCGGTGGCGGCAGCCAGAGACCGGCTCAAACTGAAAGATGGCGCAGTGGAAAACGTCGCGGTTTATACGCTCGACGGCAATTTGTATCTGGCCGGAAACACACCCCGCGGTGCGTTGTACGCTGTGTATTCGTTTCTGCAGAACCAGCTTGGAGTCCGCTGGTTGACGCCGGGCGATGATGGCGAAATCATGCCGCCGCGTCAAAGTTATGACTTGCCGCAGCTCGCTTACAACCATACACCGTCATTCCAGTATCGCGGGCTGCATCTGTGCTACCGGCACGTCGACCCGGTGTACGAAACCTGGATGACCCGCAATTTTCTCAATATCATGCGCAGCAGCCCGGGCAAGCCGGAACTGATGGCGGAGCGCTCGAAAAAAGGCATGCATATCATGTTTTCCGACCACAATGTTACTCTGCCGAAAGAGCTGCTGACCACCGATCCGGAATGTTTTGCCGAGCTGAACGGTGTGCGCCACGAGCGCCAGATCTGCCTGACCAACCCGAAGGCCGAAAAGCTGATCGTGGAAAAAATTCTCAACTGGGTAAGCAACAATCCGGAGCTGGAAATTCTGAGTATTTTCCCGGCGGACAATATGGATTACTGCAACTGTGCAGGCTGTATCAAAGAGGACCGCTCGACGACCTGGTTCAATTTTTATAAACGCGTCTGTGAGCAGATTGCCACAAAATTTCCGAAATTGAAGTTCTCGACCATCGCGTATCAGTCGTATCTGGAAGTGCCGAAAACCGATCTTTCTTTTTCCGAATTCATCGAATATTGCCAGCACGACCGCTGCTACATGCATAAGCTGAAATCCGACTGTCCGCTGAACCAGAAATCCCTCGCGCGAATCGCCAAATGGAAAGAACACGGCACGCCGTTGGGGATTTACGGCTACGAATTCGATATTTTCGCCACCGTGAACAGCGTTTATATTCCGTTCCCGAGCGTGATTACGGAAGGAATCCGGGAGTTCCGCCAGCTCGGCATAAAGTCCGTCATCACCGAAGTCTGGCAGGATTTTCCGCCGAAAAACGAGGCCCGCAAGCTGAGCCGCCAGAACGCCGTCAATATCTATCTTTATGCCCGGCTGCTGTGGGATGCCGACGCCGACGCGAATACCCTGATCACCGACTGGAACCGCGGCGTTTACGACGGGGCCGCTGCCGAAGCCGAACGGGTGCAGCAGATACTGGCGCAGCGCTGGGACAATACCGACAGCCACATCAGCAATTATCACAACGCCCCCTTCGGTACGGCCGAAAAATTGCTGAATCCGGAAATCATCGCCGAACTCGACAAGTTGTTCAAGGACGGGATGGCGAAGCTCTCGTCCGGCAGCAAAGAACGGGCGAATTTCGAATTTTTCCAGACCACGATCCTGCAGTGGCAGCAGGCGTACTGGAGCAGTGTCCAAGCCGGAAATATCGTCAATGTACCACGCGCCGCCGACACCGCAAATCCGTTTGCCAACGCGATCCGACTGCCGGATTTCAAGGGTCGCGACAATGGGAAATTTCCGCCGACCGAAGTTTATCTGTCATGGGATAATCAATATTTGAATGTCAGGGCCGTCTGCCACGATCCGGATATCGCCAAGCTGCGCGCCGCCGCCGTGAAACGCGACGAAAACGTCTGGCTGGACGATTCCATCGAACTCTTTATCAGCAACCCCGCCAACCGCCACGGCATTTACAAACACATCTCCGTCAACCCGAAGGGCGTGCTGTATGACGCCGCCGCCTACGGTCCCGGCGGTGCCGACCTGACGTGGAACCCGGAAATCAAGGTATCATCCCAAATTGGCACGGACCGCTGGACCGTGGAACTGCGGATTCCGTTCGCCGCCAATGAACCGGTCCCCGCCGCCGGGGAAAGCTGGCGCTTTTCCGTCAAGCGCTCCATCGGCAACGGGCGCGGCGACTTCGCCAACAGCGGCTATCCCGACGCCTCCTATCACGATCCCAACTCATTCGCCACGCTGTATTTCAACGCCAAAACCAAGACGGACAAGCACTTGCTGGCGCTGGTCCCCAATGCCAAAATCGTCACCGCCGCCCGCTCACTGCAGGATGCCATGCTGCGCGACGGCTGGAACGGTGAATTCATCTGCGATCCCGCCCGGCTGCCGAAAGACTTCAGCAAATACGATATCCTGATGGTGCGCCTGCCGCAGTTCGGCATGCCCAAAGAGATGAATTTCCAAAAAATCTGCAAGGAATTCCTGGATGCCGGCAAAGTCGTGATTTTCAGCACCTACGAGTATTTCCCGCTGGAGATATACCTCGCTGATCCCTCCCTCGCCGTGGAAGGCTCCTCCTGGAAAACCGATCCGCTGCGGAAAACCGTGGAAATCGCCCCCGGCGACTGGAGCACCAAGCCGGATAACCTGCGTCCGCTGCTCGAAAACGCCCTCTGCCCGCCGTGGGGCTACCGCGCCAAAAATCCCGAGCACTGGAAGACCCTCGCCAGCCTGAAAACGAAAGACGGCAACGTATTTCCCTACCTGCTGGTACGTCCATACGGCAAAGGCGGCTTGCTGGTGGTCACCGGCAGCGACCTCGGCCTGGCCGGCGGCGGAGTCCTTTTCGGCAACGGCAAGCCGGACACGGTCTGCATGCTTTTCAACAACCTGCTCGCCTATAAATAACCGGACGCTACTTGCCTGATTGGAGCTCGCGGCGGGCGCCGCCGGGGCGCTTGCCGTAGTATTTGTGGTAGATTTTCGACAGGGCGAAGGCGGAGGAGTATCCAAGCTGTTCGGCGATGGAATCCAGACTTTCATCGGTCGAAAGCAGCAGGCTATTGACGTGCCGCATTTTGACCGACTGGATGATTTCGGACGGCGATTTGCCGTAGTATTGACGGCAGAGCTTATACAGCAGCGACGACGAAATATGCAGCCGCGCGGCCAGTTTCGCAGTCGTCCAGATCTGCTTCGGGTGCTGCTCCAGAATCCGGAAAACCGGCTCGATCCGGTGGTTGCTGTTTTCCTCGAGATTCCGCTGCAGCAGATTCAGAAGCGGCAGCGAGAGATGGGTGAGATTGCTCTCGTGCCCCGGCTTTTTTTCGACGTCCTCGTAATACAGCATATTCGTCAGCGTATGGATTTCGTGCAGGTGAACGGCCGGGCGGCACTGCATGGTGTCCGTGTACGGATGCTGGATGTGAAAATAAACATGGTCGAACGATGAATCCAGGAAAGCGGTCCGGTATTTTTCATGGGGGCAGCGCAGGACCAGCGAACCCGGCCCGGCCTCGATTTTCCGTCCGCCGCATTCCAGGGTTATGCGACCATGCAAAATGAACCAGAGGATGGAGAAGTTCCGGTCCGGCAGCGGAACGCTCTCAAAATTCACCGGCCCCTGCAGTGAAGCGATCCCGGCCCCGAACATCCCGAAGTCGGAAAGCGCCTTCAGATTCCGGTTCGCGAAATCCAGAGCATGGATATAATTGATTTCATACGCTTTTATCATATTGGATATTTTATTTCCTTTTCCGGCTATTTCGAAAACGACCTTTTCATACTATAATATTGTTCAAGCAAAAATCAACGAAAAGGATTCGGATATGAACCACAATGATTTTCTCAACCGCAAAAGACGCCTGATACTGCAGGAAGATGCCAATATGCCGTTAGGTTTACCGGTGGATATGCCCATCGGGGACTGGATCAAGCACCGTTTTGACCCGTGGGAGGGCAGCATGGTCGATGCTGTTGCCTGGGATATAGGGCTGGAATCCGAGGCGTACCGGGTTTACCTGAAAGGAAGCTTGCCGCTGCGCGATTATCCCCGGGTGGAGTACTGGCGCGATCAGGGCGTCGACTGGCTGGAGCATTGCGTAAAGGCCTGCAAAGAGCGCAATATGGACGTGTTCTGGAACCACCGGATCTCGGAAGTGGATCTGTACCACCCGCTCGGCGCTGATGGTTTCCGTGCGCCGCACGCCGACCCGGGACGGGAAAACTATCTGAAAAAGGAGCATCCGGACTGGCTTATCGAATGCTGGTGGCCGCAGGGCCTGTGGAACCTGGCAAATGCCGAACTGCGGCAGCATAAGCTGAAATTCCTGCGCGAGATCGTGACCAATTATGAACTGGACGGTCTGCAGCTGGATTTCGCCCGTCATACGCCGTGCCTGCCGCCCGGACATGAATGGGAAAACCGCGAGCATGTGACGGAATTTATCCGCATGGTGCGAAAGATGTTGAACGAAGTCGAAACCACATCCGGACGGCCGCAGCTGCTGCTGGCCCGCGTGGGCGAGACCATCGCCGGAAACCACGTGGACGGCTACGAAGTCGAGAAATGGATTGCGGAAGGCTTGATCGACATCCTGATCCCGGGCGGCCGCGCCGCCGCCATCGAAATCCGGCGTTTCCTACAATTGCCTGGCGGCGACAAAATCAAGATTTATCCGAGCATGGATTCGCATCACACCGCGGAGGGGTACCACCGGGCGCCGATGGAGTATTTCCGCGGCCTCTTCGTGAACTGGCTGGAACAGGGGGCAAGCTCGATCAGCCTTTTCAACTGGCTTGGCGACGGCGAAGTGCACGAGCCGTTTCATCAGGTGCTCAAAGAATGCGGCGACAGGGCCCTGATGAGCAAACTCCCGAAGATGTACGCCGCCGAAAGCCGGGGCGAATACCCGTGGGCCGGCAACTACGTTTACCGCTGCGACGACAAAATCCTGCCGCTGAACACCGCCCACGGCGGCGGCGCGCTGATCCCCATCGAAGTCTCGTTCCCCGAACCGCTCAACGAGCTGATGATCATGGTGGAAAACATGGGCGAAGCCGATATCGAGGAAATCCGCCTGAACGGCACGCTGCTTGAGCGCAAATCCTTCGAGCCCTCCTACCCGGACAAGGGATTCGGGTTCCGGCGGCAGGACGTGGTCAATTTCCCGGCGGCTTTTTACCGTATTCCGCCGGATATCACGCTGAAAGACGGGCGCAATCTGGTTTCGGTATTGTTCCGGGCCAATATGCATCCGGTACTTTTCGCCATTCGCCGCGTCGAGCTCTGGAACCGCGGATAAATTACGGCATGGCCTGAAGGAACTTGTCCTTGTTCATCGACTTGGCCAGATCGCGCGGGGATACGCCGCTTTTGTCCTTCTGGTCCGGCTTGGCGCCCGCGGCGATCAGGTCGGAAACCGACGCCGGATCCTCTTCGTACTGGACCGCGTAATGCAAGGCGGAGCGCCCGCCGTTATTCGCCAGATTGATGTCTTTCGAATGCTTGATCAACAGTCTGCGCAGGGCGGGTGAGCCCTTGGTTTGAAGGACAAACATCAGCGCGGTATCGCCGTCGCGGTCCTGCCGGTCCGGATTGACTCCGGCCTTGATGAGCAGTTCGGTGGCGTCGTAAGATCCGCTGGTGGCGGCCAGGTGAATCGGCGCGTGGCCGGCCTTGTCCAGAGTTTCCAGCGGCAATTTGAGTTCGATCAGCTTCCGAACCATCGGCGTATTGCCCCGCATACAGGCATGATGAAGCGGAGTCCGGCCGTATTTTTCATCGACGCGGTCCAGCGGATCGCCGTTGTCCCTCAGGATATCGAGGACAGCGGGGTCGGTTCCGCTCTGGGCGGCGGCAATGGCGGTCTCGCCGGGATAATTTTCGCTGGCCTGAACAATGAAGCCCAGGGCCTGCATCTGCCGTGCGATATCTTCCCGCCCTTCGCGCCCGGCGACCTGATAAGCTTTCAGGAAGTTGCCGGCGGTGGAGCCGACGTAGCGCGCCGGGGTACACGCGATATTCCAGCGCCCCCAGAGATCGATGAGAAATTGCTTTTGCGAGGTGTCGAAACCACCGTCCTTGATCAGCCCGGCAAGCAGGGCATTGCCCGCGTCCAAGTCGCCGTCGAGGTATTTCGCCTCGGCCTGGCGGTATTTCTCGCCTGCGGGCCCGGTGGCGATCTCGATTTCGGTGAGCGCATCGTAAAGCTGCGGCATGCGCGGATAGAATTTGCTGAAAGAGAGGCTGTGCCATTGAAGTTCTTTGCTGAAATATTCGCGGGCCTTGGCGATGCCGCCGAACTCTTTGATGGTGGCGGCGGCCTTGTCGTAACGCAGCGTGGCGGCTTCGTAAAGAATGCGGTTCATAAGGCAGTAGTCATAGCCGGGTTGATAACCTTTTTCGGTCAGCTCCATGCGGTCGGCGAAAAGTTTGTCGATTTTGGGAATCATCTCATCGCGAAGATAGAACTTTTTCCAGCCCCAGTCATCGCTGTCCCAGGCGGTATGGCCGTAGAAATCGAAGCCCCAGACCGGGATGATCGTATCGTTGCGCCCGGTATTGACGCACTCGTCGCCGAACGCCATCATCAAATCCAACGAACCGCCCCAGCGCGGCAGGATCGCCCAGAGCAACTCATAATACGCCGGGCGGATATCGGGGTGACTATGCGCGAGTTTCTTGAAGACATCGATCCGGGTTTCAACATTGTTCAGGCATTTCTCGATGTCGATCAAGCAGATATAGGGGTTCGGGCGCTCCGGGTACAATTTCAGGGCCTGATAATAAAGCTCGCGGGCTTTCCCCAATTCCTCACGGAAAACTTCAAAACTTTTTCTGGAAACAGTATCCGCGAATCCGCCGCCACGGGCAGCCCAGCCGCGCCGCTGCGCCGCCTGTGCGCTGACCATGGCTTTCAGCCAGGGATCGGCGTCCGGCTTGAGACGCTGCTCGAACTCGGCCCAGTCCGTCTTTGCATCCATCACCGAGTTGAAAAAATAATTATAAAGATGTACGCCGCCTTCGCCTTTCTCCAGCCCGGCATCGGCCATTTTCATCACTTCGCTCAAGACCAATTTATTGCGGTTCACCCTTACCTGATCATTGGGCGTCAGGTTGCGCATCAGGATAATCAGGGTCATCCGCGTCCATGACGGAGTCTTCAGACCGGTCAGCGCCTGGCGAATCTGGTGGACACTGCGGTTCTGCTTTTTGTTGTCCTGCCAGTATTGTTCCAGCGAACGGTACGTTTCGTCGATGACGTTCGGAAGGGGGTTTTCACCGGGGATTTCTTTCTTGTAGTCGAATCTGGCCCCGGCCATGGTGCCGGCTACCCCCAGAATGTGATAATCCGAAACGTCCGGATTTTCCTTTTTCAGCTCATTGCACAAAAAAATCGTGACACCCTGCGCGTAATCGCCCTGCCAAACCGCATTGCCGAGGTTATGGAAAATACCCTTGAAAATATCCAGCCTCGTCTGGTAACGCCCTACCGTGAAGCGGTGCGCCGAATGCTCCTCGATGAATCGGATCACTTCCCGGGTGCGCACAGCGGCCGGGGCCGGAGAATTGTGGGTCAGATACGCACTCCGGGCATCGAACTTCGCATAGGTTTCCCGATACTTCTTCCGTAACGCGACCAGTTCCGGCTCACGTTCGAGCTTCTGCGACATCTGCCGGATCTGACGGCGGAGGGTATCGACCTCCTTCAACCGCTCGTCGTTTTTGGTGAATTCCTTGTACTTGCGGCGGCTCTCCTGAAGTTCCCGGTACTCCGGTTTCTCCCTGAGCAGCCGGGCCTCCTCCGCGTCGATGGCTTCTTTCTGATTGCTCACCTCCTGAGCCAATTCCCGCCACTCGGGGTCCTTGGACAAAACTTCGTCCGTGAGGTCGGCCTGGAGCTGCAGCATGAACTGGAGGAAGGCCCGTTCGCCATCCCTCGTGGTTTGCGCGCCAAAAGCATTGTTCCAGATTTCGACGAAATCCACTTCATCTCGGTCCGCGGCGGTGCGTTTCCCTAAAGCATTGTTCCAGACTTCAACGAGATCCGCCTCGGCACACACAGTGCCGATGCAGAAAAACAGGACGGCTAGACAGGCGGGAAAACGTGTATTTTTCATATCGGACTCCCATGGTTCATTACAGAAAAATACCACGCAATCAAGCGTTTTCAAATCAGAACGGTATAATTATCAGCTGAAACGATTAGCTTCTTCGGGTTCGTCGTCGTACTTGGAGAGGTTGACGAATTCCATGCGGTGCGGGTAGAATTTGAGGGGCACCATACCGGTCTGGCCGTTACGGTTCTTTTCCACGATCAACTCGGCGTCCACCCCCGCATGCGAGGCGGCTTCGTCCAGGTTCTTGGATTGATCGCGGTTACGGTGCAGGAAGGTCACCACGTCGGCATCCTGTTCGATGGATCCGGATTCGCGGAGGTGACTGAGCTTGGGACGGGCTTCCGTGCTGCCGGATTTTTCCACTTCTCGGTTCAGCTGGGCCAGCACGAGGATCGGTACGTTCAGGTCTTTCGCCAGGCTCTTGATACCGCCGGAAATTTCCGCCACTTCCTGCTGGCGGCTGTCCGGGTTCGCCTTGTCGCCTTTCATCAGCTGCAGATAGTCGATGGCGATCAGTTTGATGCCGTGTTCGGCCTTCATGCGCCGCGCTTTGGCGCGCAGCTCGGCAATGCTCAAGCCGGAGGTCGGGTCGATGTAGATCCGGGCCTTTTTCAGGGTCTGGACAGTACGCACCAGTTTGGGGAAATCAGTCTGCTTGAATTTGCCGTTATAGAAGCTTGATTCGGCCACGTCCGACTCGGTACACAGCAGGCGCCGGGTAATCTGGTCGGCGGTCATTTCCAGGCTGAAAAATGCTACCGGCGGGTAATCCGGCCGTAGCGCCACATTGCGTATGAGATTCAGCGCGATGGAGGTTTTGCCGATGGACGGGCGGGCGGCGAGAACGAACATTTCGCCGGGCTTCAACCCGTAAACCATGCGGTCGAGGTCCGGATAACCGGTCTTGATGCCGACTTCGACTTCGCCCTTCATGGCCTTCTGCAGGTACTCGAAGGTGGAGTCGATGCTGCTGTTCAGCGTGACGATGTCGGATTTTTCAACGGTGAAGCGGACCTTGAAAATTTTGGATTCGATCTCGTCGATGAGTTCCGAAGCGGTCCGGCCGGCATCGTAACAATGCAGCAGCGATTCGGAGCAGACGTCGATCATTTTGCGCAGCATGGCGAATTCCGCCACGATGTCGCACCAGTTTTCGAGATTGGCGGTAGTGGAAATGGCGCCATGGAGTTCAACCAGGGTCAGTTCGCCGCCGATTTCGTCGAGTTTGCCGCTCTTGCGCAGTTCATTGGCCACGGTCAGCATATCGGCGCCGCCCTGGATTTCCGCATGAATCTGCTTGATGGCAGTGAAGATCACCCGGTGGACGTGCAGATAAAACACGGTGGGATCGCTCAGTTTCTCGATCACCATATCCACGCAGGATGCGGGTTCGCGAAGCATAGCGGCGATCACCGCCCGTTCAGCATCGATGTTGTGAGGCTGCGGGCGGTTCTCGTCCAGAACCCCGGAAACGGTTCTCGTTTCCGGTTTTCCGGTGCTATGTTTCTCAAAAGCCATCTTAACCGCGAACGATCCAGATTTTGGCTTTGGCAATCACATCGCTGTGCAGTTTGACGGGCACTTCGAATTTGCCGAGTTCCTTGATCGGGCCTTCCAGCATGATGCGCTGATAATCGATTTTGAAACCGTTTTCGGCGAGCTTTTCGGCAATCGCCCTGGCGTTGACGGAACCGAAGAGACGGTTGTCTTCGGAAGCCTGAACCGGGATCGAAATTTCGACTTCGGCGATTTTGTTGGCCAGTTCTTTGGCGGCAGCAAGGTCTTCGTTGCGCTTGGCTTCGATCTTTTCCTTGTTGGCGGCCAGCACGCGGAGGGCGCCGGCAGTGGCATGGGAAGCCAGTTTGCGCGGGATCAGGTAGTTGCGGGCGAAACCGGCCGCAACCGTAACTTCTTCACCAGCCAGACCGAGGTGTTCCACGTCCTGCAGCAGAATTAATTTTACGTTAGCCATTGTCAGATATCTCCTTTCAAATTAATAGACCAGGCAGACGATGCGGGCGCGTTTGACGGCGACGCCGAGCATTTTCTGGTGATCCAGGCAGGTGCCGGTAATACGGCGCGGCAGAATTTTGCCCTTTTCGGTCTGAAATTTCTTCAGGGTTTCGGCATCCTTGAAATCGATGTATTCGACTTTGGATTCGCAGAAACGGCAAATCTTCGGTTTGATCGTACGCTTGCGCCCACGACCGGGTCTTCTTTCTCTGTTTTCCATAATTTCTATTTACCTTGTTATTGTTAAAATTACTTGAAATCAAATCAATATATTAAAACGGGATGTCGTCTTCGGTGCCTTCCATGCCTACGTCGAAAGCATCCGGCGAGGGCATCGGCGGCTCCTGGTAGTGGTCGCGCGCCTGCTGCTGCTGGGGCGGCTGCTGCGGCTGATTCTGCCGCGGAGCCTGGTTCTGGTAGTTTCCACCGCCCTGACGGGGTTGCTGCTGATAGCCGCCGCCCTGCTGGTTCTGGTAGTTACCGCCGCCTTGACGCTGATAACCGCCGCCGCCCTGCTGCTGGTTCTGCCGCGGGGCATACTGCTGCTGGGACGGAGGTGCGTCGCCGCCCTCGATTTCATCGCGATCGGAGCGCCCACCGATAAACTGGACTCGTTCCGCCACCACCCGGAGGCGGCTGCGTTTCTGATGGGTATCCCGGTCTTCCCACTGGTCATACTGCAGACGTCCTTCGATCAACGCGGGAGCACCCTTCTGCAGGATACGGCCAGTACTTTCCGCCTGTTTGTCCCAGACCACGATATCCACGAAACATACTTCGTCTCGGCTGCTATCGTTGTTGCCGAAGCGGCGGTTCACCGCCAGCCCGAATTCGCAAACGGCCGTACCACTGTTGGTATAACGCAATTCAGGATCGCGCGTCAGATTGCCCAACAGAATTACTTTGTTAAAAGAAGCCATAATTACCTCCCTGCGTTGCCTTTGATGGTT
The DNA here is from genome assembly GCA_040391785.1 of Victivallis vadensis. Taxonomy (GTDB): domain Bacteria; phylum Verrucomicrobiota; class Lentisphaeria; order Victivallales; family Victivallaceae; genus UBA5239. The sequence continues at coordinate 32,255 of JBEBXH010000070.1, forward strand.
TCTGCACTCAGACTTCGATCAATTTGGTTCTGCAATCTTTGGAAGGACGATCATAAATGATAATCATGGGGCGCAGAACGCGTTCATCCAGACGGTACTTGTCCAGAATCTTTTCGTTGGCGTCGGCATCGGCTTCGAAAACGAAGTTCCAGTAGATACCGGCTTTGCGCTTGTTGATTTCATAGGAGAACTGAATCCGGCCCATCGGGACGGACTCTTCCACCTTGCCGCCGAAACTTTCGATCAGCGCGGCAAATTCCTTGCTGAAAGCTTCTCCTTCATCCTCTACTTTGCGGATGTCCAAAATAAAAATCGCTTCATATTTTTTCAAAACCTGTTCCTCCATGGTTTGATTTTTGTTCACCGGAATTTTCCGGTTCTTCCTTTGGCAGCGCCGACCATGCGTTGAAGCTGTTCATAGCCGGACTCATGCCACGTGCCAGCACGCATACTGCGGCATCCGCCGCCGCGTCGAGCACTTTATCGAATATTTCCTGCTCGGGCGCGTCGAAACGGGTCAACACGTGATCAATCTGGTTACCGCCCTTCGCCACGCCGATTCCCAAACGCAATCTGCCGAAAGCGTTTGAATTCAGGCATTCGATGATCGAGTCGATCCCGTGATGGCCGCCGCTGCTGCCGCCCTGCCGCAGGCGCATTCGCCCAAGCTGGATATCGACATCATCATAGGCCACCAGGATTTCGCTCACTTCGATCTGCTCCGCCGCCGCCAGGGCCGCCACCGCTTTGCCGCTCAGGTTCATATACGTCTGAGGCATTTGCAGCAACAGTTCCCGGCCGCGGAAGCGTCCGCGAAAACCGATCCCATTATACTTATTAAACTTTTCAAAAGAACCCGGCAGTTTCTTCAACAAGGTCTCGATCAGCTCAAACCCGGCGTTATGCCTGGTTCTCGCATATTCGGCTCCGGGATTGCCCAGCCCCACAATCATTTTTACGCGGCTGAGTTCCGTTGCCATATCTCTACCCTGTGCTGCCTGTTAACGAACCGTAAATTCCAGATCGGGAAATCAGCCTTTGGCTTCTTCCTTTTCTTTCTTCTTCTTTTCCACCACAGCCGGTTCAGCGGCGGTGCCTTCAGCGGCAGGAGCTTCTTCCTGGAGCTTCGGCAGCATGACGTGGAACACGATGGCTTCCGGATCGGTATGGGCCGCCGCAACGCCTTCGGGCATCACGATGTCCTTGACCAACAGCGCGGCACCGAGCTCGATACCGGCCACCGATACTTCGATGA
>JBEBXH010000071.1:0-32257 GCA_040391785.1 Victivallis vadensis
ATACTTCAGAAATATCTCAAGCGCCTCTTGACTTTTAACACACTATCTTTGTGGATAAAATTCCCATGAGCGCCCGGAACGGGCGGTCATTTTCGTGTTTTTTCGTGGACAGGAATTAGGTGTTGAAGAGGCGGCGGGAGATGATCTCATCCTGGACGAATTTGTCGAGCTTGACGAATACCGCGGAGAGGCCGGAAATACGGACGATGAGGTTCGGGTATTTCTCGGGTTCCGTTTGCGCGGCTTTCAGGTCGTCCACGTTAACGAGGTTCGGCTGGACGGTCGGGATACCTGCTTTGAAGGACGCGCGCAGCAGCGCCGTCAGGATCGGCGGGGTCAGGCCGCTGCCGAGCGGCATCTGGAGGTCGAGCACGGCGTTGCCTGGGGCGTTTTTGAAGTCGATTTCGGAGAGCGAGGCGATGACGGTGGTGGCCGATTCGGGGGCGCTGACCCGGTGCGGCGCGATGCCTTGCGAGAGTACTTCGCCGTCGCGGCGGCCGTCCGGCGTGGCCAGGGTTTTCCGCCCGATCGTGGCAAAGGTGAAGTAGACGAAAAAGCTCGGCTGGAAATATTCGCCGCGTTCGTTCGGGCAGGAGCGGGCGATGGCGGTGATATCGCCCGCGAAGCGCGCCGCCAGTTCGTCCACTTCGGCATGGCCGCCGCCGTAGCGCGGCAGGGATTGAATGCGCCGGCGCAGCACTTCGTATTCTCCGGACCAGTTCGCGCGGACGGCTCGGCGTAGTTCCTCGAAGGTGGTGAATTGATCCTCGTACACGCCGCGCTTCACCACATAAAGGCAGTTGACGATATCGCCGAGTCCCATCAGCGTGATGCCGGAGAGGTTGTAGCGCGCGCCGCCCGCAGTGTAGTCCTTGCCGTTGGCGATGCACCCGGCGAGCGTGGTCGAAAAGAGCGGCGCGGGGTGAATTTTGGAGAAGTCGTTGCCGTCGCAAATCCAGGCGCAGGCGGTACTGATTGCATGGCGGTAGCCCTCCAATATCTGCTGATAGAATTGCACGAATGACGCCGGATCTTCCGCGGGCAGGGGCGGGAAAAGTTCCGGCGGGTCCGCTTCGCCCGCGAAGAGTTGGCGGAACGTCTGTACCATGTTGAAGTAGAAGAACGCCCCGGCGGTGTGTTCGACCCCTTCGCACATGGTTTCCTGGCAGCCGCCATTGACGTAATTACGCGCGTCCGCGAGGGTTTTGCCGTAGCGGATTTGAGAAGGAATCAACGCGTCGTCGTTCAGGCAGGCGAAGTGATTGTGCCCCTTGAGCATATACGAACTAATCTGTTCGAGGTATTCCTGCGGCGCGGCGCTTGAGCAGCGGCAGTTCAGTTTCGGATTGATGAAATTATTCTCGAAATGAACGCGCAGGAAGAGCCGGGTCAGGTCGTTGTAAATGAAATTGCCGTTGTCGTCGCAGCCGCCGAGCATCAGGCAGGTGCTGGTTTCGGGCCAGCTGCGTTCGCGGGTGAAGGTTTTGATGTCGTGGGGGAGCATCCACATGGCGATCAACCCGGCGGCTTTGGCCTCAGTCAGACGGCCGGCGGCGAGGTCGGCGCGGTAGAGATCGTAGAGGATTTTGTCGGGACGGCCGAGTACGGAGACCCCGAGGTTGTCGAAGGTCGCGATCATTTCGCGGACGAACTGGATCATCTGCAGTCCCTCGTAAAACGTTTGTGGCGGTTCCAGCGGGATGCGGCGCCCGGTTTCGGCGATCCGTTTCAGGTTTTCGGATGGGCCGTTTGCCGCCATCAATTGCTCGGCGTGTTCGGCGAAACGCTGCGCGGCCAGCACCATGCAGTCGATGCCCCGGAGCATGGCGGCGGTCTCGTCGTTCTGTTCCGGCCGGGCGAGAATTTCCTCGCGGAGACCGCGGAAGCCGACCTTGACCAGATGGGTATAACCGGGCGAGTGATGGTCGACGTCGAAGATGCCGTTGCAGGCCCACAGCGCGGTGGTCTTTTCCGCATTGCTCATGTTGTGCTCCTGCAATTTCAACCGGCCGGGAGCGTCATACGGGTAGAACTTGAAATACAAGCGGCTGCCCGGTTGCTGCGGACGCGGGTTTCCCCAGGCTTCCGGGAAACGCATGCGGGTCTCGAAAAAGAACGGAGTGGAGGCAGTGATGAACGGTTCGAAATTGTCCGTAATCAACTCATAAAGCCGGGCTTTTAAGAGCGGGGGCGACATGCCGGGGTTCTGTTGGTAATACGCTTCCCATTCGGCGTTGATCCGTTCCCACAGGGGCAGCGAATCCTGGTTGGCGGTAAGTTCCTTGCGAAGGCTCCGGTAGTAATGATCGTATTCGGCGGTCAATTGTTTCAACATAGTGTCACCGTATAAAATTGTTAAGGTGGTTATTGATATATTTAAATTATACAGTATATTCTTGTTTAAGCAAGATGCGTCGCAGTTCGATAATGTTGCGGAAAAGTTACTTTTTGTTAGGATTGCCATATGGAATGCGAAAATAAAACCATCGTTCCGCCGAACCGCGGCTATGTGCCGGGGTGCGAATTCCGGATCCGCATGGCGGGGCGGCTGACCAGCTTCGACGGGGTGCGCTTCAACCTGGGGCATTACGCGTGCTGGCATGTGATTGCCGGGGGCAGCGGGTTCGTGCGCTGCGGCGAACAGAGTTTTCCATTGCGGCGCGGCGACATGTTCAGCATCATGCCGGACGGGCGGGTCGAGTATTACGACGATCCGGCCGATCCGTGGCTGTATTACTGGTTGCACATCGAGGGGCCGGCGGCGCTGGCGCTGTGCCACGAGGCGGGGTTTGCGAGCGGCAGCCCGTGGTTCCGCCCGAAATACCCGGAGGAAGTGATCCGGAAATTTCACTCGATCTGGAAAGAATTGCAGGGGGAACTGTATTGGGAGCCGGTGGCGCAGGCCGCGAAAGTGGTCGAACTTCTGGCACTGCTAAAAAAAGAATCGACGCCGCGACGGCGCTCACCGGCGGTGATCGCGGAACAGGCCGTGGCGGTTCTGGACGAGCCCGGCCACCTCAAAATGAACGTCAATGAATTGGCGGCGGCGTTGCATACGGACCGGATCACGCTGTACCACGCGTTTCGGGAAGTGCTGGACTCCACGCCCAGCGATTACATGATCCGCCGGCGCATGGAGACGGCGAAGCAGTTGCTGCTGGAAAACCCGGACTGGCCGCTCTGGCAGGTGGCCTCGGCGGCGGGGTTCAGCAACGAAAAATACTTCATCCGGGCCTTCAAACAAGCCACCGGGCGTACCCCCGGCAAGTTCAGGAATTGAAGCTCAATCGCTTGACCTGCTGGTCGTTCTCGCGCTGGACGAGGCGATGATAGGTCACGGTCGGCTTGCCGAACAGGATGGCGTAGAAGTATTCATCCGGTTTCAGGCCCATGATTTCGCGCAGGCCGGGCAGGTTGTCGGCGGCGAGCTTCAGGTAGCCGCACCAGGTGGAGCCGACGCCGTTGGCCTTGGCCAGCAGATCGAAATTGGCGAGGGCGATGACAATGTCCTCGTGCGGACAATGCGTCTCCTCATTGGCGGTGGCGATCAGCAGGTGCGGCGCGCCGCGGAACATGTAATCGACGCCCTCGTTGCGGAAGGCGGCAACGGCGGTATTCAGGAAGTCCTTGACCGGGCCGGTGGCGGTATCGGCATCGACGAGGCGGCCGATTTTTTCGAGCAGCTTGACCATGTCGGCGCGGTTGTCGACCACAGTGAACGTAAGCCCCAGGTCATTGCGGCCGGTCGGGGCGAAGCGCACCGTTTTCAGCATGGCTTCGAGCAATTCCGGGGCGATGCCGGCCGGATCGTACTGGCGGATCGAGCGGCGGCTGCGGATCAGCAGGTCCATTTGTGCCGCGGAGGGGAGAGCGCCGGGCGTGACCGCCGGGCTGTCGTCGGGATTCAAACCGAAGATCGAAACGGCTCCGGTCGGGCACACCGCCAGGCAGTGCTGACAGCCGATGCAGTGTTCTTCCTGTTCCGGCAGGATCACCGGCAGGTCGTCGACCCAGCCGATGATCTGTGCCACGCAGTCCCGAATACAGGCGCCGCAGCGCGTACATTTGTCGACGTCGACTTTGAAGTTCAGATAGCTCATGGTTTGCGCTCCTCTTTTTTATACACGGACATACACGGACGTACACATGGTTCTCTTATTGTTTGACGGGGACTTCAATGATGCGCTGGATGCCGTTGCGGTTCATGATCAACCGGAATTTGTGCATTTCGGAGGCCTCGCCCATGCCGTAGCGCAGGATCATGTTCAGGTGGTACACGCCGGCGCCTTCGACTTTGGTGCAGTCGTTGTTGCCGTCGAGGATGTAGAGGTGGCGCTCGGGGAGGTTCATCTTTTCCATGAAATGGCTCATGTTGAAGCGGACGATGTCGTTGATGCCGTCGACCTTGAAGTCGGACCAGATGGTCCGGCAGCTGTCGTTGTTGAGGGTGATCCGCTTTTTGGAATAGATGACTTCCTCGGTGCTGCCGTCGGAGAGCAGCGAGGCGATCTGGTCCTGGTCGCGGGCGGCGAGGATTTTTTTCGGGATTTTGGAGGGTTTCAGGAAGCCCATGAAGCTTTTGGATTCGCCGATTTTGCGGTTCAGGTCGTCGCGCAGGATGGTTTTGTAGTCGTAATAATGGCTGCGGATCCATTCCACGAAGAAGGAGCGCGACGATTCTTTCATGCGCTCGCGGATGATATACGCGACCACGGCGGTGAAAACCACCCACCAGGCCAGGCCGCTCTGCTTGAAGTTCTGGGCGATCAACAGCACGACGGTGGCGGCGGCCATGGCCACGCCGGCGGCGATGTTGATGGCGAGCTGCTCGGCCCATTTGCCGTCGTCAATGCTCTGGGTGCGGATATAGAGGATGCTGCCCATGATCTTTTTCAGCATGCGCATGCGGTAGATAAAGGTTTCGTTGGTGGAATTTTCGCGGACGATCGTGGGGTAGCCCATGGCGAAACGGTAGGAATTGCCGGCTTTGATCAGGGCCACGATTTTTTCGCGCAGTTCGGGTTTCTCCGGGGTGCCGGTCTCCTGGTCGTGATCGAGGTACTCCAGCAGCCGGAAGAGGTAATATTCGGAGATGATGCCGGTGTACTCGTCGGAAAAGTTGAACATGGCCTTTTTTTCATTGTCCAGGGCGTTGAAGCCGGGGATGTCGCGCAGCTGGCGGAAGGAGGTTTCCAGCAGTTCCAGCGAATCGACCATGAGCGCGGTTTCCTCGTTGCGTTTTTCGGTATCGTGAATGCCCTCGATGCGTTCGACTTCGTCGCGCAGGGCGCTTTTCAGGATCGAGCAGAACATGCGGAGGCTGTAATTGTAATTTTCGAGTATGGTCTCGTCGTCGGGGTCATCGATCAGGGCGGTGATGGCGGAGCGGGTCTTGGCTAGCGGTGAATTGTCGCCGAAGATGATTTCCGGCAGCATGAAGGCCGGAGTCTTGAAACGGATGTAAGCGCTGTTGTCGCGATAAAACTTTTCCTTGTCATAGGTCTTGCTGTTGATCGGCAGGTTGGTGGGCAGAAATATAAAGGTCTCCACCACATATTCCGTATTTTCGTGCTCCAGCTGCAACGGATAGGTGTATTTGATTTCAAATTGATTTTTGTCGCGGATCGTAATCCGCTCGCGCACACTTTCCATAATCCTCTTTCGGGTGATCCTCTAAAGATAATCTCCGAATGGACAAAATGCAAGTCCCGAAGCGTAAATGTATTCGGGGATGGAGAGATATGACGGTTTTATACCGGTAATGAAAAAAAATTGTTTTTTTTGTTTTCCATATATTGTAAAGTATACTTTATATGATATTATACTTAATAATAATTATTAAAGTTGAAGCATGATGTTGCAGCCGGCGCGAGAAAAAGAAGTACACGGCAGAAGTATGGATTTGTTCAGCAGAATATCAGATTCTGTTGATGAAATGTCACATCGTGAAAATAGCTTCCCGCCATTGAATCAAAACCTGCCGATATCATTAGTAGTTAGTTATAGATTTCACCCTCCCGATATTTATTCCACATAAGTGTTTTACGACAATATAATTTTTCATTTTTACGATAAGGGGTTTACATGAAAAACAAGAGATTGGAAATCTTCAGACTGGAAGACCGGGTGCTTTTTGAAGCAGCCGCGGCCGCGGAAATTGCCGAAGCGGCGGATGCCATCAACGATTTAAACGCCAATGACGCGGAAGTCCAGGCGGACCAGGAACGGAATTCCCTGAAGAACGCTTCGCCGGAAAATCCGGCCGACGCGATCCTGAATGCCGGTGAAGGAATGCAGGACCCGGCGCAGTTGACGGATCTGGAGGCAGATATCAATCAATTGATTTTCGGTGAATTTGCTCCCATTGATGGCGAAAACGATTTTTTGGCGGATATGGTCAATGATATTATATCGCAGGCGTTCGCGGATCAGTCCGATTTTGTCACGATGGATATCCAGAATACGGAAACGACGGTTTCCACCGACCGTGAGCTGGTGATCATCAACTCAAGCGTGCCGGATGCGGACGTGATCCTGGCAAGTTTGAAGCCGGGACAGGATGTCCTGATGCTCGAGGCCGGGACGGACGCCATGGCCGCGATCAACGAATATCTGGATACCGCCGATACACAGTACGACGCCATTCATCTGGTTACCCACGGCGCCGACGGCGCGTTTGTCCTGAACGGCAGCAAAATCAGCGCCGACAATTTCAACGAAGCGGACTGGGCGGCCATCGGCAGCCATCTCAATACCGGCGGCGATATCCTGCTCTACGGCTGCAACCTCGCCGAATCCGAGGCCGGCCAGCAATTGGTGGACCGTATTGCCCTCGCCAGCGGGGCCGATGTGGCGGCGAGTACCGACACCACCGGGCTGAACGGCAACTGGGATCTGGAATACAATACCGGGCTGATCGAAACGGCTTCGATCCAGGTCGACGGTTACGCCCACGATCTGGAGTCCAAATACATCACCGTAAACAGTGCCGCAGATGACGCCAACGCGGGTGATGGCATCTGGACGCTGCGGAAGGCCCTGAATACCGCGGCGGTGGACAGCGGCAATGATTATTTTATCGATTTCAACATTTCCGGGACCAATACGATTGCGCTTGGCGATACGCTGAGCATCACCAACAGCAACGTCACGATCTCCATCGACGGCATGAACAACGGTTCGGGCGAGGCGATCATCCTTGAGGGCGGCGGCAAAAATATCCTGTCGATCGCCGTCGGGTGCGATGTCACGGTCGAAAACCTGACCTTCCAGCACGGTGCGCAGGGGATCGTCAACGCAGGTACATTGTCGGTGAATAACAGCGTGTTCACCGGCAATACCGGGGCGGCGATCCAGAACAACGGCGGTACCGCGGAAATTGCCAACAGCACGTTCATCAACAACGGCAGCGCCGTCACCAGCAGCGGCGGCGGCAGCGCTTATCTGCTGAACTCGGTCGTGGCCGGAAGCGGCAATCAATTGAGCGGCGTAACGCAGCATTATGTGATCGAAGGCAGTACGGCCGACCTGATAGCCAATACCGCTACCGGCGAGCTTAACCGCAGCAGCCTGGCGGCTTATGGCGGGACCCGGACCGCCCGCGACGGCGGTAAGTTCTATTTCATGGAAAACGGCAGCTGGAAACAGCTTTCAGATTCCACTCAAACGTCCACGACGGTAGACACGATCGATATCGGCCAGAACGGTGTTGAGCGCAATGCGACCGAGCTGGCCTACACCGCCGGGGCATGGGCTCTGGAAGTTCAGGATACGCCGTCGCTGACGGTGACCACGGCGCAGGATACGGACATGAATCCTTTTGACGGTATGATTTCGCTGCGCGAGGCGCTGGCCTACGCAGGCAGTGATTCCCTGCTGGCCAGCCGGATTATTTCCCCGGACGGCCGCTACAAAATCGTCTTTGACATCGCGGGCAGCTCCAGCAGCGACTTTGTTATCCAACTGAATGCTTCGCTTGGCGATCTGGTGATCGGCGGCGGGCTGGGGACCAAGACGCTGATTATCGACGGGCTCGCCCATGACAAGGACGGCAATTCGCGCGCCAATACCGGCGACGAAATCATGTGGATCGTCGGCGACGGTAACACGTTGTTCAAAACGGACGGCGCGGCGGGCAACTGGAACATCGAGCTCAATTATCTGCATTTTGACGGTGTCGGCATCCAGATCGCAGGCAGTACCGCCGATGTAATCGTGGATACGATTACGGTGGAAAACAGCAGCGGCATGGCGGTGAGTGCCGCCGGAGCGCTGGCGCTGCAGATCATGAATTCGACTTTTGCGGAAAACACGGGGGCGGGCGTCAGCGCCGTCAGTGCCGGCGGAGCGGTCACGGCGAATATTCTGAACTCAACCATTGGCGAAAACGGCTCGGACGGCATCCGGGTTTCCGGCAATGCGTCGTCGCGGGTGAACCTGATCAATGCGACCATCGCCGGCAACAACGGTACCGGGATCAGCCTGGCTGACGGTACCTTGAAGATTTACAACTCGATTCTGTTGGGTAACGCGGTGGCCGATTTTGGCAATGACAATGGCAACACGTCGCTGACGGCGTCGATTTACGGCGACGGCACCGGCGCATTTTCCACCTCCTGCGGCTGTATCGTGATCGACTGTGGCAACAAAGCGGAAATGCTTTCCGTGTTCCAGACCGTCAGCGAAAACAATGGCCGTTATCTGCCCGTGCGTACCGCCGACCCCGGCGAATTGATCGATACGTATAACCTGCGGCCGGGTACCGATCCCGCCGGGCCGTCCATCGCGGGCGGCATCGGCCAGTGGATCAAATATACCCTGAATGAAGACGGGCGCATTACTTCGCTGGCTGCGTCGAACAGCATTTCCAGCGGCTTCACGGTGTTCTGGGGAACAGCCGGGGCGACGGATATTTCCATGCAGTTGACCTTTGACCAGTGCGGTATTTCGTATGCCACGGGGCAGCCCTTTGCGGGAGCTTATTTCGTGGCGGTGGAAACGCCGTCGCTGATCGTCGACACCCACAAGGATGTGGTCAATCGTTCCGACAACAAGACCAGCCTGCGCGAGGCGCTGGCCTATGCCAAAACCTTCAATACGCCGGTCACGATTACCTTTGACTACGAAAAACTTTCGGCGGAAGCTTTGGACGATCCTTCCATGCGATATATTCTGGTGATCGGTACCGACGGAGTTTTTTCCGTGATCGACCTCGAGGCGGCGCTGACCATCGACGGTTCGTTGACTTACGGGCTCGGAATCACCATCACCGCGCAGGGGAACAGCAATATTTTCAATGTCGCCGGCAATACCAATCTGACCCTGAAAAACATGCACCTGACCGAAGCGGCGACGGTGGTCGCGGCCGGAGACAATGTGAAGCTGGCGTTTGAACAGGTGACTGTGCGCGACAGCCAGTACGGCGTCACCAGCGGCAGCGGCATAACGTTGACCGGCGAATACTCGAGTTTCTACGGATTCAGCAGCGGCGCCTTTGATGTCAACGGCACGATGCTGCTGCACAACTCGACCGTCGGCGGCAGTATTGGCGGTACGATTTCGCGGTTCGATGCTTACAATGCCACAATCAAGGGCAATGTCACGGTCACAAAACTCGTGACCGTGAACTCCATTGTTCAGGGTACAGTCACCGCCTCCGAGATTTCGGCGCGCTACAGCGCGTTTTCGGGCAATGTGGCGGTTACGGATGGCTATGCCAATACCGGCGATATTCTCAGTGCGGACATTGTCGTAAGCACCAACCCCGGCGACAGTCACTATACCATCAGCAGCACCAGCGTTTATGCCAAAACTGGTACGTTGATCGTCAAATCCGAAGGCGCTTACTATTTTGCGGTTCGCACGGCGACGGGAATCGAATATGAAGATCCCGATACCTGGAAATATTACAATATCGATACCGACGCGGAAATCGGCCTGGTCGGTTCCGCGGTGATCACCGACCAGATCGGGCACCTCCGCAATCCGCATCCGGGTATGCTTTCGATGGGAGCCTGGCAGGCTACCGACGCTGTCGCCTGGAAAGGGGTGGAGGATGTGACTCTGGTCAATCGTAACAATTATTACAGCGTCATGCAGACCGGCGTCAACTATGTGGATGTCGGCACCGAGTCTACGCGGACGGACGGCAACCAGACGCTGTACCTGTGGGCGACCACCATTTCCGGTGCGCGCCTCAGCAGCAACGGCAATGATGTTTCGATCAATAAAGACATCACCATCATCGGCCGTTCTTACCGCGACACTGTGCTGGTGGGTGGCAACAGCGGCGGCACCATGACGATCGGGACCGCCGCGGCCAATGTCTCGCTGCACACGTTCAGCATTATGCGTGGCGGCGCGGACGGCATCGCGTCGGAATCGGCGGGGAAGCTCTCGTTGAACCGGATCAGCATTCTCGGAAATACCGGCAACGGGATCTCGCTCGCCGGGACCACTGAATTGCATGTGCTCAACTCAACCATCGCGAACAACGGCGCTTACGGGATCACCGGCGCGGCGGCAGCCACTTTGTATGTCAACGACTCCACGATCACCGGCAACGCTTCCGGCGGCATCGGCGCGGCGGCGGCTTCGGCCTATATCCTGAACTCCATCGTTTTCGCCAACGGCGGAACCGACCTCGCGGCGGCCAATCTCCGCATGGCGTACAGCATTTACGGCGGCACTCCTGTGATCGCGGGCGGCATCATGAATCTGCAGGCCTCAAACCCTGCCGACATTTTCTACTCCTACAGCAACGGCAAGGCCGGGTATTCGCCGGACGGGCGCACCATCCGCATTCTTTATAACAGCGATGCGGGCTTCAAGGGCACCAAGGTCGGCAGCGACGGCAGCAATTACTACTATTACGTCCGCGAAGCGACCGCGTTCGATGAAGTTACTCCGGGAAATATCGGTAAATGGCAGAGCCTGACGGTTGCGACGGTTCTGGATGACGCCAGTACCCTTTCCGTGTTCACGACCGACCAGCGCGGAGTGACCCGCCTTGCCGGGGAGCACCTCGGATTCCCGGAATACTCGATCGGGGCCTATGTCCCGAGCTTCGACATGTCGATTCAGCTGATGGATCAGGAAACGACCTATAACGGCAAGGCTCAGGGCTTCGACATGAGCAAAGCGGTCTACAAGGTTTCCAGCGGAGCGACCAACGATTTCTATTACTACGACGCCCTGAGCCGCATGGTTTACACCGATGCTGCGCTGGAAAATGAAGCCACCAATGTGAAGTTCAATGTATCCGTGGTCGCCACACAGCTGACCAGCGGACTGCAGGTAAATGTCAAATACACCGACGGCGCGGTATCCGGTTATGACTATGTGATTTCCAATGCCCGGATCATGGCGGATGGCAGCGATATTACCGAAAGTTTCAAAATCAATTACATCGGCGACGGCATCAACGACGCGGCCGGGGAAAAATCCCCGACTTACACCATTCTGCAGCGTCAGCTGACATATGAGGTTGAATTCGATCCGACCAAGGTTTACGACGGCACGACCGCGATTGAATACAGCAATTTCCGGTTCACCAACGTGATCAACGGCGAAGTGACCATTGCCATCAGCGCCATGCTCGAGTACAGCTCCAGAAATGTGGGGACCGACATCAATCTGGTCCTGGCGAATTTCGCGCTGGTCGGTTCCAAGACCGCCATCGGCAACTACAAGGCTCCGGCGGGCGGCACCTACAAGGCCGATATCACCCCGCGAATCATCACCGTCGAGATCAGCAATGGCAGCGGTACTTATAACGGCAGCACCCGGTATTTCTCGGATACTACGGCCAAGGTATCCGCGGATTCCCCGAACGCCCTCGTCGCCGGCGACACGCTGGACGCCAGCGGGCTCACAGTATTCGAAGCGGGTCAAGCGCATACTTCATCCAAGGATGTCGGCACCTATACGTTCATACTGGCCAATGCCAAAGTTAACGACGGCAACAACAGCGGTAATTACATCATCCAATACAAAGAAGCCACCTACACCATCAATAAAGCAGTAATAAACGTCAACCTGACGGCCAAAGATAAAATTTACGATGGTACCACCGATGTGATCAACGGTCTGGTCAGCGATGAATTCAATGGCGTTAACGGTGAAAAATTCACCATTGATTCCTTTACCGGAACCTATGACAGCGCCAATGTGAATGGCAATGAGCTTGCCCGTACGATCGCTTTCTCCAATATTGCATTGAGCAGTACCACCGGTGCGCTCGAAAGCAATTACAATATCCGCTACACCGGTAGCGGGGTGATCACCCGCAAGGCCGTGACCGTGTCGGATATCACCGAAGGCGTGAACCAGTACGACGGCAACAGCACCGTCCATATCGGCGAACGAGACACCTATACCCTGACCGGCCTGGTCGGCGCCGAGGATCTCACCCTGACCGGCAGCGGCACCGCCCAGACGATTATCGATGTCAATCAGACTACTGATAACGTCATCTGGAATCATACCTCATTCAAGCTCCATGATTCCAGCGGCATTGCCAATAATTATTATGTGGCCAACACGACAGAGATCTCCACTATTGCCATCGCCGTGACCATCGAGAAGTGCGACATCGACCTTTCTTTCAGTGCCAACCGGGATTATGACCGGACCACGGACGCGCTGAACTGGCTGAACCTGACCGCGACTCAGGACGGTGTTGCGTTGACCGTTTCGGCAGTGCGTACTGCCGGTCAGGTTGTGTTCACCATCACCACTGACATCGTCAATATGGATTCGGACGTGGGCGAATACGAAACCTTCACCATCACGGTTCTTAACGCGACTTATAATTCCAATGCGGCCGGTACCGACAAAGTCGTCAATGTCAGCGATCTGACTTTTGCCAATGGCGACAATGGTGCCGAGCTGAAAAATTATAACTTCAATTTGAACAGCACCGGTATCACGACGGATGGTGATAGTACGCTGACGCTTACGGACACCTTCACCGGTACTGGCAAGATCGACAGACTGATCGTATCGGTCAGCAACAGTGCAACGAAAGTTTATGACGGCAGCAATGCGGCCAACAGCGATACCATCTGGGGGAATTGGACGTACAGTTCGGAGCTGCTGGCGCTGGACGGCGTCAGTTTCGCTCTCGGTAGTGGCACGTTCAATACTGCCGACGTGCACTCGAGCGGCAATATGACCGTGACAGGCACCCTGTCCGGCGCGGCCAGCGGCAATTACACGCTGGCTTCCGTCACTGGCACCGGCGCGATCACGCCGAAAACAATCACCATCGGCGATCTGACAGCCGTCACCAAGGCTTATGACGCAGCTTCGAATAACGCCAAGCTCGCCGGTGACGGCGCGACTAACTCGCTGACCGTGTCGGGCATCGGGGCCGAATCGTTCAATCTGACGTTCAGCGGCGGCGACTATGACAATGCCAATGCGGACGACGGTCATGAAGTTACCTTCTCCGGCGGCCAGCTCACTGCGAACGGCACCGCCAAACTGGGTAACTATGAATTTGTTTTTGGCAACGATACTCTGACGGTTTCCGGCGTGGGCGCGATCACCGAATCCATGAAGGGTACCGGCAATATCACCTGCCGCGACCTGACGGTCAACTTCACCGCGGACAACAAGGTTTACGACGCCTCGACCGATGCCGACAGGATCGGCGATTTCATCATCGTGGGGCTTCAAGGGGGCGAAACGCTGCTGATTGATTCCAGCGGCTATACCTATGCGTTTGCCGACAAAAACGTGGGCAACGGCAAGACTGTAACTCTCAATGGTTATAATCTGAGTACCCTGAGTGGTACCAACCTCGACAATTACAACCTGATATTCAATACCACCACTACGGCCAATATCACGGCCTACGAAATGGTCATCAATGTCAGCGCCAACGACAAAACGTATGATGGCGGAGTTGCCGCCACCGCCGGTAAGTCGTTCGACAACCTGTTCGGCGACGATCTGGATTTCATCTGGGATTCCGCTTCATTCGCCTCGAAAGATGTCGCTTACAGCGGCGATGATGTGGCCGCCCAGCTGGTCAGCCTGCTGAATGCCCGCCTGACCGGCAGCGACGCCGGGAATTACACGTTCGTCTATGGCGGTGCAATCACGGCTAAGATCACCCCGTTGGCAATCGACATGATCGCAGCGGTCAGGGACAAAGTTTATGACGGCAACAATTCCGCCGAATACAACAACCAGTGGAGCGTTGAGAACCAGCAGATTGCCGCCTTGCTCGGCGCGGACGGCGTAGCGTTTAATTACCTCACCGGTACGTTTGCTTCCAGGGATGTTTTCGGCAACGAAGCGGCGCAGAACGTCTCCGTGACCGGTGAACTGACCGGCGGTCTGAAAGGGAACTATGCGTTGAACAGCATTTCCGCCGCCGCCACCATCACCCGGGCGACGCTGAGTGTTCATGCCGCCGACAATGCCGCCACCTACGGCGACGTCGTGGCGCATTCCGGACACGATTATTTCCTGACCGGTTTTGTAAACGGCGAAGACGCCGCGTCCGCCGGGGTTGACGGCAGTGTTACGTTGACCGATGATTATGCACAATATGACAATGTCGGTATTTACGGTATAAGTGTGGATCAGATCAATCTGCTGGCCGGTAATTACAAATTCGTGGCCGGTAACGACGCGGTTTTGACCATTAACAAGCTCGGAATCACTGTCACCGCCAACAGCGGGCAGGGCAAGGTTTACGGACAGGCCGATTCGGCGCTGACGTATCAGATCACCACCACGGCCGACGGCTCCGCGCTCGATCATATCAACGCTCCCGGCGGCTTCGCTGATCTGATCGGTTCGCTGGAGCGCACAACTGGCGAAAACGCAAGCAGTTATGCCATTGCGCGCGGCAGCATTACCGACATCGACAATTCCAATTACGATATCACCTATGTCGGTGCCGATTATGTTATCGCTAAGGCTGTACTTCAGGTCAACGCGATTGGCGGCTCCGCCACTTACGGCGATGCGGTCGATCATGCCGGGTATGACTATTTCCTGACCGGTTTCGTGAACGGTGAAGACACCATGTCCGCCGGTATTTCCGGCAGTGTCTTGCTGAGCGACGATTACGATAAGTTTGACAATGCCGGGCAATATCTGGTTTCGGTTGATGTCATCAATCTGCTGGCGCAGAATTATACGTTCGCCATCGGCGATACCGCTGCGCTTATGATCAACAAACTCGGAATCACCGTTACCGCGGACGCGGGGCAGGGCAAGGTATACGGCAATGCGGATTCCGCATTCACCTACCAGATCACCAATACCGCCGACGGCTCCAACCTTAATCACATCAACAGTTCCGGCGGCTATGCCGACCTGATCGGAACGCTGACCCGCGCGGCCGGCGAAAATGTCAACAGCTACAGCATTCTCCAGGGATCGCTGGATAACGGCAACAACCTCAATTACGACATCACGTTTGCGGGGACCGATTTTGCGATTGCCAAGCGCTTCATCACCATCACTGGCGATGCCGTGGACAACGAATACAATGGCAGTAATCACAGCGTCAGTTTCAACGATCTTGCCGGGAGCGATTTGGTGTCCGGCGACAGTATTGCCGATGCGATTTTCAGTGGCAGCTGGACCGGCAAAAACGTGGCCGACAGCGGCAGCTACAGTGTTGACAGCATCATCATCATGAACGGCACCGAAAACGTCACCGGCAACTATGATTTCAACCTGATCGACAGTGGTAATTCGTTCACGATCAGCCATAAGGCCATCACAGTCACCGGCGACGCTGTGACCAACGAATACAACGGCGGAAATCACCGTGTCAACTATGGCAATCTCTCTGCCGATCTCGTGACGGGAGATGCCATCACATCCGCGATTTTTGGCAGTAACTGGACCGGTAAAAACGTGGTCGACAGCGGTAGTTACAGCATTGACAGCATCACGATCATGAATGGTGCTGAGGACGTCACCGATAACTACAGTTTCAACCTGATCGACAGTGGTAACTCGTTCACGATCAGCCGTAAGGCCATTACTGTAATCGGCGATGCCGTTACTAATGAATATAATGGAGTTAATCACAGCGCTAATCTTAGCGATCTCACGGCCAACGGCCTGATCACAGGCGACAGCCTTAGCAACGCGATTTTCGGCGGCAATTGGACCGGTAAAAACGTGGCCGACAGCGGCAATTACAGCGTTGATCGCATTGTCATTATGAACGGCAACGAGGACGTCACGGGCAACTATGATTTCAACCTGATCGACAGTGGTAACTCATTTACGATCAGCCATAAGGCCATCACGGTTACTGGCGACGTCGTGAGCAATGAATACAACGGAAGCCATCACAGTGCCAATCTCAGCGATCTCACGGCTAATGGCTTGATCACTGGCGACAGCCTTGCTGATGCGATTTTTGGCGGCAACTGGACCGGTAAAAACGTAGCCGACAGCGGCAATTACAGCGTTGATCGCATTGTCATTATGAACGGCAACGAGGACGTCACGGGCAACTATGATTTCAACCTGATCGACAGTGGTAACTCATTTACGATCAGCCATAAGGCTATCACGGTTACTGGCGATGCCGTTGCTAATGAATACGATGGAGCTAATCATAGCGCCAATCTCAGCGATCTCACGGCCAACGGCCTGATCACTGGCGACGGCCTTGCTGATGCGATTTTCGGCGGCAATTGGACCGGTAAAAACGTCGCCGACAGCGGCAGTTACAGTGTTGATCGCATTGTCATTATGAACGGCAACGAGGACGTCACGGGCAACTACAGTTTTAACCTCGCCGACAGCGGCAATTCGTTCACGGTTACTCCGAAAACAGTTATTATCAATACCTCGGAAGTTGTGAATGAATACAACGGCAATGTCCATGGTGTCGACTATAGCCATCTTTCAGCTGACGGCCTGATCGCCGGTGACAAGATCAGCGGAGCGAGTTTCGAAGCCGCATGCGAGGGAATAAATGTTTGCGACAGCGGCACTTATCAGGTGTGCGGGATTACCATCGCGAATAGTGCTGAAGACGTCACCGGCAACTACCGTTTCGATCTGGCGGACTGCAGCAATGCATTTACCATCACCCGGCGCACGGTTGTCGTGATCGCCGGTTGCCATGAAGCGGTGGAGGGGGCTCCCGAGCCGGTATTCTCCTATGTGTTCGACAATCATATCGAAGGGGATTTGCCGACCGGCGACCTGGTTCGCGAGTCCGGACGCCTGCCGGGAAGTTACGGTATCGGGCTGGGAACGCTGAGTTTCGGCGACAACTATGATATCGTTTTTGTGAGCGGCACCTTTACCGTTACCCCCGCCCCGGCCAATGCCGATCCGGTCAACTTCGATACCACGATGCCGACGCTCCAGGGGCTTTGGCTGAGTGCGGATGCTGCTTCGGGCTATTCGGCAATCAATCCGTATGCCATGGGTTACTCCGAGCTGATGACGCTGCAGCTGTTCTCTGAATGGACGGAGCCGGAATCCAATCCTTATCCGTGGAATTACGGCAATTGGAGCGACCGCAACGGTGCGGGCAACTACCGTGTGCCGCCGGCCAAACCGGTCAACCAGAAATGGATGAATTCGGACAACGTGTATCTGGAAGTCGTGCCGGTCCTGTATAACGCGGGCAGTATGACCAACAGTCACGGCTTCACCCACAACCGGGAAATCATCTGGGGCAATGCCCTCGACCCGGTCGACAGTGAAATCAGAACGCAGTCGGATTACGTGGCGGACGACGTCGTCGGGGAAGACAGCCTGACGGTCAACCAGAATATCGATGAGCAGTTCCGTTTCATCAAGGAACCGGTCAGGATGTTGAAATCCCTGTTCTCCGGTGCTCAGTCCGCAGAACTGGCCGATCCTGAATTGAAGGTGGCACAAGTCATCGGAATTCCGGCAAAAGTCCAGTCGTTCAAAGACAGTTTTGACCTTCTGCTCGATGAAATGCTGACTGTGTAACCGCGGGAAATGAATGCGAGAGCGGCAGCGCGCCCTCGCGCTCCAGCGGCAGGGCAAATTGCCCTGCACCTGACGGATGCTGCGCATCCTGCCTTGTATAAAGGGATATGCGCTTTCGCACTCAAGGTTGCCACCCTGAGAACCCGCCGGAAACCTGTATCAGTTGAAACGCCTCCGGCAGGGTCAAGGGGCGGCAGCCTCCTTGCGCGAGTCGGAAACTCGCGGATCTCCTTTTTCAAAAGTATCGAGGTGCAGGCCATGCGGCCTGCCGCTGGAGCGCGAGGAACGCGCAGTTCCTCGCATTAGAAAACTTGTGAATTCTTAATTAAGCGATTTGATGAGATCTTCCACGCGGGCCAGCTTGACCTTGAGTTCGTTCAAGTGCGCCTGAGCTTCTTTCACCACGTTCTCCGGGGCCTTGGCCAGGAATCCGGGATTATTGAGTTTGCCCTCGGAACCGCGAATCCATCCTTCGATCTGCTTCTTCTGCGCTTCGAGTTTTTTCACTTCGGCATCGACGTCCACCAGGCCTTTCAACGGCAGGTAAATCGTGCCGATGTTCGCCATGATCGACGGCGCGGCGCCCTGCGCGGTGTCGTAGTCAGCGGTACCGATGGTGAAGTTCTCCGCATTGGTCAGGAAAGTCAGCGAATCCAGTTCGGCTTTCAGGAACCCGACCATTTCCGGGTTGACGGCTTTGATGAAGTAATCGACCTTTTTGCTCAACGGAATTTCGTAGGAAGCCTTGAGGTTACGGGCCGCGCTCGCCAGCTCGAATTTGCCGGCGACCGAGGTCATCAGCTGTTCGTCCGCGCCGGGAATCTGCAGAATGGTGTCGGCAGTCGGGAACTGCGTAATCATGATGCTCTCGCCTTCGGCCAGATAGCCCATCTGGTGCGCCAGTTCTTCGGTGATGAACGGCATGAAGGGGTGCAGCAGCAGCAGCACGTGGTAAATGGCGTAATCCAGCACGGCCACGGCCTGTTCCTTGGCTTCGCCGCCCGCCCGCAGGCGCACTTTTTCCGACTCGATGAAGAGGTCGCAGAGGTTGCTCCAGACCACGTCGTAAATCTGGTGAACCGCCTGGTCGAAACGGTATTCTTTCAGGAATTCGTTGACGTTTACGGTCATCTGGTTGATCTGCGCCAGAATCCATTTTTCGTCCGGCGTGAGCTTGCTCAGGTCGACGCCGCCGAGGTCGCGGAACGACTTGCTCACATCGCCCTGCATGCGGCGGAAACGGCACACGTTCCAAAGCTTGTTGGCGAAGTTACGGCCGATTTCGCATTTTTCATTGTTGTAGCGGATATCGACGCCGATCGGCGCGATGTAGATGATCGAGAAACGCAGCGCGTCCGCGCCGTAGGTATCCATCACATCCAGCGGATCCGGCGAATTGCCGAGCGACTTGGAGAGCTTGCGGCCGATTTCGTCGCGGATAATGCTGGTGAAATAGACGTTTTTGAACGGCAGACCGCCGGCAAATTCGTAGCCCGCCATGATCATCCGGGCGACCCAGAAAAAGATGATGTCCGGACCGGTCACGAGGTCCACGGTCGGATAGAAAAATTTGAGTTCCGGCGTCTTCTCCGGCCAGCCCATCACGGAAAACGGCCACAGCCAGGAGCTGAACCAGGTGTCGAGCACGTCTTCTTCCTGGCGCCAGTTTTCGGCATCGACGGGAGCTTCGGTGCCCACGTACATCTCGCCGGTTTCGTTGTGATACCAGGCCGGGATGCGGTGTCCCCACCAGATCTGGCGGCTGATGCACCAGTCTTTGATGTTTTCCATCCAGTGGAAATAGGTCTTGGTCCAGCGTTCCGGGTAGAACTTGATTTCGCCATCCTTAACGGCCTTGATCGCGGGCTTGGCAAGCTCGTCCATCTTGGCGAACCACTGTTCGCTGACCAGCGTTTCGATCGGCACGTCGCCGCGTTCGGAGTAACCGACGGCGTGGACGATATCCTCGATTTTGACCATCAGGTTAAGTTCTTCGAGCATGGCGATGACTTTCTTGCGTGCTTCGAAGCGGTCGAGTCCCTCGAACTCCTTGCCGGCGCTGGCGTTCAGGCTGGCGTCGTGGTTCATGATATTGATGAACGGCAGTTCGTGGCGCATGCCGACTTCATAGTCGTTCGGGTCGTGGGCCGGAGTGATTTTGACCACGCCGGTGCCCTTGGTCGGGTCGGCATGGAGGTCGCCGATGATCGGAATTTTGCGGTTGGTCAGCGGCAGGTCCACGGTCTTGCCGATCAGGTGCTTGTAGCGCTCGTCCTCGGGGTGGACGGCCACGGCGGTGTCGCCGAGCATGGTTTCGGGACGGGTGGTGGCGATCACCAGCGCACCGGTGCCGTCGCTCAACGGATATTTATAATGATAGAACTTACCGTTCACTTCCTTGTAAATCACTTCTTCGTCGGAGAGCGCGGTTTTGGAGAGCGGACACCAGTTAATCATGCGGCGGCCGCGGTAAACGTAACCCTTGTTGTAAAGCTCGACGAACACCTTGCGGACGGCGTAGCTGCGGCTTTCGTCCATGGTGAAGCACTCGCGCTCCCAGTCGCAGGACGAGCCGAGGCGGCGCAGCTGTTTGATGATGGTGCCGCCGTATTGGTTGCGCCATTCCCAGACGCGGTCGATAAAGGCATCGCGCCCGAGCTGTTCACGGGTGATGTTTTCCTCGTCAAGCATGACGCGCTCGACTTTGCGCTCGGTAGCCAGCCCGGCGTGGTCGGTGCCGGGGAACCACGAAACTTCATGGCCGAGCATGCGGTGCCAGCGCACCAGGATGTCCTGCAGCGTGTTGTTGAGCACATGGCCGAGATGCAGTACGCCGGTGACGTTCGGGGGCGGAATCACGACCGAATAGGGCTGTTTGCCTTCGGCCGGTTTGCCGTGAAAATAACCGCGTTCTTCCCAGATCGGGTACCACTTTTTCTCGATATCGCCGGGCTCGTAAGCCTTCGGCATTTCTTCCATGCTCATTCTTTTCTCCGTTAGTTGTTACATATCATCCGGATAATATAACATGAAAAACCGGGTTTGACAAGCAAATTTTTGCGTTTACATTATCTAATGACACGAAAAATGAGGTACTGATTATGGGAATCGGCATGCGGTTGATGGCGGTGTCCGGGCAATTCTACCCGGGCAAGGAAGATGCTTTGCGCAAAAAAATCGAAGAAGCGGCGATGATTGCCCGCCAGGATGAGATCGCGGTGAAACCGGTGCGGGCGCTGATTCTGCCGCACGCCGGATATGATTATTCTGCGGTGAGCGCGATCAAGGGAATACTCGCGGTGGACAAGAAGCGGATCAAGCGCGTGCTGATTCTCTCGCCCTCGCACCGGCACGGATTCCACGGCGTGGCGGCCGGGCGCTATGACGGCTACTGGACCCCGTTTGACGCGGTACAGTGCGACATGCCCGCGCTCGACAACCTGCTCAGCCTCCCCGATTCACCGGTCAAAAACATGCCCGACGCGCACAACGGCGAACACGCCATCGAGGTCGAGCTTCCGCTTTTGCAGTATTTCCTGAACCAATTCACGCTGATCCCGCTGGTGGTCGGGCAGAACAACCTTGAGCAAGTGCGCCGGATCGCCGATGCGCTGGAGCAGTTCTGGGAGCCCGAAACGCTATGGGTCATCAGCTCTGATTTCACACATTTCGGGCGGGCGTTCAACTACCTGCCGTTCAGTACCGACATCCGCGCCCGGCTGCGTAAGCTCGACCTCGACGCGGTCGATAAAGTCCTGGCGCAGGACACCGCGGGCTTCTATAATTACGTGCAGGAAACCGGGGCCACGATCTGTGGTTACCTCCCGATCACCATTCTGCTCGCGCTGCTGGACAAACACAAAGGCGAGGTCAAGCCGGAGCTGCTCGACTACACCAACACCGGCGAAATGTTCCGCGATTTCTCGCACAGCGTGAGCTACGCCACCATATCGTTTGCGGAGGTGTAATTTGCAGGGCAAAACGGCTGTCATCACCGGGGTTTCCAGCGGGCTTGGGCGCGCGCTGGCGCAGCGTTTCCGGGCCAACGGCTGCCGAGTCATCGGCATCAGCCGCTCGAAGCCGGATATCGAGCTCGATCTCTGGATCAGCGCGGATATCACACAACCCGGGGACCGCGCCCGGGCGGCGAGGGAAGCTGAAGAGTTCGCCGGGCGTGTCGACATCCTGATCAACAATGCCGGCAAGGGGCTTTACGATACCTGGGAAGATACCAATATCGATGAATTGAAGGCGCTTTTTGAGCTGAATTTCTTCGCCATGGTCGGGATGACGCAACTTTTCCTGCCGATGCTCAAGGAGAGCCGCGGCACGGTGATCAACATCTCCTCGGCGGCGGGGCGGATCTGGGTATTCTGCATGGGAGCATACTGCGCGACCAAGGCGTCGGTATCGATGTTTTCGAATTCGTTGCGCGGCGAGGTCGCGCAATACGATATCAACGTGCTCGACGTCAGTCCCGGACAAATCAGTACCGGGTTTTCGTCGCGTTCGTTCGGGCATCGGAGCCCGCCGGATTCGCCAGGACGTTCCGCCGGGCCGGACGCGTTCGCGCAAGCCGTTTACAAAGCATGGAAACGCGGCCGGAAATCGATGACCTACCCCGGCTGGCTGGGGACCGCGCTGTTCGCCGTCCGGTATTTCCTGCCGGGCATTTATAACCACTTCAGCCTGAAAATGTGGAAACTGAAATGATGCGACTGCTCATACTTACGATCTGTTGCCTGGCGCTGAGCGCGCAGGCACAGGTTTTCACGCTGTGGCCGTCCGGCGGCGGCGTGTCGGACAATCCGCTGGATGCCGAGATTTTCAGCACCGAACCGGTCATCATCAACGGCGTCCGCTGCGAAATGAAACTGGGGCTGGTGCACCAGGACATCCACAATCTGGTCATCTCGATTCAGGAGAACTTCCGCGATGCGAAGATCGCCGCCAAAGGCAACAACCTGCTGGTGATGATGCCGGTGCAGGACGGCTGGCAACAGCGTTATCTTTACGTGTCGGTACGCCCGGGCATGCCGGTACTGCAAGTCAGCATGAAGATTCCGGAGAAAATCCCCGACAAATTCGACTGGCCGCGCCAGCTGCCGATCCTCGCCCAGGCCACGCCGTTCCGGGTGATGAGCTTCCCGAAGCGCCAGGCGCTGTACGGCGCGTTTCGCTACGACGGTACCCCCACTGCTGCCGCGCTGGAACAGATGGTCGCCATCGCCTCGCCGGACAAATGGGAGCCCATGGCCCGCGAGGAGACCAATCTCGGCCGCGCCAGCGGCGAAATCCTGATCCGCAAGAACCCGCCGGCCATCATGCTGGTAAACTTCACCCAGGAAGGCGTAGGCTTCGTCTACACCCGGCCCCTGAGCAAATAATTGTCCGGATGGGCGGACTTCATCTTTTAGGCAAAAAAGTTGCAAATGTTGTTGATTTCTGGTGATTCTGCTTTATCATAAACGATGTTCACGAATCTATAACAGCGCGGGGGTGTTTCAATGGATATGGATATTTCTGAAATAGCGGTGTCTATCGTCTCTGCCATTCTCACGGTTCGCTTCCTGGTTAAATGGTACCGGGGCTTGTCTGACGTCTGGCCGCCGGGGCGGGGGAAAGCTGCGCGTTATATTCTGGGATTTCTGCCGCTGGTGGTGTTTGCAGTATTCCTTTTTACGCTGAACTATCTGGCGTCGTTCGACGTCGTAGGGGCGTTTATCTACAAGACGATGTATGTGCTGCTAGGCTTTGCCTGGCTGTATCTGGGGCTCGTGCTGATGTCGCTGTGGCTCGATATATCCTGGCTCGACGACGTGCTGCACCTGAACAATAAAGCCGCTCTCTGGCCGGTTATCGGGGGTGCGCTGGCGCTGGCACTGATTTATTCCGGCGCGAATGTCGGCGACGGACCGGGCTGGTGGTGCGTGGTGTTTGCCGGAGGGCTGGGCACGGGGGCGTGGTTCCTCCTCGCGCTGATCGTGAGCAAAATAGCCGGCGCGTCCGAGCATATCACCGTGGAGCGCGATGTTTCGTGCGGCATACGATTCGGCGGCTTCCTCCTGGCAAGCGGCATCATCCTGGCGCGCGCGTCGGCGGGGGACTGGACCTCTTTTGAAATGACGGTGGTTGAATTTCTCGACGGCTGGCCCGTGCTGCTTCTGGCCGTTCTGGCCGTAATCGTCGAAATGCTTTACGTGGCCTGGCAGCCGCCGGAGACCGGCGCACGAAGCGGCAGGCTGCTCTCGTCCGCATTCTGCGGCATATTCTATATCCTCATTGCGATCGCAGTGGTAATCGCGCTGCCGGCGCTCGGGAAAAATCCCGCATACCAGGGGTTGGCATTACTTGTACCGGGGGTACTTTTATGAGAAAATATCCGCAGTTGATTTCGATTCCGAAAGAGCATTTTTCGGAATACCGTTACGACGCCATATTCAAGGCGTACAAATGGGATCCGCAGGTGGAGGACGACGGTACCGTTTCGCGT
Organism: Victivallis vadensis; assembly: GCA_040391785.1. Classification (GTDB taxonomy): domain Bacteria; phylum Verrucomicrobiota; class Lentisphaeria; order Victivallales; family Victivallaceae; genus UBA5239. The sequence goes on from JBEBXH010000071.1 coordinate 24,455, forward strand.
CACCTCGTGTTGATGGATATGGAAACCACCAAGCAACTCGAGACCTGGGCGGAACAGCTCGCCGCCGAAACCGTCCAGATGGAGGAAGTCCTGGCCAGACAGCCGGAGCTCGCCAAAGAATTGCGGCTGCCGCGCAAGATGACCAAGGCGCTTCCCCGGCTCTCCGACTACGACCCGGCCGGGCACGTGCGGCTGATGCGGTTCGACTTCCACCCCACGGTGGATGGCTGGGCGATCTCGGAGGTCAACAGCGACGTGCCGGGCGGCTTCGCGGAAGCGTCTGCGCTCCCCGCGCTCGCAGCCCGGTATTTCGACGGATATGCGCCCCGCAAGGATACCGCCGGTAGCCTGGTCGAGGCGTTCAAACCCAAAATGAAAGGCGGTCCGCTGGCCTTCGTGTATGCCACGTCTTATTCCGATGACCGGCAGTCCATACAATGTTTGAGCGACCGGTTCAACGCCGCGGGCGTCGACACCTTTTTCGCCGGTCCCGATCACATGAAATGGGCGGATAAAATGGCGGTGAGCATCGCGGAAGGAAACGAGGGCGCCGTGGACGGCATATTGCGTTTCTTCCCGCTGGAATGGCTGCTCAACCTGCCGTGGCGCGCGGACTGGAAGGGCTACTACGATACCCGGACGCCGTCCTGCAATCACCCGGTCTCGATCTTCGCCCAATCCAAGCGGCTGCCGATTGTCTGGGACAAGCTGGGCGTCGATATCCCGGCATGGAAAAAATTATTGCCCGAAACCAAAGATCCGCGCGAACTCAAAACGGAAAGCGAAGAGTGGATATACAAGCCCGCGCTCGGCAGGGTCGGCGAAGGTATATCCATCAAGGAAGCGATCCCGGAAAAAGAGATGCGCCAGATCAAAAAGGCCGCGCAGCGCAATCCCGGAAACTGGGTTGCACAGCGGAAGTTCCAGAGCCTGCCGCTTGTCACGGAAGAAAACGAAACGTATCATTTATGCGTGGGCGTATTCACGGTCGAAGGGAAAAGCGCCGGATTTTATGGCCGGATCAGCCCGTATCCGCGCATGGATGCCAAAGCAAGAGACATACCGATACTGGTCACAAACGGAGGGAAAGGAAATGACTGACGGAATTTCGTCCTATCGAATATGGGCGCCGGACAATGCGGCGTGGTCGGAATGGGCCAAACCCGTACTTTTTGCCAATGTGGCGCCAACTGCCCTGAACAGCCCGCCGGAGCCACCGGAACCGGAATGGGCAAAAAGCCTTGGCCGGGGCACCGCGATCATCGTCGACCTGCCCGGTCAGGACGGTGTATTGGAGGGGCTGGCCCTGACGAAGGCCGGCTTCCGTCCGGTACCGCTTTACAACGGCGTGAAGGGGCCTGGCTCGGCCATGCTTGTGGACGTGAGCGGCATCATTGCCGCGCTTTTCGGTGGAGCCAAAACCCTTTATAAAACAAAACTCCCGATCAACGCCCCGCCCGCGTTCCTGCTGGATTCAAACCGGCTGAACGGACTAGGCAAGCAGCCCGGTAAGTTCGATAACCGCTGGTGCATTTTTCCGCAGGATATGCCATCTGCAGCCTATCTGTCCAGAAATGGCATAAGCACAATCGTCGTGCGGTCCGACAAAATCCGGGACGACCTCTCGCATATCTTGTTCCGCTACCAGCAACAAGGGATAAAAATCCACCTGTGCAACGGAAGTTTGCCGATCAATAAAACGACCGTAAAGCGTCCATCGAGTTTCAAAAGCCTGATGTACCGTTTCATGGTGATCGTCGGTCTGACGCGCAACGCCGCAGGCGGTTTCGGCGGCATGATTCCCGAACCCATGGAATCCGACTCCGGCTCGGGCTATCACGGCATCGGCTGAGCCGGCAGAGGAAGATACGGGGGCTCACGCCGCCCCCGCCCCCCGCGGCAGGCCGCATTGGCCTGCACCTCGGTACTTTTAAATGAGGAGATCCGCGAGTTTCCGACTCGCGCCAGATGGCTGCCGCCTCTGGACTCTGCCGGAGGGCTTCCGGCGGGTTCTTAGGGTAGCAATTCTGCGAATGCGCATATCCCCCCATTATATACAGTCAGGATGCGCAGTCCCCGTATCTTCAAAACTCTTGCATCTTGCTCAAAAAAAATGGCAGCCGGTGAAGGCTGCCATAATTTTATGCTGAAGCTCTAAAATCAGTCATTGGCGTGGCCGGCGGAGCCGAGCACTTCTTTGTTCTTGTGAATGTAGAGCTGTTTGAGCATATCGCGGGCGGGGCCGAGATATTTGCGCGGGTCGAATTCAGCCGGTTTTTCGGCGAATTCTTTGCGGATGGCGGCGGTCATGGCGAGACGGCCGTCGGAGTCGATGTTGATTTTGCAGACAGCGGATTTGGCCGCTTCGCGGAGCTGGTCCTCACCGATACCGATGGCGTCTTTCAGTTTGCCGCCGAAGGAATTGATGATCTGGACGAGATCCTGCGGAACCGAGGAGGAACCGTGCAGCACGATCGGGAAGCCGGGGAGACGGCGTTCGATTTCAGCGAGGATGTCGAGACGGATCTTGGGGTCCTGGCCGGGCTTGAATTTGAAAGCGCCGTGCGAGGTGCCGATGGAGATCGCGAGGCTGTCCACGCCGGTCTTGCTGACGAAGTCCTGGACTTCTTCCGGCTGGGTGTAGGTGTGGTCCGCGGCGGAGACTTCATCTTCCACGCCGGCGAGCACGCCGAGTTCGCCTTCGACGGTGACGTCGTACTGGTGGGCGTATTCCACGACCTTGCGGGTCAGGGCCACGTTTTCTTCATAAGAATGATGGGAACCGTCGATCATGACCGAGGAGAAACCGAATTCGATACAGCTTTTGCAGAGTTCGAAGGTATCGCCGTGGTCGAGGTGCAGAACGATCGGAATGCCCTTGCCGTTGGTGAGTTCCTTGGCGTATTCGACCGCGCCCTGGGCCATGTAGCGGAGGAGGGTCTGGTTGGCATACTTACGGGCGCCGGAGGACACCTGCAAAATCACCGGGGAATTGGTTTCGCAGCAGGCCTGGATAATCGCCTGGAGCTGTTCCATGTTATTGAAATTGTAGGCCGGAATCGCGTAATGGCCTTTCATGGCCTTGGCGAACATGTCTCTGGTGTTAACCAGTCCGAGGTCCTTGTAGTTGATCATGAGATAATCTCCTTAATGGGTTAATTGTAAAAACATTGTAGTAATATGCCTCAAAATTGTAAAAATACAATCAAAATATTCGGATTATCCAATAAAAAATTTGTAAAGTGGGGCGTCTAATATATAGTTATTTCACTGAAAATCAGGAAGATTAAAATGAAAACGATTATTTTTCCAGTCATCGCTGTGGCCGTAGTGATATTGGTCCCCGGCTGCCGGCAGGTTGTGGACGACGGGGCAACGGAGAGAGAGAAAATCCTGGTGCTGGAACAGGAATTGGCAACTCTGCAGAAAAAACAGCAGGAAATGGTGCCGCTGAATGAAATCTTCGACAGCGCGACGCGCAATCAGGTGAATCACAAGCTGGTGATGCGTTATCTGGAGCTGATCGAGCCGCCGGCGAACGCCTCGCCGGAAGAGGTTCGCCAATACATCGCCAAGCTGGCCAGACTCAGCAACGTTCCCGTTCAGAATCACAAGGAACTTATAGCTGCCATTACCGTCCGCGTAAAAGCGTTGGGGCGGGAATATCTGCCGGATTTGCTGCCTTATGCGGATCCCGGCAATATGCGTCAGGTCGTGGCCGCCATTGCGCAGAAGGAGGACAAGGAAATCGTGCGGGAGTTTGCCTTGAGGCAGACTACGGGAAGTTCTATCGCCTGCGACATATTTCTGAAATATGCGGACAGATCGGATAAGGATACCTTGCTGATTCTGCTGAAACGCTACCCCGGGGTCATTGCCACAATCAGTATGCTGGAGCTCGAAAAGGAGGCTCTGCCGATCGTCAAACAAAAGTTGCTGACAGGAGAGCGTTTTTCGCCTTACAAGCTGTTTCTCCGTGTTGCCATGGACAATATCGAGGAATCCGAGCGCCCGGAATTTTTCCGGAACGTATGGCGCAGTTTGCGGGTCGGCAGCCGCAATGACCTGTGGGGCACCTGGTTCGTTGCCGCCGAAATCACTCCTTACGGGGCAGTCGGAGCCTTTCATTTCATGATGCAGAACAGGAATTTTTATCAGAACGATAAAGGCAAGCAGCGCCAGGCGTTGCAAGTGACCGAATTCGACAAGATCGAAGATATGGAATCCTGGTACGATGCGAACAAAGACAATCTGGTTTTCGATCCTGATAAAAAAATTTACAAAGTCGCAAAATAATGCGTTAAGGAGGTACGAATATGTACAAATCGATCACACTTGCAAGTCTGGCTGCAGTTTCAATGCTGTTGGCCGCAGGTTGCACCAATCCGCAAACTGATGCCGCATTGAACAACAGGATCAATGAGCTTGAGGCAGAAATCAAACAGCTGAAAGAGAATGATCAGGCGATGGTCAACCTGCGGGAGTTTTTTGAAACCTATTACCAGAACGGGCAGCTCAGCGAATCGCTGGTGTACCGGTATGTGAAGTCGCTGGACCTGCCGGCCGATCCCACCCCCGAACAAGTGAAAGACTACCTGCAGAAGGTCAGCAAGCTGAACAATTATCATTACCGCAATTCCGTACAGGGCGAAATCACCGAGCAGCTGGGCAAACTCGATCACGCCTACCTCGAAGTGATGATTCCCTTCGCAGGACAGGTCAATGCCCTCCAGAATATCATGCGGAGAATCGTGACGAAGGAAGACAAGCCGCTGATCTTGAGGTATTTGCGGGAAGGTAACCAGCAGGCGAGTTATCAGCTGGTCGAAATCTACAAGGGCATGGCCGATGCATCCGACCGGGATGTCCTGCTGGAGCTCCTGCCGAAAAATCCCAATCTGTTGTCGGCCCTCAACGATTGCCCGCCCGAAACCCTGTTGCCGATCGTGACTGCCAAGTTGCTGAACGACAACAATTTCAACAACCGCGACCAGTGGCTGAGCTATGCCCTGCGGAATCTGGATGACGAACCGAGAACCGAATTTCTGAAAAAGTATTGGAAGGGAATGCGTGAAATCAATCGCAACGACCGTTCGAACATGACCTATGTCGGGCTGCAGTTGCTGCCTTACGGATTCAAGCCGGCATTTACCTACATGGCGATGAACCTTCAGCAGCTCAGAAATGACAGTTACCGGATGAACCAGTTCCTCTCTTTCACGCCCGTCAGCAGCGAAAGTGAGTTCAAGCAATGGTACGACGCCAACGCCGAAGAGATCGTTTTCGATGACGACATCGGTATTTTCATGGTGCCGAAAGTCAAGAAATAAAAACACCGCATCATGGAAAACACAGCCCGCAAACTCACTCTGGAACAAATCATCGGGCGCTACGGCTTCGGCGTGGCGCTCGTTCTGATGTTGTTGCTCGGTTTCCTTTATACAAAATCGGAAGTGACCATGGCGGGCAACGAGTCTACCCGGATGGGGACGGTTCAATGCGTGGTCGACCTGGGTACCTTCGCGCTGGAAAACGGCATGTTCAAAACTCTCGACCGAGTAATCATGAACAACCATGTTTACAGCGACAAACCACTGCTGCTGCAGGTTCTGGTCTGTGCTCCTTACTGGGTGATCAAGAATGTTTTCGGTTTCAGCTTCGAAGAACACTATTACCTGGTGATTTCCCTGCTGAATTATCTGTGTTTTTATTTGCTGAATGTGCTGATGTTCTGGCTGTTCCACAAAATGATCAGCCGGAAACTGCCGGATGCGGCGCCGTCGTTCCGGTTGTTCGGCGCGGCGGCGCTGGTTTTTTCGACCATGCTTTTCAGCTACAATGTGGCGATCAACAATCATACTCCGGCTGCAGCAATGGTGCTGATTTTGCTGTATTACCTGGAGCGCTACGAGCGGGAAATGCCGCCGGGCGCGGCGTTTCTGACCGGCATCCTGACCGGTACGCTGTTGAATTTCGAATACATTTTCGGCGGGGTTTTCGGGCTCAGTGCCTTCGTGCTGGTGCTGTTTTCGCCGGAGTGGAAAATCCGCTGGCGCGCGCCGATGCTGTACGCCTGCGGCGCTTTCATCATGGTCGTGGTATTGTTTCTGCTGAATTTTATCGCTTTTGGCACACCGGTGCCGCTCTATTCCGAAACTCATCATGTTACTTATAATGCGCAGATCCTCTCCTATATTTTCAACTCCACGTTCGGATTCAAGGGGGTCTTCCTTTATATGCCGGCGCTGCTGTTTATCATCCCGGTCGTGATAAAAACCGTCCGGGAGCGCGGCGACCGGCTGAAAGCGATCATGCTGATTTCAGTCGGTGCTGCATTTCTGCTTTATTGGATCGTGACCAAAGAATACGGTGGCTGGAGCTTTGGGTTCCGCTATCTGATCCCGGTGGTGCCGGTCATGTTTTATTACATCGTGCTGGACCTGCAAAACTGGCGGAAAGGTGTCAAAACTTATCTGTTCCTGCTGTGCGTGGCCTGGGGCATCCTCGTATCCCAGCTTGGCGCTTATAATCCGTGGTGCATCAGCTACGAGCCGCATATTACCGGCGAGCGTTATGCGAAATTCAAAAATTCCTTCCTCGGCAATTTTTTCTGCTGGTCGTTCGAGTACTATCCGGACAGCTTTTTCACCCGGTTTCAGATCGACAAAGTCTATGGCGAGCGGGATTCGGCGATTTTCCTGACGGATTCCTACGCCAATACGAAAAACATCGAAATGCTGGAAAAGACCAAGGAAACCTTTCGGGCCCTCGCTCCCGCCACCGCTCCCACCGAAAACTAACCCGGGATTCTCATCTATGTTTGTATTATTTTTTGAATTATAATTAAGTATTTAATTAATTAATAAAAAAATTCAAAAATTTTTATTAAAGTAATACTAAATCGATGAACAAAAGAATTTATTGAATCTTAAACCATGCCAAATCGGTCAACTTATGCAAGGTTGATATTTTCCATTTCTCCTATATAATATTAAGTATCAACTAAATATATGGGAGCCGATATGGAATGCTACGGAAAATTGTTTCAGAAGAAAGAAGAATGTGCCAAATGCAAACTCGGGAAATGGTGCGCCACGGCGGGCGATCCCGAATTGCTGGTCGATAAAATGATGAACCTCTCCGGTTTCAGCCCGATCCTGGAGGACGATTTGCCGCAGCAGCCGCCGGAGACCACACCGGAGAAAAAGGATTCGCGCACCTATTCCCAGGAGGACCTGTACGAGGTGATCGCATTTTTTCTGGCGCTCGACTGGCAGACCATCGAAATGCTCGAGCAGAAGCTCAATCACCCGGAAATCAAGTTCACCGAGATGAGCCGCGAACGCAAAATCACCAAACAGGCCGTTCATAAATTCATCAAATCACGCTGCGAAATGTTCCCCGAGCTCGAACCCTTTTTGCGCAACCGGAAAAACCGGATCAACAATAACAGTACCAAAAACAATGAAACCTTTATGGAGGCAGTATGTCGGATCAAAAAGACAACGTACGAAACGCAATCGAAAAGACCAGAACCCGTCTCTCCATCCTGGAAGAGCTTGAACTGCTTGACTCGGAATTTGGACTTATCAAGATTGAGTATACACAAAGGCGCCGTATCCTCGAACTGAAGCTGACCGAAGCCGGCGAACCGGACGAAGAAGCCGCCGGATAATGCAAAAAAACGAGAGACCCGGAAAGTCTCTCGTTTTTCTTAATTTATGCTATGTACAAGTTTAGCGACAAGGAAATGAATGCGAGGAACTCCGCGTTCCTCGCGCACCAGCGGCAGATCGACTGATC
>JBEBXH010000072.1:0-30820 GCA_040391785.1 Victivallis vadensis
TCAGCGACGTTTTTTTAGCATGCAAAAATTATTTCTGATTTTTTTTCGCTGAAATGTTGGATGATGTGATTGAATTTTTCGAGGGTAAGGGTTATATTATATACGTATATTTTTAGTGAATTCTCAGGATGGACGAGTAATTCAGAAGAGTGTTTAAGCCGCCCGCCATGAAGTCGCAAAATCATGGCGGGCGGCGGTTTTTTTGAGGTATGTTTGAGGAAGGGCAGACAAAGCGTAGTAAGTCGAGAAGTATACGAATAAAAGGGAACTGATTTATGAATCCGAATGATGTAAATCCGATGGTGGCAACAGAAGCCAAATCAAGAATCGATACCAATGAAATCCGCAAAGTGAGTTTCTGGGTCAGCCAGATCTTTATCCTGGCGGCAACGGTGGCAGGGGTGTATCTGGCGGCGAATCAGGGGTTCAGGCAGGCGATCGCCTATGAGAAATTGATGGGGGACAAGAGCAATTATTATCTCCGGCTGTCACTGCGAAATGAGATTTCCGACAATATCGAGCTGGTTCGCGAGTACATGAAGCGGATTGAGACGGGTGGGCCGGCTGCGCGCAAAGCGCCGTTTAAGCTCGAAACTTTTATTTGGGAAAGCATGAAGTTTTCCAGTGCGACCTTGGAGACGCCGTCCGATCTTCTGACGGAGAGCCGGAATTTTTATCGCACGGTGGCGGACATCCAGGAGAAGGTCAGTACGCTTACTTTCGGGGTGGAAACCGCCAAAAAGCAGCTTACGGAACTGATCGAGCGCATGGAAAAGGATGTTCTGCCGCGTTTTGACGCCAATATCAAAGCGCTCAGCGAGCACCTGGCCAAAAACGATATCGAACTGTAAAAGAAATCCGCCACCGGGCGCTTGCCCGGACGCGGATTTCTTTTTATTCCTTTTTTATTTTGTCATTTATTTATAAAGGGGGGCTTGATATTTTTCAATAAATCACTATAATAGTAATATGAACAAATTACCGGCACAAAAAGTAGATGGTTTGATCGACGGAATGGCCGTGTTGCAGGAACTGGCCTCCGATCGCAATCCCGTTTCCGGACTGGCTCTGGCTAAAAAGCTGAATATGAGCCCGGTGCGCGTTAACCGTTTGTTGAAAACATTTGCGTATCTGGGTTATGCGTACCAGACCACTTCGCGTAAGTATATGGTAGGCCCCGGAATTCACGTGATGGCCGCACAGACGCTCAATGCATCGGGATTGTTGCGCCGGGCATTTGAGCATCTGGAGCAGTTGAGCCATGAGGTGCCCACGGTGGCGCTGGGGGTGTTGTGGAAAAAACAGGTTTGTTACCTATTTCATAAGAGCCGGAACATGTCGATGGGGCAGGGGATCGGGAGCAAAATCTTGTATGCGGCCGATAATTCCAGTATCGGGTTGGCACTGCTGGGTGAGTTTTCGGATGAAACGGTTAAGAAATTGTATGAAGGCGAGGACACCGGGGAATTGCTGAAGCATTTGCGGCTGGCCCGCAAAAACGGCTATGCGCTGATTCATCACGGGGATCACTACAGCCTGGCGGTGACGATCGGGCGTCCGGCATACGCGGCGCTGGCGGCGTCCGGCATGACTTCTTTGGACGAAATACCGCAGTTGGCGGAGAAATTGAAACAATATGCTCAAATCATTGAAGCAAAAGGATAAAAGATCATGAAAACAATTGAACATCAAGTGGAATTTTGTGTGATCGGCGGCGGTCTCGCCGGGATGTGCGCGGCCATCGCGGCGGCGCGGCATGGCGTCAAAACATTGCTGATGCATGAGCGTCCGGTGCTGGGGGGCAATGCCTCCAGCGAGATCCGGATGTGGATCTGCGGTGCGCATGGCAACCTCGAAACCGGGCTGGTCGAAGAGTTCCGTCTGGAAAATCTTTACCGCAACACTTACCCGTGTTACTCGGTATGGGACAGCGTGCTTTATGAAAAGGTGCGCTTCCAGGAAAACCTGACGCTGGTGCTGAACTGCTCCTGTCAGGAAGTCGAAATGGATGGCTCGAAGATCAAAGCGGTCAAGGGGTATCAACAGACTACCCAGCAGTATCACCGGGTCGAGGCGAAAATCTTCGCGGACTGCTCGGGCGACAGCGTGCTGGCGCCGCTGACCGGGGCCGAGTTCCGGGTCGGTCGCGAAGCCCGCGGCGAATTCAATGAATCGATCGCGCCGGAACAGGCCGACCGTAAAACCATGGGAATGAGCTGTCTGATCCAGGCCCGCGAAACCGATAAGCCGCAGCCGTACACTCCGCCGGCCTGGGCCAATAAATATACGAAGTCGAGCGATCTGCCGCACCGTCTGCGCGATTTCAGCGAACGCGAGAATTTCTGGTGGATGGAGCTCGGCGGCGAGCACGATTCGATTGCCGACACCGAAGAACTGCGCGATGAACTCTTGAAAGTCGCTTTCGGCGTCTGGGATTACATGAAGAACTATTGCGAGAACCGCAGCGCCGAAAACTGGGTGCTCGACTGGGTCGGATTCCTGCCCGGCAAGCGCGAAAGCCGCCGTTACGTGGGCGACTATATCGTCAACCAGAACGACGTTGAGGCCGAAGGCAAGTTCGATGACATCATCGCTTATGGGGGCTGGACCATGGACGACCATCATCCGGGCGGGCTGCATACCACCGAAAAGCCGACCATTTTTCACCCGGCCCCGTCGCCGTACGGCCTGCCGTACCGTTCGCTTTATTCGAAGAACATCGACAATCTGATGTTCGCCGGGCGCAATATCAGCGTGACTCACTCCGCGATGAGCTCGACTCGGGTTATGGCCACCTGCGCCACGCTCGGGCAGGCTGCCGGGGTCGGCGCGATGCTGGCGGTCAAGAACAATACTTCGCCGCGCGGCGTCTATGAGAAATATGTGCGCGAGCTTCAGAATATCCTGATGGATGACGACAGCTGGCTGCCGGGCCTGCAGCGTCCGGTGAGCGCGATTTCCGCCGGCGCGAAACTGAGTGCGTCCAACGGCGCGGCGGATGCCCTGCGCAACGGTTATGACCGCCCCATCGGCGAGAACGGCAACGCCTGGTCGTGTGCCGCCGGCGACTGGGCCGAGTACGATTTCGGCAAGCCGGTCGACATCAGCGAAATCCGGTTGGTGTTCGACAGTGACCTGAACCGGCGTCCGTGGAACATGATTTCCAATTATGCGTTGAATACGACGTGGATTCCATTCCTGCCGCCGGATGCGCTGGTGCAGGGGTATCATATCGAGATCACGGATGAAAACGGCAAGGTCAAGGAAATTTTCCGCACCGGTAACAACTACCAGCGTTTGAATAAGATCAATGCCGCCGGCAAAGCCGTAAAGGTGAAGTTGGTGATTGACCAGCTGCGGGGCGAAGGCCCGAAAAAGGTCTTTGCCTTTGAAGTGAAATAATCGCGAAAAGAACATGAATGCGAGGAACTCCGCGTTCCTCGCGCACCAGCGGCAGGCCGAATTGGCCTGCACCTGACGGATGCTGCGCATCCTGACTGTAAATAATGGGGGATATGCGCATTCGCACTCAAGGCTGCTGCCTTGAGAATCCACCGGAGACCTGTGCCAAGTAAAGCATCTCCGGCGGGGTCAAGGGGCAGCAGCCTCCTTGCGCGAGTCGGAAACTCGCGGATCTCCTCCCTCAAAGTCCAAAGGTGCAGGTTGTGAAACCTGCTGCGGGGGGCGGGGATGCGTAATCCCCGCGTTCCCGGAGTTTGTACAGGGCGATTTAATTTTTGGGGTCAGTTCTTTTTGAAATTGGCGGTGAGATTTTCGAGGAGCCGTATGGAATCCAGCGGGTTTTTGCCGCCGAATACCCCGAAACCACCGTACATGCTCATACCGGCACTGCCGACGATCAGATATCCTTTGCCGAGCGGCGCGACCAGCAGGTAGCTCATTTCCTCGCCACTGACATTGGTTTTGATCAGGGCAGTGTATTTTTTGCCCATGGTTTTCACCTCGTAGCCGTAGGTCGGGAAATGCTGCCGCCAACGGTCGGAGAGATCATTGGGGGTTTTCCCCCAGGCACCGGGGTCGACATAGTCGTGCGGGAAGGTATCGGCTTTGACATAATTACCCTTCAGGAAATAATCCTCGTCCTTGAGCCATTTGGCCGGATTCTGGTGCGAATGGCTCCAGTAAACCAAGGCGCCGTTTTCGATGGCCTTTTTCAGTTTCGCATGTTCTTCGTCGAAGAAGCGTCCGCGGGAGGAGACCAGTTCCTTTTTGGCTCCTCTGGCGCCGGTGATGAAAATGATGCTGTAGTCATTGTCGAGCAATTCGGTGAACTCGGCTTCGGTAGGCGGAATGTCGATTTTCCAGCCTTTGGCGGCAAGCTGGAACAGCAAACCCTGTGCGTCCGAATGTTCAATGCCGCCGCCGAAGAATAACATGCGTTTCTGCTGTTTGAATTCCGCCGGAGTCACCACTTTGAACGAACCGAGGGCGGTGAGGGAATGATATTGCGCGGAGGGCCAACCGGAAATCGGCAATACTTTTGGCGAAGTGGCGGAGCGGACGATGCCCAGTTTCCACTCTTTTTCCACAGGCGAGAGCGTGCCAGGATACTGGTCGAACGGGATGGTCACTTCGGCGGTCCAGTCTTTGGCATTTTTTACCGTTTTGACCTCCCAACGATCCTTCCAGCTGGTATCGAATTCCATGCCGCCAAGGCCCTTGGCCGCGTATTTGACGCCGTTGGCATTGAATACCAGATGATAATATTCGCCGGGAACGGTGGTCGGCGGCTCAAGGAAAATTTCCACGCAGTCGTCGGAGTATACGGCGGGGTCGTTGGTCTCCGTGGCGATGGTTTTCAGATCCGCCGGATTTTCATTGAACTTGAATTTCAGGTAAAGATTTTTGCCGTTGGCGGCGATCCGGCAATCGATGCCCGCCGGACGCTTTTTGTCCTCTTCCTTCATGGGCTTGAAGGCCGGCAGTTTCCAGGCTTTGCTCCAATCCGGAGTATCGCCGTCCTGAAGCTGAACTTCCAGACTTCCGGAGGAACGAAGCTGTATGCCCAGCGTATAGCCTTCTTCCCATTCTTTGAACATGGCTTGTTCGATTTCGACCTGCCGGAGGGCTTTGGAGTTTCCGGCGGTGGCCCTGGCGGCGTCGGCCAGAAGTTTCTGAGCCTGGCTTATGCTCTTTTCCGTCCAGATTTCGGCGGCCAGGGGCTTGAGGGGGTTGAATACATAACCGCAATGCGCCGGGGTATCGGTCCAGACCTGGTCCAGCAGCAGATAATAGTCATACATCGGTTTGGCGGCCGCACCGAAAACGCGCTTGCACCAGTCGTCGATCAGCGCCAGCGGCTTTTCTTCCGTATTCCACAGCAAGCGGGCGGTGATATAGTAGTTCAGACGGTTCGTGCACCAGTCGGAATTCTGGTCCATCGGTTTGGCAGGGTCGTATTTCTGCCATTCGGTGGTTTCCGTAAGATAAGAGCCGATGTTATATTTTTTGAAGCTGCGGAACTGGTCCTGCAGCATGCGGTAACGGACGGTGGGCGCTTTATCTCCGATTCCGAAAGCGTCGTATTCATATCCGTAAATACCCATTTTGACTTTGTGATCAAGCCATTCCTGCAGCCTTTCGCGGGGAAACAGTTTATTGGCGGGGCATTTCGCATCGCCGAAAAGATGCTTGTAGCAACGGTCGTAGTTGCAATACAACGTAGCTTCGTCCACCGGGGCGATTTTGCCTTCTTTCGGATAATTGGCATAAGTGGAATAAGCCAGGGTGCCATACGTATTCTGCTCTTTGCTGAGCTCTTTGGTATAATTGATGACTTTGGTCAGAAACTCATGGAAAGCGGACGACATATCCGGGAAATTCCGTTGTTTGCAACGCTCGCACTGACAAAGCTGCGCACTGTAGTCGGGCGCGGACATTTCAAAGAAAGTCGGTCCCATCTCACTGCTGAAAGCGGCAAACTGCCCGGCGATGATTTTAGCAGCTTCATCGCTGGTCCAGCATGGCACCTGATGCACCCTTTTGTCGCCCGCCAGCAAAAACATGTCCGGGTTCTCGGCGCAGAATTTGATCAGTTCGGGTCTTTTCATCTCAATGCACAGACTATGTCCGCTGTTCATGAGGCGGCCGCCGAGATCGATGCCCTCCTGTACTGTGCCCCTGAAGTAAGTCACATTGCCCAGCGTGCTGACCCGGTTGCGGATCATCCACGGTTTGGCCAGCGACGAAAGCGACAAGCCGCCGGTACCGCAGAGCGCATAGGTCCTCCGGTAAAAATCCGGCGCCGAATGGAAATTCAAGCCGTTGAATTTAAGCTGTGGCTTTTCCGGCGGATAAATGCCGTCTTCCCCCGGCCAGAAATACCGGAACCCGACGTGATCCGTCATAAAGGTGAACAGTGCGGAAACCGCCGCCGGGACATCGTGTCCGGCGATATACAGATTGCCGTCCTTTTCCACGATGGAAATGGCGTCGACCTTGTCCGCCGGGATTTTGAATAACGCTTCATTGGCCTTGATCTGCGGGTTGCTCGCGGGAGTCCCGAAAATAATGTCGTTCTTTCCTTTCTGATAACCGGCCGCGGTGATGACCTCGAATGTGCCTTCGCTGATTTTCTTCAGGTCGGCAGCCATGGCATTGGCGGCGAATTGTTCGCCTTTGGCGGCGTTTTCGCCGATGACGATCCGGGTGGACGGGGTAATCTCAAAGCCGGAAACACTTCCCAGGAACAGCAGCAATGCGATGCCCAGGGCACAAAAAATCCTCTTACTCATTTTTCCTCCACGTTATATTTAATATAGTTTTTTACCAGTCGCACGCCAGGCCGGCGAGGCATTTGGTGCAGTCTTTATTGGTGAGGCCCGAATTATTCTTGAATTGTACTCCTCCGGCCCACGGGTGCATATTGATTGTAAGCAGGCTGCGGATATTGGCAGCGTTGCGGACATCGACATGCAGGTCGGCGTAAAGCATCGGCGCTGTGCGCTTGTGACGGAAGGTGATCACGCCGTCGGTGCTGTTGTCGGTATAGACCATGGCGTTGCCGATTCCCTCATTGATCTCGCCGCTGTCACGTGCCGAGGCCTCGACTACAATCATGAAGCGGCTGGCTTGTTTGATCAACGAAGGCCTGCTCCGTCCGGTCCAGTGGAAATGACAATTCATACCATAACTCGCAATTTTCGACGACGGAAATTTAGACTCGGCTGCTACTCCGGCGCCAAGAACTCCGGTCGCTTCCCGGCACCAGAAGATTTTTTCCGGGACATTATAAATTGCCCAGGTCTTTCCCGGAGCCAGATAAGGATAAAGATATTTCGAGTAATGCTCTCCATTGCCGAACGGGAACCAGTCGTCGTTATCGGACTGATACAGGCCGGTCAGTGCCCCGATCTGCTTGCAATTGTTTATGCAGTTGGTACGGTTGGCGGCCGCCCTGGCATTGTTCAGCGCGGGAAGCAGCATCGCAGCCAGGATCGCGATGATTGCGATCACTACCAGGAGTTCGATCAGTGTAAAATTTATTCTTGTTTTGTTCATCTTTGCACCCTCATTATTTGTCTGGAAATGTTTTTTATACTATCTCTTTTGACTAATTCGCAAGGAAAATAATAACGGTAAAACGTTTTCGGGTCATTCCGGGGATCCATCACCTTTTCCAGCAGATTGACGGCTTTATAGCCGATCTGGTATTTGGGCTGAGCCAGCGTCGATAACGGCACGGCGGCACTTGCAGCTGCCGGGTCGTTGTCGAAACCGAGCAGCGACAATTCATCCGGTATGCGGACGCGGTTTTTCAAAAATTTATAAAGTTCTATGGCATAGCTGTCGCTTACCGCGAAAATCGCGGTCGGGTAGTCCGTGGCCTTTTTGCGGAACAGGTGCAATATCGCCGCCGGGCCGATCACAACCTGCGGAAGCAGCGATTTTTTCAGCATGAAATTGTTGTATGTGGCGATACGGGCAAAAGTGGATGAGTTTTTCGCATAATCGCAGGCAAATACAATCCTCCGGTGTCCCTGGTCAAAAAGATGGCACATCCCCAGATGCACCGCGCTTTCGTTATCGGTGGAAACCGAATTGCATTCCAGGTCGGTCGGCCAGTTGTCCAATAGAACCATCGGGTAATTCTTGTGAACCAGTTCGCGCAGCACCTGCTGCATTTCCGGCGGGTGGGAGGACACGACAATCATTCCTGCGGATTGCGCAGCGGCTTCCCGCAGCATTTTGTCCTCACGGACCCGCGAGACCCAGACGTGGGTTTTGACCAGTTCGTATTTTTCGTAGTTGAAGGCATCCTCAATGCCGCGGGTAAAATCCGCCATGAACTCATCGTCATGGTGAAAGGGCGAAAGAAAAGTAATCAGCGGCCGCCTGCCGGGCTCGGTCACGCCGTGCCGGAAATACGGGATCGGCTTCTGGTAAGCTTTTTCGCGGCGGCCGACAAAGGTTCCCTTGCCGGATACCCGGTAAATCAAATCCAGGTTTTCCAGATGCTCCAGTACCCGGCAAACCGTCATCCGGCTGACATTCAGCTCCCGGGAAAATTCCGGAATGGACGGCAAGGCGTCCCCCTGGTACATGCCGTTGTCGATCATGCCCAGAATCTTTTTCTTTACCATCAGCTGTTTTTTCGGAAGTTCCATTTTTTATGACTGCTCTTTCCGCTCAAAATCAGTTCGACTTTATACCGCTTCTATTCTTATTATACGGGTAGCGGCGGGCAAAAGCAATATTTGGCGCAGGGCAAAGAGAAGAAATCATGAAAAAATCCTGATAGCTTCCTAAAAGCTTTCTAAAGCATGCAGAAAAAAGGTTTGATTTCAAGGCGGTCCGGGGCCCGCCGGACTGAGCGAAATAATCGCCATCCATGTAAACGGCAAACGTCGTGATGCTGCGGATGCCCGGCCCGTGATCGGCCGCCAGGTCGCGTTTCAGGATTTCGCGGGTCACCGGGACGCAGCTGATCTCAACTAAAGACATTTTTAAACACGGAATACACGGAAATCACGGAAAATAAAACAATTTGTTTAGAAATGCTCTGTTTTAGATAAAAAATTCCGTGTTTTTCCGTGGTTGAAAAAATCAGTTGTAAGCCAGCCGGGATACACCTATGGTGTCCAGCTGAGGCTCATCGCTGCTCAGATTTACATTGGTCAGCGTGATACCGTCGATGCCGCGCAGGTTCAACACCGCTTTCATGTTTCCGGAATACCAGTTCGAGGGGATTTCCACGATTTCGGCGGGCTTTTCGCGCTTCATATGGATGCTGATATCGGTCAACTCGATTTCATGAATCGCCGTGCCCTCACGGGTACCGATGTAGGAGCTCGCCGTGACCGTGCCCGCCTCCAGGTTGCGCACCCGGATATTGCAGATCGAGGCAGCGTAAGTATTCACCCCGTTGCCGTTCCCCGCCCAGAAATAGATCGGCTGGACCACGTTGTGCATGCGGATATTTTCGAAGAGAATATCGGAAATCGGTGTGCCGGTGATGATCTCTGTGAACGGCTGTTTGCCGGGTGCGATCGACACGATGTCGAGGCCCTGCCGCGTATCATAAATTTCCAGATTGCGCATCACCACACGGCGAATCGGCGCATCGCCCTCGTAGCCGATACGGACGCCGCAGGTCGAACTGGAGAACCGGCAGTCATGGACATGGATGTCCTCGCAGGGCTGCATCCGGCCGAGGCGGCAGTTGTCGCTTTTCAGTGCCACGCAGTCATCGCCGGCCATGATGTCGCAATGCCGTATCTCAACGTTGCGACAGCAGTCGATATCCAGCGCGTCGGTGTTCGGCCCGTAATACGGATTGCGGATCGTCACGCCGTCGATCAGGACATGTTCGCAACCCAGGCACCAGAGCGTGTACGCCGCCGCATTGCCGAGTTTGATCCCGGTAAACGTCAGGTTCGTAGAATTCTCGAAATACAGCAGGGTCGGACGCGGGTGTTTCGGCCGCAGAATCTGATGGTTTTCAATCTCATAAACAAACGGCTCCACAAACTTTTTGCCGTTGAAAAATGTATCTTCCCAGAAGGCGCGCCCGGAACCGTCGATGGTGCCGGGGCCTTCCAGCCGTACATTGTCCACCGCGTCGCCCCAGAAAAGATAATGGTGCTGCGAGCCTGCCCATTTGGCCGTATCGGCGATATAGTCGCCGATGTTTTCCGAACCAACGATCCGGCAGCCTTCCTCGAAATGCAGTGTCAGATTGCTGTGCAGTTTCAGTGTGCCGGTGCGGTAGGTTCCCGCCGGGAACAATACTCTGTCCCCGGCGTCGATCGCGCGCTGCAGCGCTTCGGTTTCCAGCCGGGCGCCATCGCCCGCGGCCCCAAAATCCTTGACATTGATCATGCTCAAAACTCCAGTATAACGGTGCCTTTTTTCTTGCTGACGGTAACGGTCTCCGTGGCCGGATCGTAAACGCCGCCGGTGCACTTGTAGGCGCGAAGGCCCTGCGGATGCGGCAGCCGGATCACGATCTTTTCCGCTGCGCGTTCCAGCGAATACGAACAAGTGATCTTGTCCTCGGCCGCCTCCACCTCGGCATCCAGCGCGCCGAAATAGGTGCGGACGCCGTTCAACGCGATCTTCTTGCCGGCTTCCAGCCAGTAGCGCGGAATCGCTTTGAAAAGGTCGAGCGTATTGCCATCTTCCAGATACAGCATCCAGCGGATCTGCATCAGGAACCAGCCTTCCTCGTGGGTCTTGTATTCGCTGGCGTTGTAATAATGCTCCCAGAAACCGTAGGTCTGACGGTCCTGCAGCCCGGCCATCTGGTTATAGAAAACTTTCAGGAACAGCTTCACGTCGCCGCGCCGGAGGTGTGCGATGTCGTGACGGCAGTAATACGGCTGGCTGAGCGCCGCGCCTTCGCGGGTCACGGGGTGCTGATTGGTCTTGAGCATCATATCCATGACCTTGCCGTGCATCGGGAAGAGATCGGTGAGCGCCAGGTACAGCGGCCCGGTCAGCGAACTGCGCGAGGCAAACGCCCCGTGAGAGAACCAGTTTCCGCCATCGGCATAAAACGAAATCCCGCCGGTGTATTCCACCCACGGCGGCAGCAGCGGCCCCCACGAACCATCGCCCACCGGCAGCACCGGCGCGTGTGCCGATGCATATTCAACCGCATTGACGATATCCTGACCGTAGAGTTTCACCTCGGCCGCCAGTTTTTTCGCGTACTTCGGATCGGTATGAACCAGCACTTCGGCCATGCCGGAGAGACCGCTGTAGGTCCCGGCATTCAGGAAAAACGAATGGTAGAAATCATCCGGGTCCGCCACCTTGCCGTCGACCAACCCATAAAAACCGCATTTCTTATATTCGTCCTTCTTGTTGCGCTCACGCCAGGCCAGCATATAATCGCAGGCCTTTTTCAGCCGCGGCGTGGCTCTTTTCAGCCAGGCCAGATCGCCGGTGTAGCGGAAATGCTCGGCGGCGGTCCACAACAGCGGCCCGGTTTCGCTCTCGTAGTTGTTGAAGTTCTGGATGAACCCGTCCGCGCGCTGACGGTCCAGGAAAAAGTCGACGCAGCGCCCGGCCATCTCGCCCAGCCCCACCGAATCGAAGTACTGGATAATCGGTGCGCTCTCGGTGCCGATGGGCGAATACCAGCCGATGGTCGGCAGCAGCGGGCCCTCTTTACTCATGCCGGTCGTCATCAGATCGAGGTGCAACAGCCCGGCCCGGACCCGCTCGTCAATAGCGGTTTCCGGCACCGAAATTTTTGCCGCCTTGCCCAGTTTGTCGAGCCAGAATTTACGACAGGCTTCGAGATGGACCTGATAATCGAGTTTGAACAGTTTCGCGGCCCGTTTTTCCGGCAACGGATTGTGTGGAATCAGCATTTCGAAAACAACTTTCTCGCCGGGATTGACCAGAATCGCCATTTCTTCGTCCGCCATGGCTTCACCGTTCAGGCGGTTGACCGCGGCGACTTTGCCATTCATATAGCTGCGGCCCTTTTCCCAGCGGATGCCTTCGATCGGCACGATGTATGGAGCCGCATGCGCCGCCTTGAACCACGCATAAGAGGGCATTTTCGCCGTATTCACCGCTTCGACCCGGATCACGCAGACGACTTCCTCTTCGCGCCCGGTCGTCTCCGCCTCAATCAACGGCTTCAACTCTTCCAGTTCTTCTTTTTTGAGCATATTGACGCCGCTTCTCGCGTAAGCCACACGCCATTCGGAGCCGCGTACTCCGCCAGGCTTGAGCGGACCGCTTTCCATGGTCGCAAACGCCGTCACATTGTACTGGATGTCCTGCTCGTCCTGTACCGAATGCAGGATCGGCAGCACGCCCTGATCCAGCCGGTGTGTGACGTTCGGACGGCAATGTGCGCCTGGCCCGACCTCGAACAGAATGTCATAAAACGAGTTTTCCTTTTCCTGATCGCCCGGCTTCACGTATGAATGATAACGCGGCCGGATTTTGCCCCAGTACTGGAAATCGTACCCGCAGCCGCCACTGAAAACCTGCTGCGGTGAAACCACGAACATGCGGATGTCGCCACCCACCCCCAGCCACACCGGAGAGTATTTATCGCGGTCAAACTTGCAGGCGTTCTCGTAGCTTTCTTCCGGTTCGGCGCGCATGCGGTCGTAGTCCGACACCAGCCCTTTCAGTGCCACATCGTTTGCCACGTCGGCATACGAGCGCTTGTCGCTGCCCGGCACCACCGCCACGCGGTACTCCGGGATATAGATCGGGAACTCGCTCGACACATCACGCAGGTTGAACGAAAACGAATCCGCGGCAAGCACCGTCACAATCGTCGGTTTCGACCCGGTTTTCAGGTTGACGTCCGCCACATCCACTGTGACTTTTTCCGACGCATTGAACTTAGCCGGCGACGCCAGCTTGCCGTACTTGACTTCGATACTGCCGGATGACTTCGCATCCCCGAAAAGCACATTTACTTTCATGGTTATTTCCGATCCTTTAAAATTTTTGCCATATTATCGTGCAGCGCCGGAATCAATTCCTTGTCCGGCAGCGGCAGCGAGAGAAACGCCGAGAGTTCATACGATTCATTGTGTCCTCCAGTGTCCGAGCCGAACACGACCCGCCCCGTTCCGAGCAGTTTATACGCCTCGACCAATGAGCGGTCCGAACAGAACGTGCCGCAGAATTCCAGGTACACGTTCGGATTCGCCAGCGCCAGCTGTTCCGACTCAAGGCGTCCGCGCGTGCCGCCGCCGGAGTGACCGAGCAGGAACTTGGCGTTCGGGTATTTCTTCACGATATCAGTGAGCATAACCGGCGAATTCCACGAGTCGTCCCACGTGTGAATCAGAACCGGCAGATGGTGTTTCTCCGCATATTCCCACACCGGATTGAAACGCGGATCGGTGACCTTGATCTGCCAGTAACTCGGCAGGATCTTGAAGCCCGCCCAGAAATCACGACTGAAAAATTCATCCAGCACCTTTTCCGAGATTTCCGCCTCGTACAGCGGGTTATAAACGAAATATCCGCGGAAGCGCCCCGGGAACGGCTTCGCATATTCTTCCAGCGCACGATTGCCCGGCACCACATCGCCGAACAACGCTTCTTCGCTGGAGAGGAACAGCGTGTCGACGCCGTTACCGTCCATGTGTTTGGTCAGCGGGCCAAGATAATTTGCCGGGTCGCTGCCGCGCAGGATCCAGCCGCGGGTATGCAGCCCGGAGTGACCGTGCACGTCGAAAACGTTCAGCTCATCGAGCTTGCCGCCCTCGCGGAATTTGTTCCACAGCGGTTTATCCTTCAACAGCGGTGATTCGACCGCCAGCTTCTCGCGAATCGACGGCAGTCTCAACAGTTTTTCGAGGTTGCGGTGGGCAATGGCCTTGCGTTCTTCATCCGTGAGATTCGCATGCGCCAGCATCCCGATCGCCGCACCGTAATGCGACTTGTAGCCGATGCCGAACAACAACCGGTCAATGCCGAATTCGTCGCGGACCAGTTCAATCGTGTCGCGCATATGCAGCCAGGAAATATCCAGATACACATTCGGCCGCCGCCACATCAGGTCGAGAATCGAGCCGAAACCTCCCCACATTTTCTGACAGATGACAAAGCGCACTTTAAGGTATTTCCCCGCCAGGTATTCGAGATCGCGGTGGTCCTGTTCGCTGGTGCCGAACCCGGAGTCCATCAACACCACCGGTTCAAACTCGGCCAGTTCCGCCAGTACCCGCTCGATCTGCCGCACCGGAAAACGCGAATACCCCGGGCACAGCCGGAACGCCCGCACCTCGCCGGACGACAATTTTTCCTTGTAGTAATCCATCACCCCGTCGCCGAAATAATCGGCCGGAGTCAGCACGAACGACGGAACCAGCCGCTCCTTGTAAGGCGCAATGTCCTCAAGCAGCTGCTTGTTGCCGGCAATCGGGGAAAAATCACGTGCTTTCACCGAATAAACCAGCGTCCGGTCAATTCCCAGATAGTCGAGGTGTTCAACCAGCGATCCGGCATCGGGAAACTCGGGCGCCGCATAGGCTCCCTTTCCGATCATGGCGTTCAACGCAAAATACTTCATCTTGTCAAATCCTTATATGCTTGATCCAGGTAATCTTCAAACAAATGCAGTGGCGAATCGTGATCGCCGCCCGGTATCTCGTGAAAATGGAAATCCTTTTTCGCCTTCAGTTTCGCCGCGAGCGAGCGGGCCCCGCTTACCGGCATCAATTTATCAGCTTCCCCGTGCGAATACCACACCGGCATGGTCAATTTCTCCGGGAAACGATCCACGCTGTGCGCCGCCATCCGCTCGAAATCCTGATGATACGAGCTCAAAATCGCTTCGCGGATCTCATGGCAGACCGGCAGTTCCTGCCGCGCCAGCCATTCGACATAATCCGGCAGATCCGTGGCTGCGCCCAGTGCCACCACCGCGTCGACCAGTTCCGGGTAGAGCGAGGCGAAAATCAAATTGCTGGTACCGCCCATCGAGCCGGACGCCAGGATGATTTTTTCCCAGCCGAAGTCCTTCTTCACCCACTGGATCAATTCCCGTAAATCGGCCACCGCTTCCGGGCACATCCACGCATTGTCGCGCAGGTTCGGGGACAAAATCCCCAGCCCGTTCGCCAGCATGTAATCCACCCGGCCTTTGATATCCTTGCGTACAAACAATTGATCGCCGTGGCTGCCGTGACCATGAATCACCACCACGCCGATACGGCAAAGCGACCGGGGATAAACATACCCCCAGTCGCGCACGCCATTGTCATACTCGAACTTCAAGAGTCCGTCCGGGAATTCCGGTCCCTCCGCCTCTTTCAACCCGAAAATTTGCATGAGATAACCTCTATTTCAACATCATGCTGAGGATGTAATAATTGAGTTCTTCGTAATCGCGCTCGGCCTGCAGCTTGGCGATCATTTTGTCGTCCAGCGAACGGCTGATTTCGAGCAGTTTCAGGAAGATTTTGCGGCTGTAGTCGAGATGCTTCAGCGCGGTTTTGTCCTTCTGCGTACGCATCACTTTCACGTCCAGCCCGACCCATTCGCCGTTCTGGCCGAAGCCGTTTTTGTCGAGCACGCGCACCTGGTTCAAGGCGCGACGCGGATCGACTGCGCCGAAGGTCAAATCCTGGTCGAATTTCAGGCTGTTCTGGTCGTTCAAATGCACGCTCCAGAGCTTCTTGTGCGCCATGGCGAAACCCATTTCGTCGGAGGGCGAGAGGTTCGCGAGCAGCGCGTGGGCGGTCTCGATCAGGCAGCCGATACGGCTCGGATCGGAGGTCATCAGCCCCATCGCGATCGCGTGGCCGATGGTCGGGATGTAGGTGTGGTCCATCGGCTCGTTCGGCTTCGACTCGATCATCACGCGAACGTTCTTGTCGTAGTCGAGAACCATCTGCAGCGCTTCGGCGATTTTTTCGGTGGCCCAGGCGGGGTCTTTCGCCTCGCGGATGTAGGTGCCTTCGCGCGCCAGCCACAGCACGATGTTCTTGGTGCCGAGGGCGTTGGCGATATCGACGGTGCGTTTGGTGCGGTCGAGCGCGTACTGGCGGCACTTCGGGCAATTGCTGGTGTAGCCGCCGTCGACGGTACGCGGGTCCATCCACAGGCGCGGCGCGACGAATTCGGCGGTCAGGCCGTGGCCGTCGAGCACTTTTTTGACCGCGGCGGCTTCTTTGATGATCTGCTTCGGGGTCAGTTCGTCCATGTTCGGCACGGCGTCGTCGTCGTGGAACTGCACGCCGTCGAAGCCCATTTTCTTGTACATTTTGAGCTTGGCGTTGAACTCGATGCTCTGGCGCACTTCCGGGCCGAACGGGTCCGCACCCTCGTGGATGTTCCACGGGCCAAATGAAAATCTGAATACTCCTGCCATGATTTATTCTCCTTTCAGTCCAAAATATTTCGCGGTGGTCAGCAATGATTCCTCCGAAGGCAGCAGCGGCATGTATTCCAAACCAATGTAGCCCTGATAACCGCACTTTTCAATCTCTTTCAGCAAAAACGGATAATTCGTCTCGCCTTCGTTCGGTTCGTGCCGTCCCGGCACCCCGGCCACGTGGAAATGCCCGATCCAGTCCATGTTTTCGCGCAGGAACGCGGTCTGGTTGCCCATCATGATTGTCATGTGGTAAATATCGTACAGCACCCCGATGTTGGCGCAGCCGGTTTCCTTGGCCACCGCTACCGCGTCCGCCGCCGAATACAGCATGTAACCGGCGTGGTCGACTTCGGTGTTGAGCGGCTCCAGGTTCAGTTTGAACCCACGGTCGGCGACAAGGTTTCCGGCCTTGGCCATGGCTTCGACCAGCGACTTGCGCTGCGCCTGGTAACTCATGCCGCCCACCTGCTGACCGGCGGTTACGATACCCTGTTTGCAGCCCGCGCTGAGCGCGTTGTCGGCCATGCGGTCGATGTGCTCGAGGAACGCTTTCTGGTTCTTCGGGTTGATCGGCGCCACGTCCGCCTGAGTGGCGAAGTTCATCACGATGCTGATCAGCTGCACGCCGCTGCCGTTCATGAGCTTGAGTTCGGCAGGGTCCGCGCCCCGCCAGGTTTCGATGTATTTAAAACCGCACGCGGCGATTTTTTCCACGCGTTTCTCCCACGGCAGATCCGTGAAAAAGAGGTCGATCAGAGGATTTACTTTGAGCATTTTTCCAACCCCGTGTTGACGTGTTCAGCGACTTTGGCGATATCTTCATCGGTCATGCCCGGATAAGTGGCGATCGTGCCGACGCGCATCATGATGCTGCGGCTGACCGGCCACGAATCCTTGTTGTACTGCGGCACATCCTTGGCAAACGGGCACTTGAAGGGACAGCCCTCGGCCGTGGCGGATTTGCGCTCGGTGATGTGTTCCCAGTTCCAGGCCATGTGCCAGTCGCGAACGCCCTTGGTGGCATTGGCCGCATTGCCGCCGACCACGCCCGCAGTCTGGGCCGCCACCGCCATGTCCTGCGTGTCGAAAAGCATCGCCAGGTTGTATCCGCACATGCCTTCCGGATCGTTCGGCTGAACCCACTTCACACCCTTCGGCAGCGTGATCAGCGATTGCAGTTTGTGGTAGGCGTAACGGGTCCGGGCATTGATCCAGTCGAGCTTGCGAAGCTGCGCCAGCGCCACGGCGGCGGAGAGCTCGCTCATGCGGTAGTTTTCACCGCAGAACAACTCGCCGTCCACACGCTCCTTGCCGTAACGGTCCGGGCGCCAGCAGGCGGCGGTGTCGTGGTAGCTCTGAGCACGCATGTACATGAAATCGTCCTTACAGGTCAGGATGCCGCCCTCGCCGGAACCGATCACCTTGTAGGCGTCCAGGCTCACGCAGCCAAAATCGCCCCAGGTACCGAGGTATTTGCCCTGATAAGTGCCGCCGCAGGCCTGCGCGGTGTCTTCGATGACCACCAGATTGTGCTTCTTGGCAATTGCGCAAATGCGGTCCATTTCGCACGGGAAGCCGAGCATGTGAACCGGGATGATCGCCTTGGTCCGGGGTGTAATCACTTTTTCGATCGAATCCGGGTCGATCATCAGCGATTCATTGATGTCGGCAATCACCGGGATGGCCTTGGCCACCACCACCGCCGAGGCGGAAGCGAAAAAGGTATAAGCCGGCACGATTACTTCGTCGCCGGGGCCCACGCCCGCCGCCACCAGCGCCGCGATAATCGCGCTGGTCCCGGAGTTCACCGCCAGTACATGCTTGCTGCCGACATGCGCCGCATACTGACGCTCGAACTCCACCACCTTGCTGCGGTCGTTGTAATAACGGAAAAACACCCCGGCATCCGGCGGCGCAGCTTCGCCCGCCAGGATACAGCGGATCCTGGCCTGTCCCTCTTCCGAGACATTGAACACATCGACGAGTTCCATCAATTCTTCGATTCCGTATTTGCGGTAATTTTTGCTCATTTTCGCATCCTTTTGTGATTTGGTTTTGCTTATAATTATACAGGTTTTCAAAATTCCCGCAACAATCATTGCATGGAGCATTGACGGAATATATATGGACAAAACGCAGATCGGTGATTGAAAACCCTGTTTTTATCATTATATTATATCAAACTGGGAGAATTTATGTCCACACAACTGCTCGAAGAATGGCTGAACCACCTGACCGACCACGGGATATGCTTTTTCGCCTCGGATACCCGGCTGAAATCCACCTTGAGACAACAGGATTTCAAAGCACCGTATTACGAACCGCAGGAGCATAACCACATCGAAATGATCATGCTGACCGAGGGAGAGCTGGCGCTGCACGTCAACGGCTCATGGGTTTACCACCGGACCGGGCAGCCCGCCGTTTTCCTGCGCGGCACCTATCACTCCGAGCATTACCTGCCCGGCCGTGAATCCTACTCGCTCTTCTGGCTCACTTCCATGCCGAGCGCCCTGACGTTTCATCATACGTTGTATGACTCGAAAAATGGATATGGACAATCGGCAGTGCGATTATCGATCTCGTCGCCGTTTGTCGGCAAGCTGTGGGATTGCGGACGCCTGACGCCGCTGGACCGCCCCCGCTTCCTTTACCTGCTGCTCCAATGCATCGATTACAGCCTGAAAAACGACAACCTCTCCACCGAAAATTACCACGTGGACGTGCTCGGGCAGGTCAAGGAATACATCGAAGAATATTACGCCGAAAAAATCACGCTGGAGGACCTCGCCGCCATGGCACATTACTCCGCCGGGCACCTGAACGCGTTGTTCGCCGAGCTCTTCGGCGTGTCGGTCTACCAATACCTGAGCCGGGTGCGGATCCAGGCCGCCATGAAGCTGCTGCAAAACGGCAATATGCTGGTCAAGGACGTGGCCGCCGCCACCGGCTTCACCGACCAGCTTTACTTCAGCCGCTATTTCAAGAAATTCACCGGCAAGTCACCCGCCGAATACATCGCTTTGCGGCAATGAAAATTCCCATAGAAATCGCGGCGATTGTCATACCGATATTTAATCCGAAAAGCCCGCCGCCAAGGGCAACCGGCACGGTTACCCGCCAAAAATAATCCGATTGCGTCAATGGAGCTCGTGTTCCATACGCCGGTTCAGGAAAAGATGCCGCCCAGTTTTCATATCCCCATACTCTTGACAGCGATAACCAGGCAAAGCCTAACGCCAATATCGCAAAGAGCATCCAAAACCAACGATTCACACGGACATAATCCAAGTATAATGGTACCAATATGAAAGTAAATATGGCGGAAACGGGCATTAACACCATCATGGCATAATCATTATTCCAAATGCGGCCAAGTGGAAATAGCGGCCAACCGGCAGCAGCTATGCATACGTGTATTCCTTCGCTGCTTTGGAGCAAAAAAGTAATAAAAAGTATGCCCAGCCCCAAAGACATCATCAAAGGACAATAAAACAACTTTATTCCAGCAAATAATTTCCCCATCGCAATCCGCCCATATTTTTTGCCTTTCAATCGACCAGTGACAGCGAGATACGTTTGCGGGCGCGGTCGACCTCGGTCACTGTTACCGTCAGCTGATCGTGCACCGAGACGACCTCGTGGGGGTCCTTGATGAAGCGGTTCGCCATCTTGCTGATGTGCAGCAACCCGTCGTTGTGCACGCCGATATCGACGAACGCTCCGAACGCCGTCACATTGGTCACGATCCCCGGCAGTTTCATGCCGATTTTGAGATCATCGATCGTGCGCACATTGTCGGCAAACGCGAACGCTTTGAACTCCGGGCGCGGGTCGCGCCCCGGCTTCGCCAGCTCGTTGATAATATCCTGAATGGTCGGCAACCCGACCGTTTCCGAAACGTATTTTTTCGGGTCGATCGTGCGGTCCTTCAACTCGGTGACACTGCAGTGTTCCTGCGCCGCGATCTGCTTGACCAGCTCGTAGCGCTCCGGGTGGATAGCGCTGGCGTCGAGCGGATTGGCGGCGTTGCGGATGCGCAGGAATCCGGCACATTGTTCGAAGGTTTTCGGGCCGAGCCCTTTTACTTTGTTCAGCTCCGCGCGGCTCTTGAAGGAACCGTTTTTATTGCGGTAATCCACCACGTTTTCGGCGAGCTTGCGGCTCAGCCCGGAAACGTAGGTCAGAAGTTCGAGCCCGGCGCTGTTCAGCTCCACGCCCACGTTGTTCACGCAGTTGATCACCACGTCGTCCAGCGACTTCTTCAGCGTGTCCTGGTTCACGTCATGCTGGTACTGCCCCACTCCGATGGATTTCGGGTCGATCTTGATCAGTTCGGAGAGCGGGTCCTGCAGCCGGCGGCCGATCGAAACCGCACTGCGAATCGTCAGGTCAAGGTCCGGGAACTCCTGCCGCGCACTGTCGCCGGCGGAGTAAATCGAGGCCCCGCTTTCGTTGACGCTGATGATCGGCAGTTTGAACCCGGCGGCGTGCAGAAATGCCTCGGTCTCGCGCCCGGCGGTACCGTTGCCGACCGCAATCGCGGCGGGGTTGTGCTTGTCGATCAGCTTCTGGACCGCGGCTGCGGCGGCGGACTGGTTTTCCGGGTGAATGATGGTATATTCGAGTAGCTTGCCGTTTTCGTCCAGCGCCACGGTCTTGCAGCCGGTGCGGAAGCCGGGGTCGATGGCGACCAGACGCTTCTGCCCGAACGGCGCTTCCATCAGCAATTTATGCAAATTGGCGGCAAATACCGCAATCGCTTTTTCGTCGGCGTCCGCCTGAAGCTGGTTCACGGTTTCGTTTTCCAGCGACGGCATCAGGAGCCGGGCGTAGGAATCCTCGATCGCGGCGTTCAGGCGGTTATTGTACAGGAACGAACGGTTGCGCACCACGCGGCGCTCGAGCAGCCGCAGAGCGTCCTCTTTTTCCGGGCGCAGCTGCATGGTCAGGAACCCTTGTTCGTGACCGCGCATCACTGCCAGCGCGCGGTGCGACGGCACCCGGTGCAGCGGCTCGCTGTAGTCGAAATAATCCTTGAATACCGCCGCGCCTTCGCTCTCGGATTTGCTCTTCACCACCTTGGAGCAGAGACAGGCGCGGCGCTGAAAAAGCTCGCGGAGCTCCTTGCGGATATCGGCATTTTCGCTGATTTCCTCGGCACAAATGTCCATGGCGCCGGCCATGGCTTCCTCGGTGTCGGCCACACCCTTTTCGGGGTTGACGAATTTTTTCAGGTCGATGAAGCCGTCGCGCTGCGCCATCAGGTAGGCCGCCAGCGGTTCGAGCCCTTTTTCACGGGCCATGGCGGCGCGGGTTTTGCGCTTGGGCTTGTACGGCAGGTAAATATCTTCGAGCTCGTTCAGGTCGTAAACCGCGTCGAGTTGCGCCTTCAGTTCCGGGGTCAGCAGATTGCGCTCCTTGAGCGAACCGAGCATGCTCTCACGGCGCTTGTGGAGCTTGTCCAACGCCTCGAAGCCGTCGCGGAGCTGAATCAGCGCCACTTCATCCATACCGCCGGTCATTTCCTTGCGGTAACGCGCGACAAACGGCACGGTGGCGCCTTCGGCGAAAAGGCCGTGAACGGTTTTGACTTTAGCAGGATTGAGATTGAGTTGTTTGGCCAGGTATTGAAAATCGCGGTCGGTCATGAGTTTACTTCCGCTTCATTTCCTGCAGGTAATCGATCGCGCGCTCGCGGCAGCTCTGGAGCTGTTCACAGGCCACATCGATTTCCGTGACCACGCCGCGGCGGGTATAAGAGAGCGAGCGCATCATCCCTACCAGCGAATTGATGTCGCTGAGGATGCGCTTGAGAAGACTGATTTTGAGCCCGGGCATGTCGTCGGCGGTATTCACCATGTCCACCGTGCGCGAAATGACCTTGCCGAACAAACAGGTGATGGAAAGGCCGCGGCGGAACAGCGGCGTTCCCAGCCCGGAGGCCAGCAGCATGTTCCAGCGCAACGAAATCGATACCAACTGCTCGTAGAGGTCGGCGCCGGGGCGCGACCGCCACTCGGTGCCGGAGAAATTCTCGTCTTCGTCATCGAAATCAAAGAAAAACTGATCCGACTTCGTGGGCACCAGGTCCGGCATGCCGGAGAGTTTCTTCATGATATACTCTTCCTCGCCGGGCAGGTCGATACAGGCCGGAAGCTCCTGAAAATAACGGCTTATCCGCTTTTCGTCCAGCCTGATCTCGTTTTCCCACTGGAACTCGTTCCAGTCGTTGTGATTGTAATGGTTGCTTGCCATATTGTTATTTGCTTGTTTCCTTTTTAGCAACGGTCTTTTTCGCAACAGTTTTCTTCGCGGCAGGCTTCTTCGCCGCCGGTTTTTTCGCCGCAACTTTTTTGGTCGCGGGCTTTTTCTCAGTCGTGGTTTCCTCCGCGGTCTTTTTGACGGCGGTTTTCCTGACAGCCGGCTTCTTCGCGGCGGGTTTCTTTTCGCTGCGGACGGTGTCGCCCCAGAGGTTTTCCAGCTGGAACTTGGCGCGGAACTCCGGCGACATGATATGCATCAGCACCGTGCCGTCGCAATCCAGCAGCACCCACTGACTTTCCGCCGAGCCGTCTACCTTACATTTGACCCGCATTTTCTGAAATAGTTCCTTCTCCACCGCGTTTACCACGGCGCGGATGTGCGGTTCGGAGTTGGCGGTGGCCACCACGAAAAAGTCGGCGATCGACGACACTTCGGTGACCTGCAGCGTCATAATATTTTCCGCGAGTTTGCCTGCTGCGGCTTCGGCGCAAATCTTGGCAATTGCCTGTTGTTTACTCAAATCAATCATATTTCCTCGTCATTGTGTATATAAGTTTTGCTCTAATATATATTGATAAACCGAATTTTCCATCCAGTTATCAACTTTTTCGCCTTTGCCGATCCGCCGTCGGAGGTCCGTGGAGGAAATGTCAAAGGTCTCGAACTGGTGCACCGCCCCCAGCAACTTGGGGATTATCTCCGCCGGCCAATGCTTCCTGAGCCGCGCTTCGTCCAACATGTAACCCGGCCGCGGATAAACGATCAGCCTGCGTTCGACGGCCAACTCCCGCCCCCGGTGCCACGTGTGCAGCTGCTCCAGGCTGTCCGCCCCGATCATCAACTGAAACGTATCGCCGGGGTACTCGCGGTCCAGCTCGGCCATCACTTCAAACGTGTACGACGGCGACTTGCCGAGCTGTTCCTCAATGTCGCTGACGGCGAAACCGCGCTTCCCCTCCACGGCCAGGTTCAGCATCGCCAGACGCTGCCCGAACGGCGTAATCCGTGTTCCCGTCTTATGCGGAGGCTGCCACGCGGGTACAAACAACACCAGATCCGTCAAACCATGCCGCAGGACCTGTCCCGCCAGCCTGGTATGACCCAGATGCGGCGGATCAAACGTGCCCCCGAAAAATGCGATTCTCATTCCTGTTTCCGACATTGAAAAATTTCGTTCCAGAGATATTGTAACCGATGATAGTGAAAAAGGCAAGTATTTTTCGGCCAATATCCGAAGAAAGATAAGGTTTCGCGGCAATAAGTCATGGAAATTTTATAAAGCACGGAAAACACGGAAGTCACGGAAAAAGAATTCTTTTGAGTATTTTGTGGTTAAAAAAATTCTCCGTGCTTTCCGTGTTAAAAAAAGTAAAAGATTACAGGTTCGAGATGGACGATTTTCGGAATTCAACGGCATTCAAGGCGGGAGTGATCCTTGTGCAGCGATTGCGCGGGGCCGGGTTCAAGGCGTACTTCGTCGGGGGCTCGGTGCGCGATATGATTCTGGGCAAGGTGCCGAAGGATATCGATATCGCCACGTCGGCCACGCCGCAGCAGGCGGCGGAGCTTTTTCCGCATCATCATGAGGTGGGGATGGCGTTCGGCGTGCTGGTGGTGGTGGAGGACGGCATTCCGTTCGAGATCGCCACGCTGCGCGAGGAGCGCGAGTATATGGACGGACGCCACCCCGAGATCGTCACTTATACCGACGACCCGCAACTCGACGCCTCGCGGCGCGATTTCACCATCAATGCCATGTTCTTCGATCCGCTGACCAATGAAATCATCGATTATTTCGGCGGCCGGGACGACCTGGAGGCGGGCGTATTGCGCTGCGTGGGCGAACCCGAACTGCGCTTCAACGAGGATTACTTGCGGATGCTGCGCGCGGTACGGTTTGCCACGCGCTTCGGACTGCGGATCGATCCGGCGGTCCGGGCAGCCATTCTCAAGCTCAGAAACCGGGTCAGCTGTCTCTCGAATGAGCGGATACGGCAGGAGCTCTCGGCCATGCTGATCGGGCCGCGCCCGGCTGACGCCATGCGGATGCTCAGCGAATTGGGTTTGCTCGAGCTGCTGCTGCCGGAGGTTCATGAAATGCACGGCGTGGAGCAGCCCCCGGCGTATCATCCCGAGGGCGATGTGTTCGTCCATACGATGCTGATGCTCGACCACATGGCGTTGCCGAGCCTTGAGCTCGCTTGGAGCGTGCTGCTGCATGATGTGGGCAAGCCCGCCACGCGCACGGTCGGCAAGGACGGTGTGAGCCATTTTTACGGACACGAGGCCAAGGGGGCCCGCATCGCGGAAAAGATCCTGACGCGGCTGCGTTTCTCCCGCGAACAGACCGACGCGATCGTAAACGCGGTGGCCAATCATATGCGCTTCGCCTCGATTCACCTGATGAAGCGCGCCAAGCTGATGCGCCTGATGGCCGAACCGTATTTCCTGATGGAACTCGAACTGCACCGTCTCGATTGCCTGAGCAGCAATTTTCTGATGGGGAATTTCGTCCTGCTGCTCGATGAACTGGCGAAGAAATCGGGCAAAGTCGAATTGCCGCCGCCGCTCCTGAGCGGACAGGACCTGATCAACCTCGGATTAAAGCCCGGTCCGGACTTCGGACGGCTCCTGAAAGACATCGAAGACCTGCGGCTGGAGGGAAAAATCAATTACCGTGAAGAGGCTCTGGCTGCAGTTCGCCAAATAATGAAACAGCCGTAACCCGGTTGATTTTCACCAACACCAGATCGCCGACTTTCGTCGTGGCGTCCGGGTGAAAAATCACCGTTTTGCCGGTCGTGTTCTTGCCGGACCAGCGCTCCACATTGCGCTTACTCACGCCCTCGACCAGCACTTCCTGCACCGAGCCCAACAGTTTCCGGTTGGTTTCGGCGGTGCGTTTTTCAAGGTCTTCCAGCAAAATCTGATTGCGCGCTTCCTTGACTTCCTGCGGCACATCGTCGGTCAGTTTGGCGGACACCGTGCCCTGGCGCGGCGAGTATTTGAAGATATAGGCCATGTCGTAACCGACCTGATTCATCAACTCGCGCGTGGCGTTGAAATCCTCGTCCGTCTCGCCGGGGAAGCCGACGATGATATCGGTGGAGAACGCCACTTCCGGCATTTTCGCCCGCAGTTTTCCGATGATTTCCATGTACTGCTCCGCCGTGTAATGGCGGTTCATCGCTTTCAGAATGCGGTTCGAACCGGACTGCAGCGGCAGGTGAATGCTGCGGCAGATTTTCGGCTGCGCGGCAATGGTGTCGATCAGTTTATCGTTGAAATACGAGGAATACGGCGAGGTGAAACGAATGCGCTTGAGTCCCTCGATTTTGCATAGCTCATTCAGCAGATCGGCGAACGGCGAATGATCCGCCGCCGGGGGATTGATGTCGCCGCCGAGGCCGAACGCGGCCACATTCTGGCCGAGCAGCAGGATTTCACACGTGCCGTCGGCCACCAGCTCGCGGGTTTCTTCCACGATGCCCTCGATGGTGCGGCTGATCTCGCGTCCGCGGACGTACGGCACGATGCAGTACGAACAGAACCGGTTACAGCCGCGGGTGATCGCGATCGAGGCGAAAATCGAGTTATTATAGTGCGCGTCCAGACTGGTCAGGACGTCAGTGCCGGGCTCGAGCAGCGCGATCTGCGCGCGCCGGTCGTCATGGATCGAGTCGACGATATCCGCCAGCTTGTGAAGCTGTCCGGTCCCCAGCACGAAATCGAGGTGCGGCAGCTCGCGGAAAAGATCCTCGCCGCGGTTCTGGGCCATACAGCCCATGACGCCGATAATCAGCTCGGGGCGTTCCTTTTTCAGCTTTTTCATGAAGCCGATTTTGCCCACGGCCTTGCGCTCCGCCTGGTCGCGAACGCTGCAAGTGTTGAAAATCAAAACATCGGCCTTGGATTCGTGATCGACCAGTTCGTGGCCGCGCGCGGTAAACATGGCGGCGGCGGCTTCCGAGTCACGCTCGTTCATCTGACAGCCATAGGTCTTGATAAAAATCTTCATGGGGCTTATCCGGCGGCCACGAGATTGTCGCGATGAATGATTTCCTCGTCGGCGTCGCGCTTCAGAATTTTGGCGATGTCCTTGCTCTGGCAGCCGATCAGCTTGAGGCATTCATCGCTGTCGAAATTAGTCAGGCCACGGGCGATGACACCGCCCTTGGCATCGACGATCTCCAGCGTATCGCCGCGCTTGAATGTGCCTTCCACGGCCTTGACGCCGGAGGGAAGCAGACTGCGGCCCTTGGAGCGCAGCGCCTCGGCCGCGCCGTCGTCCACGGTCAGCTTACCCGAGCAGCGGGCGAAAAAGCGAATCCAGCGCTTGCGCGAAACCATCTGTTTACTCGCCGGGATGAACAGCGTGCCGACGTCCTTGCCGGCCACGATGTCCAGCAGGATATCGGGCGTGCGGCCGTCGGCGATCCAGAGGTATTCACCGGCGCCGGTGACGATTTCGGCTGCGCGCAGCTTGGAAATCATGCCGCCGATGGAAAAATCTTTATTATCGGTGCCCTGCGCGGACTCCTTGAGTTCATCGGTAATTTTGTCGACCACGGAAACACGTTTGCCGAGGGAGCCGTCCTCATTGCGGGTGCGGAGCCCCTCTTCAGTGGTCAGGATAATCGTCAATTCGGCGCGGGTCATGGTGGCCAGCATGGCCGAAAGCGTATCGTTGTCGCCAAATTTCAGCTCGGAAATGGACACCGGGTCGTTTTCGTTGATGATCGGCAGCACGCCGCTGTCCCACAGCGACTCGATGCAATTCATGATATTGAGGTGGCGCTCGCGGTCGGTGACGTCCCCCGCGGTCAGCAGCAGCTGCGCGGAGTGGAAACCGAACTGGCGGCACACGTCGTCGTACATCGCCATGAGATGACACTGGCCGATGGCCGCCAGCGCCTGAACCTGCGACAACTTACGCGGCCGCTTCTTCATACCGAGCTGTTTCATCCCGGTGCCGACGGCGCCGGACGAAACCAGCAGAACTTTGTAACCTTTTTCCCGTAAAGCATTGATACCCGCGATCAGCTGCGGAATCAACTCGGGGTCGGTCAACAGGCGGGTTCCCGCCTTGACCACCACCCGGTGGCAGTTCCGCAGCACCTGCCGGCGCTGATTTTCGATTTTATCGCTCATTTCCATATTCTCCGAAAATGCATAATATAGCCTGTAAAACCTTGAATAGCAACCGCCGAAATCGCAAAAAGAATTTTTAAACACGGAATGCACGGAAAAACACGGAAAGTTTCTTGGGAAACCACAAAATACAGAAAAGCACAAAAGAAATTTACTGAAAATCTTCCGTGCTTTCCGTGTTTTCCGTGTTTAAATTAAGCTTTCTTGACCCAGACCGAGACGGAGCCATCGTTGCAAAGGAACTCGGCGGTGCCGTCGTCGCCGATTTTGATGATTTCCTTGCGATAACCGGTAAAGTCGAAGAATTCGCTGCCTTTGAATTTGGTGCCCACGTACATGCGTTTGCTGCCGCCGGAGCCGTTGGTCATGAGGCAGGCGAGACCGGAGTTTTCGTGCTCGTCGTCGCCCTCGCGCGTCCAGCCGATGGTATTCGGATGGTCGAAATAATCGTTCTGTTTGCCGTAGGCGAAAAAGCGGCGCGCCCGCGTCAGCGGCGCCAGCTGGGGCCGCATGTGCGGAATCTTGTCATGCTCAATGCCGTAGACATCGCCATAGAAAATGCACGGGTAGCCGTCCTGACGCAGCAGGATCAGCGCATATGCCAGCTGGCGGAACCACCCCTGTACCCAGGACTGCAGCGCCTGCCCCGGCTGACTGTCGTGATTATCGACGAAAGTCACGGATTTGAGCGGATTGGCCTTGGTCAGCGTGTTGTCGAAAATGGTCCGCATGTCGTATTTGTTGCCGTTATTGGAGGCATTGAGGAAATTGAAATGCAGCGGCACGTCGAAGAGCGACAGCGCGCCGACCGTGTTCGCCAGATAATTCTGCAGCGCGGCCAGGTTCGGACTCCAGTATTCGCCCACGGTGAACAGCTCTTTTTTGGCGTATTCACGCATGGCATTCAGCCAGTCTTCGTGAAACGAGAATTCCATGTGCTTGACGGCATCCAGGCGGAAACCGTCGACCTTGGTCGTCCTCAGGAACCATTTGCCCCACTTGATGAGTTCGTCGGTCACTTCGGGGTTGTTCAGGTCGATATCCGCCCCCATCAGGTAATCGAAATTGCCTTTTTCGTGGTCGACGTTGTCACCCCACTCCTTGCCGCGGAATTTGAAAATACCGTTCGACTTGGTTTTCTCATCAAAATCGACCGCTACGAAATGATTCCAGTGCCATTCGAATTTCGAATACTTGCCCTTGCGGCCGGGAAAATTAAAATGGGTCCAACTCTGAATTTCATGGCCGTGTTCTTCAAGCTGCGTCTGGCGGTTCTGCGGATCGTAGGATTTGGCCACGGCGTCCTCGGCCTCATCCCCGCCCATCATATGGTCGAGCACAATATCGGCATAAACCTGAACGTCGTGTTCATGACAGGCCTTGATGGCCGCAAGCAGCGCCGTTTTGCTGCCGTATTTGGTGGGTTTGCCGCCCTTCTGGTCGAACTCGCCCAGGTCATAGAGGTCGTAAACGCCGTAGCCGACGTCGTTCTCCCCGCCCGCGCACTTATAGCAAGGCGGAATCCAGACCCCGGTAATCCCTTCGCTGGCCAGCAGCGCAGCTTCCTTCTTCAGCTGTTTCCAGAGCATGCCCGCAGGCAGGTACCACTCGAAATATTGCAGCATGGTTCCATTGATATTCTTCATATTCTCCTCCCTGTTTGAATTCAGGTGAGATAATATAGCATGAATCCCGCAAAATCAAACCGTTCATTCAGCCGCCGACGCGCCGGCAGAGGCCGTCGAGGTCGATATTGGAAAGCTGCTGCTCCAGCCCGGGAAAGACGAAAGGCTCCTCGAATACATCACAATCATATTTATAATGGGTGGAACTGTACATGCACTGCATCATCCAGACGATATTGTCGAGCCGGGAGACGTCGACCAGGCGCTGGTGCATGAATTTCTGACCGATGTTGGCGATGGCGAGTTCGCACATGATGCGCCGGAAGTCGCGGCAGAAATCCTCGATCCGGCTCCCTGGCAGGAAATGCGGAAAATTGGCGTGGTAAAAATACTCCGTCTTTTTGCGGGCGGCAGCCGCGCGGCGCGAGACATTCACGGCGGCCAGCGAAATGCCGCTTTCCAGCATAAAACTGAACTCAATCACATACCCGGCGTCGATCCCGAAAGCCTTGAAGAAAAAGTAGCGCCACGGCGTCCACGCAGCGTCATACAGACGGCACAGAACCGTGCCGGAGGGATCGCACAGCAGCCGGCACAACGTATTGCGATCCAGCCCGAGCCCGCCGCACCGGCGGTCGATGCGCCGGACATCACCGACATGGTGGAATTTATGGCTCATCAGAAACTTGGCACTTTCATCGTAAAACTTGCGGTCCAGCAGGGAAAAATCCTGAAAAGATGCATCGCTCAGGATCACTTTCGGTGTTCCCTTCGGCAGAATTTTAACATCGGTTGAACCGCCATACTGCATAGCCGGACTCCTCTATCGCGGCTATAACTTATACGGTTTCCGTTTTTTTGTCAAATCATTCTGTCTTTTTCTCTTCCTGTTTTTTGAAGAGCATCCCTTTGTCGTCGGGCTTGAAGAATTTCTCCGGGGTTTCCGTCAGGACTTTTTCCCAGACACTGCCCGGAGCGGTAAAAATGATGCGCGCCTTGCCGTCTCCTTTGTCCTCAAAGGTCACATAAGTAAGCTCGGCCGGAATATCTTTTTCGTCCATGGAGGGATAACATATTTCCATCAGTTCGCCGACCATCTTCACTCTCAGCAGGGCATGGACGGGGACCAGGGTCAGAGAGGCCGAGGCGGGAATGGTGCCTTCGGGCAATTCCTTGAGAACCGCGTCAAAATACATTTGTTTATTGACCTCGAAGAACTGCACATCCAACTGTGAGCTCAGGGTTTTGTCGGGGTTCTTATATGTTTCCAATACACGCAATTCACCCTTTTTGTCAAGCGTCACCACACAGCGTTCAAGGCCGTCATCGTCCAGCTTGGCCTCCCAGGTGCCGATAAATTTCTCCGGAATCTCAATTTTATTGGCATCGGTATAATACGGCTTGAGGGAATAGACCGGATTGCATCCTACTCCGATCATAGCCAACA
>JBEBXH010000073.1:0-30798 GCA_040391785.1 Victivallis vadensis
ATCTCAGAATCGCGAAATCCGAGAAGCTCAGGTAGACGATGGCCACCAGGACCAGTAGCGCGATACCAATGTGCGGAGCGTATTTCCACGGCGTCATGTCCACCGCCTTGACGTCGGCCGGCACAAATTCCTCCGCCCGCGGTTTGATCTCGCCGACCACCAGCATGAACAGTATCAGGTACAGAAACACCAGTCCGAGGAAGTGGTAACGGTTTATCGAATCCACCACCAGATTGAACGGCGGCACAAAATAACCGACCGCGATAAGCACCGCCCCGCCGACCAGGGCCAGCTTGGCCGCGATCGCCGGTACGCGCCGCGTCAGCATTCCCACCAGCACCACCGCCAGGATCGGGATGAAGTAGATGCCGTTCATGTCCTGCAGGTACTTGAAAATACTGCCGGTATTGGCCAGCAGCGGGGCGATGCACATCGAAACCACCGCCAGAGCCGCGCCGAAGAACCGGCCCGACCTGACCACTTCTTTTTCCGAAGCTTTTTTACGGAAGATGCCCTTGTACAGGCCCAGGCTGAACAGTGTACAGGTGGAGTTCAGCGCGGAATTGAACGAGCTCAGGATCGCGCCGAACATCACCGCGGCGAAAAATCCGGTCAGCCACTTCGGCAGTACCATATTCACCAGCGTTCCATAAGCGGTGTCGGAGTTCGGCAGACCATTCTCTTTCATCCCGATATCCGGCAACATTCCCTTGCTGAAAAAGTAAAATGCGATCAGCCCCGGCAGCACCAGATACATCGGCCCCAGCAGTTTGAGGCCGCCGGTCAGCAGTACCCCTTTCTGCCCTTCCGCCAGTGAGCTCGCGCCGAAGGTCCGTTGGATGATCTGCTGGTTGGTACACCAGTAAAATACGTTGATGAAAAGCACCCCGCTGAACAGCGTACCATAAGGGACTTCCTGGGTGGCGCCGCCGACGGCGTTGAACTTGTCGGGGATGGTCTCATAGACGTTCTTCGCCCCGGTGATGAAGTTGCCGCCGTCGCCGCCCGCCATATCCAGCGCGAAATAAACGATCAGGAACCCGCCGGTCAGCAATCCGATGCCGTTCAGCGTGTCCGACACCGCCACTGTCCGCAGCCCGCCAAAAAGCGCGTAGATCGAACCGATGATCCCCACGCCCCAGACCACGACCCACAAGTTCACCGTGTCCGACTCAATGCCGAAGAGCGCCTTCAAATCCAGTATCCCGCTCAGCCCGGTGGCCCCGGTATACAACACGATCGGCAGCAGGATCACCATGTAGGCGACCAGGAAAATCAGGTTGGTGATTACTCCGGTCTGGTGGTCGAAGCGGATTTCCAGATATTCCGGCACCGTGGCCACGCCGCTGCGCAGGAACCGCGGCAGGAAAAAGAGCGCCATCAGCACCAGTGCCACCACCGCCACCACTTCCCACGCCATTACGCTCAAACCATTGGTGAAAGCCGACCCGTTCAGCCCCACCATCTGCTCGGTGGAGAGGTTGGTCAGCAGCAGCGAACCGGCGATGAACGGAAAGGTCAGGCTGCGGCCGGCGAGGAAAAATCCGCTTTCGCTGGATACCTCTTTTTTGCGAACCATGAGCCAGGTGACGACTCCGACCAATGCCGTGAAAAATACAAACGATCCCAATGTAAGCATGATTTTCCTCCTGTTCCTTTAAGCTTAAAATAATCTCAAGTTTGCAATTGACAAGTATAAATTGCAAAAAGTCCGGAAAAAGTATCGGGAAAATCGAGGTTATTTTCGGATTTGCAGTTGCGAAAAATGGGATAACCCATTATATTAAAAGGCTGTGGATAAATGACCCGGTCATCGGCCGGGCGCGTAAATTTAAGGAAAAATTTTCATGAAAGATCTCAAGACGACGTACGGGAATATGGGAGAAATGAGTGCTTCCGAAACGCTGGCTATTTCCGCCAAGGCGAAGGAGCTGAAGGCCAAAGGCATCGACGTTTGCGTGATGTCCGCAGGCGAGCCCGACTTTGACACTCCGGAAGTGATCAAAAAGGCTTGCTGCGACGCGCTGATGGCCGGCAAAACCACTTATACCCCGTCGGACGGGATCATCGAACTGCGTACCGCCATTGCCAAAAAATTCGGCGAAGAAAACGGCATCCAGACCACGCCCCAGCAGATCATCGTATCGGCCGGCGCGAAATTTTCGGACTTCATCGCGATCGCGGCTCTCTGCGGCCCCGGGGATGAAGTGATTATCCTGGCTCCGTACTGGGTCAGCTACCCGCAGATGGTCAAGGCGGCGGGCGCCAAGTGCGTGTTTGTGGAAACCAAACCCGAAAACAACTACGAAGTCGACCCGGCCGACCTGGAAGCGGCGGTCACCGACAAGACCCGTCTGCTGATCCTCTGTTCGCCGTCGAACCCGACCGGCGCGGTCTATCGCCGCTCGGCCCTCGAGCAGATCGCCGAAATCGCCGTCCGCCGCAATTTCATGATCCTGGCCGACGAAATTTATGAGAAACTGGTTTACGACGCCGACAAGCCGCACATCAGCATCGCTTCGCTGAACCCGCAGGTTGCCGACCTCACGATCACGGTCAACGGTTTCAGCAAGGCCTATGCTATGACCGGCTGGCGCCTCGGTTACCTGACCGCACCGCTGTGGCTGGCCAAGAAAATCGGCGCACTGCAGAGCCACCTGACCTCGAACGCCACCACCTTCGCTCAGTATGGCGCGCTGAAAGCGCTCGAAGCAGGCGCCGAAGAGTGCGAAAAAATGCGCGTGGTTTTCGCCAAGCGCCGAGACCTGATCTGCGACCTGCTGGACAAAGTTCCGGGAACCAAGACCCTGCGTCCCGCCGGAGCCTTCTATGTTATGGTCGACATCTCTTCGTTCGGTATCCCGAGCGTGGATTTCTGCAACCGCCTGATCGAGGAAAACAATGTGGCGGCCGTCCCCGGTACCGGTTTCGGCGCCGAAGGCACAATCCGTCTCTCCTACGCCTGCTCGGATGAAACCATCCGCAAGGCCGTGGCGAGACTCGCCGAATTCTGTGCCAAAATCTCCAAAAAATAAGTTGAATTGCATATGAAAATCGCCTGGAAAGCATTTTTAGGATTGTTGGTGCTGCTGACGCTGGCATCGTGCCGTACTTCGGCCCCCGTCATTCCCGAAAAGGCCCGCCAGGAATTGGCTGAGCTGCTGCCGGTGCTGCGCGAGCACAACCCGCAGTGGCTCAAGCCGCGCATGGAACTGCTGCCGTCGGAAAGTTCCGACGAATTGCGGCTGCTGCTCGGCGGCCATGGCCTGCAGGACGTGTCGCCGCTGAAAAAGTTCCAATTCGAAGAACTGATCCTGGACCGCACCGGCAATGCCGACCTGCGGTTCATCAATGAGCTCAGGCCGCGGTCGCTGATGGTGTTCAGCGACATCGATTTGAGTTTGCTTGGGATCGGCAACCACGAGAACCTGCGGGATCTTTCGGTCCGGTTCCTGGGCGCGAGAAAGAAGCTGCCGGAGCTTTCGCTGAAGCCGCTGGCCAATCTGGAGCTCCGTTCGCTGAGAATCGAAAACGCCCGGATCATCGATGCCGCCGCCTCGCCGTCGCTCGAAAAAGTGACGTTCGAGAGCTGTCTCGGCCTCGCCGACCTGTCGTTTCTGATGAACCTGCGCAAACTGGAAACACTGCAGTTCGCCAATTGCCAGGACCTGCAGACCGGCAAGCTGCCGACGCTGCCGGTGACGGAGCTGTCGCTGGTATTTTCGCCGTTGAGCGAGCCGGCGGCGCTGAAGCGTCTGTACAACCTGCGGACCCTGACGTTGAGCGCTCCCGAGCGTATCGAATACCTGCGCGGCATGAAGCTGACCAGCCTTGCGATCAACGGCAACGCCAAAGAACTGGATATTTCCGTCCTGCCCACGCTGCCGCTGAAAAATCTGGAATTGTCCGCCGTGCAGATTCCCGACCTGAAACCGCTGGCCAGCTGCCGCGAACTCGAAGCGTTGAACCTGACTTTGAACGGCATCGACGATATTTCGCCGCTGCGCGACCTGCCCCTACGGGCGCTGTTTCTGGCCGGCAACAATATTGAGACACTGGAGCCGCTTTATAACTCCTCCAAACTCGAAGTGCTGTACCTGACCCAGTGTCCGGTCGTTTCGCTCGAGCCCCTGGAAAAACTGCCGCTGAAAACACTGAAAATTGAGCGCTGCCTGATTTTTGACCTGAAACCGCTGCAGCGGGTTCCGCTTCGCACCCTGTGGCTGATCAATTGCCCGGTGACCGATATTTCGCCGCTGGCTGGAACCGGCATCCGGGACCTGCTGCTCAACAATTGTTCGATTCTTGACCTCACTCCGCTGACCGCGATGACCAAACTGCAGAAAGTCGAGCTGTTAAACCTGCCGGCGCTGAAGAAAACGCTGCCGGAGGGCATCCGCGGCGAAGTCATCATCAAAGAGGACGGCCTCTGATGCGGGAATTTAAAGTTCTGGACAAAGTGCTGCCGCTGTTGTATCAGCGGGCCGACGTCGCGGTCGGGCCCGGTGACGATTGTGCGGCCATTGACCTCGGCGGCAACTGTTATCTGCTGGCCGCGGTGGACCAGATGGTGTGCGGACTGCATTATTACCCGGAAGTGGCGCCGGAACGAATCGGCGCCAAACTGCTCAAGCGCAATTTGAGCGATGTTGCCGCCATGGGAGGATTTCCGGGCCACGCGCTGGTATCGCTGGCCGCCTACGGCAACAAAAGCAAATGGTATGAGAAATTTTTCAAGGGACTGGAAAAGGAAGCGCGGCGCTGGGATGTCTCGATCTGCGGCGGCGACCTCTCCGGGCTGCCCGCCGGTAAACTGCGCGAAGTCATGTCGCTGACCATTCTCGGACAGGTGAGCGCCGACAAGATTTGCCTGCGCGAAAACGCCATGCCCGGCGATTATCTTTACGCCACCGGCTGCTTCGGCAACAGTCTGATCTCGGAGCATCATCTCGAATTTACCCCGCGCCTGGCAGAAGGCGAATTCCTGGCAGGCACTTACACCCGCGCCATGCTCGATGTCAGCGACGGACTGCTGCTCGACGCTTCCCGTATGGCCAAGGCCTCACGCGTGCTCCTGACGCTGGATCTGGAGTCCATTCCGCTGCGGCCGGGAGCCGACCTGGTCGGCGCGCTCGGCGACGGCGAGGACTACGAACTGATTTTTGCCGTAGCCCCAGACAAATGCGAGGAACTGGAAAAAACCTGGAAATTTTCCGGCACCCGGCTCTCCCGGATCGGCGTATTCAGCAAGGGTTCCGGCGTATTTGACCGCAACGGCAAGGATTTGATGAAAATGAGGCACACCGGTTATGAGCACCGCAGTATTTAAAGAATTTATCAGTCATTCCGAGGAGGAAACCGAGAAATTCGCCGCCAGACTGGCCGCTTCGCTGCCGCCCGGCTCGGTACTGGCACTGAGCGGCGACCTCGGCGCGGGCAAAACGGTGTTCTCGCGCGGTTTCGCCCGCGGGCTCGGCATCGAAGAACCGGTTTCCAGCCCCACTTATACGATCATTCAGGAATATCCGCGCCCCGGCGGCGGCTGGTTCTTTCACATGGATCTGTACCGGATCAACGATGCGCGCTCGGCGCTCGACTTCGGCGTCGACGAATACCTCGAGGACCCCGCCGCCTGGTGCATCATCGAATGGGCCGAACGCATCGCTGGTATCCTTCCCCCGGACACCATCCGTCTCCAGATCAGCATCCTCCCCGACAACACCCGCCGCTTCGCCATTTCCAAATGACGAACAAGTGACGGCACGAAATTCC
This sequence comes from Victivallis vadensis, assembly GCA_040391785.1. Lineage (GTDB taxonomy): Bacteria > Verrucomicrobiota > Lentisphaeria > Victivallales > Victivallaceae > UBA5239. Next base: position 5,773 of record JBEBXH010000073.1, read on the forward strand.
GCCTCAAACCACATTCAGTCCGTCAAATTTCCACAAATGACGATTCATCCTGCTGTTGACAAATCGGCATAAATTTTGTGATGTGAGGAACGCGGAGTTCCTCGCATTCTCCTTTCTTCTTCCTATTTATTAAGGAATTCGCGGATCAGGGTGGCGACTTTCTGGCCGGATTTCAACATACCGCCGAAGATCGGGCCCATGCGATAACCGCCCATGACGTTGTTCGCGCTCATGCCGCAGGCAAAGAGGCCGGGATAATATTGGGCGGTGTTGTCGACGGTGGAGGCTTCGCCGCTTTCCACCCACATCGGTTTTTCGCCGACGATGTCGCCGGTGGGAGTGTCGAGCTTGATTTTGGCTTTTTTAACGGCCAGCTGCATGATTTCGCTGGGGTGGCCGGTGCCGTCCAGGACGCATTTGGCGATCACCGTCAGCGGGTCCACGTGCATGCCGAGGCGCTCCACAGGAGTCCAGTTGATGACAAGTCCGTTGACTTTGCCGTCTTTGAATACCAGATCCTCCACGCTCATGGCGTTGAAAATGACGGCACCGGCGTGGACGGCGCCGTAGATCAGTCCGGCGGCCATCTCCACGGAGTCGAGGGTGTGGTAACCGGAGGCGCCATCGGCCTCGCGGTGGCGGATGGAGAAATCGTCGAGGATGGCGAGGGCGTCGTCCTGGACCACGACTTCATTGAAGAGCATGCCGCCGCCCCAGGTACCGCCGCCGGGGGCAAGCTTGCGTTCGAAGATCGCCACCTTGACGCCGTTTCCGGCAAGATAACGCGCCGCGACGAGGCTGGATGGCCCGCCGCCAACGATGGCAACGTCGAGATTGAGGTTGTCGAGGAGTTTACCGCTGAATTGGCGGACAATGGCGGATGAAATGATGTTTTCTGCAGACATTTCCGATTCCCTTTCTTTTTTGACAGGAAAGCGCAGGGCAGATATGCGGGCTTTGCGATTTCCTACGCCGGAATTACCCGGATCAGGTTCTATGGGTATAATCTCAGCCCCGGTCCGAATGACCGGAGCACCCCGAAAATATGCAGATAATATAACCGGAAATCCTGAAATTTCAAGTTTCCCTGCCATGAGCGGAGGAGGACGACGAGCGGCTTTACGGTTCAAAACAGATGAGAATAATTAAATCTGTACTTTTAGGAGCAAAAAAATAAACTTTCGTCACAATGCTCTGAATAATTGAAAAATAAACTATTCAGAATCTTTTCTACCAATATACCTTTCCGCTCAAATATTACCAAATGATAATTATTTTTTTTACATTTAAATTCCATAGCAAATAAGTATAGAATTAAGACGCATACCTTGAAATGGAATCATACTGAATGAGTGGGGAATACGGGGGATATAAATGAGATTTATGGAATTGTTCTGCTTCAAATGGCGAATCTTACGGAAAGTTCTCCTTTACTTTATTTTAGACGTCGGGGAATGAGGGGATATCAGAATTCTTTTTAGAAAAATACAAAAAAAACTTGAAAAGTATAGAACCTATGATATAATTATAGTGTCAAATAAAAAAACAGAAAAATGGACTTTTGTTAAATTTATCGAAAAATGGTTAAAATGAACTTATAAAAGGGGTATGTTATAATACTGGCTTCATGTGATCGGGTATTATGGCGGCATTATTTTTGATCCGGAAATACAATAAGATTTTGTGTATGGGTGTTGTATTTTTTTGAGATAAAGGGTTTTAAGGGTGAATATCATGAATAAAAGTAAAATCTTAGAATTTATCAAGCTTGAAGATCGCGTGCTGTTTGAAGCGGCGGCGGTCGCCGAAATCGTGGAAGCACAGGCGAACGACCCGAATGCGAACATGAACCACAGCGACCAGCAGGCGCAGGATGAGAAAAATGCGATCAAGAACGCGCCGGTCGAGAATCAGGCGGATGCGGAGGCCAGTACCGGCGCGCCCGCGGCTCTGACGCAGCCCGGGGACGTGGCCAATATCGACGCTCAGATTCAGGCGTTGATCGAGGGGGAAATCAGTGCGCCCGTGGCGGGCACGGAAGCCGCCGATGCGCTGATCAATGAGATTTTCAATGACTATGGTGCCAACGCGGTAAGCGACGCGATTCACGACATTTTTGCCGAAGCGCAGCATGATGACCTCAAGATGACCGGTATTCACGCGGATACCACGATCTCTACGGGAACGGAGCACGAACTGGTCGTCATCAATTCGTCGGTCCAGGACATGGACCAGATCATTGATTCCCTCGGCACGAACCAGGAAGTGCTGGTGCTGGAAAACGGCAAAGACGCCATGCAGCAGATCAATGAGTATCTGGAAGCATCCGGCAAGGAATACAGTGCCATTCATATCGTCACCCACGGCGCGGACGGTCAGTTCGTGCTTGGCGACACGGTGGTACAGAGCGATCTTTTTGATCATGATGCCTGGGCGAATGTCGGCAGCCACATTTCCGAAGGCGGGGACATTCTGCTCTACGGATGCAGCCTGGCCAAATCCGAAGCCGGGCAGGACCTGATCGCCATGATTTCCGACGCCACCGGCGCCGATGTGGCCGCTTCGGTCGACAAAACCGGCGTAAACGGCAACTGGGACCTGGAATACCAGTACGGAGCTGTCGAAACCGCCTCCATCAGCGTGGATGGCTATGAGCATAACCTCGGCAGCTGGACAGTGACCAACACCGCCTCCAGCGGTACCGGCTCCCTGACCTGGGCGATTACACAAGCCAATGCCGATCACGATAGCGCCACAGATTATATCAGATTCCACAGTGATCTTGATGGGGCAACCATCACGGTCACATCTTCCGTCCTGAACATCAGCCGCAGTGCCGATGCAGGCCAGTTGATCATCGATACGGAAGGGCTCGACGTGACGATTTCCGGAAATGGAACGTACCGGATCATGAACATTTCCAGCACCAGCGATGTGGTAATCAATGGCTTGACCTTTGCAGGCGGGAAAACTTCCTCGTCCAGTTATGGCGGCGCGATTACCAATGCCGGTACCCTGGAGATCAACGACAGTGAATTTATCGGTAACAGCGCTTATAACAGTGGTGCGATTTACAATACCGGCACTCTGGAGATCAACAACACTACCTTTGCCAATAACAGCGCCACCTACTACGGCGGAGCCATTTATAATGCCGGTGCCATGGTGATTAACGGAAGTACCTTCAACGGCAATACCGCCAAAGGCATCAGCAGCAGCAACGGCGGAGCGATCTATAATGCCGAGACCGGTACCCTAGAGATTAACGGCAGTAATTTCAGCAATAATTCCGCCTCCTTCCAGGGCGGAGCGATTCACACTTCGGGCGATATAGAGATTACGGATTCCAGCTTCAGCAAAAACACCTCGGGTTCCGGTGGTGCGATGTATGCAAACCTTGTAATCAATGTTACGATTACGAACAGTACCTTTACAGAAAACGCGTCAACCAGCGCCAGCTTGGGCGGCGGGGCGCTCGCCTTGCTCCATGGTCCTAATACCACGATTACCAACAGTATCTTTACCGGCAATACTGCCGTTGGCCGTGGCGGCGCCATTTATGGCAATACGGGTAGCATAGACGGCGTCGATTATCCGGATGGTACAATCGAATTTACCGACAGTAAGTTCACCGGGAATTCGTCCGACAACAGCGGCGGAGCGATTTTCGCTCAGGCCACGACCTTGATTATTCATGCCGGAACCATTGGGACGACTTTCACCGATAACGTTGCCAAAGCCAGCGGCGGCGCGATTTATGCCGGTCCTGAAGCTCCTTTGACGATTTACGCCGGCGACAGCTCCAGCGGGACCAAGGGTACGACCTTTACCAACAACCGCGCCACGACCAACGGCGGCGCGATTTTCGCTTCCCGCACTACCATGATTGACAAAGTGACATTTGAGTATACGCGTGACGATGCGGCGGCAACCAATGGCGGCGCGATTTACTACGCCCAGTCCACAACAGCGTCAATGCCGTATAATATAACGATTAAAAACAGTACGTTCAGTAATTTTTACACCACCACTACCGGCGGGGCGATTTACTCGGTCGGCCAACTGATCATTGAGGGAAGCGAATTCACCAATAACCGCACCGGTTCCTATGGCGGCAGCATTTACCACATTAATAGCAGCAGCACTTATTTGAGTACGATCGACGGAGCTGTTTTTAAGTACACACTCGCCTCGAATGCCGCAGGGTATGGGGGGGGCGTTTTTACCAGCGGTTCTCTTTTGACGATTACGAACAGCAGTTTCGATGCCCTCCGGGCAAACTATGGCGGTGCGATTTACGCGGGTACAGCCTTGACAATCGGAAGCGGGGTGAGCTTCACTGGTAATATCGCCGCCAACTACGGTGGCGGTATTTATAGTGCGGCTACCACCCTGACAATTGGAGCCGGTACGAATTTCACCAGCAATAGGGCGACCAATGGCGGTGCAATCGCCATTTATGCGACCACGGCCGGCGGAATCACTCAGAACATTGGCGACAATGTCACGTTCAACGGCAATATCGCCAGCGGAAACGGCGGCGCGATATGGATTCAGGCCACTGCGGGCCCCGCCAATCTGATAATCGGTGAAAACAATAAATTCACCGGCAATAACGGCAATGAAGGTGGAGCGATCTACATTCACGCAACTACGAGTTCTGCCAATCTGGAGATCGGAGATGATGCGGAATTTACCAGCAACAAGGCGACGGGTGCCACCGGCAGAGGCGGAGCGATTTTCGTATATGCTAATGCATTGGCAATTACGGTATCGATCGGCGAAGACAGCAATTTCAGTAAGAATACAGCCGGCGGAACCGGCGGTGCAGTTTACGCTTATGCTGCCGCTTCGAGTGTCAGCGTGACCATCGGCAAGGACGCCAATTTCGAATATAATGAATCTGGGGCCAGCGGCGGAGCCATCTGGCTCGGCCTCGGCAGCCTTACGCTCAACAATGCGAATTTCACTGGCAATATGGCCTCTGCCAGCGGCGGCGCGGTCTACACGACCGGACAGTTGATTCTGAACGGCGGCACTTATGACGGCAACAAGGCCGTTGACGGCGGCGCGATTTTCAACAGCGGCACTCTGGAAGTGAACGGCTCGAAGTTCTATCGCAACCAGGCCACCGGCGCATCCACTTCCAAGGTCGTCAGCGGACGCGGCGGGGCGATTTACGCCACCGGTTCGTTGACGGTAAACGGCGGCCAGTTCGGCGACAAAGATATAGACGGCAGCGGTAATACCGCTACCAACGGTTACGGCGGTGCGATTTATGCGGCCGGTACACTGACGATCGGTTCCGACGCTTCCGGCAACCGCAGCGGGTTCTATCGCAACAGCACTGCGGGCTTCAACGGCGGCGCCATCTATGCGGCCGCTGGCGCATCAATCACCGGCATGAACGCCGGCGGCAACAGCGCCGTGCTCGGCGGCGGCATTTACGGCCTGGGAACGTTGAATATCTCCAACTCCGATATCTCCGGCAACAAAGCCACCGACGGCGCCGGGATCTATGTGAGCGGTGCCCAGCTGACACTGACCAACAGTACGGTCAACAGCAATATTGCCGCCCGCAATGGCGGCGGGGTTTTCGCCACGGCCAACAGCACATTCAGCATGACCGGCGGAGCCGTCAGCGGCAATATGGCCGGTAGCACCACCGTGGCCGGTCTCGGCGGCGGGCTCTATTTCAATAATACCGCGTTTTCGCTGAACGGAACCGTAGTTTCGGGTAATACCGCGACCAGCCACGGCGGCGGCATCTATGGTATCAGCAATACCGCCACGGCCCTGGCGGGAACGCTCACCAATGTGACTCTCGGCGGCGATGCCGCGAATGCGGGCAACAAAGCGGCCAACGGCGGCGGTGCTTACATCACCGGCAGCTATGCCATTACGGTCAGCGGTACATCCTCGCTGATCGCCGGCAACGAAGCAACGGCGGCCAACGGCCTCGGCGGCGGCCTGGCAATCATCAACAAAGCCACTCTTTCGATCACCGGAGCCACGATCAGCGGCAATAAGTCCGCATCCCGCGGCGGCGGTATCTACATGATCTCGGTCGCGGATGCAAATACGGCATTGACGCTCACTGATGTGAATATTACCGACAACCTGGCCGTTACCGACGGCGGCGGCATTTATATCCGTAACGGAGTGGCCGCGACATTGAACAATGTAATGATCACCGACAATGAAGCCGAACGCTACGGCGGCGGCATCGGCATCGATGCTTCAAGCATGGACCTCAGCGCGACAACGATTTCCGGAAACTACGCGGCGACTTACGGCGGCGGCATTTACACGGTTTCGGCCTTGACCATCAACGCCGGCGTGAAAATCATTAACAACGAGTCCGGCGAATACGGCGGCGGCATTCTCGCCTCCGGCGCCGATGCCATTATTACGCTCAATACGGTCATCGGCGGCAGCGCAACTGAAGGCAATACCGCCAAAAACGGCGGCGGCGTGGCCCTGATCAACACGGCCACCTTGAACATGAACAACGCCAACAGCAATATTTCCTATAATACCGCGACTTATGGCGGCGGCGTTTTCATCCTCGCCGAGAAAAAAGGTAATGGGGGCGGTACCCTCAATATGACCGCCGGCACCATCAGTCACAACACTGCGACCAAGAGCGGCGGCGCGATTTATGGCGATACCGGCACCATTGCGAATATCAGCGGCGTCAGCATTGATGCCAACACTGCCGGGGTCAACGGCGGCGCGATCTACAGCAAGGGCAATTTGAACCTCAACAGCGTCAGCTTCTCCGGCAACAAGGCCGATAACCAGGGCGGCGCTCTGTATCTGGTCGACGGCAGCACGTTCAGCGGCGCCGGTACCTTGAATTTCACCAATAACGAAGCCAAAGCCGATGGCGGCGCGATTTACAGCCAGATCGACCTGAATATCTCCGCGGCTTTCAATAGCAACAGCGCTAAAGCCAGCGGCGGCGCGATCTACGGTGAAAAGAGCTTGAGCATCAGCGACAGCAAGTTCGACGGCAACAGCGCCACGGTCAACGGCGGCGCGGTTTACGCGGCGGGCGACCTCATGGTGACGCATTCGGAATTTCGCCGCAATACGGCAGCGGTCAACGGCGGCGCGGTTTACGCGGCGGGTGACAATGTGACTATGGACAATACCCTGATCGCCGACGGTTCGGCGGTCGGCAAGGGCGGCGGGATTTACCTGGCCGACACGGTGAAGGAAGCGGAACTGATCAACCTGACGATCGCCAGCAATAAAGCAGGCGGCGGGATTTATACGGACAGCGCCAACGTCTGGGTATTGAATTCGATCCTCTGGGGCAACACGGGCAATCAGTACGTCGGCCTCGATAATCTCAAGGTATTCAACAGCGGTATCCAGGGCTGGACCTTTGCCGATTACGTGACCCAGGGCAACGTGAATTTGCATAAGGATAATAGTGCGGATAATATCGGGCTCAATAACCTGAATAGCCTGGGCAACTACTATGTCTGCTTCGTCAACGTGGCGGCAGGCAATTACCAGCTGAACGAAGGCTCATACGCGATCAATCGCGGCAGCAACAGCTATGTGGCGGTGTCGAAAGACCTCGCCGGCAACGCCCGAATTGATAAAAGTCTGGTCGACATGGGCGCTTACGAATCAAGCTACAAAGGCAACGTGGTGCTGAACGCCTCCGGTACCGATATCATTTACGGCAATACCAAGACCCTGAGTGCGGGCCAGGACGGCTATGGCAGCAATGGTTTCAGCTATGAGTCCGGCAATTCGAACTATCTGGCGGTCAACGGCGACCAGGCCACGGCGATGAAGGCCAAAGAGCACGTCAACGTCACGGTCAAATACCTCGGCGACGCCAACTGGAACACCCGTTCGACCACCGTGGTGGTCAACACGCTGGTACGCGATATCACGCTCACGGCCCAGGGCGGCAACTATACTTACGACGGTACTACCCATGCGTTCACCTGGGATGGCAAAGCGGGCGGGCTCGGGTTTGCCTTCAATGACACCCTGACCAGTTACGATGCCAACTCCTATCGCAACGCAGGCACCTATGATCATGATGAAGTGCTCTCCAATGTGAAGATCGGCACTATGACCGACAACTACTATATCATCTACGGCGAAGGCACCATGACCATCGGCAAAGCCACGCTGGTCGTCACCCGCGACGGCAGCGACAAGGTTTATAACGGCAACTCCGATGCCGAATACACCTGGTCGTTCGACGGTCTGGTAAAGGGCGACAAAGTGAACTACACCAAGGGTACCGCCTCGTTTGCGGACAAAAATGTCGGCGAAGATAAAACGGTTACGTTCAGCGGCGACTCGCTCACCGGTGCGGACCTCGGCAACTACAGCGTCAGCTACAATGACCTCGGCGCGGACATCACCAAGGCCACGCTGACGATTACCGCCGAAAGCGATCACTTCACCTACGACAGCCAGACCTACAGCTACAGCTGGGCCAATCAGAACGGCCTGGCCGGCAGCGACCGCATCGCCAATGCCACCAGCAACAACTTCCGCAACGCCGGCACGTATACCAATGCGTTGACCGACGCCACGGTACTGGACGCTGACGGCATCAATATGAACGGCAACTACACGATCGTCTTCGTGGACGGCACCGTGGTCATCGACAAGGCTGTATTGGTCATCACCCGCGACGGCAGCAACAAGGTTTATAATGGTAGCACCGACGCCGAATACACCTGGTCGTATAGCCCCCTCGGCAACGATGAAGTGATTTATCACGAAGGCACCGCCGCGTTCCTCGACAAGAATGTGGGTGAAAACAAGACGGTTACCTTCAGCGGCGACTCGGTCACCGGTGCGGATGCGGGCAATTACGAAGTGGTTTACAACGACCTCGGCGCGGATATCACTAAGGCCACGCTGACGATTACCGCCGAAAGCGATCACTTCACCTACGACAGCCAGACCTACAGCTTCAGCTGGGCCAATCAGGACGGCCTGGCCAACGGCGACACCCTCAACGATGTCACCGTGAACAGTTTCCGCAACGCCGGCACGTACACCAACGCGCTGACCGACGCTACGGTGCGGGATGCCGACGGCAACAGCATGAACGGTAATTATAACATCGTTTTCGTCAACGGCACCGTAGTCATCGACAAAGCCCTACTGGTTGTGACCCGCGACGGCAGCGACAAGGTTTATAACGGCAGCACCGATGCCGAATACACCTGGTCGCTCGACGGCAAGGTTAATGCCAACGATGAAGTGACCTATAACGAAGGCACCGCCGCGTTCCTCGACAAGAACGTGGGTGAAAACAAGACGGTTACCTTCAGCGGCGACTCGGTCACCGGCGCGGACGCGGGCAATTACGAAGTGGTCTACAACGACCTCGGCGCGGATATCACCAAAGCCACGCTGACGATTACCGCCGAAAGCGATCACTTCACCTACGACGGCCAGACCTACAGCTACAGCTGGGCCGGTCAGAACGGCCTGGCCGGCAGCGACACCTTCAACGATGTCACCGTGAACAGTTTCCGCAACGCCGGCACGTACACCAACGTGCTGACCAATGTTACGGTGCGGGACGCTGACGGCATCAATATGAACGGTAACTATAACATCGTTTTTGAGGACGGCACAGTAGTCATCGACAAAGCCGTACTGGTCGTGACTCGCGACGGCAGCGACAAGGTTTATGACGGCAATACCAACGCCAATTACACCTGGTCTCTCGACGGCAAGGTCAACGGCGACGATGTGACCTACAACAAGGGTACCGCCGCGTTCCTCGACAAGAACGCCGGAAGTGGCAAGGAAGTCGTTTTCAGCGGTGATAATCTCGACGGCACCGACCTCGGCAATTACGACGTGGTCTATAACGATAATGGCGCAGATATCTCCAAAGCCACGCTGACGATCGTCATCAACGACCAGTCCAAGAACTTCGGAACCGTGGACCCGGCTTTTACCGGTACGGCTACCGGCCTCGTCGGTGGCGACACCGTCGACAGCTACAACCGCACCGACAAAGGCGAAGCCGCCGGCAAATACGCCATCGACCAATATCAACTGCACGACGACAACGGCGGCCAGAACTACAACGTGACCGTGATCAACGGCACGCTGACCATCGGCGTACCGGCCAATACCAACATCTACATGGATGCGGCCTCGAAAAACTACGTCATCAACGGCATGGACCATGCCTCGCTGGTGCAGTCGGTGTCGGTGATGTCGGCCAACCGCGAAGCGGACACGGTGTTGGATACGGAAACCAGCGGCAACGCCAACAGCGTGTCGCATCAGACCTCGACCAGGGCTGGTGAGAAGGCCAAGAGCAATCTTCGCGAAGAAAGCCAGAAGAAACTGTTCGAAGAAACCGACAAGCAGGTGGTTCAGCAGCGGACCAACCTGACCGTAAAAGGCGACTTGTTCTCGGACAAAGGCGAAAAGAGCGGTATTGTAGAGTCGCATGCCAAGAAGGCTGCCGGCAGCAAGTTCGGCGGCGTCAAGATCGTGGTACCGGCGGAAAGCAACGCCAGTACCTCTCCGGATATCGTCAGCGAGCACCCGATGAACCACATGCCGTCGCAGATCAACCTCGAGGGAGTCTCCGATGTGATCCACTTCAGCAGCGTGGACCTGGCAAGCGTAAATTGGACCGAAAAAGCGGACAACCTCAAGGACAAACTCGATATCGTCCTTGAAGAAATGATGGTTGTGTAAGAAAAAGCAGGCATACTGCACGGTAGTGTTTTTCAGCAAATAATTTTGGGAAAAGGAAAAACTGGAACTATGGCACCTCCTAAAAAATTTCCGCAAGTCGCGGAGCAGATTGCCGGAGAAATCAAAAACGGCACCTATCAGGTCGGAGATAAATTCCCCAACCTCGATGAAATGTCCAAATCCTATAACATCAGCAGGGCCACGGCCTTCAGGGCAATGGCGATTCTGGCCAGAGAGGGCTATATATCGGTCGGCCGCGGCCGCAAAAGCGTGGTCATCCGGCGCGATAAATCCTCGGTATTGCAGAAAAGCAATCACCCCAGGACCATCGCCGTGCTGGCCGACTTCAACGGGGATATGCACATCGGGACATCCCTGAAACTCGTTTACCTGATCATGCAGGAACTCAAGGATCAGGGAAATCACGTGGTATGTTTCCAGTATTGCGGCAACATCGACCTGCGACCCGACGACGTGGACGCTTACATTCTGTTCGACATGCTGGGCGTTTACTGCGACTATTGCGACCAGGTGCAGCAAACCGGCAAACCGTATGTGGTCATCAATTACATGAAGGACCACGTGGTTCGCCCGAACCACCTTCACCTGCAGTACAAGCCCGCGCTGATGGAGTTCGTCTGCCACCTGCTGGCAAACAAAATCGAGAATTATATTTTCTGCCTGGTGGATGAAAAATCGACCTGCAAGCATGCCGGCGCAAAAGAGCTCCAGCAGATCAACAGCTGGATCAATGACGAACTGATCAAGCCGCTTGTCGATTCGCTGGCAAGCCACGGCTGCAGCAAAGAAAGCGCCCGCATCCGCACCATGTATCTCAAGGCCGACGGCGCCAAAAAGAGCTATAACGAAGCCTTCCGCGGGTTGCCACCCGAAACCGGCATCATCGCCTTATCGGAAAATCACGCACTGGATATCGTCCGCGAGCTGAAAAGCCGCAATATGCATCCGCACCGGGATTTCCACGTCGTACTGGCGGACTCGGTTCACGCGGCGAAAAACGATGCCCTTCAGGAGCTTTATACCATCAAGGTCCCGTTCACGGACATGATGGACAAGGTAGTCAAATCGCTTGACCATCAATTGACGGCCGCCAGCAATTTCTGCCCGGGCGGAGTCATCAACTCCAGCCTGATTTCTCCCGAAAAGATCTGTTGAAGCAACCGGCAACTTTTCAGAAAGACGGAAACGTGGCGGACGGTTAGCCGGTCAGCCGCAGGGCGAAATCTGCCGCGAGAGGGCGCGGTATCCCCACGCAATAGACATATTATTCCAATATCGTCGAAATACGCACAATAAAAACCGGTTTATTTTTTATTCAGAGGTTGATTTCTCTCAAAAATCGATTATCTTTTCCTTGCAATCAACCAAAGGAATATGTATCATGAGTACGTTGAAAATCGGTATGATCGGGCTGGATACTTCGCATTGTCCGGCGTTTGTCAAACTGCTGAACGACAGCACCAACGAGTTCCATGTCCCCGGCGCGAAAGTGGTCAAGGCCTTCCCCGGCGGCAGCAAGACTTTTTCCAACAGCTATAACCGTGTGGCCCAGTATACGGAAGAAATGAAGGCGGCGGGGCTGGAAATCGTCGACTCCATCGAAGCCATGGCCGATATGGACGCCTTTTTCCTGGAAAGCGTCGACGGTGCGCAGCATCTCGAACAGTTCACCATCCTCGCCAAATTCGGCAAACCGGTGTTCATCGACAAACCCCTGGCCTGCTGCTATGCCGACGCCAAAGCCATCGCCAAGCTTGCCGCCGAAAAGAATATCCCGGTCATGACCGCCTCCGCCATCCGCTTCGCCAACGGGATCAACACCCTCAAAACGGACGAAGAAAAAGTCGGCAGCTGCGACGCTTTCGGCCCGATGGCGCTGCTGAGCGATTACCGCGATTATTTCTGGTACGGCATTCACTCCGCCGACGTTCTGTACCGCTTCATGGGCAAGGGCTGCGCCACCGTACAGGCGCTCAGCAATGATCAGTTCGACGTCGTGATCGGCAAATGGGCCGATGGGCGCGTCGGCCTGATGCGCGGCAACCGCTTCGGCGGCAATAACTTTGGCTGTACCATCACCACCGACAAGGAAAACAAGAGCTCGATGGCGCTCTATGATGTGCCTTATTACGCGCTGATGCTGAAAGAAATCGTGCCATTCTTCAATGGCGGCAAATCACCGGTCGATTTCAGCGAAAGTCTCGAAGTGATCGCTTTCCTCGAAGCGGCCAGCCAGAGCCGTGAGCAGGGCGGCAAGATTATCGAACTCGCTTCGCTCTAAGATTATTGCCTATAAAGCGGTCGGAAACCCCGGCCGCTTTTTTTATTTCTCGCGGCCGGTGGTCATCTGGAAATAATCCGGAAACGGCTCCGGTCCGGCCTCGCGGCAGATCGCTTCGCTGGTCGCTGGATCGAACGGCAAGCCCGGTTTTTCCGCGAAAAATTTCCGCAGTAATTCGCTGTTTTTCTGGACGAAACAGTGCCGTCGCGGATTGACCATGGCGTCGTTCATGCGGCGCCAGATTTTCGCCAACGGCGCGGTGGTGATGTTGCCGAACGACAACGGCGTGAAGTCGCACGGGCACACCTCGCCCGCCGGGTCAATGAACATATGCTGCGTCCCTCCGCCGCAGCCAAAAAATTCCGGGCTCTCCACCTGGTTAAATGCGCAGACTTTCGTCCGGCCCCGCCGGCGGTTCATGGCACGGTGAAACTCCCGAAGCTCGACGATCTGTTCCGGCTTCAGGAAACAGTCGGCGGCGGCGTTGAAATAATTGCCGCACGGCATCGGCTCAATCAGCCGAAATTCATGCACGCCCAGGCGGCAGGCTTCCGCGTAAAGTTCACGGTAATGCCCCGAATTCACAATTTCCGGTGAGGCCAGCGTGCCGGTCATGGTGTAGAAACCTTTTTTCACGGATAATTTGATCGCGTCCAGTGCCACTTGCAATGCATCGTCGCGTCCGCGCAGCTCCGCCGCTTCCTTCGCCGAAAGCGTGTCGAAGCTGACGCAAAACGCCCACAGCCCCGCCGTTTTCAAGCGGTCCGCCAGTTCCGGCGTGAAGTTGGCCCCGGAGCTGAAAACAACGGTTTCCGCTCCGCCGTCGACCGCACTTTTCACCAGTTCCGGCAACCGCGGGAACAACAGCGGTTCGCCGCCGGTAAAGCCGATCAAACTGCAGCCGAGTTCGTGCAGCTGTTGTACCGCCCCGAACCACTGTTCCGGCACGGGGTTGCCGCCCGGGCGCTGCTTGAGGCTGCAGTGCTTGCAGTTGAACGGACAGGCCGAGGTCACCGCCAAATAGGCAGACACCGGGCTGAGGCGGCGCCCCGACAACATATTTTCGAACATCCGTTCATAGGCGCGCCCCGGAAACGGTGGCAGGAATGAGTTCAAAACCCACTGCCCATTGTGTCGGGTGATTTTCTCCCCGCCCAGCCATTCGCGGACGAATTTCAGCGAATTGACGCGCTTGCCGGGGGCGCGGCGATGCCCCATCGCGGCAAGCTGACGCATCACCCGGAGCGGCACGCGGGTAATCCGCGGATCGCACAGCATCCGCATCAGTTTGAGCGTCTGGAAATTCATTTCTTGCGAAAGACCCCGGCGAAATAATGGTGATACAGCGGTTGATCCCCCAGCATCCGGTCGAAATCCGCCTGCAGCGTGGTATTTTCGCGCAATGGCATCACACGGTCGAATCCGGCCAGTACTCCGGTTTTCAGCAGCCATTGCAGGTTGATGGATTGTCCGTCCGGCGGCTGGATCCGGACGTTGCCGTCCTGCTGCCAGATCGTTTCGAATCCGTTGCGGGCCAGATCGTTCATGATTACTTTGGCGTTTCTCGGAAAACGCGGCCACAGCGCCAGGGTCATCTCGGTCGGATACTTGCTCATGCAGCGGCGATACGCCTGAAACACCGGCTTCAACGTATCGGCATAGTTGACGATAAACGCCAGGATGCCACCTTTTTGCAGTACCCGCGACGCCTCGGCGACAATCTTCCGCGGATTCGAATACCCGATCGCCCAGCTGGAAGCAACCCCGGCCATCACACCGTCGGACTGTTCGCGCAGGAATTCCAGCATGTCCGCCCAGACGAAATGCGCCTGCGGACAGCGTGAATTGGCAAGCACCAGCATTTCGCTCGAGGAATCCACGCCGATCGTGCCCGGAGGCAGCGCCGCGGTTAATGCTCCGGTGCCGCAGCCGAGGTCGACCCATTGCCCGGCGGGCCGGTCGTCCGGCAGGTGCGCGATCAACTGCGCGTTCGTTTCCGCCAGCTGAATCGACCATTGGGAGTCATAAGTAAGCGCCACGGCGTCATAACTTCTGCCCATGTCGTCTTTCGACAACCACTGATTGCTCAGTACCAGCGAGAGCGCCCGCAGGTTCAGCCTGAGCAGCCCCATTAAAGTGGCCCGCAGCCGGGGGTGAGCAGAATAGCGGCGACGGCGAACATGGCAAGCACTACAAATTTAGCGATTTTCAGCATGGTCCTTCTCCTTGTTCATAAGTTTCCGAAACATTTTCAGCCGGATCCGGTGATCGGCGGCATCACTTATCACTCTGGCAAATGTATACCAGAAAATCGCAAAAACAAGCGCATTAAGAAAACTTAACCCTATTACCAGCAGAAGAATGCTGGCTTCATCGCCACCGGTGTCCCATAGCAGGAATCCCAGATACCCCATCCAGATAACCGCGACGATCGACAAAAATTGCCGCCAAACATGTCCCTGGAAAATTCGATATCCCAATAGTATTCCCGTGCTGTAATAAGTGGTGTAGAACAAAAAGGTACCCCACTCCTCCCCGTCGCCCAACATCGACGAACGGTCCAGTTCGAAAAACAATATCGCTCCCCCGCCCAGCAGCCCGGCGATCACTCCACCCACCGTCCATATCCATACCCTGCGAATTCGAAACTGCTCCAGCGCCGCCAGCATATCCAGTGTACACAAAAACAATATCGCCGACCGGAAATATCCCTCCCACCCCATGAAGCACCCGGTAATACCGCCCGCCGCCGTCCCGATCAGGATTAATCCGATCCGGCGCAGCGTCACGCTCATCCGCACATCACTGTCTAAAGTGATCGAAATCATTCCGCAACCTCTTTTGCTTACGAAAAAATGGATGCGGAATGATGTTTTGTCAAGGAGAAGTTTTACTTTTTCGCGCTATTTGCCGGGCGCGAATGGATTGTGGAGGATGATTCCGGAGCAGAATATCGTGATTCCCCGGGCGTCGTTAGACCAGTTGCCGTCCGGCTTTTTCCAGGTAATGCCGCTGGGGTTCGGGGCCGTGGATTCCGCGCTGCATACCAGGTCTTTCACAATCAGCCGTTTCGGTATTTTTTCGCATTGGAGGAATGCCTTGCCGGTGTACAGATTGCCGTGGAACGAAAATCCCTGCGTGATCATGATTGTCGCCGCCGGTGAAAAATTGCGGACCAGCGTCATGCCGCAAAATTCGCCGCCGTAGCGATTACCCACGCTGAAAAAATTGCCGTAATTATCAACCCAACGGGTATTTTTTCCCCATGGATCGTTCGGAAACTTGCCGGAATCTTTCAAGCCGTTGCTGATTTCGGTACTCGGCAGAATCGGCACGAACAGATTGTATTGGAGCAGCAAATCACCGCCGCGGTTCGTGAAATAACCGCTGTCGTGCATGCGTCCGTCGTTCATGACCCAGCTGGTGTCGATTTCCTGGTACGCCAGATCCGTATCGATTCCGTGCATGGCCGCGAGCCGGCTGCGGACGATCTTCACCTTGCTGTTATCCTCCGCGCCTTTTTTGCGGGCCTTGACCGATACGTCGCTCTGATCATAAAACGTGCAATGATCGATCAGATATTCGCTCCCTTCGGCATTGTCGATGGATATCGCGCTCGAGCCGTTGACGAAACCCAGATTAAGCAGGGCGTTTTTCTTGTTTCCGTCGATCACAAAAAGTGGCGCATCCATCTTTTCCGGCGCGACGAAAAACACGCTTCCGTGCGAGGTCAGACACACGCCGTCGGGAATCCGGATGGTTTTGGCGATTTTGATAACTTTCGAGGGAAAAATCACCTTCGCCGGGGTGGTTTTGGCGGCGGCGCTCAAGGCCGCTTCCACGGCCGCCGATTCATCCGCCTTGCCGGACCCCACGCCATATTCGGCAGCATTTACCACGTTCGGAAAATCGCCGGTGTTAAATTCCGGCGGATTCACCCTCGTTAAGCGGTCCATCTGAGCGATGAAAGGCTTGGAGATGAATTTGCGCGCCCCCGGCGTCAACACCGGATCGATATTCCGGCTGCAATCGGTGATGATGAAGTCAAACGAAAAATCGACCGAAAATTGTTTGTAATAGCGGACCTTTTCGGCGAAATCTTTTTCGCTCAATTCCGCGGCATATTTAACCGCCTGGACGTGTATGCCGCTGGTGTCGGTGACATTGCGCAAACTGAGAAGATTCGGCGACGTATTTTCGGCCAGATATACAATCGCGCCGTCCGCGCCGCCGCCGCTTTTCACCTTGGTATCGGCAATGCAAAGCGCGCTTGAAATATAGCCCGGTTTGGGATTGGCCCGGACCAGCGTCCAGGCGTTGGTGCTGTCGAAATTGCAGTCGTTGACAAACAACAGCGCTTTCGCCTCGACCACGCTCCTGAGATCGATCCAGTACGCTTCGCCGCTCCCTGTGCCTTCAACCCGCAGCAGATACACCTGATTTGACAGCAGAAAAACCGGCCCAACCTGTTTCTCCGGCGTGATCACTTTCGTATCGCGGATTACGGCCAGGTCACAGGAAATATCCGTGACCCGGGCGCAATTCCGGAATTCGCTGTTCGAAACCTCCAGCAGCGTCGAGTTCCAGAACTCCCCGCGCCCCGGCCCCGGCGGAATGGCGGTCAGCTCCGCAAGCCCGTTTTTCCAGCTCACCGTATACGGCGGAACCAGTTTTCCCTTTTCGCTCGGCACCCGGCAAACGATCGCGGTACCGACGGCATCCAGAAATTTACAATTGTCGAAATACACGGTCGACATATCGTAATTGTTGGTCCAGATCTGCAACTGCTCCTTGCCACCCTTCAGCGTAAGGCCGCTCATATTGATTCGCATCACATTGCTGAAATAAAAAATATCCTTATCGGCAGATTCTTGCGAAATAACCGCGTTTCCAGCGCCGGTCAGCGCGATTTTGCGGCCGTTGGCGCCTTCTCCCGGGTACACCAGCGTCCCGGTAATACGGTAGGTTCCTTCCGGAAAATACACCTCGCTGAACGGCCCGTCGCCGCCCCACGGGCCGAACGTGCCGCCCATTTTGCCAACCAGGACAAATTGCTCCGCCCGCGAAGCTGCGTTCAGCGCTTTCTGAATGGCGGCGGTATCATCGTGAGTACCGTCGCCGAGGGCGCCGAAATTCCGGACATCGAAACGCCCCGCCGCGCTAAGGTTCAGCGCCGCGGCCAGTAAGCAAAGCAGAATTATTCTCATCAGAAAGCTCCTTTATAAAACGGCAGGAAATAATACTGGATGCGGTTTGACATGGTACCGTTTGCCTGCAGTTCCCAGGTGGGATTTCTCAGGCTCGAGACATGGCCGTCGGCCCAGGCGATATTGGCGGACCGTGTGTGCCTGCCGTGGACTTGGGCCCAGGTACTGTACTCCGGGCTCAGTTTAAGCGTCCCCATGGATCCTGTAAACGAATCGGCAAATACCAGTTTGTTGCTGGGATTGGCGATCTTACCGGTTTGTACGCCATACGATATTTGCTGGGCATAATACTCAAATCCTCCCATCGACCAGTTGTAACCATAACTGATTTTGATGAATTGCCAGGCGTTGCCGGGGGAGTTGCTGCTGTTTTTCAGCGTCGCCGCATACGGCGGCAGGCTTTCATAGTAGCTGGTGAATTTGGCAATCGACGGGCAGAAAAGGATGGAGGGTTGCTCGACATACTTCAGATTACACATCCGGTAAACCCAGTTTTTCGAATCGTACTGCCCGCTGTCTCCGGGGGTCTCCCAGCACGGAATCATCGTATCGTTGTTATCGCCGGTATATTGCGAGAGCGACATCGACAACTGCTTGATATTGTTTATGCACGAGGCGGCATGAGCTCTTTCCCGCGCCGCCGTGAGCGCCGGCAGCAGCATCGCCGCCAAAATCGCGATAATAGCAATCACTACCAGCAACTCTATAAGTGTGAAATTCTTTTTCATTTTATTTCGGTCTCCTTTTGGTTTTTATATTCTTTTTTCAGGAACTTTGCCGATGGATTCGCGTTCGATGAATTTCGATTTCAGGTAAACCGGATCCGGTATTTTTTCCCAATCAGGATTGTTGAGGAACTCATGGAGGAACTGCCAGGACGCCTTGGCGCTGTCCGCCCCGCTCATGTCGATAGTGCTCAACGACACCAGGCCGTATTCGCTGAACGGTTCGTTGTCCGAGCCGATCACCGAAATATCACCCGGCACCTTCACACCCAGATCGTGCAGACCGCGAATCAGACCGATCGCAAACCGGTCGTTGAAACACTGGATGGCGGTCACGCCTGCTTTGTCCTTCAACAATTTTTTCGCCGCCTGATACCCCTCTTGAAAACGGTTTCCATTCACCTGGGTCGGGTAATAAAATACCGGGTCCCAATCCGTAATATCATGCGACTTCAACGTATCGACGATCACCGGGTGCGACTCCGGCACGTAATCGGGGTTCAGCGTATGGGCGATCCGTGTATGGCCGAGGGCAATCAGGCGCTCGATCCCCTTTCGGACAGCGGATGTATTGTCGATATAGATCGGGTACAGCCCCGGCTGAGGCACGAAATCCTTCGGCGGACCGATGATCGCCATCGGTTTTCTCTGCGCCAGAAGCTTTTCAATCAGATCCGCGACCGGCTCAAAACGATATAAATAAGTAATGACTCCGTCGGTATTACCCTGCAGCAGCGATTCGAAAATCTTGCGCTGGCGCTCGATATCCACGCTCAATTCAAGCGTTGTCACCTGATAGCCGTCGTTGTTGCAGCAGCTCCGGAATTTCTCGCTCTGCTGCATATCGTTATTGTTCGGCAGGACCAGCGTGATATTGCGCGAGGCCCCGGCCTTCAGCGCCACGGCGGCGCTGTTGGGCTGGTATCCCATCTCGGACGCCAGCTTCCGGATATATTCGCGTGTGGCCGGCTTGACCTTCGGGATATCCCGCAGCGCCATGCTCACCGTGGCGTGGCTCATCCCCGCCCTCCGCGCAATGTCATAAATCGTCGCCATACAGAAATTCCTTTATTTACTCGATTAAATTATACATGATAACAATCCCTTTGTCAATACCCCGTCAAGAAATATCACGAAAAAATTTAATCGAGTAAAAATTTCTATGAGCGCCCGGCACGAGCGTTCATTTTTCGTGTTTTTTCGTGTCTTTCGTGGACAAAAAAGAAACTTTCTTCCGCGTGGCATCCGTCACCGGGGCGCAGTTCGAGCGGCGCAGGCCGGGAACCCAGAGGATTTCACCGCCCGGGATCCGCAACACCCTCAGCCCGGATTTCTCGCGGGCGCTGAGCTTGGCGTCGAGAATCAGTTTCTGAAGCTTTTTCGGACTGTTCGCACCGAACGGCACCATGACGTCGCCCGGTCGCGGCGCGGTGATTTCCAGCGTATCCGGCAGCAGCGCGGCGTCGAACACTACATCTCCCTCTCCAACCCGAAACCCCGCCAGTTCCGGCGTTTCGTGCCAGTTCCACAGTACCGGCTCGAATTCGGGCATCCGGCGCGGCTTCCGCCAGACTTCGGCCCGGTCAAAACAGAGCTCGCACTCCGCTGTCGCTTCCAGCAACCGCGTTTCGGTGGACACCGCCGCGATTTCTTCCTGAAAACGCCGGATGAAATGCCGGTCCGGGATGAATTCCCCGCCCAGCCAGATCCGCAGCAATCGCGGAATCAAAGCCGGATGAACCTGCCGCCAGAACTCATAGCCGGTATAATCACCCGTCAAATATTTCTCCGCCACCCGATTCGCCGAGGCCTCGATGAAATCGGCATCCAGTGACAATGCCCTCGCGGCATGCAGCAGTCCTTCGCGCACCGGCGGGAAATTCCGGTACCACTCTGGCAGTGCCTTACCGCGCAAGTAGTTACGCTGATACGATTCGTCGCTGTTGGAGCAATCCATTCGCCAGTCGGTGACTCCCGAGTCGGTCAGAAACTGTTCAATTTCCTCGCGGCGCTGATCCAGCAGCGGACGCAGAAACGACAGGTTAGCGATTTGGGAAATATGATCCAGCCCGGCTGCGCCGGAGGCATTCGAGCCGCGTGCCAGGCGCATCAACATGGTTTCCACCCGGTCGTCAGCATGATGCCCGAGCATGATCGTGATGGGTTTACCGTTCGAGAATTCGCGCCATGCTTCGAGGCGCAGCCGCCGGGCGGCGGCCTCCAGGTTCTCGCCGGGGTACATATTGCCGGGCACGTCCAGCGGGATTTCGATGTATTTGACACCGCGCTTTTCGCAGAATTCGCGGCACCACGCCGCGTCCTCGCGCGACTCCAGCCCCCGGATGCCGTGTTCAAAGTGCACCGCGCAAAGGTCGAGCCCCTGTTCCAGCATCAGGAGCAGCAGCGCCGTACTGTCCGCGCCGCCGCTGAAACTGACGTATACCGTGCCCGGTTCGCCGGGGATTTTCAGGTTAATCTTCATTTTCCAATTGCATTCTTTCGATTTGTGTTATACTATATACGACATTGATTATAAATACAAAACGAGGAATAAAAGATGTTCAGAGTCGTCGCCGCCACCACCAATAAACATAAGCTTGAAGAATTCAAGAAACTGCTTCATGACCAGAAAGCCGAGATCGTCGGCCTGGACAGTTACCCCGATATGCCCGAAACCGAAGAAACCGGCAAGACCTTCAAGGAAAACGCCGAAATCAAGGCGCTCGCCGCCAGCGCATATTGCGACGTGCCTGCCTTCGCCGATGACTCCGGCCTCGAAGTCGAGGCCCTGAACGGCGCCCCCGGCATCTACTCCGCCCGTTATGCGGACACCCCTGCCGCCCGCATCGAGCGCGTGCTCAAGGAAATGGAGGGACAGACCAATCGCAACGCCCGTTTCGTCTGTGTCCTATCCATCGCCGCCAACGGCGAGGTCATCGAATCGTTTGAAGGCGAAGTCCGCGGCAAGCTCATCGACGCCCCGCGCGGCGCGAACGGATTCGGTTATGACCCGATTTTCGTGCCGGACGGCTACGACCAGACCTTCGCCGAAATGTCCGAAGAACTCAAAAACCAGATCAGTCACCGTGCGCGTGCCTGTCAAAAAGCGTTGGAGTTTATCGAAGATGAAATGTCTATTCTGGATGACGATTTTTAGTCTCGTCTCTTTTCCCTGCCTGGTCATGGCGCAAATCATGACCGTGGACGCCCGGGTCGAGTACGAGCGTGCCGTGGCCAACAACATCCCGCAAACGGTGAAGTGCAATGTCCATTTCACCGGCGCTCCCCTGCAGGAAAGCGGCAAATGGCGCATCGAAAGGCTCTCCGGTGTCTGGAACGAGGACAGAATTTCCGCCGAAAACTACATTTTCGAGCTCAAATCAAACAAAAAAACACCCCTCGACCGCGCGCTGAAAATGCTTATCCCCTACGCCATGGAAGACCTGAAAAAGATCCCCGTCCCGAAAGAGTCCGGTCCGCTCAACCGCGAATACATGTACGAACTGCTCCGCAAGCAGGGCCTCGAGCCCGAGGGCCTGCAGAAGCTCGCCGGACAATGGGAAATCGACACCAGCCAGGCCGTCCTGACGATCAAAGGTCACTCCAAAGAACAGCACATCGACTATGCCATGATCCTGACCGACGACTCCCGCGAAATCCGTTTCGACTTCAAGGCCACCGCCAAATTCACCGAAAACGATCCCTGGACGCTGGGCCTCGAAACGCTGGTCCACTCCGGCAAAGGCGCCGTCAAAGTCTCCGGCTACAAAGCCCTCCAGCCGAAGACAGAATAATTTAACCACGAATAACACCAATAAGCACGAAAGTGATTGACCGCCGGAACCGGCGGTCAATAGAATTTGTCTTTTTTCGTGAATATTCGCGCTATTCGTGGTTAAGAAAAAAGAAGCTCAGCGCTTGAGGACGGTGATGCTCTCGATGTGCGCTGTGCGCGGAAACATGTTGATCATGACGTTGGACATGATGTTGAATCCGGCGGAGCCGAACAGTTTCAGGTCGCGCACCAGCGTGTCCGGGCCGCAGGAAACGTAAATCAGGTTGTTGACTGGGGAATTGACGATTGCCTGCGCAGTGGATTGGTCCAGCCCCTGACGCGGCGGATCGACCAGCATCATCGGGTTGTCGCCGCCCTTTTTGATCAGCCGTCCGACGATCAGGTTTGCCGCGAAGGCATGGAACCGGGCGTTGCCGAATCCGGCGTTTTTCAGATTTTTAAACGCCATGGCCGCTGCGTTCGGGTCGATGTCCGCCCCGATGCACCGTTCGACGCCGACAGCTGCCGCCACCAGCGAGAAAAACCCCGCTCCACAGTACAAATCCAGAAATGACGACGGAGCATCCGTCAGATTTCGCAGCACCTCCGCCACTTCATTCTGCATCATCGCCGCCCCTTCGTTGTTGACCTGATAAAAGCTGTCAGGCGCAACTCCGAGCCAGCCAAAGGCCGTTTCGTAACGCAGAGCCGGCGCATCTGCCGGGGCAT
Source organism: Victivallis vadensis (assembly GCA_040391785.1). Lineage (GTDB taxonomy): Bacteria > Verrucomicrobiota > Lentisphaeria > Victivallales > Victivallaceae > UBA5239. Next base: position 29,230 of record JBEBXH010000073.1, read on the forward strand.
CATTGATCCAATCGAAAACACCGTTGACAGCATGACGAATCGTCACTTTATCGTCATTCTTCAAAGTGACGGACAGATTTTTTGAGCGTATTTTCGCCAATCTGACGGCGATTTCCGGGGCGGCCAGCGGACAGAACGGTACATCTTCCACCGTCCGGTTGTCCTCGCCGAAATAGCCCAGGCGGCCATCCTGATAGTGCATCGTCACTTTGTTGCGGTAGTGCAGATCATTGGCGGGAATCAGCGGTTCCTTGAAGTCGCAATTTTCGCAATAAGGGGCGGCGTTGCGTTGGAAAAAGTCGCGCAGCTGCGCCTGTTTCACCCGGTTTTCCTCGTCGTAACTCATATGCATGTAGACGCTGCCGGGGACAGGATGCTCCACCGGGATGCGGTGCGGCGAGGGTTCGAGGACCTCTACCAGTTTGCCGATGGCGTATTTCTTTTTTTCGTCGACGATCTCGACCGCGACTTTTTCGCCGGCGATAACGCCGGGTACGAAGCAGACCATGCCGTTCGGCAGCCGTCCGATACCGGGGCCGCCAAAGGCGATCCGGTCGATGGTGATTTCAAATTTTTGTCCTTGCATAGGGCTCCTTTTTGTTTCGCCCTGCGGGCGACCAGCGCTGTCCGCGCGCTGGACTGCGTGCGGCAACGTGCCGCTTCGATGTTATTTATAATCAATCAGTTCTGTGTCATCAATATTGTAAAAGCGTCCGGCGCAGCTGTAATCGGGCTGCAGATTCACTTTGCCGCCGCCCTCCGGCAGGTCGATGGCAAACGCCGGTACCGCCAGCGACGAGAGATTCCGCCGGAAATACCGCAGCATGTCCAGTCCGCGCTCGATGCCCGTGGCGAAATGACGCACCCCGCGCACCGGGTCCACGTGGAAAAGATAATGCGGTTTCACCTTGATTGCAATCAGTTTGCGAAATAATTCCTCGAGGATTTCCGGTTCGTCGTTCACCCCCTTCAGTAGAACCGTCTGGTTCAGCACCGGAATACCGCGCGCGGTGAACTTGCGGCAGCACTCGATGGCCTCCGGCGTCACCTCGCGGGGATGATTGAAGTGGGTCATCAGCCACAAACTCGGCGGTTTCGAGAGCGCCTCCAAATGCGCGTCCGTCACCGCCTGCGGCAGCACCGCAGGCAGGCGCGAGGCGACGCGGATCACCTCAATATTCGGAACTTCGCCGAGCTTTTCGAGGATGGTCCGCAGTTTCTCAGGCGGAAGCATCAGGGGGTCGCCGCCGGAAATCAGTACTTCGTGGATTTCCGGATGCGCCGCAAGGTAGCGGCAGGCTTCGGCAAGCTCGGTTTCGGTGATGTCTTTCAGCTCGGAACCGGTTTTCCAGGTGCGCTTGCGAAAACAAAAACGGCAGCGGATGGCGCAAGTGCCATTGGCCAGCAGCACCGCGCGATCGCGGTAACGGTGAATCAGCTTCGGCGCGGCCTGATAACGAGCCTCCGCCTGCGGATCGAACGACGACGATTCATCGGCGAGCTCGGCGGCGGCAGGCATGCACTGCTTCCAGATGGGGTCCGTAAAAAGATGATTCCGGTCGACCAGAC
>JBEBXH010000074.1:0-30224 GCA_040391785.1 Victivallis vadensis
CGACAACCTCAAGGATAAACTCGACATCATCCTCGAAGAAATGATCACCGTGTAACAATAAATACTGCCCTGGAGCATTGAAGTGCTTCGGGGCAGTATTCTTTTTTGGGGAAGGGGAAAATATATGGCACCGCCAAAAAAGTATCCGCAGGTGGTCAAGACGTTGATCGATGAAATCCGCTATGGCACCTATCCGGTCGGAGGGGAATTCCCCAATCTCGACATTATTGCACGCACCTACGGCATCAGCCGCGTGACGGCTTTCCGGGTCCTCTCCACTTTGGTAGAAGAGGGCTATATCCCTGCGGGCCGCGGACGCAAAAGCACGGTCATCGCCCGCGAAAAACCGTCGCTGTACCATGATGCTTTATCCTTCAAGAACATCGCACTTGTGGCCGATTTCAATCTGTCCGGCAGTTCGGAAATCACGCTAAAAATGGTTTACTCCATTCAGAACGAATTGAAGGAGGGCGGTCACCACGTGAGCTGCCTTCAATATCATAATGGACAACTATGATTTTGAATCTGCAGTAAAAAATGATCACGATGAATGCCAAAAGAAATCCCTACCAACCGTGAACACTAATATAACTATTCACAATTTTCCCCAAAATCAGCTACTCTTCCTTCCAAAACAACTCTCCAGCCAAATCAATTTTCAGCACAAGCCCCCGTTTGCATATATTTGCTTATCGGAGAAAATAACCATGACCGCTAACCTCAAAACAGTAGCAACCATAACAAACCGAAATTCCATGAATCACAATGAGATATAATGAAGCAAATTCCTTAAAATAAACATATTGGAATTTAGGAAAATCAAAATACCGCAAAAACCCGCAGGGCCTACGCGATCCCTTATTTTTATGCCGAATTCATGGCGTGTGTAAGTTTTTGGAATGCGGGGATTACGCATCCCCACTCCCCGCGGCAGGGCGTATTGCCCTGCACCTGACGGATGCTGTGCATCCTGAATATGTTATAATGGGGATATGCGCATTCGCTCTCAAACCAGTTGTTCAATCTGCCGGAAACCATCAGCGCTTGTCCTGGCCGCTGATGGTTTTCTTGAATTCGGCGGGCGATTGGCCGCTCCAGGCCTTAAAGGCCCGCGAAAGATGGAAGGGGCTGCTGAAGCCGATGGAGTCGGCGATTTGAGCCAGGGTATTGCTGTTGATCAACATGGTCTTGGCGTATTCCAGGCGCAGTTCCATATGACGCTGCATCGGCGAAGTATTGGTCTCGCGTTTGTAACGATGAAAAAGCTGCGAGGTGCTGATGCCCATTTCTTTGCTTAATTCGCGGCAATTCAGGTGGCGGGTCAGGTTTTTCCTCAGGAAATTATCGACATTCTCCGAGAAGGAAGTATCGAGGCCGCCCACGCGCTGCTCCGAGTTCTGATGAATCTGCGCGATCAACTCAAACAGTACCGCCTGCGCTTCCCAAAACCCGCGCTCCTGCTGCGTGTAGCCGATGGCGGCGATTCGGGTGATCAGGTTGATCAACCGGTGCGAAACATCCTTGACCCGGTACGGCGGGCGCTGGTTCGCAAAAAGAGTATTCAGGCCCCCCGCTTCGCCGTTGATGAACTGGACGAAGGCCGAGTGCCGCATCGTGCCGGCCTCCATCTTGGACTCGAAAACGGTTCCAGGCGGGTAAATCTGAACTTCATCGACTTCGCACTGGTGCCATTTTTTCTCGCCGAACATGCGCCAGAAAATACCATCCTGCACGAAGCCCACGTCGATCAACCACAGCGGCAGGCACACGCGGTAATACTCCGATTTGGAGCTCCCCGGCAGTTTCAGGTGGCGCGAACGATGCAGGCACGGTATGGCCAGATCGCGCTTCTCCCAGGAGTAATTGAAATAAAAATGTTCCATAATTGCATTATTATATATGTTTTTTGCGACTTCCGGTATTCTGTTTTACAGTTTTATATATTATATTCTAAATATAAAATAAAGTCAACCATAAATCATAAGGACATGCGATGAAATCCTATAAAACAATTGAAAATATGAGCTGGGCGCAAACCCGCACGGCGGTGCGGACCGATGCCCGCCCGCCTTATTCCGTCCATATGCCGTTGAACCTGCCGGAATCCCGGCTGCTGGTGTATTGCGACGCGGCGCTGAACGCCTATACCGTGCCGGTGCCGCCGGACCTGAAAACAAAGTGCCCAGAAGACCACGCGGTGATTGAATCGTTGCGGATCCTGCTGGTGAGTTTCGCTTTCGGCGAAGCGCCGTTTGCGCCGGATTTCCGGCTGAGCCAATTGAGCCGTCCGGAGGGGGGCTATCCGCTGGTGAAGGCCAGGTATTTCGCGGAAGACATCGCGTATGAACTGAATTACCGGATGGAGCCGGATGGCCTCCTGTGGATCGACGGCAAGGTGACGAACCGGCATATCGGGCCGAAGACCGCCGTCGTCCGCTGCAAGGCGGGGTATCCGCGGGAAAGAAGCGTCTTTGATTATCATTATATTTCGTTTCACTGGGATGCCGCGTGTTATGCGCACGACGGCGGCGGAATCGTATGCGACGGCGATACCCTGACCGGCCCTCATGGTGCGTTCGGCCGGATTTATCCCGGCGGCTTCGACTTCAATTTTGAGGAGTCGCTTCAATTCACGGACGCTGATTACAATAAGAATTTCACCTGCGAGTGTCCTTATTTCGTCCAGCCCGGCATGCGGATTACCGAGGGACGGAATTTCATGCGTTTCGCTGCGGAGCTGCAGCCCGGGGAGAGCCGGGAATTCACGCTGGCATTTCAGACGGAACCGGAGAAGTGCAAAACGCTGCCCGGCGCGAATCCCGTCCGGGAAGATATGATTTCGTTCTGGAAAAAGTATCAGGCGGATACCGCGAAAATCGATTTCGGCTGCGATAAACTCAATGATATTTTCCGGGCCATACAGTTGTGTAATCTGCAGCTGCTGATCACCGAACAGAGCCAGTACGGCGAAATCCTGCAGCCGTGCCAGGGCGGCAGCAGCGAGCGGTTTTACGTCTGGCTCTGGGAAGCCATGGAAATGCTGAAGCCCATGAGCCCGCTGGGGTATTTCGGGCAGGTTCGCAGGGTGCTGGAATTTTTCTTCATGCTTCAGGACGGCGGCTGCCCGCCCTCCGGCGAATTCCAATCGCTGGCGGGGGCGATCGGCACCACCGGGCCCCGGTGGGCGAGCACCACCGGTTCCGCTTTGCTGCTGGCCACGCAATACCTGAAATATTCGGAAGACCGCGAATTTGCCGGAGAGTATCTCCCCCGCATGATCCGCGCGGCGAAATGGATTCTCGGCGAGGTCAAAGCCACCCGGTTCCCGCTGCCGGACGGTTCCCGCTCCCGGTTCCACGGCCTAATGCCGAAGGCGCGCGCCACTGACGGCGATTCCGGGTATATCATCGCCTCAACCGACACCTGGTCCTGCCGGGGCGTCATGGAACTGACCGCATATTTGAAGCAGGTCGATCACCCGGAATACGACGAACTGGCGGCGGAGTGCCGGATTTATCAACAGGATATCGACGAAGCGCTCAAGTTGATCACCCGCGCAGATGGATTCATTGACCGCAAGATGAGCGATGAGGGCAAGATCACCCACAAATTCCATACGATTGCCGGCGCGATGAATTACCATTATTCGGGCCTGATCGATGCCGCGGACGAACGGATGAAGGCGCTGGTGAAGTATCAGGAGCAACATAATTTCTGCGGATTTTTCTGCGGGCCCATGGATCAGGATGTGATGTATGTCATCACGGTCGAACTGGCCATGTTCCTTTTTTACTTGCGCAACGGTGAATGGAAAAAAGGCTGGGCCGCTGCTCAGACGCTGCTCCGCTATGGCATGAGCAGCGATCTCTACCTGGCGCAGGAGCGTTTTTCGCTGACCGATCCGGCTTATACCCCCTGGCAGCCGAACGGCAGCGGCAACGGGCGCATCCTGGACCTGATGATTGGAATGCTGTACCTGGAAAACCGCGAAGAAATTCTGCTGCTGGGCGGTATCGCCCCCTGGGATTTGCTGGAACGTGAATCCTTATCAATTACCGGGCTCCATACCAGCTCCGGCAAGATGGATTTGCATTGCATGAATCACCGGCTGTCCGCAAGTTGGGAATACCCATTACCGGCGGGTACCATTTTGCGGCTGCCGGAACATTTTATCGTGGAAGCGGAAGGAAACGTCAAAGTTACAGGAGGAGGATTTTTCGAATTAACGGAAGCCGCGAAGGAATTCAACTGCGGGATTACGGTTGATCCCGCGGTAATTTATAACAAAAATACAGGTGAAAATTAAACGAGAGGATTTCAACATGAAGTCAACAGAATCTGAATGCTGCCGGAATAATTTTACTCTTATCGAACTCCTGGTTGTGATTGCGATCATCGCCATCCTGGCGGCCATGCTGCTGCCGGCATTGAATCAGGCCCGCGCCAAGGCCATGGCAATCAAATGTACAGGCAATCAGAAGCAAACGCTCCAATTCATCATGAATTATGCCGTCGACAATGACGATGCGTTTACGATACGGCGCAATAACGCCACATGGGGCAATATGCTTACCTTCCTGACGGATTATGTTCCCATGTCCTCCAGAGTCGTCCTGAAGTGCCCGGTTTTGCCGTCGGGGGATTTTGATAATGACGATGATCAATGGACCATGTATACGTATGGCATGCCGCGGACATACCCCGAGAACTGGGCTGATTACTATGGGGAAGACGGGCTTTATAACTTGAGTTCGGTTTATTCCACCGTACTCATGTTCAAGAAACTGAAAGGAAACAAAATGATTCTGAGCGATACTTATGATTCCACCAGCCAGAAACAGATTTTTGACTGGCGGCTGGAGGATGGGTCCGGGGCCAATTTTCTGACCATATTCCCCCATCATCACAAGGCGAATATCGGCTGGAGCGACGGCCATGTAAACTCGCTCAATCCGCTTGAGGTAAAAGAGGAAACCGATGACGCGCTGATCCGGTATTACAACAGTTCTTATGGCAAAATGAGTTTATAACATAAAACGGAGCAAAAAATGAAAAAACATGATTTCGCATTGGTAGAATTGATCGTGATGGTGGCCGTGCTGGCTGTTCTGGCAGGGTTACTCGGATCAGCGGTGGTCCGGTTGCGCGCGGGAGCGGTGACGGCGCAGTGCCTCGACAATCAGAAAACGTCGCTGAAAGCGATTGCCGCGTATGCGGCCGACCACGGCAATACCTTCGCGGTGCGGGTCCGCAATGCTTCCTGGGGCACCGTATTGTCAGCAGGAAATTATGTTGGTGAATCCGCCCGCAGCGCATTGAAATGCCCTTTGCTTGCCCCCGCCGGAAATTGGAGCAGGGAATCGGACGAATGGCTGCTGCACACCTTCGGCATGCCGCGCACTTATCCGGAGGGCTGGGAGCAGTATTATGGAGACGGTCTCGCCAATGTCGACAGCCGGTATTCGAGTGTCATTGATTTCAACAAAATCAAGCAGCCGAAAATGATCATGAGCGACACTTACAATGCCGCCGATAAAAAGCAGTCCTTCGAATGGCGACTCGATACCGCCGAAGGCAAATCCCTGGGCGCGTTCGTCCATGGCGGACAGGGCAGCATCGGCCGGAGCGACGGCAGCGCTTCTTCGATGACTCCTCAACAGGTGAAAGAGCAAAGCGGCGGCGTCGTCAAAGAGTATTACAACGAACAATTTATCAAGAACAAATTTTAACGGAAGGTTGATTGCATGATGAAAAAATATTTATTGATCCTGGCCGCTTTCGCGTTGTCCGTCGTTTCGGCCGCCGATGAGAATGGCAAAATCCGCTTGAACGGCGGCGAAGTGGAGCCGTTGAGCCTTAAGGTTATTGAATCTTCGACGCTTAATCTGAATTTCTGCCATGGCTATCTGTATTCCGACGGCATGATCTATTTTGATTACAGTCTCGGGGTTCACACCGTAACGGAAAAGGGGCGGAGAATCTATTCGCCGGACAAAGGAAAAACATGGATTCCGACCGATGTGGTTTTCGGCGGTTTCTGCGCTTATGAAGGAAAGGACGGCACCAAATACAACATCATCGGCGGCTGGGATGAAAAGATTGCCGACGAACATACGATTGTCCGCCACATCCTGAATCCGGACGGGAAAAGCACCACGGTTGAAAGGTCGCGGATCAAGATGCCGTTTACCTGTTCCTTCCGGCTGCAGCGCGATGTCCTGCGCTGCCGTGACGGCCGGTTGATGATGGCCGGTTACGGACGGAAAGTCAATGCGCCCAAGTTTTTCAGTTTTCTGGTGCAGAGCGTCGATGACGGGAAAAGCTGGCAATATGTGAATACGGTTATGGAAGACCCCGACTCCAAATACCAGGAGGGGCCGAATGAAGGCGCGGTAATTGAATTGCGAAACGGGGATCTGCTGTTTTATGCCCGTACGGCAAGCGAAGGATCGCTTTACCAGCTTCGCAGCAATGACGGCGGCATGACCTGGAACAATGAGGGCACAATTGCCGATTTCAACGTGGCCCCCGCGGCTCATATTCTGCAAAACGGCACCTTGATTGTCGTCACCGGTCGCCCGGGGCTTTATATGCTGGTCGATTTCACCGGAACCGGCAAAAATTACCAGAAACTGCCGGTTTATACCGGTTCCGGCAGCTCCTATGCCTCGATCATGGAAGTCGCACCCAATGAATTGATGCTGATTTATGACGAAAGCGATTTCGGGACCTGGCGGCACAACCTGATCATGAGCAGCATCATGGCGATGACGCTGAAGTTTACCAAGAATGACAATATCGTGGCCGATACCGGTGACCCGGAAGCCGCCAAGTGGGATCATTATTATTCCGGCGCTTCGAACAAACTCCCGCAGGAGTTGAAAGTATCCTATCCGATTTCCTATGTGGAAAAAGGCGGAGAAAGTTATTTTGAGCTGGTCTCGATACCGGAGCGTCCCCATCCGGTATTGCGGCTGGTTCATCACGGCGACAAAACGCCCGGCGCAAAATTCAGCCATTTCAGTTTCGCCGGGGCGCCGCTGGGCACGACTAAAATGACCATCGGCAGCGAATTTCGCTTGCAGGATGCGGCGGAACAGCAACCGCAATATGCGATCCGCTTCGCCTTCGACAGCGGCGGCAAGGGCGGCGGCATCTACGGCTGGGTGGCCTTCGGCATCAATGAGATCACGTATATGGACAACGGCGAATATAAAACGGTGCCGTTTAACTGCGGGTTGAATTTCCAGGAATTCACGGTCAAGGCCGACCTGAAAACGAACCGTTACCAGCTTTTCCATAAAGACGGTGCGAATGCGCTGCTCACCGGACGTATGATCCATCACAAGGACATCCCGGTCGGCATCACCTGGGGCGATGGCACGAGCAAAGTTTTCGGTACCGTCGAAGTGAGCCGCATCGGCTGGAAATTCGATTAAACATACTGTGGAGTCAAATAAGATGCTGAGCTGGAAAACCACCGGATGTCCGCCGGAACTCAATTCAATGCTTGCCGTACTCTCGGTCGCATATCCTCTCCGCCCAGACGCGGAGGGGGATGAACTGCGGTTTGTGCCGGCCAAAGACGGAAAATGCAGGGTCGACCGGCAAGGCGAGGTCATTGAAATCGCGTATGACCGCACCGCCGCCGCGGCCTTCGGCACCGGCATGGCCCTGGCGGGCTTGAGCGGTGAATTCGACTGTTCACTGCGCCCGGGCGTGATGATCGACTGTTCCCGCGGCGCCGTCATGCGCGTGGAAACCGTGAAATCATGGCTGCGCAAACTGGCGCTGGCCGGTTATGAGCGGATCATGCTTTATACAGAGGATGTTTACCAGCTGGACGGCGAGCCGTATTTCGGCTATATGCGGGGGGCTTACTCCGGTGCGGAAATCCGGGAAATCGATGATTTCGCCTATTCGCTGGGCATTGAAATGAACGCCTGCATCCAGACGATGGCGCACCTGCGCCAGGGCCTGCATTGGGATACCTACCGCTACACGCGGGACCTGCCGGATATCCTGCTCGTCGGCGCGGAGAAAACCTATGAGCTGATCGGCAAAATGCTAGATTTCTGGCGGGCCAACCTGTGCAGCAAATGCATTCATATCGGGCTCGACGAAGCCGCCTACCTCGGGCGCGGCGCATACATGAACCGCCACGGCTACCGCCCCCAGCTCGAGCTCTTCATGGAGCATACCGCCAGGGTCTGCGATATGTGCCGTGAACGCAATCTGAGTCCCAGCGCCTGGAGCGACATGTTTTTCTTCCTTAACACGCCGCGCAGGATTTATTACGAACCGGAAGTCGTGTTCCCGGAAGCGATGAAGAAATCGATCCCGCCGGAACTGAAACTGGTCTACTGGGACTACTATCAAACCGACCCGGATTTTTATGAGAAATTCATCCTCCGCCACCGCGAACTCGGCGGCACTCCGGTCGTGGCCTCCGGGATCTGGACGTGGTCCGGGTTCTGGTACAACCACCGGCAAACCGAATCCACGGTCAGGGCTTGCGTGGAGGGTTGCCGCCGCACCGGAGTCGAGGAAATGTTTTTCACGCTGTGGGGCGACGATGGCTGTTATTGCGAGTTCGATTCCGCCTGGGCGGGGTTGATCTGGGGTGCGGCGCTGATCCACGTGCGGGAGGGAGACACGGCGGATTTGTTCCGGGCGATATGCGGCCATGAGGTTGAGCCGTATATCACCGGCTCGAAACTGGTCGAACCGATCGTCCACAGCGCAAATTTCGAGGCGGTTCACCATGCGGTCATCTGGGACGATCCGCTGTTCGGCAAGTATTACCGCGAGCTCAATGCCGCCGCCCCGGCGCTGATCGATCAACTGATCGCCAACGCGGAAGAAGTGATGCGGATATCGGGCGAGGACACCGGGGACGACCTGAATTTCCTCTGGTTTGCGGCAAAAGTCGCTGTGGAGAAACTCCACTACCGGCGGCGGTTGGAACGCGCCTATGCGGAGGACGACCGCCCCGAGCTGCGTGTCTTGCGCGATGAAGCCAAGAAAATGGCCGCCTTGTACACGCACTTCGAGGAGTTGTTCCGGAAGCAGTGGCTCCGCCGCAACAAGCCGTTCGGACTGGACCTGATCCAATCCCGTTTCGCCACGCTGGAAAGGCGCTATATCGAGCTCGCCCGCCGGCTGGATGATTATCTGAACGGCCTCTGCGGCCGGATCGAGGAGCTCGATGAAACTTTGAAATCGGATCAGCCGCTTTCCGGTTTATACTGTTCGGCCAAAACATGGCTCTACAGCGGCGACGTAATTTAAGGTCAGGAAAAATATGAAGAAAGTAGAAATCAGCCGTGGAGCGATCCGCATCGACGAGGCTCCCACGCAAATCATCTCGGGCACGATCCACTATTTCAGGATTCATCCGGACCAGTGGCGCGACCGGATCGTCAAGGCCAGAGCCATGGGGCTGAATTGCATCGAAACCTACCTGAGCTGGAATCTGCATGAACCCGAGCCCGGCAGATTCGATTTCACCGGCATGCTGGATTTCGAGGCGTTCCTCGCCATGGTTCAGGAAGAGGGCCTGCATGCGATCGTGCGCCCCGGCCCGTTCATCTGCGCTGAGTGCGACAACGGCGGCTTCCCGGCGTGGCTGATGACGCTTCCCGGCATCCGTTTTCGCTGTATGAATCGCCCCTATCTGGACGCGGTCGAGCGCTATTTCGGCGAAGTGCTGCCGCGACTCCGCAAACAGCTGTACAGCCACGGCGGCCCGGTCATCATGGTGCAGATCGAAAACGAATACGGCAGTTATTGCCGCGACAAAAATTACCTCGAATACCTCCGCGAAATGTTTGCGGAGCGGTATCACATCGACGTCCCGCTTTTCACCTCCGACGGCTACGGCAATTTCTCGTTGCAGGGCGGTACGCTGGATGGGGTATTTCAGACGTTGAATTTCGGCAGCCGGGCCCGGGACGCTTTTGAGGCGGGCCGCAGGTACCGCCCGGACGACCCGGATTTCTGCATGGAGTTCTGGAACGGCTGGTTCGATCACTGGGGCGAGGAACACCATACGCGCCCGGCGGACGACGTCGCCGCCGAACTGGATACCATGCTTGGCATGGGCGCGAGCGTCAATTTCTATGTCTTCTGCGGCGGCACGAATTTCGGTTTTCTGAATGGAGCGAATGGGCCCGACCCCAAATATGAGCCGACCATCACCAGTTACGACTACGACGCCCCGCTTTCCGAGTGCGGAGATATCACGGAAAAATACAAGGCCTGCCAGCAGGTCATCGCCAAATACCGCCGCGATTTCACACCGGAGCTGCCGCCCGATTCACGAAAAATCGCCTATGGCAAGGTGCAGTTGACTCAATCCGTGCCGCTTTATGAATGCCTGAATCTGCTGGGCAAAACGCATCACAGTCTGCTGCCGGAGCCAATGGAATTCTACGGACAGGATTTCGGCTTCATCAATTACCGCTGCCGCCTGAACGGTCCCTTCCGCGGCGACCTGAATTTCCATGACGTCCGCGACCGGGCGCAGATTTTCCTGGACGGTCGGCCGCTGGGCACCATCTACCGCAATGAACCCCAGCCCCAAATCACCGTGGAAACACCCCGCGGCGGCGCACAGCTGGATATCCTGGTGGAGAACATGGGCCGCGTCAACATCGGCCCCAAGCTCGGGCTCGATCAGAAAGGAATTGCCGGCGGTGTCTGCATCTGGGGCCAACTTCAGACCGATTTCGAGGTGACGACGCTGGATTTTCGCCATATTCCCGAGCTGCCCTTCGGATCGTTCTGGAACACCCCGGAAATTCCGATGCTGTACCGTGCCGGATTCGAGGTAGCAGAAATCGCCGATACCTTCCTCGAATTTCCCGGAACGAAGGGCGTGGTATTCATCAACGGCTTCAACCTCGGGCGCTACTGGAACATCGGCCCCGGCAACACGTTGTATGTTCCCGCGCCGCTGCTGCGGCAGGGGGCCAACGAAGTGATCGTGCTGGAACTGCATTCGCTGAAAAACGACTGCATCAATTTTGTCGCCACCCCACAGTTGAACTGAGGAGCGTTACATGCAGAATTATCTTGATTACGGCGTAATTGTCATCTATATGCTGGTAACCCTCGGCATCGGCGTCTATTTCTCGCGCAAAAAGCAGGACACGGAAAACTACCTGCTCGGCGGGCGCAACACTCCGTTCATCGCCATCGGGCTCGCCTGTATGATGTCGCTCCTGAGCTCCATTTCCATCGTCATGATTCCGGGCGAAATCTACAATCACGGATTGACCCTTTTTATCCTGACTCCAACCATTATTCTGCCACTGGGAATTCCCTTTTATCTGCTCTTCACCCGGTTCTATTTCAAGCTCGGCAGTTTCACGCCCTACGAATACCTTGAGTACCGCTACGACGCCAAGGTCCGGGCGATTGTGGCGATCTCGTCGTTCTACTCCCGCGTCATGTATATCGCCATGGTGCTGTACAGCAGCGCCAAGATTTTCGAATCCGCTTACGGCTGGGCACCGTGGTTTTCGATTTTGCTGGTCGGGGTGACCGGAGTGCTCAGCACGACCATCGGCGGCAGCAAAGCGGTCATCTGGACGGATGTCTTCCAGTTCTTCGTGCTCTTCGGCGGCCTGGCGGTGGTGATCTGGGTGCTGAACCGTGATATTTCCGGCGGCCCGCTGGAAGCGGTGTCCTACGCCATCCGCAACGGACACGGCGTGCCGCAGTTCCGCGAGGCGGATTTCTACAGCATGTCGCCATATGTCCGGCTGCTCTTTTTCCTGCTGCTGTGGAACGCGATCGTGGGGCCGCTGACCTCTGCCTGCAGTGATCAGGTGACCATCCAGCGGCTGCTCAGCACGCGCAACTGGAAGGAAGGGCTGAAGTCGCAGGTTGTCGCCGTGGTCCTCGGCATCGGCTCGACGCTGGTGCTGTGGTTCATCGGACTGTCGCTGTTCACGTATTACAGCCAGCACTCGATCCTGTTGGAAAGCGGCGACGCGGCGTTCTTCAATTTCGTCAAAACCAAACTGCCGCCGCCGATGTCCGGTCTGTTCATGGCGGCGATGCTAGCCGCAATCATGAGCACAGTCAGCTCGGGAATCAATGCCATGGCGACGGTCTGGCTGAAGGAGATTCACCAGAAATTCATCAACAAATTCATGGACGGAGTGCGCGAAGTCCGGGTTTCTCGACTGGCCACGCTGTTCATCGGCGTTTTCGGCATGACGCTGGGGATCTGTTTGGATTTTTCCGGCAAATGGCTCTCGCAGTCCGTGGCGGAAGTCGGGACGATTTTCAACCTTCTCGGCGCGGCGATCCTGCCGGCGTTTCTCTTTGCCGTATTGTCGTCGCGGGCCAATGCCAAACTGATCTGGGGGTATACCTTTTTTGCCTTCGGCGAAGGGCTGGCGGTGAGCACCTGGTACGCGCTCTCGCGTTCCTCCGAACAAGCCTGGCTGGCCGACCCCTCGCGCGACTGGGGATGGGCTGGCAAGCTCGATTTCATTTACGTGGCGGTACCGCTGGCGATCGGGCTCGCTCTCTGCCTGCCGTACCTGTGGAAATCGCTGCGGAAACGCGTATTGCCGGTGGCGTCTTCGCTGCTGGGGCTGACGGCGCTGGGCTGGTCGCTCGGCATTTTCTACTGGTATGCGTTCAGCAATCTGCTGATCACGGATGTGCCGCGGGCCAAAAGCTTCGCTTTTTACCTGCCGGTGCCGTTTCTGCTGGCGTTTGTGATCCTGCGTTTCTGCCCCAAACAGCCGCGCGAGAAGTATCAGGGCCTCACCCTCCGCACCCTTGGCGAACCGATCGTAAAAACGTTGTCCGGAAAGTCCTGAAGCGGGTTTGCGATGGAGAAAATCTCCTTGTTTTTCAGGAAAATGATTTCCGGGGAACCATGACCGGGGATCAGGTGGACTGTGACCGGTTTTTCCGGGTGAAGAACGAGTTTGTCGTCGTTGATTTCAATGTCCATGGCGTTGCCGGGGCCGGGGAGGACCCTGGCGCGCAACTTCAGGTTTACCTCCGGCAGCGGCGACACCGTGACTTCCCGGAAACCGGGGGCCGCAGGGGAAATGCCGAGCAGCCCGGTGATGAATTCATAAACGGGCGAGGCGCTCCAGGCATGGCATTTGCTGCGCGATGCCGCCCCCGGGCACTCCGGGAAAGTCGTGGCTCCCAGCTTGATGCATTCAGCCCATGGCTTCAGCAGCTTTTTTGCTAGTCATTTCGGATTCCGCTAATCACAGTGGCAGGGCTTGGAATGAAACGCGTACTCGCCGTTCGTTTACGGTACACATGTGTCAAACGTGAGTACATATTTATGTTGAATCGATATTGAGAAGACGCATGCTTGAGGCAAACAATTACCACTAAATCTTTTAAATTTAGATAACCCCATTCAAAATTGAAGAAAATTCAAACATGCTCACAGAAGGATATATCGCTGAAGTATTCTGAACACCATGCTGAATACCGGGCCGCCGGAGTAACGGGTCGATATTTCGCCGGAGCGGGTCAGGGAAATTCTTCTGGTGGTCTGTTGATTTTCAGCAGTTGTATTGGTCATGTATCGAGTCGTATGTATCCGGTTATTGATAAATTGAGCGCATAACTGCAGAAGGAGGATAAAACCATGCAAGCGTCGCAATTTTGAGACTAGCGGGCCTCGGCGGGGGAGTTGGACTTTTATTCATTATTTATTGGAAAATGGAAATTTAGGGGGTTGACATTTCCAGGAAAACCATTATAATTAATATCAATACGAATCGATACAAATAGTAAAGTCAGGATAGTGAGTATTATGACATACATAAATGAAGCCAAAACGCGATACGAAATCGTTACGGAAAAGCTGGAAGAGGAAGTTCTCCTGCTGCCGGTAGCGGGCAAACTGCCGCCGATCCGTTCGTTGATGGACCGCTTTGGCGTCAGCCAGGCCACCTTGGACCGCAGTCTGAGGGATTTATGCAAGCAGGGCGTGCTCAAACGCGTCAGCGGCCGCGGATACTTCCGCAGTGCTGCGAGCACGGACAGCAAGCCGTTGCGTATCGACTTTTGTTACTTCCTGGCAAAAGACGAAATCAATAATTCGCTGAACAGTATGATCACAAATTTCCTGCAGCAGGAAATGTACCGGCGTGGCTGTTTGACCTCTGTTCTGGTCTACGGCAACTTCGACGGTCTTCCCCGCTTTCAGGATCTGATCATGCAAAATAAGCCGGATGCACTGATTCTGATGGGCTGCATGAACGTGACGTTTCTGCACATGTTGCGGACTCAAAAAATCCCATGTTTGCAGCTTTATCCGAATTGTATCGAAAAAAGCGCGGTTTCCTATCTCATCGACAACCATGCGGCCATGCAGCAGATTGTTGATCATTTGCTTCAATTGGGGCATCGCCGTATCGCCTTGCTGCACGGTCAGGGGTGCGGGGGCTGGGAAATGCTGGACCAGCAGGAACGTATCGATTCGTATTACGATGCCCTGCGAGCCCAGAATCTGCCGATCAGCGGCCATCTGGTCCGTTTCGGCGGTTTTTCCCGGGAAAGCGGCTATGAGGCAGCTTATGAACTGCTGCGCAGCCACTCCCGCCCCACCGCAATCATCGGCAACGATTATAATGCGCCGGGGATCTATCAGGCCGCCAAAGAGTTGGGTCTGAAAATACCGGAAGATTTGAGTGTGGTCGGATTTGACGGTTTGCCTCAATGCCAGTTGATGCACCCGACTCTGACAACACTCGATATCTGCTGGCAGGATACCATGCGACAGCTCACGGATCACGCTATCCGGATGGCCAAATCCGGCAGTCTGGACTGTGACGTTGTCCGTACTGCAGTCGCCTTGAAGCCCGGGGAATCCTCCGGAGCTGTTCCGGAAAATTATCAAATTGAGTCTTAAATAAGTTTTGTGGTCGTATCAACATGTCCGATGACAAAAAAGGAGGCTTTGTTCTGAATTGTTCTTGTCTGTCTCGAAAAAGTACCCTTTCTTAAATAAAAATAACATAATACACAGGAGTTTAAAAAATGAAAAAATCTTTTACGCTTATAGAGCTGTTGGTAGTTATTGCGATTATCGCGATTTTAGCGGCAATGCTACTGCCGGCACTGAATCAGGCGCGTGCGAAAGCAAATTCAACCAAATGTATCAATAATCAAAAGCAATTGACTTTGGCAATAATAAGTTATACCTTTGACCACGACGACTGGATCCCCCATAAAATGGGTCCGGCGACCGGACCGTCCACCGTGGGAAGCTGGGTTGCGGTCGTGCTTGAGTATGTCAGTAAGAAAAGGGCGGCGGAAGGTACCATTTTTGAGGCTCCGAGAGAACTCTTCCGGTGCCCTTCCAGTACCAGGCAGGATCGGGTAGATGGACAGATCGCCATCGGTTATCATTCTCACTATGGAGTGCCGGAGGATATATTGGGGAAAAAACTCACTCCCGTAGCATACCCATCCAGAATGTTCATGATGACCGATTACGGGAAAGATGACAAGTGGGGAACCGGTGCAAATTACAGTTGGTATCCGGCCTGGGCGAAGCTCCATGCGACGATCACGGCTCATACTACTACCAACTTGCATGGTCTCAATGGCAACTTCGCCCTGTCCGATGGCCATATTGAAGCCAAGAATTTCGTGCAGTTTGCCGGTTACAATACGGCTATACAAAACCGCGATGACGGCACCAAGAATGACGTCTACTATGCCTGGAAATATCTCACCAAATAAATGAAATAGCAAAGGAAAATAAATCAATGAAAACGATCTGGGCAGCTTCACTCGCGGTACTGATGTTAGGATGTATGTTGAATGCGGCGGAGACTGCCCCGTCGCCGGTGGTCGGTGGTTATTATGAAGTCGGCGGCAATTACGAGCGTTATCCGTGGACCAGAATTAATTCGGGTTATAATATCATCTATAATTCATTTTTGACCTCCGATGCGAACAATGAGTTTACCTTTCAACCAAATCCCGGGGTGGTGAAATATGGGCACGAACAGGGTAAACTGGTGCTGATTTCGCTTGGCGGAGGCGGATTCGGCATGTTTGTCGAATTAACCAATACTCCGGAGAAATCGGAAGCTTACGCCGATAAAGTGGTGAAACACGTCGCAGAACACGATTACGACGGTATCGATGTCGACTGGGAGCATCCGACGACCCCGGTGCACGGCGCTCAATGGTCGGCCCTGATGAAATCGCTCCGCGTCAAGCTGGATGCCCTCGGCAAACAGAAGGGCCGGAAGATGTATCTGACCACCGCTTTGCCGCCGGGAAACTGGTCCTACAAGCACAATGATTACGCAGTCATGCGGGACTGCCTGGATTATCTCAATGTCATGGCCTATGACCTCGGCTGGGGTACTTCCAACTATCATGCTCCGATGTATGCCAATCCGGTCGATCCCCAGAAAGTCAGTACCTTGTCTCAACTGGAATTTTTGGAAAAAGAAGTCAAATTTCCCCGTTCGAAAACCATCATCGGGCTGCCATTTTACGGCAACTATTTTGAGATTGACCGCCCGTTCGTGAAGGTTGACTCCAAAAAGTGGCGTCAAATCTGGTACCGTGAGGCGTTGCAGCTCAGCGAAGGCTTCAAACGGGAATATGATCCCAAGTCCGGTGGCGTCTGGTCCTGGTCGCCGGATCACAAGAAATTGGTCATCTACGATTCGCCGCAAAGCATTTACGACAAGACGCGGGAGTATCTGAAACTGGGTTACGGCGGCGTTTTCTGCTGGGCGGTCGACCGGGATATTTTGCCGGATGATTCGCAGCCGTTGACCGACGCCATGATGAAGGCAGTCAAAGACTTTACCGCCAAAGCAAAGAAATAAAGCAAGCAAAGGAATATCATGAAAAGGGCATTGGCTGTTTTTCTTGTAGCAATGTTGGGACTTATGGTCAATGCGGCGGATGCCGTTCCGTCGCCGGTGATCGGCGGTTATTACGAGGTCGGCGGCAATGTAGAACGTTATCCGTGGAGCAAAATCAATCCGGGTTACAACATTCTCTATAACTCTTTCCTGATCTCCGACGCAAATAATAATTTCACCTATGTACCGGACCCGGGCTTGGTGAAACATGGCCACCGGCAGGGTAAACTGGTGCTGATTTCGCTCGCGGGCGGCGGCTGCAACATCAGCATATTATCCGAATTGGCCAAAACACCGGAAAAATTAGCCGCTTATGTCGACAAAGTGATGAAACATGTCGAAGAACACGATTACGACGGCGTCGATTCCGACTGGGAGCACCCGAGGACCCCGGAACTGGGCGCCCAGTGGTCGGCCATGATCAAGTCATTCCGCGTCAAACTGGACGCCCTGGGCAAACGGAAAGGGCGCAGGATGTATCTGACGACGGCTTTGTCCGGCGTCTGGACCTGGCAGTACAACGATTATGCTGTGATGCGGGATTGCCTGGATTATTTCAATTTCATGGCCTATGATTTCGCCTGGGGAAGTTCGAATTATCATTCCCCGATGTACGCCAATCCTGCGGACCCTGCCCAGGACAGCATCATCGACCACTTGAAAGCGTTGGAAGAAAAAGCCGGTTTTCCCCGCTCGAAAATCATCGTCGGGTTGCCGTTTTACGGGAACTACTTTGAAGTCGACCGTCCGTTCGTAAAGGTTGATCCCAAAAAGTGGCGGCAGGTATGGTATCGCGACGCGCTACAGCTCAGTGAGGGGGTCAAACGGGGGTATGACCCCAACTCCGCCGGGGTCTGGGCCTGGGCGCCGGATCGGACGAAACTGGTGATTTATGATTCGCCGCAAAGTATTTACGACAAAACACGGGAGTATCTGCGACTGGGTTACGGCGGTGTTTTCTGCTGGGCGGTCGACCGCGATATCTTACCGGACGGTTCCCAACCGCTGAACGATGCCATGATGAAGTCCGTCAGCGATTTTACTACTCGCCACCAATAGAATTATAGTTGCACTGGTGTTATAGTATTGCAATTTAATATAAGAAGAGGTGAAATGAAAGAGAAGACGATTTTACTGCCGGCCCTGTGCCTGGCTGTCGGAATGAATCTGGCGGCGGCCACGGTGGAAGGGAAAGTATTTCTGGATGAGAATGGTAACGGCAAGTTTGATGCCGGAGAGCGCTTCTTATCCGGATTTCTGGTCAGTGACGGTATCAATTTCGCCAAAACGAATGCTTCCGGCCGTTACAAGCTGGAAGTACGGGATGGACGGCAAAGCATTTATGTACACCAGGGGCAAGGTTATCAGGCAAAGCATTGGTTTTACTCGCTGCCGGCGGATCAGAAATCATTGGATTTCGCGATGCAGCCTGCCAAGCCTTTCCGCGGCGTATTCCTGCAGGTAGCTGACAGCGAAACACCTAATCTTGACTCTTTTCTCCCGAATATGGTGGAATGGGCAAAAGTCATGCAGCCGGACTTCGTCGTCCATACCGGCGACCTTTGTCGGATGAACGGCATCAAAGCTCATGCGGAAAAATTCACCGCTGAAGCATTCGGCGCACCGGTTTTCACGATGGTCGGCAATCACGATATCATTGCCCCGGTGGACGGCAAGGATTACAGCAGCTTTTATGGACCCTATTATTATTCGTTCGAGTGGGGGCCGTATCTGGTGGTGGCTCCGCCGATCCATTATGGCGATGTCAAATTGCCGTACGACCTGGCTGACTTCGGCGATTACCTGCAGAAATTGTTTCAGATGATCCCGGACAACAAACCGTTAATCATGCTTGGTCATCACCTGCTTGCACCCGGAGAAGAGAAGTTGATCGCCGGTCATAACGGCTTGAAGGTTGATCTGAGCAAGCACAATTTCAAAGCCTGGATCTATGGTCACCGCCATAACAATATCGTGATCAAATATGCCGACGGCAGTGTCAGTTATTGTACGGGAACGCCGAATAAAGGCGGCATTGACCATTCGCCGACCTGTTTCCGGGCCGTGACCGTCAAGGACGGCCAATTCGATAGTTCTTTGATCTGGAATGGCCTTAATAACCATTTGAATATCACGGTTCCCGGAGAGAACATGTTTCCAGCGGCGCAGCAGGAATTGCCGGTATCGGTAGTGGCTTATCACTCCGGGGCCCCGGTCACGGCGGTCAATGCGACCCTGAACGGAAACAGTATCGCCCTGCAGAGCAAAAACGGCCTGACCTGGAACGGCTCCTTGCCGGCCCCGGCGGACACGAAT
Organism: Victivallis vadensis; assembly: GCA_040391785.1. Classification (GTDB taxonomy): domain Bacteria; phylum Verrucomicrobiota; class Lentisphaeria; order Victivallales; family Victivallaceae; genus UBA5239. The sequence goes on from JBEBXH010000074.1 coordinate 19,209, forward strand.
GGCAAAACATTTCAACTGAAAGTAGTGGCAGCCCGGGCGGACGGACAGGCGTTCGAGGAAACGAAATCATTTGTCTGGTCAATGCCCGAGCCAGCCGCGACTCCGGTAGCCGGCGAATGGAACAACCTGCTCGGCAATGCGATGCACTCCGGTTACCGGCCGGATTTGGCTATCTCCGCGGTACGCTTGCAGTGGATGCAGCAGATGCCGGGTGAGAATTTCATGGCTTCGCCGGTCTTTGCCGACGGCAAAGTGTTTGTCGGCTGCATGGACGATCACGCCGCGAAGCGCGGTGGAATTTATGCTTACGATACAGCCAATGGACAGGAAATCTGGAACTTTACCACCGGTTATTCGATTAAGAACTCAATCGCCTGCGGGAATGGGCTGGTGTTTGCCCAGGATACACGCGGCAATGTCTATGCCTTGCGAATGGCCGATGGAAAAATGGCCTGGAAAGCGGAACCGCCAACTCTGGATCCGACAGCAATCAGTGGCGGCGTGGCGTATGCCGATGGCGTACTTTATGCCGGCCAGCGCCGCAGCCTGGCTGCGTACAATGCCGCCAACGGCAAGGTATTGTGGCGCAACACCGCCTGGCATGACGGCGAGGGCACGATCAGTACCCTGGCGGTGGGCGACGGTGTATTGATCGCCTCCGCCTATTGGGGCGCATTGTACGGCATGGATGCCGTGACCGGCAAACTGCTGTGGCAGCATCGTGACGCGGATAGCCGGATTCAGTCGGCTTCGGCGGTGTTCCACGACGGCAAAGTTTACGCCAAAGGACAGCGCAATCTGCTGGAACTCGAACCGCGCAGCGGCAAGATTCTGCGAACCCAGAAATTACCGGCCGAATTACAGTCGGCAGCGGCTCCGGTGGTGGCCGACGGTTTGATTGTGGTCGCTACCTCGACCGATGGTTTGCTGGCGGTCGATCTGAAGACCTTCGAAGTTCGTTGGCAGTGCCAGGATATCTTGGCGGCGTTGCTGGATACCGCGCCGTATCATTGGAAGCGCAAAACCATGGAAAGCAGCCCGGTCGTGCTGGGCAATACCATATGGATCGGAGCCAACGATGGTTTCCTGTATGCATTGGAATTGCAGACCGGCAAGTTAAAACAGAAAATCAATCTGGGGACCCCGGTGTTGACCTCTATTGCGGCAGGAAAAGGCTGGCTCTTCGCCAGCGATTTCGGAGGCCGGGTATTCGGCTTCCGGGCCGTTGCCGAATAAATTAGATGAATCGTTCATTATGATTGAGTACCTTATCGCCAATTGGCCGCTTCTTTCCGGCGGTATAATCCTGGGGGTAATTGTTGGAACCCTGACCGGCCTGTTTGGTGCGGGCGGCGGTTTCATCGTTACTCCCGCGCTGAATATTTTTCTCGGGGTGGAAATGAATTTCGCGGTTGGGACCAGCGCGTGTCAGGTGCTGGGCGCTTCAGGATTCTCTTTGTCACAACGGCTGGATAAGCGTCTGCTGGGTATCAGGGTCGCATTCTTCGTCGCTTTGGGAATTCCCCTTGGCAGCTATCCGGGCAGTTGGATCGTACAGCAACTCAAAGGAATAGCGGCATGGGAAATTGCCGGCCGCACCGTCGATCCGGTCAATCTGGTGTTATTGAGCATTTTTGCCGTTTTTCTGTTGGCGATTGCCGGTTGGATGCTGATCGACGGCTTCATGTTGAAACATAACGAAGCCGGACGCTCCGGTTTGCTCTGCAAATGGCGAATTCCGCCGATGTTTAAATTCCGTACTGTCCAAAGCAGTGAATTCAGTATCCCGGTATTGATTTTCCTGGGGAGCATCATGGGATTTTTGAGCGGCTTGCTTGGTATCGGCGGAGGAGTTGTCATGCTGCCCGCGCTGTATTATCTGGTAGGGCAGGAGACGAAAGCCGCGACCTTGACCAGTACCATGCTGATCTTTGTTTCGGGCCTGTTCAGTACTCTTTTCCATGCGTTGGATGGAAATATCAATTATATTCTGGCTGTGGCGCTGATTGCCGGCGCTTTTATCGGAACCCGGCTGGGAACGCGGCTCAACCGCAAACTTGAAGCTGGAGCCCTGCGCAAATACTTCGCATTTGTAGTGCTGGCCGCATGGCTGATGATATTGTTCAAACTTGCTATAATGTTGATTACATAACTTATGAGGTAAAAGTGTGAAACCGCAAAAAAATGTCCTTTTCATCACCACCGACCAACAACATTGGAATACGCTTGGGTTCCTGAATCCCGAGGTCAAAACGCCCAACCTTGACCGGCTCGCCGCACGCGGCACTTATTTTCCGCGCGCCTATACGGTCAACCCAACCTGTACGCCGACCCGATGCAGTTGGCTGACCGGTACTTACCCGAGTCAACACGGGGCATATAGCCTCGGGACGAAACTCCTGGAGGATATTCCGACGGTGAATGATGAATTCCGCAAGGGCGGATATCGCTCCTGCCTGATCGGTAAGGCACATTTCCAGCCGCTTCTTTCCACACCGGAATACCCGTCACTGGAGGCGTACCCGATCTTGCATGACCTTGAATTCTGGCGCAATTACAAGGAGCAGTTTTACGGCTTTGACCGCGTCGAACTCGCCCGCAACCATGCCAACGAAAGCCATGTCGGCCAGCACTATGCGCTTTGGATGCAGTCCAAGGGATATGAAAACTGGCGCAATTATTTCCTGCCGAATCCACGGTATTTCCGGTATGAACAAGATTGCCGGCAAGACTCCAGCCATCATTCACCGAAACCCGGCGAGGCTTGGGATATCCCGGAGGAAATTCACTACAATACCTGGATCACCGAGCGTACCAATGCCATGCTCGATGAATACAAAAACAATGGCGAAAACTTTTTCCTCTGGGCCAGTTTCTTCGATCCGCATCCGCCCTATATGATTCCCGAACCCTATGCAAGCATGTACGATCCCGCCAAAGTCACCGTGCCGGAATTCACCCCCGGAGAATTTGACGACAAGCCGCCGCACTTCGCGCTGACGCAACAGGAAAAACCGGATTTCTCCAGCTACAATGAACCGGACGGCAACTGCCTGCATGGCGCTCAATCCCATTTGCTCGATCGCGAAACAAGAGCGAAAAACATTGCCACGATGTATGGCATGATGACCATGCTCGACACCTATATCGGCAAAATCCTCGATCATCTGGATGAACTCGGGTTAACTGATAATACACTGATTGTTTTCACCACCGACCACGGCGATTTCCTGGGACAGCACGGACTGACCGCCAAAGCGATGCATCATTATGAAGATGTGCTGAAAGTTCCGCTGATTGCCTCGTTGCCGGGCGAAATTCCCGCCGGCTGCGTGAATCCTGATCTTCAATCGACGGTCGACCTGGCCCCGACTTTTCTATCGTATGCGGGACTTCCGGTTCCGCGCTACATGACCGGCCTCGATCAAAAAGCGAATTGGGGGGGGGACCATGCAGCCGCCAGAAAGCACGTAATTGTCGAGAACCATCACAATCCAACCACATTTCACGTTGAAACCATGATAAACGGCCGCTACAAAATCACCGTCTACCGCAACGCGGATTACGGTGAACTCTTCGACTTGGACACTGACCCCGGCGAATTGGAGAATCTCTGGGATAAACCTGAATCCCTGCAACTCAAACAGGAATTGCTATTGGAATTTGTACAAGCCAAAATGGAAATCGAGCCAATGCCGATGCCACGCTATGCTCCAGCATAAAAAAGCATCCAACAAATCAAGATAATACAATTTCTGTTGCCCGTCTTGCATTCCTATGCTAAATATGGAGAACACAATATTGAATACAGGCACTAAATAAATGATCGGCCTGATATAATGCATTAAAACAAATTCCTCGCAGAATTGTAGCCACCCGATATGAAAAAGGCCCACCAAATCCGACCCTATAGCCAATCGAATTCCCTTCTTAATCAAATATGTACCGATGTGGACTGATTTTCACAAATATGGGTTCATTAAGTAGATAGGCAAAATTTAGCAGAATGCTTTGAGCGCTTTGAGGCGGAATGCGATAGCTGTCATTGTAAGTGAAGCATTTATCTGAATTGATATTTAATTCTTTAATTTTAAATGGCTTAGAGTTGACTGACCAGAGATGTCTCCGGTCAGCCTCTTGTTCATTGCAGCCACTTTCGGCTTGCTATGGTTACTTCGATGCTTTTCCTGCAGCCAGTCGGACAGGAATCCGATAAGTTTCAGAATATGCGGAATTCCCCAGGTGACATATGCCGGTGACGTCGGAACACCCGGATAAAGTAACTGGCATAACGAAATCCACATTGGGAAGCAATGTCTTCCAGTGTCATATCCGTATTTTTCAGGAAATGACCAGCATGTTCAACTCGAATATCGTTGAGCATATGATTGAATGATGTGTTCCCATGACGCCTGAACAGAGTGGATACATATCCCGGGGTGACTCCGAAGAACTTCGCAAAACGTTCCCGGTTGATGTCACTTGCATAATGGATATTCAGCCAGTTCAGCATTTTCCGGTAAAGTTCCTCAGGACGCCGGCTGTCGATAGACCCCTTTCCCAATTGGGCTAGGATCAATTTCAGTAAGATATGCAAGAGGTTTTGACTGGCTTCCGGTACTTCTGGATACTCACGCATGGAACAGAGTGCGCGATAAAGTTGCCCCAAACCGGGATCATTAATGGAAATCGAATAACGGAGCATTCGGATATCTGGCGGCTTGATATCTTCCCAGGCGATATCCAGAATATTGCCGTGCAAGACACTGAAAAGCACCACTGATGGTTTTTCTAAAATTCCGGCATGGCAGCAATAAGGTTCCAGCAATAATACATCATTGGGAATAAGAGTGTAACGACTCATCTGACCAGCCTGACCAATCCAGTTTTCATTGGTTCCTTCAAGTACAATCGTAAAGCGGTAATTGCCCTGGGTGGAATAGATGGCTTTTGGAAGCTCCGGCTGGGAAAAATTCTTTTGTGTACGAGCATGGAAAAACTTCCATCCGGAAATATTGGCCATATTCAGATAATCCTCCAATATTTTTTTTATGCCTTCCCTGTCATACTCAATGTTGATATTCATTTCCTGAAGCCGCATTTTGTCACCATAAGTGTCCATAAGTATTATAGATGATATACAAATATCATTGACATTTTTGTCCTTTTGTGATATAATAATCGTTAAATCGGAAAATTCAAATAACTAATCGTCGGAATAAAATGATACAAGGGTCGGAAATATGAATAGACGGGCAGTCTCACAATTTACACTTATTGAGCTCCTGGTTGTGATTGCGATCATCGCGATTTTAGCAGCCATGCTGTTACCGGCACTAAACCAGGCCAGAAAAAAAGCTGGAAGCACTACCTGCATCAGTAATTTGAAGCAACTCGGAACCGGCATGTCCATGTACCGGGATGATGCTTCAGACCATTTTCCTGTTCGTGGTCCGTATCTCAGCTATATCGGTTGGGCCGAACTTCTGTTATACGGAAATTATGTCGGCAAAAGTGATACGGCAAATACGGAGCTGACCCAAAAAGATCAGAAAATATTCCAATGTCCTTTGGATAACATTCCTCGTCTCAGTACAGTTGCCACCGGTAATCTGGAGGTATTGAAACGGACGAAACTCAGCTATGCGCAAAGTATTGGAGACAACACCTATATTTGTGGTTGGATTCATATAGGAAAAGGGAAAACAATTAAAGCAGGTCAGCTCAAAAAACCTTCCAGCTTCATTGTCCTGCCAGAAAAACAGGAAGACGGTAACAATGTACTCATCAGCGGTATCAGAAGCGCCTATTTTAACGGCAACATTTCATATCATACGGCCAATCGCCTGGATGGCAATTTCCTCTTTGCCGACAATCACGCGGAATTTCTGCGTTATTCGAATAATGACGATTATAAAGCCCTATGGTCCTACACGGGTAAATATGAAAATCTTTCCGGTAGCTGGTGAAAAGCTCCCTTGCAGCAATCATCTGATAGAAATTAATCTCTAAAATACAGGAATCATGTATGAAATCAATTCATTTGTCTATTTTTTACACAGCTCTTGCCATGTTCGCTACCGGGTTTGCCGCAGAACCGGAGCGGCTGGCGATACTGGATTTCAGTAATCAGGAACATGTCAAAAAATATCAAGTTCCGAATTATATCCAGTGCAAAGCAGTGGAGCTACCGAACGGGAAAACCGGATTGCAGCTGGATATCGGCCCTCATAGCCGGCACAAACAGCAATATCCGTATGTTTTGTTGCCTATAGCGACATTTGACCACTCTTACGACTTGAGCAATTACAGCCGGATTGAGGCGGACGTGGAAAAAGTTTCTCCTGGTATTGCGACGTTCTGGATCATGATTTCCAGTGCACTCAATACCTCTAACGGAGCAAATCTTGACAATTTCCTCGATTTGGTTCCCAGTGGAAACAGAATAGTAATCAGCATGCCACTGGCCAAGCTGCAAGCTCCGATCAACGATCCTTCAAAGATCAGTCTTCTGGCTTTCATGATGCCATTGACGGAACAGGATGAGAGTTTCATCATCCATTCGGTAACGGCAGTCAAGGATAAAGTGGAACAGAGTCCCGCCATTTTCCTGTCACGGGAGCTGGAAGCCACCAATAGCGAACTGCAATTATTGAAAAATAAAATCAAGCATCCGATACCGGACCTCGAAAAGGAATTTTCCATATTGCAGGAACAAATCCAGAATGGCCAAAAATCCGGATTCAAGGGGACCTGGCTAACCCTTCGGCGAAAATTGGAACACTGTCAGGAAAATATCAGACGCACATTTTTTGATACTCTTACCGATCAGATCTACTGCTATCGCTATCCGGTCGATACTCCGCTTTCGGACACGACCATCCCCAGAGCCAACAGCCCAATTGCAGACGAGCTATCGATAGTCATGGCATCCAATGAATATCGTGATACAACATTTCTGGCTGCCGCAAAAGAAGCGCAGCAAGTAAGAGTCGAACTGGATGTTCCCTCGGAACTGCGTTCGTATTGCCAGCTTTTCACGACGACTTATTATTATATTCAACGTTATCAATATACCATTGGCGACCTGATCGAACCATTGACGGAAAAACTTGAAATCCCGGCGGGTTGTTCCCGTGAAATCCGCTTGCTCGTTGGCGGAAATCCGCCTCCGGGCAATTATCGCGGCAACATTTTGATTTCCGCAAATGGAGAGAAGATCCGGAATATTCCCGTCACGATTGAAGTTCAGCCGATAGAACTTGCCGAATCCCCGGATAATAACGGTTATGCTTTTTTCGGTGCCGGTGTTCCCCAGGAATTGGAGCGTCACCGGGCAGCACTGGGCGCCATGAAGCGTTATGGGCTGAATGTGGTTTCGATCCCCAGTTTCTATTTCAATCAAACAGAATTCGATCAAAACGGCAATATCGTCAATTTCAAGCGCAGTGTTCTGGACAACAGCATCGGGGGAATTCTGAAGATGTGGAACGCTCTGCCGGGCACTAAGAAATTGAAATTTGCAATCTCTGCCAACATACCTCCGAAAATGCCGGAAGATGCAGCAATCCGTGAACGCGCGTTCGTCAACTGGATCGGAAGAACCATCGAAACAGTAAAGTCATACGGAATCGCAGAAGATCAGTTCTTTTTTGTGCTTGGTGATGAGGGCAGCATTGCCACCTTGATCAACTTTGAAATTCCCCACGCGGAACTGATCAAAAAACATTTCCCTTCAGTTTCGATTGCTCAGAATTCCAGTGTACTTTTCGGGACTGTCCAGGAAAATCAGCGTTATCTGGCCGCGTTTGACATCTTTACACCGAATTTCGACTACTACATGAGCAGAAAATCGCTGAAAGAGTTCATGCAGAGTTCCGGCAAATTGCGCAGTACCTACCGCTGTCTTAATATGGGAGCTTTGCATGCCGATTATTACCAGTATTACCGTCTCTACTGCTGGCAGAGCTTCGCAGAAGGAATTTATTCTACCGGATTATGGACCTTCAATGCTCACGAGAAAGATCTCTGGGCCAAAGAACAGAGGACAACCAATGTGGGCTACGCCATGGTCAACCGCAACCAGGCGGGACAAACGGTTAATACCCGGCGTTACGAGACATACCGAAACGGAATCAATGATCTGCGGTATTTACTGACCCTGAAATCACTGGCGGAAAAATATCCGGACAAAGCTGTCGAAATCGAAGCTTTTTTGGAAACCACAGTCAAAAATGTAACGGAACATCCGGAAGACCGTGACGCTGCTGAACAGGGACGCCGGGCTGTCGCACAAAAAATACTTGAGGTTATGGGAAAATGAATAGAATCCCCCGAGTCATTTACAATGACGACTCCTGCAGTCTCGGCATTGTTGATCCCACGCTTCATGCCCCCGAAAATATCGGGCGGGTTCTGGATTATCTGACAGACACGAATATCGATCGCCTATGCTGGTGTGTGTATTGTTCGTCGCTCGCGCAAAACTGGAACTCGACGCGAATTGAAAACTATTTCGACCTGGCGAAGAAATCAGCCGGGTTCGGGGCATCCCTGCTGCGTTACAATATGATGTATTCGCTTTATTACCAAGGCATTGATTATCTTCCCATCTTGATTGAACAGTGCCATGCTCAGGGAAAACAGTTTTTCGCCTCTTTTCGCATGAACGACTGCCATTTAAAAAGTGAGCCGTCCGGTGCTTTCGCTCCGGAATTCTGGCGAAACAACCAGGACAAGCGCCTCTGGGGTATCCGGGAAACCAGGAGTTATTACAATGCCGCTCTCGACTATAGTTACACCGAAGTGCGGAACCATGTCTTTGACGCGATCGATGAATTTGTTTCCCGTTATGAGATCGATGGGGTGGAACTGGATTTTATGCGTCAGGAATGGGCGTTCAATCCCGCAGAAGCTTGGTCGAAACGCGACATCCTGACCACATTCATTGCTCGAATCCGCAAACGACTGCAGCAGGGAAACCGGGTTGGGCGCATTCCTGAACTGATGATTCGTATCCCTGCCGGTTTTGACCAACACCGGACGGGCGGCTTTGATGTGAAAGAATACATGAAACTGAAACTGGTGGACCTGGTAGTTGCCGGCATCCAGAATCCAGACTGCGCAATGAATCTGACCGATATAGCCCCGCTGGGTAAACGCTACCGAATACCTGTATTCGGCGATGTTGAATGTTTTCCTGTCCGATTCACTCCGAACCATACCGAACTGACCCCGGAACAAATCCCTCCGCCCCACAATTTCAAATGCAATCGGAGTATTGCTGAGATTGAACGGGAATCCTATGCCTTGAGCGGAATGATTCGGACGAATTACGGCCTCGATGGTGTTTACCTGTTCAATTTCCCCTGCTGGCTGAATGAAATCGTCTTGAAAAACGAGTCCCACTCCCCCGAAGAGCTGGCTGCATTTAAACGTCTGCTAAAAAATATTGATTCTGATGATGTTTATAAGCAGGGATGTGATTATCGCTCTTGGGAATGGACCCCGTTGTATGTTGAGGCTTTGCGCCCTGCGGCATTTTTTCAGACCGTCCAGATCAGGCTCGGTCAACCGATCGGTCCAGCCGAGCAAGTTGAATTAAAATTTCGATATTATCCCGTATCCAATCCACATTCCATAGCTTCTTGGGCAGGGGAAATCACCCCAAACCTTCTCCAGGTGTCCATTAACAGAAAAATTTTCACAGTGTCCAATTTTAACCGGATTTCGCAAAATGCAGGGCTCATTCCATCTGGTTATACGATTGGCAACCATGAACTCTGGAGCATGATACTACCTGCTGAAGTGTTGGAGAATGCAAATGAATTGGAAATCGCTTTCTTCATGCCGGAGTACCCAAAAGCATCATCACCTTACATTTATATCCATGATCTGTGCCTGTTTCGTCGACCGCTGGCAACCCACCGGTTCGAGGTTATAAGCGACAAAAAAAATTGGGATGAACGCCACTCGGATTCCTGCCCTTTGGAATTGGGCTCCCACTCTCTGGAGTGAAACAAAAAATGACTCTGGCTCCATTATTTGATTCCATTTTTTTATCGGCACGTAATTCGCTCGCGGTTTACACCATTGAACGTGATGGGCGGATATGGAAATCTCCTTATTCCCCACGAACGCGTTTTCATGAGAACCGCATTGAGAATGTTATTGGAAACTGGCAGGAACTGATCCCGGAATGGACTCGCTTGAAAACCTTGATCCATAGCTATGTCAAATTTCACCAGACCCCAGACACCTATACCAGCTATGAAAGTGTGAATGCAGATAGTCCAATTCGAAATGCCGTTACGGATTTTTGCGTGCCATCGCAACTCGTCTACCCACGCCTGTTGGCTATCTGGAATAAAGCAACAGAAAAAGCTTTATAAGATTTTCAAGAGATAAATTTTTTGCTGGAACTATACCCACTCAAATCAAGGTTCGTAGCTTTTATGAATTCACCGGAATTATCCGGCAGCATGGAAGATTAACTATATTATCGGATTTTTTTACATGCGCTTAATTATTTCTAGACCCAATGACATGATTTTTGAGGATCTGGTGCGGTTGCCACCCGACATTTCAGCCCGTCGAAGTAGCCGACCAGAATCCTCTTTTTTGCACAATATGTACCGGTATACCCAAATAGAGACTCTCCGATAAATAGGCGAAATCAAGCGAAATAAAACGGGCGTTTTGAGCTTGTCGTGATCGCGTTCCTTGTAATCCTTTATAGAGGACAGCTGATTGGTAAATTTCTCTGGCGCCCTCTTCTATAAGGTTGTTTCCATGATTTCCCAAGGCTCAAGTTTTATTTCGCACGAGTGTTCTGCAACTGTAATACGGCCAGTTTCCGGCTGGTCGGAACAGTTCTGCAATGTGATGCGGAACTGTTCTTTATTGCGGAAAAGGGCGAGCAGACGTACGGATGCGGGTTCGACCGTCATCAGCGCTCCCTGCGCAGGGAGCGTTCCCTGGTGGAACCAGCAGGAGATTACTCCGGCACGATCATCC
>JBEBXH010000075.1:0-28789 GCA_040391785.1 Victivallis vadensis
CTTTCGTAGGAAATACCCTTACCATAACTCAACGTGCGATCACGGTGACAGCCGATCAGCAAAGTAAAACCTACGGCGAAAACGATCCCACCTTGAGCTGGCAAATAACGGAAGGGAACCTGGTCGGCAGTGATACGTTGAGCGGAGCCCTGAGCCGCGCCGCCGGAGAAAATGTCGATACCTATGCGATAACGCAGGGAACGTTGGATAACGGCAATTATGCCATCACTTTCGTAGGAAATACCCTCACCATAACTCAACGTGCGATCACGGTGACAGCCGACCATCAGAGTAAAACCTACGGCGAAAACGACCCGGCCTTGAGCTGGCGGATAACGGAAGGAAACCTGGTCGGCGGTGATTCGTTGAACGGAGCTCTGAGCCGCGCCGCCGGAGAAAATGTCGATACCTATGCGATAACGCAGGGGACATTGAACAATGGCAATTATGCCATCACTTTCGTAGGAAATACCCTTACCATAACTCAACGTGCGATCACGGTGACAGCCGACCATCAGAGTAAAACCTACGGCGAAAACGACCCGGCCTTGAGCTGGCAAATAACGCAGGGAAACTTGATCGGCAGCGATTCATTGAGCGGGGCACTGAGCCGCACTACCGGAGAAAATGTCGATACCTATGCGATAACGCAAGGGACATTGAACAATGGCAATTATGCCATTACTTTCGTAGGAAATACCCTCACCATAACTCAACGTGCGATCACGGTGACAGCCGACCATCAGAGTAAAACCTACGGCGAAAACGACCCGGCCTTGAGCTGGCAAATAACGGAAGGGAACCTGGTCGGCAGCGATACGTTGAGCGGAGCTCTGAGCCGCGCCGCCGGAGAAGATGTCGATACCTATGCGATAACGCAAGGAACATTGAATAATAGCAATTACGCCATCACTTTTGTAGGAAATACCCTTACCATAACTCAGCGTGCGATCACCGTAACAGCCGATCAGCAGAGCAAAGATATCAATACACCGGATCCGGCTTTGACTTATCAGTATACCGGAGGACTGGTAAACGGCGACAGCTTCAGCGGCGAGTTGATCCGTGATCCGGGCGAGGCTGCCGGATTGTATGCAATCAGACAGGGGACTTTGACGCTGGGCAATAACTACTTGATCACTTATATCGGTAATAATCTGACAATTATCAGCGGCAATAATGGTGATGGTGGTGTCGGCAGTCTGTACACCAGTGGTCTTTACCTGGATTACACCAGCACGCTGCCGAATATGATGATCGTGGAGGCGATGCGCAACAGCGAAGCGAACTTCTCCGGCAGCGTCGGCAACATCGCCTTTAGCCATAGCGCGACACGCTCGTACACTGAACACCTTGCCCTTATCGGCGCGGGCTATAGTTGGTTGTCCGGCAGAAACTACGGCAGCCTTCCGGATTTCATGGTTCGGCCGGGATCAGGTAAAGCGTTCGGATCGTTCAATGAAATGCAGGACATCCGTGCCGACATCGTCGAACTCGAACTGCCGGGCTCGACTCGTGAAGGTCAGTTGACCTTCGGCGGCGACAAATTGAAAGGCCCGGACTTTATCGCCGGTTGGAGTCGCAATGGCATCGATCAACTGACATTGGTCAGCACCGCCGAGACCCGGGTGAGCGGCAATGCCATGTTCGCCTGCCTCGACGATGCCCTGCCGCCGATCGTGCGCCGCCCGGCCGTTGTTCCGGCAATCGCCTCGGACCTGCCCGAACTCGCCACAGTGGAATTCGAAGTGCTTGACAAGTCGGATGCCTTCAAAAGTGTTTTCGACCGCGCGATCGAAGAACTCCTGACGATTTGATGTTTGAAAGATATTCTCTCGAATATACACGATGCATTCAACGTTATTGATTCAGAAACGCGTATCCGTCAAGCAGCGGCATGGACCGGGTTGACCGGTTAAACGATATTGATAATTTCCACTCGCGTCCCCCTGTCATCTTTTCTATTGACAAATATGACAGGGGGACGCTTGATTTCAACTCATTTGCGTATGTGCTCAAACAGTGATCAGTTCCTCCAAGGTCACATCCAGCCTATCCTTGAAGTTTTCTACTTTCTCCTGCCAGCTCACATTCGTTAACTCGGCCCCGTTGAAATTGATCTCATTGACCAATCCGTCAATATTGATTGACGACGGCATGGTATTCATCGGATGAGTACTGTCGCCTGTGAAATCGAGGCTTCCATCCGACACTGTTTGCGCCTGGCTTACCGTATTTCGCGAGAAAGTTGAAGTTCCTTCTTTTTTACTGGAGGCAAACTGGGAATCCGTGATGCTGCCCTTATCATTTCTGGCGGAAAATACATCGGAGCCACTCTGCGGCAAACGGCTGTCGCGAATAACCATATCTTTGTTATATTCTGCAAACATCAGCCACAGGCTGGTTTCCCCGGCATTGTTTTTCATCCTGGCGCTGGCTTTGTCAACAGTCTGGTGAGAAATGCTGTGATGATCGGCGCTGGTTTCCGTTTCCAGAACCGCGTCCATGTCGCGATTGGCGCTGATATTCATGACACTTTCGATCAAGCTGGCTTCGTCCATACCGTTGATGACATAGTTACGGGAAGAAGCATCCATGTAAATATTGATGCGCCCTTCATCCGTGATGGTCAGCGTGCCGTAATGAACTTCAACGATATAATTTTGTCCATTATTGCCGTCATTGACCTGATATTCATTGATGCTGTAACGGCCGGGGGCTTCGCTTTTGTTACTGCGATCAATGCCGCTGACGTTGTCGCCTTCCAAGGCATCGTCGGTCCAGGTGAATTCCGGATCGGCTTGGCCTTCCCGCTTGGTTTTATCGTCGATGACGATGATCAACCGGGCGGGCGTGATTGATGCCGCAGGATCAGTGATGATGACATCGTAATTGGCGAGATCCTCGCCATAGAGGCTGTCACCGGTAACCGTGAGTGCTTTATCCGCGCCGACGTTCTTATTGGTGAACGCGGCGGTGCCTTTGTCATAATAGACCTTGTCGCCGGGAAGCGGCTTGGCGCTGTCGTCATAGCTCCAGGTATAGTCTCCCCTGGTGGTGCCGTCGTAGACTTTGCCGACGCCGTCGCGGCTGAGAATCAACTGAGCCTTGTCGATAATGACCGTGCCGTCCACCAACGCGATCCCGTAGTTACCGGTCATGTCTTCGCCGTTGTCGTTTCTGACAATCACGTAGTCCAGCACGTTGTCGTAGGTTCCGGCATTGCGGAAGCTGTTGATGGTGGCTTCGGTAATGCCCTCGCCGTCGATCAAGCCGTTAACCTGATTGGGATCGTAGCTGTAGTTGTGATACTTGCTGTCATAGGTAATATGGGCGCTTTCAGCGGTAACCGTCAGCTGGGCTTTAGTAATGATGACCGTGCCGTCAATCAATCTGACATCGTAGTTGTCGGTCATGTCTTCGTCGGCAGCGTTCTTAATTACCACGTAATCCAGCACGTTGTCATGGATTCCGGTATTGCGGAAGCTGTTGACGGTGGCTTCGGTGATCTCGTCGCCGCTGATCAGGCCATTGACCTGTGCGGGATCATAGCTGTAATTGTGGTACTTGCCGTCGTAAGTGATGTTGGCACTTTCGGCGGTGACCATCAGAACGGCTTTTGTGATGATCATCGTGCCTTCGAGATAAACGATCTCGTTGTTGTCGGTCATGTCATTGCCGCCGGCGTTTTTGATCGTCACACCGGTCAGTTTATCGGTATGAGTACCCACATCGCGGTAGCTCGGGCTATTCACCGAGGTGACAGTGTCGGTGAAGGCAAAATCTGGCTTGTAATCCGTTTTGTCCCAATCGAATTCATGGTAAGCGCCGTCGTACTGATACTGGGCATCCGCCGCTTTGACTTCAATATGGCGAACCAGCGTGTTTACTGTGGTGGTGCCGCTGCTGGTGTTCCAGTTGTCATCGCTGGCGTAAGCAGCCGTCATGACGATGGCGTCGCCCTTCGCCTTGACTGCGGTGGCCTGGTCGCCGGATACCGTTACATAATTTGTATTGCCGGAGCTGTAGGTATAGCTGCCTATAGCGTAGCCGTCGCGGTCCGCCGACATCGTGCCGTTGTTGCCGTAGATGATGTCATTCATCGAATCCATGACCACAATCAGGTTACCCTTGAGGTTTGACTCGTAAGCGCCCATATCGACCCGGCCGCCGTTCGCTGCGTTGAAAATGCGGACAGCTTTGGCGAGGTCGGTTTCGCCGGACAGCACATAGGAATTATTGCCGTGGTTAATCGCATATGAATTCGCAGTCAGTTTATAGTTGGCGTCAAATTCCACATAATACTTGCCAACCGCATTGGTGCCGCTGTTGGCTGCCTGCAGATTGATATTGCCGCGTTCTTCATGACCGCCGGTCCAGCCTTGGATGCCGCTGAAATAAAAGTTGGCATTGGCGATGTTTGTGAACTGATTGTACACATTATTGGCCTTGTTGCCCCACAGGATCGAGTTGTACACCAGTGCACCGGCGCCGTTGGCGGCGTAAATGCCGCCGCCGGAAGTACCGGCCGTGTTGTTGGCGATGGTCAAATTGACCAGGTTCGCCACCACGCATTGGCGGACAGATAAATGCCGCCGCCGGTTTTTGCTTCATTGCCGCTGAGGGTGTTACCGGTAAGAGTGACACTCGCCGGTCCGTTGGCGAAAATGCCGCCACCGTTCCCCGTTGCGGTATTGTCGTGAATCGAGACATTGCTTCCGAGCGTTACGTTAACTGCGGTCCAGAGGCCGCCGCCGTTGTTGGCGGAGTTTTCAGAGATATCTCCGCCGTTCAAGGTCAATGTGGAGCCACTCGCCGCCGTAATGCCACCGCCGTCGGCACTTGCTGAGTTCCCACTGATTTCAGCGCCGGCGGAAAGTGTAAGTTGCGTACCGGAAGACAGATAAATCCCGCCACCGTTTTTCGCCGCATTTTCACTGAGGATGTTACCGGTTAAAAGTGTAATGCTTGTCGAGCCATATGCAAAAATGCCGCCGCCGTTCCCCGTTGCGGTATTGTCGTGGATTGAAACATTGTTTCCAAACGTTACGTTGCCCCCGGCCCATAGTCCGCCGTCATTCCCACCGGTATTTCCGGAAATTTCGCAACTGGTCAGGTTTAGTACAGAACCGCTTTGCACGGAAATACCGCCGCCGTCGCTTGCTGCCGTATTGTTGCTGATTTTGGTTGTGCCGGAAATCGTCAGCGTGGAATTACCGAAGATATTAATGCCGCCGCCGACTCCGATGCTGCTGTTCCCGCTGATCGTTGTGTTCGTGAGAGACGCTGTTGCGGCGCTGGTTATGGCGAGTCCGCCGCCCCCGCCGGAACGGGATTCGGAAATCGTTACATTGCTAAGCGTTAAAGAGCCGCCGGTAACATAAATCGCACCGCCGCCACCGGTGATGCTTCCGCCCTTCAAAGTCATATTGTTGAGAGTCAAATTACAATTGGTCGGCGCGAATACCCGGAAGGGGCTGGCGGTACCGGAAATCAGGCTTTCGGCGTAGGTCGTCGCAGCTTTGATAGTCATGTTGCTGCCGGTTGCCTGATTTGTTCCATAAATCGTCAGGGTTTTGTTGCTTATCGCGATTGCGCTGTTGAGCACAATGGGATTATTACCGGCAATATTAAAGACGATTTCATCGCCCGAAGCTGCCGCTGAGATGGTATTCCGCAGTGTTCCTGTGCCGGTATCGGCCGCAGAAGAGACCGTTCGGGTAATCGGTGATAATTGTAGTTATCAATGGTGAAGCCGGCAGCCTGGATGACGCCGACCTGATACTCGAGGTCCCAGTTGCCGCCGAGACCGGTCATGTCCGTACTTGCCGCCACATCAGCTCCGGTGATCGCGGCCAGTTCGTTCACCAACGCTTTGCCGGCGTCATTCGCGGCCAGGTTGCAACCGTAGAGCATGAGGTCGCCGTCAGCGGTCAAGTGGTTGCCCAGCGCCGCGAAAGCGTCGCTGTTTGCAGCCACATAATTGGAGTCAATCATGACGCCGTTCAGGGTAAAGAAGCCGGCGTCACCATGCGAGAAAATGCGCATGACATCATACTGTACGCCGCTTTTATCGAGGTATTCATTGATCTGTTCGAGCGCATCGCGGTCGGAGTCCAGATACAGGAAATCGGTGCCGTCGCCAAACTGAGCGGCGATTTTGTCCGCATCTTTAACCGAGGAGTTGATGATGATCAGTTCATGGTGTTCGCCGTTCACTGTGTAGACGCTCAGGTTCAGACCGCTGCTGTCAATTGATAATGCGGTAGTTTCGATGCTTCCGGTTTGGAAGTCCAATGCATAACGGCCGTTCAGATCGTCCAGGCCGCTGTTAGCGGTCACATCTGCGCCGGAGGCGTCGGCAATCAGGTTGACGAGATCGCGGCCCGCGTCGTTACCGGCGAGGTTGCCGCTGTAAAGCAGGATGTCGCCGTCGTCGGTGATATGGCTGCCGATGGCGGCCCAGTCGGCGGCGTTGAAATTGGTGGTGTCGATCGTTTCACCGTTCACTATCAGATAACCGCTGTTTCCGCGGGCGACGAGGTGAATGGCTTTGTAAGTTTTGCCGCTTGCGTCGAGGTAATCCTTGATCTGCGCCATGGCGTCGCCGTCTTTCAGGATCAATGCTTCCCGGTTGGCACCAAGACTTGCAATCAAGGCATCCGCATCGTCCACGTCGGCGGAAATAATCACTAGTTCACGCTCGACCCCGACCGAGAGACTGGCGTCGGAATGGTTCAAACTTACCGATGTAAACGCGTCGTGGATGGTATCGCTCACCACATTTGCCCCAAAGTCGTTGACCAGGCCGTTCAGCGCATCTGCATAGGCATCGGAACCGGCGTCGGAGAACCCGATTTTGCCCTCAACCAAGGACTGAATTTCGGCATCGATATCGCCGACTTTATCGGGCTGCGGCATGATGCCGGGTTCGATGGTTGCATCGGCCAGGTTTTCAGGCGGAGCGTTTTTCAGGGCATTCTTATCGTCCTGCGCCTGCTGGTCGGTATAGTTCATATCGGCGTTCGGATCATTCTGCTGCGCTTCCACGATTTCGGCGGCAGCAGCGGCTTCAAATAATACCCGGTCTTCTAAACGAATGATTTCAAGTTCTTTTTTATTCATATATTTTCTTAACCTTCTGGAAATTGTAAAACTCGATAGATGATAAATCATTAAAACTATAGTGTGTTACTGCAAAAAAATACCTATATCTGGAATTTTAAGATCAAATAACCATTTCCTTGATGCTAAATCGATGAGAACTTCCTGCCCAAAAATATATTGGTCTGATTCTGCCTCCAAAGACAAGTGGACTCAAATGAGCTCATACTATACTTTTTAGGTATGATAAAAAATATTACAACCATGCCATTATCCGCTAATTTCCCCTATCTAACCATACTATATCATATCATGCGCCTTTGCAAATGCAAGCATAAATCGCACGACAAAAGTATATTTTTCCAATAAGAAATAAACATTTACCCAGAAAGAAGAATTGGCGATAATCCATACTAAATCTATTGCAGTATCACCAGGATATTATAGTAATAAATCTCGGAGAGAAGATGCGCCATCATTTTCATATCATATAACGCGCGTGGTTGCCCCTCTGTTCCACGCTTGATCTCATGCCGTCCGCAACACTTCCAACTGGTGTTTTCCGCATAAACATTGATTAGCTTGGCCGAAATGAACTCATGAAAACAATGTGTTTCCGTTCGAATCTTCATCCTGAAAGAATAATACGGCGAGTTTATCATCGAATCGTCTGTACTTCAATTTGATTGCGGAAATTTAACAGTGACTCCAGCGGCAGGTCCGGCGGCAGGATGCCGGTACCGGCTATGGGATGACGGAATAATTTCAGGTCGTCGATATATCGTTTAAAACCAGATGTATCCGGATTGCGGATCGCCACCGGGGTGATGTTCCGCCGTACCCGGATATTCGCAGAACTTATTTCGGAGGCAAACGCAGGAGCAGCAGCAGCATAATCGCACAAAATCGTCGTGGCACCGGTATGGGCCAGCATGGCGGCAATCACCGTCGTGTCGCCACCGATCACCAGTTCACGGTCATCAATTTGCCCGGATTTCTCCAATAGTTCCATGCATTGACAATGCAACGGAAAGATGTATTGGCGGTAGAGGTCGGGACTGAAAATCGGCGGCGCCGCCATACTGTCGAAAATCACCGCATCAAAACCATACTCACGGATTTTCCCGCTCCACCAGCCAACCACCCTCATACAATAATCCAGCAGCTCAAGCGCTTTGCCGTCTTCGAAACAGAGCGACAGCAGCAAGGGTTCGATGCCGACCATTTTGGCGGCCAGCGTCACCGGGCCGGTCTGGGCGATCCGTATCGGCACGGTTTGTCCCAACGCTTGGCGGGCACGCCCGGCGGCATCCTGGATCATGCCGAAACGGCCGTTTTTCCATATCCCGGAGATATCCGGCAAAACCAGATCGTCAAGGTTGAAAGGTACGTCTTTCAATTCCGGGCAGGACCAGTATCCTGTATCGACAATGACTCCGCCGAGGGCTTCGATTTCCAGATTGTAGATATCCACCCCGACGGTCAGGCTGGCTGGCAAAACCGTTTCATATTCCCGGATCAGCGCTTCAGCAAGCAATACGGGATCATGGCATAAATCCCGGACCGGCCGGTCGACAAACCGGGCTTTGTATTCATAAATCGCAGGAGCAAACGGGATCATCGTATCATCTATTTTTAATATTTCGATGTGAAATATATCACGTGTAATATTACATATAATGCCGAACTGGAAAAAATCAAGTCGAGAATCTCGCCTTTTGAGATTATCCCGGAATTTGAAGATTACAAAAACTACTTTTCTCCTGACAATATATCCAACGGGGTATTGACAACTGCCGATTTGACTGTATAATATTTGATGTGAAACATTACACATGGAGATTTTACTTTGATAAAAAAGCGTGTTACTTTGAAAGATCTGGCACAGAAAACGGGGCTCTCCATCTCCGCGGTTTCGCAGGTGTTGAACAATAATCCGAATTCGTTCACTTCGGAGAAAACCCGGAAAAGGGTTTTGGACCTGGCCAACGAGATGGGCTATACCTCCAATTATGCCTACAAAATGTTGCGCGGCAAGAGCATGAATACAGCATCCGTCATGCTTTCGTTGCAGAATAACGACGATCACATTCGTGATCTGTTGATCATGCTGCTGCAGCGTTTCGATGACATGGGGATTGTGGCGAGTACCAATGTGTTTTCGGCGGACGCGGAAAAGAACATCCGCAAGGTCCATGAGTTGATTTCCCGCGGCATGGAGCGGTTTGTATTCCTCGGTTCTCCCTTCGGGAATCAGGAGATCGAAAGCCTGTTGCGGAAAAACGGGTTGCCCTACATCAGCACCAGTCCGTTTTTCTCACGCTTCGTCCGCTGGTCGGTGGAGAGCAACATGAAGGAACTGTACCATTTCCTGCACGGCGAAATCGGCGACAATTTCCGTCTGGCGGTATGGCGCAACGAAGTCAAGGTGACAAACTACCGGGTGGAAGCGCTGGCGGAACTTTACCCGCAATTGTCGCGCAAATCCCTGCTGGAAGAAAAGGTGCTGTTTTTCGATGATTTTGCCACGCCCCTGAAGAGCCGTGATCACCATGCTTTGATGAAAGCCGGCAGCCAGTTGACAGGCAGGGCCCTGAGCCAGTTCCCGGAAATCAAGGGATTGTGTTTCAGCAACGATTATTACGCCCTTGGCGCTTTGGAAGCGGCGGCTAAAAAGAAGTTGACAGTAGGCAAAGACTTGCTGTTGACCGGCTTTGGCAACACGCTGGCTGTGCAGTGCCATCCGTCGCCGGTCAGTTCGGTGGCGCTGGATGTCCGGGCTATCGCCGATGCCATATTCGAAGGATTGGATGAAAAAGACGAACAACATGCCAAATACATCAATGTCAAAACCATAATCCGTAAGTGAACAACAAAGGAGATTTGTAAATGAAGAAGAATTTTACACTCATCGAGCTCTTGGTGGTTATTGCGATTATTGCAATTCTGGCAGCAATGCTGCTGCCGGCGCTGCAAAACGCCCGCGAAACCGCCAAGCGTGCCAAATGTACCAGCAATGTCAAACAAGTTGCCCTGGCCATGCTGCTGTACGCTCAGGAAAATAACGACCTCTGCATCACCGATACTGCTAATCCGGATGCGGCAAACAAATACATGTTTGGCCCGGCCTCAAACTCCGTATTTTCCGGTACATTGGCGCCGCATCTTGCCGGGGTCAATTATGGAACGGTAAATGCTGCCACTCTGGAACAGTATGACGTGGTACCGGCCGCGGTTTGTCCTTCGGGGCGCCGGGATTCAGCAGCTCCGGCGGACAGCATTATTGCGCCTAACGATGGCAAGAGACCCAATGCCAGTTATGCCTTTTCCATCTATTTGACCGCCATCAACCCGAAGCCGACCGATCCGGCGGAAAAAGCCGCCCGTTACAACAGCATGCTGGGCAAAGTGCGGAATCCTTCCTACCGGGTTTTCCTCGCGGATGTGGAAACCGTACGGAATCTGTTTGTTGCCGATCCGCTCATCGGAAATATCCAGGCATCGCGTCCGAACCAGTTGTATGCCGCGAACAGCATCGCTCTGCGGCACAACAACAGTTCGAACGTCGGTTTTGTCGACGGCCATGTGGAAAACCTCAATATGCAGAACACCGCCGCGCTGAAAGCCGGTTCCACCTATGGCACGGTATCTGCGGCCGACCAGGCACTGAAAGGACGCTGGCATGATTCCTTCAATTGATAATCCGGTGAAAATCGGCATCGTCGGACTTAATTTCGGCCGCCACATCATGCGGCGCGACCTGCTGGAAGGGCCGGGCGGGCAATGGTTCAAGGTGCACGGCATCACCGATTTATCCGAAGCGCTGGCGCATGAGGTTTCGCTGCTGCACAACTTGCCGGTGTATCCGAGCCTGGAAGCGATGTTGGCTGATCCGGAGATCGAGGCCATCGGGCTTTATACGCCGCCCGCCGGCCGCGCCAAGTTGGTGGAAAAGTGCCTGAACGCCGGCAAAGCGATCATGGCTACCAAGCCGTTTGAAGTGGACCCCGCCGAGGCTGCCATCGTATTGGATAAGGCCGCCGGGCTGGGCGTTCCGGTTCACATGAATTCGCCTTCGCCTCTGCCGGGGGCCGATACCGCGCAAATCCTGGCCTGGCAACAGGAATTCAGCCTCGGCAGAATTGTTGCCGCCCACTTCGAAACCTATTCCGATTATCATGAACAAGCGGATGGCCGCTGGCTCGATGACGCGGAACTGTGCCCCGCCGCGCCCATTTTCCGCATCGGCATTTACGGCATCAACGAACTGATTTCCTTGCTGGGGCCTGTGGATTCGGTAGCGGTGGCCGCCTCGCGGCTGCGGACTGGGCGCCCCACGCCGGACAACGCCGAACTCATGATGCGCTTCAAAAATGGCGCGATCGGTACGGTTTTCTGTTCCATGTGCATTAAAAACGGCCGGCCGCATACCGACAGTTTGCTGCTGCATTTCGAGCGCGGCAGTATTTCCCGGAATATCTGCGGCGGGCCGTATCCGAGTGAGTCGAAAGGGGCGGCGCTGAGCCTGGAATATTGCGATCTGGATGACACAATCAAGCAGAAGCAGATATTTTACCCGCATACGGTCTGCAGCGGCGCTTACCAATGGGAAAATTTCTACCGGGCAATTCGCTCCGGCGAAAAATTCCCGGACAACCATATTGTGGAAGGAATTCAGGTCATTCAGGCCATGAAACGCGCGGAGAAAAGTGATCGTTTTGAAAAAGTCATAGCAAAGGAAGAAGATATCTTATGCGTATGTTCATAATTCTATTTCTGTTGGTTTCCGGTCTTCAGGCCGCCGAACTGGACAATGCCGATTTCAGCAGGGCGATCAAGAATAACAAAATTCCCGGCTGGTCCCTGGCACTGCATGGCAATCCGGTACCGAAACTGGAAGCGGTGGAGGGGCATGAAAAAATTGCCCGGGCGGCCGTCTTTACCATCGAAAAATCCGCGGAACTCAGCGGCTCGCTCGAGCAGCGCGTGAAACTGAAACCGAATACGAAATACTATGCTTCCATGTGGTCCAAAACCAGTCAGGCCAACGGCACTTATCTGGAGATTGCCCAGCTGGATGAGAACCGCAAAAAGGGGAATCGCTTTTCCGCCAACAGTACCAATACCGGCAACCAGTGGCGTCCGGTAGTAGTGGAATTCACGACCGGCAGCACTGGCGAAATCATGTTCTGCATGCGCTTTTTCCTGACCGAACAATACCTCGGCAACACCGTTTACCTGGCTGCTCCGGCGATCAGTGAAGAAATGCCGCAAGCTTTTGCCAAACAGGGCCTGGAGCTCGTGCCGACGTTTGAAAACTGCAGTGTTTATTATTATCCGGAAACCGGCGATAAAACGAAAATCCGCGGCAAAGATGATCTGACCATGAAATACCGCCCCGTCGGATCGCAAACCTGGCTGGAAGCGTTTCCCCCCAGCTTCGATCCCGGAGAAACCAGTTGGCGCGGCAGTATCGTTTTTCTGAAGGAAAACAGCGAATACGAGGTACGTCTCGAATTGCTTCTAAGCGACGGCAATGCCAAAATAACTGAGGGCAAATTCAAAACCTGGAATTCCGAAATCTCTGTCGCCCGCGAAATACGCCTGACCCAGAAAGATGTGACAAATGGGCAATTGATACTCAAAGAGAGCGGCAGCCGTGAGGGCTGGCTGAAATACACCGCCGACGGCATCCTGACCGGCAAGGAAGGTGAAAACGCGGTGATCAAGGTAATTGGCGCCAACTACGTCTGGCTGGACGGGCTCACGGTCCGGGGCGGCGGTGCCCGTCATGGGATCGAGCTTGCCGATTCGCATAATCTTAAAGTCTCGAACTGTGATATTTCCGACTACGGCCGGGTGGGCCCGCGCCTACCGGAAAAAGACGGCAAATTCTATCTGCCGGACGGCCAATACATCAACTACGACGCGGGCATCTGCGTAACGCAGTCCGGCAGCCTGGTCATCGAGCGCAATTATATTCACGATCCCCGTACTACCGCCAACGGCTGGTTTTTCTCCCATCCGGCCGGACCGCAGGGAATCTATCTCTGGGGTGGCGGCGGTACGGTGATCCGTTTCAACGACTTTATCGGCAGCGATCCGCACCGCTGGAACGATGCCATCGAGAGCCGCAACAACGGCAGCGAACAGGGTGGCCCTTACCGTGACTGCGACGTCTACGGTAACCTCATGTTCATGGCCAATGACGACGGGATTGAGCTCGATGGCGGCCAGATGAATATCCGCACTTATTTCAACCGTTTCGAGGGATATCACTGCGCAATCAGCACCGCGCCGTGCCTGCTCGGCCCCAGCTATATTTTCCGCAATTTGATGGCTCATCCGGGGGATTTCTACAACGGCGTGCATGCGATCATCAAAAATAATTACTCCGTCGACGGCAAAGGACAGATTTTTGTCTTCAATAATACCCTGGTCACTCCGCACGCTCCCGCCTATTCACACTATGCGCGGAAAAAGCTCGGTGCGCCTTATGACGGAATGATCAAAGGCACCACCCGGAACAATCTCATGTTGGCCGGTTCCGCCTATATGGATCGTGTGTTCGAGTGGAAAAACGACTTCCGCAACGATCAGTTCTGGAGCGACGAGCTCAAGGAAAGAGAACAGGTCGAGAAGAAACACCGCCAGTTCGACGGCATTGCGGGTTTCAGTATAACCAAGCCCGAGTTCAATGATATTGCCACCGGTGATTACCGGGTGAAAAATCCACAGCCCGGAACGCCAGTCGTCAACTTTACCAGCGGTAACCCTCTGACCGGAGCTTTTCAGAACGACGGGATCGAGCAGTTGCCTTACCGTCCGCTGAAATTCAGGGCCAGTGCCGGAGAACTGAATTTTCAGTCGGGCGGCGCCATGGAACTGAATTTCACCGTGGTCAATAACGGGGATAAACCCTGTCCATATACAATCCGGAAAAACCGCGTTTTTGACTGGTTTGAAGTCGACCCCGGCAAGGGAACGTTAGCGCCCGGAAAAGAGGTCGTTTTCACGGTAAAACTGAACCCCGCAGCCATGCCGTCCGCCATTAAATACAAGGGTATGCTGTTGATCTCGGATGAATCGGGCATGTCGCGTCCGGTATCGGTGTATGCCGACTACCGCCAGGATCCGGCCCGGCTCGCCAATGACGCCAGGTTGATGGCCGAAGCGCAGGGACCGTTTCCCGCCGGCGAAGAATTGACCCGTGAATTGGAAGTGCCCGCCGACGGCGTTTATTATCTGCTGGCCCGCGTGAAACCGGGCGCCAGGGACCGCGATGAGGTTTCATTCTCAGTCAACGGCGACGAAATGAAGTCCGGGCTGGCGCGGTCCTCCGGCAGCGACTGGAAGTGGATTTGCCTGCGCCGGACACAAAAGACCTACGAACATTTTCCGCTGAAAAAAGGCAAGTTGAATTTGACACTGAAGCATAACGGCGGGCTGCAGATTGACCGCATTGTATTAACCCCGCAACCGGAGTTGCTGATCAAATGAATTGGACCATTTATGCCCGCGATCTGATCGGCTATCAACTGCTGGAGCGAATCGAAGCCGGAGACGATATCGCGCTGCTGCCGGTGGGCTCGACCGAATTACACGGCCCGCAACTGCCGCTCGGGACCGACAGTTTTATCGCGCAGGCGGTCTGCGAACTCGCGGCCAGGGAGCTACGCGCCACCGTTTTCGATCCGGTGAATTATTCCTGGCCGGGCATGACCAAGTACAGCCGCCCAACCATTTCACTGACGATGCAGTTGGAATACGATTTCATCCGGGCGATTGTGGAGCAGCTTCAGCGAACCGGTTTCCGCCGTATCGGTATCGTGCAGTTTCATGGACCGGGAATCGCCATGACCAGGCTGGCACGTGAATATTTCGAGGAAACCGGCTTTCCGATCGCATTTTACGGCCTGATGCGCATGACTGGTTGCGGCAAGGATTTGTGTCGCGAAAGAAATGTTGCCTGGGAGGCCTCGATGTGCGCGGCGGCTGTCAAGCTACTGAATATCAAGGCACAAATTGATACGGCACCGATTCCTGCGTCGGCTCAACCTCCGCTGACCGGCAGCGCCGCTATGAAGAAAATCACCGGAACCGGAGCCATGGTCGGCTGCCTGGGTTCCCACGACCTGCACCACGGGGTATTCAACGAAAAAATCTGCGCCGAGACCGGACTCGAAATTTTGCGTCAACTCGCCGGGCAGATTATCGAAACCATGCCCGCGCTGGGCGAATATGAGAAACTCTGGCGCGATGTGAACCTTGGAAATTCCTGGAAGCATCAATGAACATCGACTTTACCGCCGCACTCGATTATCTGGACAGCAAACAAGAGCAGATTCGTCGCGCTGAACAACGACAGTTGAAGTTCTGGCGGAGAGAAAAATTGCCGGTACCGTTGTATTTTCTCGGCGGTAAATTACCCGAAGCCGTCGCCGGCTTGCCGGACCCGGATTATCTGCAGGCAGCGTCCGACCCACAGCTGATGCTGGCCGCGGAACTGCGCAAGGCCATGGCGGCGCTGGAGGGCCAAAGCGACCTTGTACCGTCCATCCGCCCGAACCTCGGCTGTGGAGTCGTGCTCGCCTGCCTCGGTTTGGAACAGGAGTTTTATCCGGACAAAATGCCGTGGCTGCATTCACATTTGACATTGGCTGAAGCCCAGAAACTCGATATCGACCGGGTCGAAATCCGGGGCACGTTCGCCCGGGGCATCGACATGATGAAATACTTCGTCGAAACGCTCGGCGGCCGGCTCTCCGTATATCCGATGGATACACAAGGACCTTTTGACCTGGCACATTTGCTGGCGGGCGATGAGATTTTTCTGGCGATGTTCGACGATCCGGACGCGGTGCACCATTTGATGGAATTCTGTACCGCGCTGCTGGAAAAACTGATCCGGGCAATGAAACAGGCCATCGGCGAGCCGCTGACGGTTTCGCATTATCAGAACCTGTACTCGAAAACGTTCGGCATTCGTATTTGCGAGGACACCACGGCGCTTCTCGGGCCTGACCAGATCGCCGAATTCGCCATGTCGTATTCCCGCCGGTTGGCTGAGGCTTTCGGCGGGGCATATTGTCATTACTGCGGGCGCAATGACGAGCTGACCGCGGCGCAACTGGCGGAACCGGCTTTCAAGGTACTGAATTTCGGTCAGATCCCCGGTAAACCGGAACTGCATGATTTTCAAGAGGAAATGGCGAAATTCACTGCGGCCGGTAAACCGTATTTCGGAAACTGGCCGCGGCTGGCGGGTGAGAGTTACCCGGCATACCTCGAACGTCTTTATCCATATATGTTATCGGGAATCCTTCTGCCTACGCTTGATCAACCGCCACTGGATTACTCCAGGTCGCAGTCCTGTGGATTCATGCCGCGTTGACGGTTCAACCGCGCTCCGGGAGGCGGCTGCGGCATTCCATTCAGCATCGGGTCATTGGTTTCCTGCATCCATCGATCAAGTTTGAGACGCATTTCGTTCAATATTTCTGCATAACGGGAATTTTCCGCCACGGAATTGCCTTCGGCAGGATCATGGTATAAATCGAAAAGTTGTTCATGGGGGATGCGCGGCTGCTCTTCGAGTCCGGCTTCGCGGCGCAGGAAACGTTTGGTCAGGCCATCATCGATGTTGGGCAGGACGATTTTGGGATATTCGTCGTAGCGCCTGACATAGCGGTAACGTTTGGTGCGTATGCTGCGCTGCATATCGCGGGCCGCGTGAAAATTGATTTCGGAGAAAACCGAATCCCGGATTTCCTGTTTTTCGCCGTTGATCAACGGCATCAGAGATTTGCCCTCCAGCCAGTCCGGGGCAGCCAACCCCGCCCATTCGCACAAAGTCGGGTAAATATCGATCTGGGAAACCAGCTCATCCGTCACAATGCCGCGGGGAGCGCCGGGAAGCTGCATCATCAGCATGACGCCACTGCCATGGTCATTCAAATGGCATTTCATACCGGGAAACGCCGGACCGTGGTCAGTCGTCACAAACACCAACGTATCGCCCTCCAGACCATTCTCCTTCAAAGCTTCGAATACCTTGTTGAAACACCGGTCGACATGGCGGACCATGGTGGAAAAAGCGGCCCAATCGGCGCGGCAGTCCGGGGTGTCGGGGATTGGAGCGGGAGGGATCAGGTAGCCTGGGTTGTCTTCCGGGTCCGGCACTTCCGGAAATTGCCGGTGGGTGGAAAACAGGCCCAGCGAGAGAAAAAATGATTGCTGATGTTTGCGCCTGATGAATTCGCAGGCATGATCGGTATTGTCAGCATCGCATCCCATTTCCTCATGCCGGTGCCCCATCACATTCGAACCTTGATAGGATTCAAGATATCCGAGAGATGCCACCTTATCGGCGGTCGTTTCATGCTGCATCCCGCACAATGCGGTGTAATACCCATTGGCCTTCAAAAAATTTGCCAGGTGTTTTGACGGATCGTTCAAGCTGAAACCACGGTGAGCCAGCCCCATCATGCCGCATTGATGCGGGTACTGCCCGGTCAGTAATGACGCACGGGCGGGTGAACAGGTCGGACCGCAGTCGAATGCCTGCCGGAAAAGAACACCGCCGCGCGCAAACCGGTCCAGATTCGGCGTGTTCATGCTGTAACCATAAGGCGAAATACAGCGCCCGGTGTCATGCGTATGCAGGTAAATGATGTTTTTCATATTGAGCTGACAACCATAAATGAAGTTCCATTAATTTCAACTGTAATAAGCTAATTCATAAATGGCGATTTACAATGGATTATTGAATAAAATCAACCATACACCATTTGTCGGAAATATCAAAATCCTGATTAGACTCCTGCATATCAAGCAGTGGCGATGAGCATAAAACATAATTTGGGGAAGCTTGATCAAGCCGAGTCATCCTCATTTCAACTCTTTGACGGGGCTGGTCAGGCTTTCCTATTTCTTTCCCAATATTTGCCCATTTGCACAAATATACCTGAATACGGACTCTTCGGCAGATAAGTAAAATTTCGCAAAACAAAACTGGTCTCTTGAGGCCGAACGTGATCGCTGTCATTGTTATCTATGCTGCATTGTATTCCTGGTAGAGGGGAAATTATACATTGCCAATAATACTTCACGAAAAACTGTGATATCTGGGTTTTCCGGCAAGTTATAATTCATGTTCATGATTCGACGTGATGTTGATTGCTTTTTTATTTTTAATTAAAATTTTGATTTGATGTATTGACTTCTTTCATCATTAGTGTATAATTAAAGCATGGATTAAATTAATAATGGTTTTAATTATGCCTGATTATAAGTTGAAACAAGACATCATTGCCGATTCGATCCGGGAAAGCCTGCTGAAGGGGCATTACCGCAAGGGGGATCGCCTGCCGACCGATGCCGAAATGGCGAAAATGTTCGAGATGGATAAGCGGACGGTGGCGATGGGGCTGAATAAGCTCGCCAGTGAGGGATTGCTGAGCCGGGCGCCACGCCGCGGCACCATTATTACCGCCGACCTGGCGAAGCCGGTCAGCAATGCGGTGGCGCTGATTTCCAGAAGCCAGGGGGATGTGTTCCTGACAATGTCCGCGGCGATCACCCGCAAACTGATGGAAAAATCCTTGTACCCGGTGGCCATCGACAACTCCGTGGCAAACCAGCATGACGACATCATGAAATTCATCGGATTCATGACCGCGGCCCAGCAGCCGGCGGGGTTCATCGTGCAGGGCTATACGGATGTGCCGTATGAATATATCGAGCAGAATCCGGATATTTTCCGCGATACCGTCTTCATCATCCGCTACCACCATTTCAGGCCGATCGCAAACGCCGGTTACGTGCTGACGGATACGGAGGCGGCCGGGAGGATTCTGGTGGAGTATTTCCACAGGCGCGGCTACAGAAATATTGCATTTCCCGCCCTGTGCGAACCGAATTACACGGGGCCGCATTCGTCGATGCAAGTGCAGATCATGCAGAGCATGCTGAAATGGTGCCGCGAATACGGCATGGTTTTCAATGAAGGGCTGTTCTGGCGGCTGCATGCCGGAGCGGACCGCGAACTGGCCTTGCGCGAGGCGTTCAGCTCCAGCGACCACCCCGACGCATTTTTCGCCTACAGCGACTCGACGATCAGCAACATTTTCCATCCGGTCCTGCGCAAAATTTCGCCGAACCTGCCAGGCGAGATCGAGTGTGTCGGCATGTTCGACACGCCGATTTCCGGCGGGCATCATTTCGCGTCATTGAATATCAACGAACAGGCGATTGCCGAAGCGGCCATCAAAATGCTGCTGGGCGAAATCGAAAAATCGACCGTATTAATCAAACCTGAATTGAAACATCACAATCAACCATAAAAGGAAACAGATTATGGAACAGGAAAGTAAGTCTCATGCGGAAAGAAATTTCACACTTATCGAGCTGTTGGTTGTTATAGCGATCATCGCCATACTGGCGGCTATGTTGCTGCCGGCCCTGAACAAAGCCCGCGAGAAGGCCCACCGGACCCAATGCGCCAATATCCAGAAGCAGCTCGGCACCTCGATGCACATGTACACTACGGATAATGAAGACTACATTCCTCCGTCTGCGGTTGAGGTCTCCATTGCCAGCGGGGCGCTTAATGGGGACGCGCTGTTTTTTTACTATCCGGGAGCTTACGGTGTGACCTGGGAATATATGCTTAAGCCTTATTACATTCCAAATATAAAGATGACACAGTCGCCTATGAAGCAATGGCGCTGCCCCACTCCGGAACCTCCGGCCAACGGTTATAATCGTGCCCTCAGCAACACGCCGCCTTTCAGGCACTTCGGAATCGGCCTGATGTCAAAACGCAAGGTTTCGAGATTGAAGAACCCCAGTCAGTTGGTACTGCTTGGCGATTATAATTACAACAACGCCAACCATTACCCGTACATGTACCCGTTGCGGACCAGCGGCGCGGGCACGGTGATCTCGACAAGGCACGCGGCATCCGCCAATGTCATCATGATCGACGGTCACCTCGAAATCGCACGCCGTGACGATAACGAATTTAACGGTTCGGACGCCTTCAACCGGCTCCCTTGGAAAGAACAATAATCAGGAGAAAAGATAATGACCCGAAAACAAATTTTAACCTTGCTTGCCGTATTAATCGGACTGATCGCAGTACAAGCGCAAACTCCGTACCGGATTAACCTGGGCGACTACGCCAAAGGCGACGGCTCGGACGAAACCGAGGCAATTCAGCGGGCGATTGATGCGTTGCCGCCATTGAACCCGGAACATCTTCGTGACCAATTGCCGACCTTTCCCGGCGCAGTACTTTATATTCCGCGACCACCGAAATTCTATGGCATTTCCAAAACCATCAATATCATCGAAAAATGGAATATCACCATTGAGTGCGAGACCAATCACCAAACCAACCGCAATGAAGCGGTCAGCGAACAGGGCAGCTACTTCCGCTGGCTGGGCGGCGACGACAGTATCATGTTCAATATCGACGGTTGCATGGGATTGACCGTGAACGGTTTGTCTCTCGACGGCCGGGACAAGGAGTGTCTGGAGAAATACAAAATCAACGAACCCGGCAAAAACAATATCACCGGCATTCATATCGGCCCGAAAGGGGCGCGGGGGTTTACCAAGTTTGTAACCTTCAATTCATTGCGGATTCAGAATATTTCGACCGGCATGATTTTGGGCGGCGAGGCCAATAACGGCGGCGATGTGGCTTTTCATAACTACAACATGGTCCGGATAACATTCAGCAAGTACGGCATAATCGGCAGCTCCGGCAATCTGGCCAATATCCACTTCGACAACGCGATTCTGGATGGCACGAATAACGCGATCAACGGCGTTCGAATCCGCGGCGGCGAGATCCTGTTTACCGCATTGAACGGCTACCGGGCCCCCGGCGAAGATACGGACCCGAAAAAGAGTTTCATCTGGATCGACGCCGGCGGCGTACAGGTCAATAAAGCCTGGAGCGAATGGGCCGGGCCCTTCCTCGCCACCAGCGGACAGTCGCCCATTGAAACGGAAACCAATTCCGGGGCAAACTTTTTTCCGATCATTCTGACCGGAGTCCGGCATTTCGACGGTTCGTGGCAGTCCTGGGCCATCCGCCAGCAGAAGCCGGACGCCGTACCGCTCGCCATCGATTACAACCGCCCCACGCCGCTGCACCTGATCGACTGCGTATTCTGGGGCTCCATCAAGCAAAGGCCGGACGGGCGCAACGCGCTGGTATCCATCGGGACGATATTCATCGACAAAACCCGGCACGGTTATCAGGGCGAAGGCATCGAAAAATACCACAACGCCATCATGATCGGAACGCCGAACCCCGAAAACCACCGGATACTCGATCCGTACATCGTGGATCGTCGCCATGTGCCGGGTACCTCCGCACCGACCGGCGGCAGTTGGAAAAAAGGCGACCGGGTGTTGAATATCGATCCCGATCCGGGTGTACCGGCCAAGGCATACGCGGGTTGGATTTGCATTACCGCCGGTGCTCCCGGCAAATGGGCTCCATTTGGAAAAATCGAAAAATAAGGTGATCAGGAAATGAATTGGTTCAAGGAAGCCGGGCTCGGCATGTTTATTCACTGGGGTGTTTATTCGGTCGCGGGACGCGGCGAATGGATGATGCATCAGGAAAATATGCCGCTGTCGGATTATGATGCGTTTATCCCGGAATTTACGGCCGACCGGTACGACCCGGAGGAATGGGCGCTGCTGGCAAAGCGTGCCGGCATGACTTATATGGTGCTCACGACCAAGCATCACGACGGTTTCTGTCTTTTCGACACGGCCACCACGGAGCGCAGCGCGGTCAAACAGGGGCCGCGGCGCGACCTGGTCATGCCGTATGTGGAGGCCTGCCGCAAGCACGGCTTGAAAGTCGGGTTGTATTTTTCACTGCCGGACTGGAGTATCCCAGCGTTTTCCAATGGTCCGGACGCTGACCCGGCGGGCTGGGGGAAGTTCGTTGATTTGACGCATGAACAATTGCGGGAATTGATGACCGGATATGGGAAAATCGATCTCCTGTGGTACGATAATATTGTCGCGCAGAGCGGCGGCCGCAAGTTGACTGCCGAAGATTTCAAGTCGAAAGAGCTGAACGCCATGATACGGCAGCTTCAGCCCGGCATCCTGATCAATGACCGCTCGCTGCTGCCGGAGGACTTTCACACGGCCGAGCAGAGCCTGATTCCGCCGGGCGATCCCGACCGGATCTGGGAAGGATGCATCACCATGAACCGTCACTGGGGCTATTTCCCGGCCGATACTTACTACAAGAGCGCGTTTGAGATTATCATGATGATGACCGGGGTCGCCGCCGGGGCCGGGCATATCCTGTTGAATATCGGGCCGGACCGCCATGGCAGCGTCAACGGCATCGAACAGCAGCGGCTGGAGGAAATCGGCGACTGGATGCGCGTCAACGGCGAGGCGATTTACCGGGCCGGGCATTCGCGGCTCTCCGGCGGGAGTTACGGGTGTGCGTCAGCTACCGGGGAGGTGAATTATCTCTATTTGCACTGGCTGACGAATGGTTCAATCACGGTACCACATTGCACCGAAAAATTCAGCCGGGCCGAGCTTCTGGGCAGTGAGGCCGGACTCACGCTGCGCTATGCCGACGGCAACCTTCATATTTCCGGTATCCCGCCGGAGGTGCGCGGCAAATGCCCGGTTATTAAACTGGTGAAATAACATGAACGCGCAAATTGGAATTCAGGACGGGGTGCCGGTGTTGGAAATCGACGGCGTCCGGGAGTCGGGCATGTGCATGATGCCGGGCATCCGGGCGACGACCGGGGAATGCCATTTCAGCGCCGGGGATTTTGCCGAAGCGGGCGTCCAGTACTTCGCCGACATTCTGTGGCCGTTCCTGGATCTGGGCGGCAATTGTTTCGGCTGGTGGACCGGGCCACGTCAATACGATTTCGCCAAAATTGAGGAACGTTTCACCGTATTTATCGAGGCCTGTCCGCAGGCGCGGCTGATCGTCCGCATCAAACTGAACGTCCCGCAATGGTGGCTGGACCAATATCCCGGTGAATGTTCGCGGATCGTCAAGGCCGACACCATCGAGGCGCGGGCGGCGGCGGCGACATATTTCCGGACTTACGGCAAGGCTCCGGACGAATATTCCATGCAGCCATCTTTCTGCAGCCGGCGCTGGCGGCAGGATTCGGCGGAAATGCTGGGCGACCTCGTCGATTTCTTTGAGAGCTCGCCACTACTGTCAAAGCACGTGATCGGCTATCTTCCCGCGGGCGGCGAGTCGTCCGAGTGGTTCTGGTGGGGGTATTATAACGGTATGGTCGATTATTCGGATCACTGCCGCGCGAGTTTCGCGGGGTGGCAACAGGAACGTTTCGGTGACGTCATACACAAGGATATACCAAGTGTCGAATTGCGCAACCATAGCGAGGACGGGTTTTTCCGCGATCCTGTGGCGGCGCGGGCGGTGGTCGATTACCGGCGCTTCCTGAGCGACGTAACCGCCGATACGATCATCGAAATGGGCAAAGTCGTGCATACGCACGGCAGTTCCAAGCTCTCCGGGGCGTTTTACGGGTACAGCGCGGCGCTCGACGGCGGGGTCATGCAGCGCCTGGATAATCTCGGATTTCAGGGGTTGAAAAAAATTCTGGCATCGCCGGAAATCGATTTTCTCTGCGCACCGACCTCCTACATGGCCCGGCGCGGCGGCGCATCCGGCCACTTCATCAGCGCTTATACCGCCAGCTTGAGACTGCATGGCAAACTGTACTGGGACGAGGCGGACATGCGCACTCATCTCTTCGCCGGCGAAGCTTTTTATAAAACCGAAAGCGAAAAGGAGACGCTGGAAGTCAACTGGCGCAGCTATGCCAATTCGCTGATTTACGGCAACAATCTCTGGTGGTTCCTGCTCTGCGACAACAATTCGTTTCACGACCCCAAAATCATGGGCGATATCAAGCACATGGTCGAATTGGAACAAGCCACCCTGAACGTCTCGAAAAAATCCGTGGCCGAAATCGCTGTCTTCTGTGACGAGGAAAGCATGTTCTATTTTAACTCGCAGCTGCCGCAATTGCTCCTGAACGACGAGCAGCGGGAAGCGGTGCTGCACAGCGATGACCCGATCGCTCTGGACAAGCTGACCTCGCCGTTTACCGCCGACATGCTTGATATCCTGCCGCGTATCGGCGCGCCGTCGGATTTCTATTTGCTGGATGACATTCGCCATCCGCAAATGCCCGCGTATAAACTTTATGTTTTCCTGAATGCTTTCTATCTGCCTTCGGAAATGCGGAAAGCCATCACGAACAAGCTGCGCCGCGAAAATGCCGTCGCACTATGGGTTTACGCCCCCGGCTATTTGAAAGATACCGGCGGTAAGATCGAAAATATGAAAGACCTGACCGGGATCGATTTCATCAAGCATTCCGGAAATACCCGGATCGGATCGTACCAGTTGAACCCGTATTTTGAAGCGTCGGCAACCTGCAAGGAGCACGAAGGAATTCGCCATATTTACAGCCCGGTGCCGCCGTCGCTGGAATTGCTACGGCAGTGTGCGGAATTCGCCGGGGTCCATTGCTACACCGAGCCCGGTGACGTATTCAATATCAATCAGAGTTTCATCATGCTGCACTCGCAGAATCCCGGAAACAAGATAATCCGCCTGAAGCACCCTGCCAAGGTCAAGAACCTGCGGCGCGGCGTGACCGTCAGCGAGAATCTGGCCGAATTCACTATTGAATCCGGCCAACACGAAACAACTTTACTGCAATACACAAAGGAATGAGAAATGGCAATCACTCAGACGGCGATCAGTTATTACGGGCTCGGTTATGTTGAGCACGCCGCTTCGGATTTCGCAGAAATGAAAGAACACGGATGCACAACCGTCATTCTGGCGGTGACGGAGTTTGACTTTGACTTCTGGCGGCCGAATATTCCGAAGATCGTGGACAAGGCGCATGAGCTCGGGCTGCGCGTCTTGCTGGATCCGTGGGGCATCGGCAAGTATTTCGGCGGCGAGCAAGTCAGCAAGTTTCTGCAGGACAATATCGAAAACCGCCAGGTTTCGGCATTAACCGGCGAGAAACTTCCTTATGCGTGCTTCAATACCAACAGTTTCCGCGATTATTTCCAGCGGTTGTGCCTGACGCTGGCACGGGAGGCCGGAGCGGATGGATTTTTCTGGGACGAGCCGCATTATGCGTTCCCCAAATCCTATGCTTCGATTACCGGCGGCGTGGCGGACGAGTGGACCTGCCGCTGCCCGGTCTGCATGAAGAAGTTCCAGGAGTATTACGGCTACGAAATGCCCCGGATTATGAATGACGACGTCAGGCAGTTCCGCTGGCGCGAGGCCCTGTTTATTCTGGAGGATACTTCGCGCAGGATCAAGGAGATCGACCCGAAACTGGAAATCACTTGTTGCGTCCATGCCACGCTGAACAGTTACTATGTGACCGAGTACCGTGGTTATGACAATTGGGACATGGTGGCGGCATGCCCGTATTTCGATGTGTTTTCGACCACGATTATCGCCTGGGAACTGCCGGAAATTTTCTTTGAACAGATCACCAGACGGACAGTAGAAATTGCAAAGCGTTATAACAAGAAATCGGAGCGCTGGTTAATGGGATATTATAAGCAGCCGAACGATTTCAAGCAGATCGACCGGGTGGTTGATTTGTACGAATCCCTCGGGGTGGACCGGATTGCCGCGTGGACGTATCGCGGCGGATACGGCACGGTATTGGCGGCACCGGACGCGCTCAAACTGTGGAATTGCATCGGTGAAAACTATAAAAGAGTAATAAAGAGGTAATTATGCTGGAAGACTTTGGTTATCTGGAACGTATCATCGCCAATCTGCGCGAGGTAAAGGAAAAACAGGCGGAAAACATCCGGGCGGCAGGCAAACTGATGGCCGATGCGATTGCCGCGGACCGGCTGATCAGCGTTTACGGCGGCGGTGGACATACCACGCTGGTGATGGGCGAAATGTTTTTCCGCGCCGGCGGGCTGAGCAATATCAATCCGGTCATGGAAACGGGGCTCTCGGTGTTCAATCAGGCGTTGAAGTATCTGGAGCTCGAGCGTACCGAAAATTACGGTGCCGCAATCATGAAGTATTACGACCTGCAGAAAGACGATGTTTTGATCATTTTCCACAACATCGGGATCAATGCGGCGACCATCGACGCTGCGCTGGAGGCGCAAAAAGCCGGGGTAAAAATCATCGCCGTTTCGAGCTCATATTGGCAGAGAGAAATGCCGCCGGAACACTTCATCCGTCACAGCTCAAAGAAAAATCTTTTTGACCTGGCGGATGTCTGCATCGACGACTATAATCCGGTGGGTGACGCCGCCGTGAACGTGCCGGGATTCGACAGCCCCATCGCGCCGGTGTCGAACGTGATCGATTTCACGATCGCGCACTGGCTGGAGATCGAGTGCATCCGCCAATGCGTCGAGCGCGGCATCACCCCACCGGTCTGGCGCAGTGCCAACGCTCCCGGCGGCGACGAATTTAACGCGAAATACCTGAAAAAATACAAACCGTTAATCAAAAACCTGTGATGAATTATGCACGCAGAACTTTACTGGCGCAGCCATCCCATCCTGCAATATATTCAGGAACAACAGTTTCACAATACCTGCGGTGAATTGTGTTCGCTGCGCTTTACCTGGCAGCGGCCGAAAAAGTTTGCTTCGGGCGAGGAAGTTTTTCTGTATAAAACATTTGCCGCGGCTCTGGATGGAGCTCAGGTGTTAGCCGGTTCGCCTTTGAACCGTCTTAAAATCGAGAAAGTGCCGGAAATGAACATCCTCTTTGCATTGGCTTATTTCGAGAACGGTATCGGTGCGGAATTCGAGCTCAATGAATGCCTGCCGGATACGATGCCGGATATCTGTTTCTTGAAGGCCAATTTTTCGCATGGTCATATCACCAATCAGCCAATTGTCGGACACTTCAACGAGGAAGGCATGGTACTGGCTACCGACAAAAAACTGGAACTGTTGATTGCGGAAAGTGAACATCCTGCCGTTGAAGGACCAATCGAGCAGATGAAGCTGCGCTCCGGAGTGATGGGGGACGTTTCGGAATTGGTAAACCGGATACAGGAGGCCATAGATGAGAAGGATTAAAATGATGATTGCCGGTACCGCCAACCCGCATATTCCGGCTTATTTGAGCGGTGCAAACCGCAATGTCGATATGATCGAGATCGTCGCGGTTTCGGACTTCGATGAGAAACGTCTGAGTACCGTCAAAGGCATTCCGGCTTACCATGATTACCGGATCATGTTCGAGAAACACCCGGAAGCCGAGGCCGTGATGATCGGCAGCGACAACATCGACCATTATCAGATGTTTCTGGCGGCGGTGGAAAAGAAACTCCACATCTACATGATGAAGGTCATTTCGATGGACGAGGACGAATGCCGCAGCATGATTGAAATCGGCAGTTCTTATGACCGGGTGGTTCAATGCGAGCTCGAATTACATTTCAACCCGCAGTTCCAATATGCGCGCAAACTCGTACGGTCCGGCGGGCTCGGAGAGATCAAATCGATTTACCTGACGAATATTTCGCAGAGCCCCTGCAATTATTTCCCGAACTGGGGCGACCCGGTACTGTCTTACGGCAAATGCATTCCGATATACCCCGGGGCGAACGTGTTTCGGGGCGGCGCGATCACCGATCATCCGCATCCGTACGACCTGATTCGCTGGCTGACCGGGCTGGAATTCCGTACCGTCAAGGCCATTTCCGCCCGGAATCAACGTACACATCTGGAAGTCGAGGACCATGCCGCAATCACCGGCGAACTTGAAAACGGCATCAAATACTTTATCAATCCCTCGTACTCAAACCTTGAGGAGAAAGTACCGTGCCGCCGGTTGCTTTGGCCAAAATCGCTGGAGTGCAACCTGAAAATCACCGGCACAAAGGGCTATTTTGCCTGTGACTATTTCGACCGCCATGCCTACATTGTCGGCAACAACTATGCCTCACCGGACCGGCTGATCGTAGACCTGGCTCACCGCCTGGCCCCCAAGCCGGAAAATACCCTGATCGGCAGTTTCGTCGAAACCATCGACGGCCGCCGCAAACGCCCCGAGACCACCCTCCGTGATTCCTACGAAGCCATTCGCATAATGAACGCCGCTTACGATTCCATCTGCCACGACAAAACCATTTCATTATAACCCACAACTTCGATGCTATGTTCCTACTCAGCATTAGCAACAAAACAGGAAAAAAGATCGTAATATGAGAGCCTGAAAAACAAATGATTTGATAATTCCATTTGGGAAGCCTGTAATAGCCGAGTCACCCTTTTTCAGCCTAACGACGGGGCTGGTCAGGCTTTCCTTTTTCTTTTATCCGAATATGTACCAATATACTCGGATATGGACTCTCCGGCTAATAGGCAAAATCAAGCAAAATGAAACGAGGTTTTCAAGCCTGCCGTATTTGCGTCCCTTGCCATCACGGCTTAACGCCAACTCAATTTATGCTGTGACCGGTTCATTGACAGCACTGAGAACTTCAGTCTGTAGAGATTTATTGGTGTATTGATCATTTTTCGATCGGGTCGGCGCTGAAGGCGATTTCACTGACGAATACATCGGCGTTATCGGCTTTGATGTCGTAGCGGTAATCTTTGTTTT